>CAYGWN010000023.1:0-26093 GCA_964353765.1 uncultured Methanoregula sp. | reverse complement strand
GATATCAGGGACTTCCGGCTTTTCACCATTCAACGGGGGCCGGGTTATACAGCCTGAGAACAGGACCATGACGATCATGATGGCCGACAGGATAATTATCGCACTCGTCCATCGTGAAGAACCGGCTGGTATCTGCATCTTTCAATCTCCAGTCCTCTATTCTGGTTGAGATCGATCTCATTTTGATTGTCTGGGAATATATGACTATCCTGTCCGTCATTTGAAAAAAGAGAGGAGATGGGTATCAGACCTGGAGTACATCTTCCTGATCTCCCTTCACCGCTTTGCGGGAAGGGGTGATGGATTCAATGGAACTGATAAGGATCTCCGTTTTTTCGTTATTGAAAATTTCACGGAATGCATACAGGTCGGAATGGCCCATAATCATGACCCCTTTCTTCTTCATCGGTGCACCCTTTTCGTTGAGGGGGTTGATCTCGATTGCCAGTGATGCGGGTCTCGATTTGGTCTGGGGAAGCTTCAGAATGGTCACTCCCCTGATTGAGGTCGTCTTCCGTTCCCAGTCTTCACCGTTCTCGAGAAAGCTTTTCAGGGTATCGGTCAGTTCCATAGGGAAGAATCGTCACCAGAGCATTAAAATCATGCGGGTGCGGAATGAAAGAGTCAGGCTTCATCTCTGCTGACAGAACCGAGATCTTTTTGTCCCCGGCCTGCTTCAACTAAGTTCTCCAGCATGTCACGCATCATGATCCCGGATACCGGCCCCTTTTCTCTTGACCGTACACTCAGCTGCGGCCAGGTGTTCCGCTGGGAGAAGAGGGGGGCCTGGTGGCAGGGTGTGATCGGACGGGAGGTCATCCGGATGCGCCAGGAGGACCGGATACTCATATTCAGCGGGGCACGAGAGGACACGATCCGGGATTATTTTCAGCTCGAACTTGACCTGGAGGAGATCCTGCAATCTATCGACCGCGACCCTGTCATTCACGGTTCCCTTGAACGGTGCAGGGGACTGCGTATCATACGGCAACAGCCATGGGAATGCCTCGCTTCTTATATTTGTGCAACCTATGCCAATATCCCGGGGATCAGAAAGAAGATAGCTCTGTTATCCTCATCATTTGGTGAACCCCTGACCACCGGTTCGCAGACGGCGTTCAGTTTTCCTTCTGCAGATATACTCGCTTCATCAGATATGTGTGACCTTGCACGGTGCAGCCTTGGGTACCGTTCCCCCTATCTCTGTGAGACAGCATCCATGATTACCCGGAACCCGGGCTGGGCCGAGAAGATAGCAGCGGCGTCCACCCCTGAGGCAAGAAAGGAGCTGGTGCTGTTCAGAGGCGTGGGTCCGAAGGTGGCGGACTGTGTCCTCCTCTTTGCATTCGGGAGGTATGATGTCTTTCCCGTGGACATCTGGATTACCCGGATCATGCAGCACTGGTACTCCCTCCCTGCTTCCGCAGGTTCCGAAGAGATAGCCCGCGAGGGCAGATCCCGGTTTGGGAGATATGCCGGGTATGCCCAGGAATACCTCTTCTGCGACCGTGAATTCCTCATGTCCGGAATCTTCTCAAGAAGACCAAAAAAAAGATAGTGAAAAAAGAGGAGTCAGGCCTTTTCGCAGAGGAGGAATACCCCCTCCCCAAAGAAAACCATTCCCCGTGAAAAAAGAGATATCACGGTTTCTCCCCGACTCAGGTGCCTTCGCTCCAGCTGCTCAGGTATTTCTGCTGTTCTGAGGTCAGGTTATCGATGGAGAGGCCGAGGGCCTTCAATTTTGTCATTGCAACCTCATTGTCAATGGATTCAGGGACGCTGTGCACCCCGGGAACCAGGTTATGCCCCTGTTTGCCAAGGTAGCCGGTACAGAGGGCCTGGAGGGCAAAGCTCAGATCCATGACCTCGATGGGATGCCCCATGCCTTTGGGTATGGCAAGGTTCACCAGTCTCCCTTCTGCAAGGACATGGAGGTTTTTCCCGAATACGCGGTAGGTATCGATGCCATCTCTCCGGATGATCTGATCCGCGTTCTCTTCAAGCCACCCTACATCAATCTCGACATTGAAGTGACCGGCATTCGAGAGGATCGCACCATTCCGCATGAGCTTGAAATGGTGGCTGGTGATCACGCTGGTGTTACCGGTGGTGGTGATGAAGATCTCCCCGCATGCCGCGGCGTTTTCCATGGGCATAACCATAAAACCGTCCATGTACGCTTCGAGTGCCCGCCGGGCATCCACCTCGGTCACAACGACGCGGGCACCAAGACCATGGAGCTTCCGGGCAAGACCCCTCCCGCAAAACCCGTACCCGGCCACGACCACGCACTTCCCTGCCATCAGGACATTGGTAGTCACCATGATCGCGGTAAGCGCACTCTCTCCTGTTCCGTGGACATTGTCAAAGAACCGCTTCATGGGGGTGTCATTGACGGCAAGTACCGGAAACCGGAGCTGGTTCTGGAGGGCCATCGCCCGGAGGCGGTGGACGCCGGTCGTGGTCTCTTCACAACCACCGATGATGGATTCGATGGCATCTGTCCGCTTCGTGTGGAGACGGTGGATGAGATCCATGCCGTCATCAATGACGATATGGGGGCGGGAATCAAGCACCCTGTCAATCGCGGTGTAGTACTCCTCAATCGTTGCCCCGCGCCGGGCATAGCAGGCAATTCCATGCATGGCATGCAGGGCAGCGGCCACATCATCCTGCGTTGAGAGCGGGTTACAACCGGTAATCGCAATCGCTGCCCCGCCTGCCGCCAGGGTTGACGCGAGATTTGCGGTTTTTGCCTCGACATGGAGGGCCATACCAATCCGGAGGCCCTCAAGAGGACGTTCCTTCTCAAATGTCGTTTTAATCGCACCCAGCACCGGCATATACTGGCGTGCCCATTCAATCTTCTGCATTCCTCGGTCCATAGTACACCAGGGGTCCGGGCAGAGCTGCCTGTTTCTTGCTGCTGGATTTCCATCCCGGAAGTTCCGTTTCGTATAATACTGGAGGCCGCTATCAGATAAAACTCGCCGAATTTCCGGGCGCATGGTTCAAAACTATGATATGGTGCCGGTCTGACTTGTAGTTATGACACTGACCAGGCGGATTATCCCCTGTCTCGATCTGAAGGACGGTCGGGTGGTCAAGGGAACACATTTCATCGAACTCCGTGATGCCGGTGACCCGGTCGAGCTTGCTGAGCGCTACAATGAACAGGGTGCTGATGAGGTGGTCTTCCTGGATATCACTGCATCAAAAGAACACCGGGGCACCATGCTCGAGGTGATCGGGAGGGCCGCGGATCAGCTCTTCCTTCCCCTGACGGTAGGGGGCGGCATCCGGACGGTCGATGATATCCAGCAGATACTCCGGGCCGGCGCAGACAAAGTGAGTATCAACACCAGCGCGGTCCTTGACCCCGCTATCATCAGCAGGGGATCATCCCGGTTCGGAACCCAGTGTATTGTTCTTGCCGAAGATGTCAGGAGAAACTATACCCCGAATCCCGATGCTACAGCGGTCATGCTCCCTGACGGTTCCAGCTGCTGGTATGAAGTGGTAATCTATGGCGGCAGCAAGCCCACCGGTATTGATGCCGTTACCTGGGCCAAGGACGCAGAAGAACGGGGTGCTGGCGAAATCCTGCTCACCAGTATGGAAACCGATGGTACCAAAATGGGTTTTGATATTCCTGTCACCCGGGCAATTTCCGAAGCAGTGGGTGTCCCGGTTATCGCCAGCGGAGGGGTAGGAACGCTCGACCACTTCTACGATGGATTTGTGTATGGAAAAGCAGATGCCTGCCTCGCTGCAAGTGTCTTCCATTACGGGGAGTATACTGTACGCCAGGTCAAGGAGTACCTGGCGAAACGGGGTATCCCGGTAAGGCTTTGAGATCAAGTTCCATCGCTGCGACTGAGTGCTCCAGTTCAAATGCAGCCAGGACAGCAGGATGGATCTCCCCAAACACCCCCATCCTCTCTCCTTTCACTAGGACATCGCCCCTCCTTCCATCGATAAATGCCGGATCGTCTGATTCCCTGACACTGAACGAGAGCGATAACTCCCTGCACAGAGCATCGGCATGGGCATAGGCTTCGGTAAAATCAGCTGCAGGATGGATGCTCACCCATGCAGTTTTCTGGGAGGTTATCGTTCCCCGGACAACGTCCCCCACGCAGAATATCCGCTGCGGGAGCTCCCGGTGCCGGTTCACCTGGCAGATTTCAAGGAGGAGCGGGAGGAGATCACTCCGTACCAGGGTGTGATCCTCGGTGATGGGGTGCATGACCCGGAGCACGTCCTTCCGGACCGGCCGCTGCATATGGGAGAACTGGACCTGCTCATTGGAGAGGGTAAACGGGATGACTTCGATAAAACCAAACCCGGTCATAACATGGCGCACAAGGTTTCCGATGACATTGACCGGATGTGGTTTTCCGATAGCAAACGTCGGTGAGATGCCAACCGCAAAGTTCTGATACCCATACGCAATGGCCACATCCTCGAAAAGATCCCAGTCGTGCATGATATCGGACCGGTAACAGGGGACTTCCACCCTGATCGTCCCATCGCCGGCCGGGGCTGCACCATAGCGCATTTTCCTGAGAAGCCCGGCAATCTCATCCGGAGTGAGTGCCGTACCGAGCAATTTGTTGCACTCCGCGGTCTGAATATACCGGATGAAAGGACTGAGATCCGGCCATCGGATTCCCTCGATTTCAACACTCTCGATTATGGCTCCGGCTTCGGCCATGGCAGTACAGATAATGTTGACTGCGGTGCGGACTGCCCGCTCATCAGTTCCGGTCGTATCGAGGAGCATGTTCCTGGTATCAGGAGTTACCCGTGTAAGTTCACCATTGATAATCGGAGGGAATGAGAGAACCCGGCCCAGATCATCGATAATAAGGGGGAACTGTGGAAAATCCTGCACGATGTGGGAGAACATCCGTCCTTTGGGATGTTCCCCGAGTATCTCCTCCATGGAAAGATCCTCGCGGTAATCGAGCGGGACAAACCTGCGGGTCCTTTCCGAGGCGATGTAACGGAATGGGGGAGTTACCTGGTCGAGGTCATGGATTCCGATGGCAACTTTGCTCCTGCCCCTTCCTACAGCCCAGTGGAGGGCTTCCTGGAGAGCCATAATGCTCTGGATTGCCTCCTCATCAAATGAGACCCCCCTGATGACCGCTGAGCCTAAGAAGGGTCTGATAGATGCAAGACCGGGGTCCACGGTGAACCGGATCCCGGACGGGTTGACCCGGTATTCCGGAAGCCCGGTCTCAATCCCGAGAAATCCCCGTAAAGCCCGGGCGACTCCTTCAACTGAGAAGAGATCAGGGCGGTTGGGGAAGAACTCGACATCGCAGTGATCATCTTCGAGCCGCTCGATATCAGACCCCAGCATAGGAAGCCGGGAGATGATCACGTCCCGGTCAGCACCGGTCAGCCGTTCCAGGTACCGGTAGTACAGGGTAATGACTGCCATGCTGTTAATCACCCTCTGTTCCCGGACCAGGGAGGAGGGACGGGGTATCCCTGACCCAGTCAATATCGCTCCGGTACAGGAGGCGGAGGTCCTGCAATCCCAGACGGAGCATGGCTATCCTGCTCACCCCAAGGCCCCATGCGAGGACCGGGTGACGGATTCCGAGCGGGGCAGTAACCTCCTCCCTGAAGATTCCCGCACCACCCATTTCCACCCAGCCAAGCGCCGGGACGTACACTTCGGGTTCCACGCTCGGTTCGGTATAAGGGAAGTATCCTGGTCTGAACCGGACGCCGGTAAAGCCCATCCGGGTGTAAAACTCTTTCAGATAGCCGAGCAGATGACAGAAGTGAACACCTTCATCCATCACCACCCCTTCCAGCTGTTCAAACTCGGGAAGGTGGGTCGGGTCGATCGCTTCACGGCGGTATACCCTGCTGATGCAGAAGGCTTTCTGCGGCGGGTCCGGGTGTTCTGCAAGATGCCGGATAGAGAGGCTGGTGGAATGGGTCCGGAGTACGCACTGTGCGGCTTTATCCTCGCTCCACTTCCCGCCCCATCCTGAGGAGGAGGTTGTACCCCCGTGCAGGTGCATGTCCCTCACCTTTTCAAACCCCGGGGGCAGCCCGGCCCGTTCGTTTAAGTGGAAGGTATCCTGCATCTCCCGGGCCGGGTGATCCTGGGGCTGGAAGAGGGCATCAAAGTTCCAGAACGAGCTCTGGACGATTTCCCCGTAGATCTCGGTGAATCCCATCTCAAGGAGAATCCCCCGCATCTCCTCTATCAGACGCTGGTAAGGGTGAATCTTTCCCGGATACACCCTTCGGGGAAGCGTCCCGATATGATATTTCCTGAGCCTGAGGTGCTCCCAGTTCCCTGAGATGATCTGATCCCTGGTGAGAGTCCCCGTCTCTTCTCTGGTGTCAATCCCCCTCTCACAAACCCCTTTTCCCTCAGGCGTGAGAGATATATGGTACGAAACCTCTTCACTCTCTTCGAGGAGTCCCCGTCTGAGCAGATCGCTGGTCCCTTTCTTTTCATTCGACGGATCTTTCAGGGCTGCTTCATCGTCTCCGGGTTCTGAAGTCCCGGTCTTCTCCACCACTCCACCCCTGATGGTGATCCATCCCTTCTTTCGCATCTGGCCAATCCCGATCTTTGCCAGCGGGTGCCTGGTCAGATCGGCCATGGGAATTGAGGAGCCAAAACTATCCAGGAGCTGTCGTTCCGGCAGCCCCTCCCGGGCATAGCGGACCCCCTCATCGGTGAGGGTGTAGTGTTTTTCAACGGTTCTTTTCACCGTGGCCAGACCCCTGTCCTGGAGCAGGTAGGCATACTGGATTACAGCCTCAAGGGGGACTGACAATTGTTTCGCGAGACTGGCTGGATCAGCGCTCCCGGGAGGGGCGAGTACGCCCAGGAGCCTCTTCTCATTCAATGTCAGATCCATGGATCACACCTCTATCAGATGCTCAACCGCAGCCATTTTCTCCTGCATGTCATGGATGAAGGAGAGAACCCTCTCTGCGGTCTCCTTTTTGCACTGGCCGCACATCAACTGTCCTGACCGGCATTTTGTCCGGAGCTCCTCAAGCTGCGGGTCGTCATCAACCATGTGAAAGAGATTGAGCAGGAAGAGCGGGCATCGTTCCGGTTCGCCTCCCTGTTCGCGCTGTTCGGCGAGTGTTGCACGCCCCCCGGTGAGGGCTGCCATCACCTTCTTTTTCACGATCTCATCAGGCTCGGTGAAACTGATGGTGCTCTCCGGGATGCTGCTTGACATCTTTCCTCCCTGGAGACCGGGGATAAAAAGGTGGTAGGTCGAAGAGGGGGAGAAGAAACCGAAACCACCGAAGGAGATCTCGATCTCCCGTACCACTGCACTCACTTCTGTACAGGCGGAACCCGGGATGTCCACGTGCCCTTCATACTTCTTTGAACGGGGATAGCGGTTGTGGACCATGTCCAGGGCTGCAGGCGGGGCGTTCTTCGAGCGCACACTGATATACTGTCCCCGATCCTCAACGGTGAACATCCTGAGCTTGTGGGCAACCCCCCGGGTGAGCCTGATATGGGGGTCCTGGTCGATGCCGACAGGAACAACGGTCGGTGCAGGGTAGCTCTCAACCTGGGGATAGAGGATATCCGCCACCTGGGTGATGACGCTCATCATGTGCCCGAGCGAGGTCTCCTGGGAAAAACCATAAATTGACTGGAGTTCGGAGAGGTTGACCCGGATAGAGGACTCGAATGCCAGATCCTTCAGGAGGTCGTTCCTGCTCTGGAAATAGGTCTCCCCCTCAAATCCGAGGGCATAGAGGCAGGCGAGATACTCCCTGCCATATTCCCTGCACTTCTCCCAGCTCGTATCCCGGACGGCGTGGGCTTCACGATCCGCGATGGTGATGAACCCGTTTCCCCCCTGCTGTATATGCCAGACGACCTCTTTCATCACCATCAGATGGCCGAGGTGGGGATGGCCGGAAGGCATGAATCCGGTAAGGATGTGGAACGGTTTCCCGTCCCGGATACAGCCGGCAATGGGGGTATAATCCCGGTGACCGATGACAATCCCCCTCTTCATGAAGTAGGGCACTTCCGGGAGCATCCCGATGATATTGTCAATGGGCTCGATGCCAAACTCAGAAAAGAGCCGCTGAATATCGAGGGTCTGCTGGTTTGCCCAGGGATTTATCTCCTCCATATGTTCTCTCTCACAGTTTTATTCGTCCAAATTCGACGTATTGGATTCCTGTAGTACCTTGATAGGCAAACAACATCTTCTTTTTCACGCTATGGGCGAGGCGGACCGACCGGGAGATGCTGCTCATGGAAAGGCGGATTCCTCCGGCTATGGCATGGACGAGCATCTCGGAATGGATTTTCTGCCCTGAGTATACCCTGAAGTGATGACCGAACTTGTATCCGGTCTTCGGCACGTACCCGCGATTCCGGAGGTCATGGTATACCGCAGCCTTTTCAGCCACTTCCCCGTCCTGGGCTGAGACCATGGTAAAAAACCGGTCACGGCTGACCTGTTCCCCTCCGTCAAAAAGCGTCAGTGTTCCGGCCTCAATCAGGTGGATAATCTCCACGGGTGAGAGCACCATGCGATCAGGATCAAGGTTCATACCATAGCTTGATACCGGATCCTTCCGGGAGGGGGGGACATGGACGACAGCGAAACGTCCTACCAGTGTTCCTTCGAGGCAGGGGGTATCGTTCAGGTTTCCCGTACCGGGCAGGTCCTGGACCTTGATGTCATAGTAGGTGAGCTCATTCTCATCATCGACAACGGCAAGGATATGCTGTTTTCGCATGTGGGTGGAGGTTCCTGATTCGCGGACGAGATCTTCAAAATCGATGAGATCCCGTTCTGAAAGGACCCGGACCATGTACTGGGACCGCCCGGTCCCCGGGCGCTGGCCTCTCCGGAATACCCTGAAGTCATGGGGCCCGGTCTGGACCGCGTATCCCCGATCCCGAAGGTCACGGTACACGAGAAACCTGCGGAAAAATTCAGGTTTCCGGGCGAACTGGGCGATGAAGGTGTCGAAATCATACCCCCCGATTTCGATCCGGCCACGGTGGAAAAGGTAGCAGGCCTCGTCAGGGGTGAGACGGAGGCCGCTCCCCTCAGGCCTCCCGTAGCCGCTCTGATCATAGAGCGTTCTGCCCTCCTCCCCCAGTCGCACGAAGAGGCCGTCTATCGTCGCCTTCACACTTATGCATTTGTTCCATCCGGTTATAATAGGCACAGACTATCCGGTTGGGGGGCGGAATTCCATCACCCCTGACTGAAAACCCTGTCATTCCGCGGCCTGTATAAAAAAAAAGAATCGCTCACTTATTTAACCGCACATTTGCTTCTGGATTCTCAATTATCGTTGGTAAAAAGATTATTTGAAAGCAGACCGGATCTTTTGTGTTCCTGGCTGTAAACCATATCATGCTCTATACTACGGTGCCGGATCGTGGGGCTCTCAGGAGTCCCGGCGGAGAGAACACATTCCGGCGGTTCCGGATTCTCCAGCATACTATCGCGGAGAGCCTGCGGACTGAAATGGGCGTTTGCACTCATCCTCTTGTAGTGTGGCACGGGTCCGGGAGAAATGCCCTGGAAAAAAACCGCCTGGTTCAGGAAACAGGAAAAGCCGTATCTGGCAGGGAGGGGGCTGTTCTCCACCTGGCTGTCACCGGTTGTTCCAATAATTCGTGGCCACCTATCCTGATGCAAGCTGCCGTACCGCCTGGATATTCCCTGCATCGTCACGCCGGCTGTCCACCGGAGTTTCGCAGATGAGCGGGCGGGAACGGAAGAACTCCTCGGCAAGGATGTGCCGGAACCCGTCCTCTCCGATCCTGCCCATCCCGATATGTTCATGACGGTCGAGACCACTCCCGAGATCCCCTTTCGAATCGTTCAGGTGAATGATCCTGCAGCTCCTGAGTGCCAGCAGTTCATCAAACCGGGCGACCGTAGATTCAATCCCTTCCGGGGTCCGGAGATCGTATCCGGCACCAAAAGCATGGCAGGTATCGAAACAGATTCCGATACGCCTGGTATTCCCGATTCCCTCCACCACTGCCGCGATGTCCTCAAATGATGAACCGACCCCGTTTTTTTCCCCTGCAGTATTCTCAAGGAGGAGCGTCACCGTGTTATCGACCTCTCCCAGGCAATGGTTTATGGCTTCGATCAACCGTGCCCGCCCGACCCGGATGTCCTCTCCCGGATGGTGACCAAGGTGGGTAACGAGGTAGGGGATGCCAAGGATCCCGCACCGATGAAGTTCAGCGGTGAGGGTCGAGATTGTTTTTTCCCTGAAATCTGCCTTTCCCGTAGCGAGATTGGGGAGGTAAGGCATGTGATCAACACAGGGGAAGAGCCCGCTCTGGGAGATTAATTCACGGAACAGTGCCGCTTCACCCGGATCAAGATCCTTCCATGCCCAGCCCCGCGGGTTCCTCGTAAATATCTGGAAGGTATCGCAGCCGGCCGCCTCTGCCCGTTCAACTGATCTGGCAATTGACCCGGCTATTGAGACATGGACACCAACCCTCACCATGGATGCATCTCCTGGTTCTGATGTATGCCACGCGGGGATAAACACTTCCATGCATGCCGGTACACCCTGTGACCGGGGTTTTTGACCATCAAACCTGCAGGAACCTCTTTGAACCACGGGTATCGTACTATTTTAAATAACGCCATGGAAAGATGCCTTCCCGGTAAGTCAGGGTACATGCCCTGATTACCCGGAGGCGTCCTGCCATGGCCACTGGTTCTGCCTCACCGGAGTGGCCAGAGCTTGAGTTGCGCCTTCGCAGTAGGGGAGTGCCACGAAGAAAGAAGTCATCAGTCGCGTTCGTTCGATGCCAGAACACAGCAATAGGGAGACTATGCCCTTCCTACCTACATCATCCTCTATTTTTTTTACCGTTTTCCGGCCAGCCTTATCAGTTCCTGCCGGACATGCCCGGCAAAGGCACGGGTTCCCGCCATCCCCCCAAGATCCCGGGTCCTGATACCCTTTGAGAAGGTATTCTGGATGGCCTGTTCCATGAGTCCTGCACCCTCCTGGTCACCAACATGAGAGAGGAGGAGGGCTGCACTCCTCATGGCGGCGACGGGGTTTGCTCTGTCCCTCCCGGCAATATCCGGGGCACTGCCATGAACCGGCTCAAAGAGAGCATGCTTCTCCCCGATATTTCCGCTGGGGAGGAGCCCCAGGCCGCCCACAAGATACGCGGCCACATCGGACAGAATATCACCGAATAGGTTGGTGGTTACGATGATATCGTATTTTTCAGGATGCATAAGGACATCAAGGCAGAGGGCGTCGATATAGCACTCCTTGACCGGGACGTTTGCCTTCCCGGCCTCGGCAATGCAGATGTTCCGGAAAAAGACATCGGACTTGAGAACATTTGCCTTATGCCCGATAGTCAGATCCCGGCGCTGTCCGGCAAGTCTGCAGGCATACCGTGATATCCGTTCACTCCCTTTGCGGGTGATGCACCTGACGGTGCAGGCAGTGTCTTCCTCTATCTTCTCAATACCGGAATAGAGACCCTCGGTGTTTTCCCTGACCACGATGATGTCCACGCCGGGTCCTTTGACAGGCCGGATGTTTGCAAAGAGATCGAGTTCTTTCCGGATCCGTACAATTACGCTCTGGTAATCCGGGGCAGGCGGGGTGGTTATTGCACCGAACAGGATGGCATCCGCAGATGCCAGTAGCGCTATATCGTCACTGCCCATCGCCTGGCCGGTGCGTTCCCATTTTCCATATCCCACATCGACAGGGAAGAATTCGAAATCAGGCCGGAGAATCTCCAGGAGATCCCGGGTGGGAGGTATCACCTCATGCCCGATTCCATCACCCTCAACAACAGCTATCTTCACGATTGTTCCCTCCACCGTGCAAGCAGGTCCCGGACTGCAGCCCATATCTCGTACGGTGATGCACCCCAGTGCACCACTGCGCCGAATTTTCCACTGAACGTTCCTATTCCCTCCCGCTCCTTCCGGCAACAGCGGGCGATAAAGGGTTCATCAGCTGCCATCGACAGCGGGCAGATGTCCGTAACCTCAAACCCTTCCCGGTAGCATTCCTTCATAATCTCCCGGGCGGTCTGACATCCGGCGACGCGCTCCCCGCCGATCAGGAGATCGGCATCGAGTGTTTTTTTAAAACCTGATGCCCGGCAGGGATAGACGTCAGCATCAATTTGCGAGATGTCGCGGAGCGTATGTTCGAAGTGCACATCCAGTTCCCCAAACATTCCCGCTTCTTCAAGGTCGCGGAGTGTTGCCGACAGGCTCGGCCGGGGCGGGGTGATATCATAAACAGAAACGGTCTGGAAGAGGGAGGGGTCGGGATCGAGCACAAAGGTAGTGTGTTCATCATGCCCGGTAAATATCGTGCAGCGTGTTCCTGAATCCCTAGCCAGGCGGACGAGACGGGACCTGTTGTGGAGCTGGACCTTCTGGGGGTACCAGGTTACTTCGTCAACCCCTGCAAGAACCCTTGTCCCTGCGATTGTCCGCATCAGGCCTTTCCCTTTCGGCTGAGGGAGTACTTCCAGCACCTCGTGTCCATGTTCCGTCGCGTGGATAAGATATCGCGAGAGGAAATACACCCTGTCCCCGCACGGCCTGGTGGAGGCATAGCCGACTTCCTTGCACAACCTGGGAAAGATCATCGATGTTGTCTCCAGTGTTCAACGAGCCCTCCGGCAGCGAGAATTTCAAGCATCCGGGGTGAAAGGGGGGTGATGTTCCGTATGCACGATCCAGTCTCCACGATGCCTGAGGTAAAATCGATGATTACCTGCTCACCGCTGTGGCAGGGGAAGTCCGCCTCTGCAAGGGGTATGCCCAGGTTGATGGCATTCCTGAAAAAAATGCGGGCAAATGTCGGGGCGACAATCCCGGCAACTCCAGCCCCCTTGAGGGCTACAGCTGCCTGTTCGCGGGATGACCCGCAGCCAAAATTTTTACCGGCGACTATCACTGCACCTTTGAGCTTTCCGGCGAGTTCGGGATCGAGATCCTCGAACACGCGGGCGGACCAGACATTCCGGTCTTTTGTGCGGAGATACCGGCCGGCTATGATAAGGTCGGTATCAATATCTGCCGGGAGGCAGACAGCATACCCCTTTACCCTCATACATTCCCTCCCGGGACGGTAATCTCTCCGGCTAGGGCACTTGCCGCTGCTGTTGAGACCGAGGAGAGGTAAACATCCCCGCCTACACCCATCCTGTTGATGAAGTTCCGGTTCGATGTGGACAGGCAGACCTCTCCTTCACCGATCACCCCCGTGTGAGCGCCGAGACAGGGACCACATCCCGGCGGAATGACTGTGCATCCGGCAGTGATGATATCGAAGAGGATGCCGGTCCGGGCAGCCTCTTCCAGCACCGCCCGTGAAGCGGGGGCTACGATGGTCCGGATCCTGACTTTCCCCCCCCTGATAATCGAAGCAAGACGCGAGAGATCCTCATACCTGCCGTTGGTGCAGGTCCCGATGAAGACCTGATCGAGAGGGATACCACAGAGATCAGCTACCGGCCGGAGGGTATCCACCCGGGGAGGAACAGCGATAACGGGCACAATATCCTCAAGCTCGAATCCCAGTTCCTGTGTGTAGTGCGGGGATGCCGGTTCCTGGGGTTTTGTGGTCTTCCCGAATGATTCGAGGTACCCGCAGGTAACGGCGTCTGCATAGAACATGCCTGTCTTCGCTCCTGTCTCCACCGCGAGGTTACTGAGGGTGAGGCGTGAGTCCATCGAGAGATGAGGGATGGCGTCCCCCACGAACTCCAGGGCATGGTAGGTCGCCCCGTCCATACCCAGGCGGGACACGTAGGTCAGGGCAAGGTCTTTTGCCTCTGCATCCCCGCAGAGCCTTCCCGAGAGGAAGATACCGATGGATTCAGGCACCCGGAACCAGGTTGAACCGGTGACCCAGATGGCTGCCATGTCGGTGGCCCCCACCCCCGTAGCAAATGCACCGAAAGCGCCAAGGGTACAGGTATGGGAATCAGCACCAACGACAATCTCTCCGGGAAGAACTTTCCCCTCACCCATCAGCTGATGGCAGATCCCTCCCCCGATGTCAGAAAAACAGAGGTCGTGACTGCAGGCAAAATTCCGGAGTTCACGCTGGAGGTCCGCGGTAATGGAATTATTGGCCGGGATGATATGATCGAAAAGGACGGATATCCGGTCCGGAAACGCGATCTCCCCGCATTCAAGTGCCTTCCAGGTCTCCAGGGTGAGCACGCCCGTCCCATCATGAACGTAGGCCTGGTCGACCATACAATCCACATATGCTCCGGCCGGTGCCCCGAGAATGCGTTCGGAGAGGGGGGTCATCCCTGTTTCTCCTTCTGGGCATGCCGGATCAGGGCGCTGAGGGTTTCGGGAGTGATACCGCATTTGCTCTCCCCGAGTTCCTTCACTTCATCGAGTACTGTGCAGATCTGCTGCTCGTTTAAATGGTAACCAAGGGATGCCACCACATGTTCCAGGGCTTTCTTTCCGGTATGTTTTCCAAGGATAAACCGGCGTTCTCCTCCAACCATATCGGGGAGGAAGTATTCATAGGTCCGGGGATCCTCGAGAATGGCAGCAATGTGGATGCCGCTCTCATGGGAAAAGGCATGTTCCCCAACCACCGGTTTTGTCTTCTGGAGTACGATACCGGAGTATTTTTCCACTATGCCCGAGAGTGCATGGAGATGGGAGAGATCATAGCGGTCAACACCCCCTTTCATCCTGAGCGCAACGAGGACTTCTTCGAGGGCGGCATTTCCTGCCCGCTCACCGATGCCATTGACCGTGGTATGGAGCTGGAAGGCCCCGGCCTGTGCCGCGGTAATGGTGTTTGCCGAAGCACACCCCATATCATTGTGACAGTGGGCACAGAGTGGTTTTCTGACCGTGGCCACCAGATCGCTCATAATGGCATACATTTCGACCGGAACCAGGCAACCCACGGTATCCGCAAAACTGAGGAGGTCGGCCCCCCGCTCCTCTCCCTTCAGGTATACCTCTTTTAAAAAGCTGATATCAGTCCGGGAGGCATCCTCAGCTGCAAAACGGACCCTGATACCGTGGTCACGGGCCAGATCGATCATATCCAGTGCACTGGAAAGAACCTCTTCCCGGGGTTTCCTGTATTTATGGCGGATATGGAGATCAGAGGTTGCAATAAAGATACTCACCATGTCCACGTCGCAATCGAGTGCCACCTCGACATCTCCCTCTCTGGCACGGGCAAGGCAGCAGACCCGGGCATCGAGGCCCATCCGGGCAATGCAGGTGACGCACTCCTTTTCGTAGCGTGAAACGGCGGGAAACCCGGCTTCAATGACCTCGATGCCAATCTCATCCAGTTTTCCGGCAATATCCTGCTTCTCTTCACAGGTGAATGATACACCAGGAGTCTGTTCGCCATCTCTCAGTGTCACATCACAGATCTCAACATTCCACGGTTCCATGGTGCCTCCCTTCAGGGCATGTCCCCCCAACAATTACGGTCACGGGCCCTGAGGGGGGGACGAGCAGCCGCCCGAGTTGTTCGGTATCCGACGCGTTCACCCGGACGGGATCTGCCCAGGCTATATAGCGCTCCGGGTCAGGTACCTCCTGTCCTCCGGTCATCCCCATGCAGCGGTTGTTCAGGACGATAGACAGCAGCGGGATCTTCTTCTCATACACATCGATGAGGCTCTGAAGACCGGAGTGAACCAGGGCATAATCACCAATCAGGGCTACTCCTGTACTCGTTGCCGCCACACCGATCGCCGTTCCAAGGCCATAGGTTGCTGCTGCCAGCAGGTATGGCGGATTCATGGAAAGGATCGAACAACCGGCATCGGCGACCACTTCCATCTTCTTCTGCTTCAGGAGATCAAATAACGGAATAAACGGGCATCCCGGGCAGAAGGTCCTGCAATATCCCCGCATCTCAATGGTTTCAGGCTCCCCGGCTGCCAGACCAGGTTCGATGTTTCTATGCTCCCGGACAAACGGCCGGCCGATTTCCCTTATCTCCCTGAAAGCCCTGATACCGTCCGGAGGCGGATATACCGTCACGATCCCTGAATCAGCCCGGACCGCACCCACTCCTGCGATTCCGCCGCAGAATTTATTCAGTCTGTGGTTCTCAGACCAGGCAAACATGGCCGGGAGGAACGAATCGGCCCGGGTGGCCCGTCCTTTCATGGTGAGGCCGGGAGGTGCAATACTTCCTTTTCCATGGCTCCTCGGGACGCTCTTCCAGCCTGCCGGAGCAAACAGGAGTTCGGGGGTGACGCGGATGAGTGCTACCCGGGAGAACTGCTCTGATGCCGTAAATGCATCTTCCACACTCTCTGCACAGGAGTCCGGACCCGGTTCGAGTACCGGCAGCTGCCCAAGTTCACCATAGTAGCGTGAATCCTGGGTATTTGTGGAAGCTTCCGCACCGGGGTCATCTCCCGCAACTACCACGACTCCGCCGATAAGCCCCTGGGTTGTCGCCTCGATGAGCGGATCTGCACAGGCATTCAGGCCCACATTCTTCATGATGACCGCTGCTCTCCTGCCTGCGAGGGAATCCCCGAGGGCATACTCAAGGGCAACCTTCTCCCCTACCGTTGATCCGGCCTGTACCATTGCTCCCAGTTCGGTGACCGGATAGCCGGGGACGGTGTAAAAACAATCCCCGGCCTTCAGCAGTGCTTCAGCCACCACCTCGAAGCCGTTCATAACGGTGCATCCCTCCCGGGAACCAGGTCACATCCGGTACATTTAACACACATGGTCCGGGCAGCCCGGGGATCAAGACCGGCCTCACGGAGTGCCCGTGCATGGATTGCCTGGATATGGATGAGCCGCTCTGCAGGGGGACGCGGGTATCCGGATAGCTCACCGGCCGGAGTGAGCGGGCGGATAACCGGTATTACTCCGATTGCACACAGTTTCCGGATACATTTCTCAAGGTCATCATCAGACTCACCGATCCCGACGATAATATTTGAAAAGACATGCCCCTTTCCAAAGAGCGGCACAGACCGGGCGAGTGCTCTCCAGACAGCGTCCCGGTCAAGTCCGGGGCACATGGCAGAGAAGAGATCCCGGGTCGCGGTCTCGAGGTTGAACTTCACTTCAGCGACCCCTGCGTCATACAGCCGTTCTGCTGTATTCTCTCCGGGAAAGATCGATACACCGACAGGGACGCCGAGATCGGGCAGTGATTGGATTACAGAGACAACATAGTCTTCTTCTTCGCTGATACTCGTGAAGACCCCGCTGGTAATGGCTATGGCATCAATATCATCTGCCACTGACTCGACCAGTGCCCTGATTTCCTCCGGGGTCTTCCTTCCCGCTGATACGGCCGGCACTTCGCAATACCTGCAGCGGTATACACAGCCGCTGGTCACGGTCAGATATGCCTGCCGCGGACAGTGGAGGGCTACGGGTTCGAGGTATCCGGTGATCCTCTGGCCATCAAGCTGCAGGAATGCAGTCCCTCCACCATTATGCTGTATCGTTACCGGACTCCCGGGATCAAGGGCGAGCTTGACTCTCCCGTTACCGGTCGAGAAAAAGACTGACCCGGATCTCCCCGCACCCGGACCAGCGGTAGAGGAGGAGATGTACGGACGAGCATCATGACCGGTGAGGCGGGCTGTCCCGTTCTCGAGCACCCGGGCCTTCAGGCCGATCCAGTCCATAACAGGAGTGCCTCCTCGTAATTGGTGAAGAAGGGCAGGGCGGCAACAGCACCGATGATGCCCCGTCCTTCAAGGGTAAGCTCCAGCTTCCCTTCTCCGATATGGGGTATGTGGTCCTTCCTCACCTCACCTTTCTTGACCGCCCAGCCGAAGGGGAGGAGTGCCCCCGGGTCAAAACCGGTATAGACCGCCATACCGGTATCATCGGAAAGGGTATACCGCTCAAGCAGCCGCCTGAACCGGTCGCAAAGGGTTTCCGGTTCGGACGATGCAAACTCGCACACAATGCTGACACAGTTCTTGGTCCGGTACGGGACAGGAAAGAGCTGGACGATGGTGTGGGAGAGGTAGCGGGAGGCTTCATCTTCAACTGCCCGGGCGATATTGTGGGCGAGGGTCCAGGTTGCCCCTTCATCAGGAGTATCCGTGTCATCAATACCGATCAGGACCCGTTGTCTCCGTGGTACCCAGATAGTCGATCCTGCTCTTTTTCCCCCGCCGGAAGGATCACTCAGGCACCTGTTGACTCCTCCTGCGAAAGACCGGCAGCCCGATGCCCCTACTCCTCCGCCTCCAAGTCCGATATAGGAGATCTCAATCTCGTCATCCTCCACTCCCGCACCGCAAATCCCGGCCGGAAACCGGGAACCCTGGAGATCGAGGTCGGCACTACCGGGTTCCAGGAGATACCGCATGGTGGAACCACAGTTCCTCACTGACCGTACGACCGGGCTCTTTGCATAGTGATATTTTGACCACATGGCCCCGCCGATACAGTCAAAGACCTCAATCAGCTCGATTGCCGTTCCCCTGTCATCGGCGACCGCAGCAATATAGGGGTACTGAATGAGATACGGGTCTTTGAGTACTTCGTCTCCTTCATCCCCACCCGGATTGTGCGGTGATGCCGGTCTGTCTTCGTATCTCATCAGGCCCACGGTTCCTTCCGGCATTTGCCGGTACCCTTCTCCTGTTTATTGCCGAAAATCTCGTTAACAAGATTATCGGTGATAAGATATTTAAGGCAATCGTTCCGGCAGGAGAGAGAAAAATTTAAAAGAGTTTATGGAGTTCAAATTTATACGGGCCAAGTGTCCCGCCAAAATTACCAGCACTGATGAATTTGACTCCGGGGACCGTGCAGGCGGCCTCGATGCCCCTGGCCATGGCCTCAGCAACGCATTCCTCATCAAGCCCGTCAATTACAATCTCATAGAGGGCTTTAATCCCGGGAGGGACCTTGGTGTCCGGCACTTTCTCCCGCAGCGTCGGGCAGTACTTCTCGTTCGTGCTGGCCGGCATGAACTTGTATTTGTTTGACCCGACCTTGGATCCGCTGGCCACGATTCCACCCGGGAAACTGGTTATAACCCCGCACACCGCCTGGATGGCATCTGACGCGGCCTGTGCACCCATGAGAGCGGCCATCTGGTTCTCACCCATCACAAAGAAATTGCCACCGGCAACACCTTTGATGATGCCGAATTCTTCTTCGCCGATGTATTCACCCTCCATGACAGGAATGACCCAGCATTTCCTTCCCCCGACCTCTTTTTGGTATTCGTAGCCATCACCAAAGAAGTGGAGTTTGACCGCTATCTTCTCTGCAGCATCAGGCAGGCCATCGAAGACTGCGGTGGTGGGAGCGGTGAGAACGCACTCGGCGAGTCTTTCAACGACCTGCTCCTTGAGCTTCTTCTTTGAGGCACAGATGAGAATGGATGCCCCGGGCCTCCCGTCCGGTGTCTCTTCTGCTCCCAGGATTCCCTCAATGCCAGCCTCACAGGGACACCCGATAGCAGACGTCGCAAAACCAGTGGCTTCTGTTGCTGCTCTCAATGCCCATTCTTCAGTTACCGCAGTGATGATGATGCGGGATATCCATGTCGGAAAGGCCTCCGCATAGGTATTTTCGATTGGCACTCCGTTTATTTCCATGTCATGTACCTCTGTTTCACACAAGGTAACAAGACAAACCTAGAATAAATTTTCTCATTGATTTTCTCAAAGATTCCGGGTGGTTATTCCAGGAACTATTCTTTAAATAGGTTTCTCTATGCTGTCGTCTGGGGGAAGGGATTTTCTCCTAGCTATCAACCTGCTCAAACAGGTACGTACTTAACGAAGCGCAATTCAATTCGGGCTTCTTTTTTTAAATATTATTAACATTGAGATAAATAAAGTACATTGATTTAATATTGCTACGGTGAGCGAAAATCCCTCCTAGGGGGAATTTAGACAGGTTTATGTGTATAGGTTAACCATTCTTTTTTAGTCGATTTTTGAATCGATCTAGAGCTGGTGCGTGAAAAAAGCATGGCATTTGCATTACACGTTAACATGGAGCGCTGTACCGGCTGCAATAATTGTGTGGTCGCATGCCCTGTGGATGCGCTTGAACTCTTCACCCTGGATCCGGTGACCAATGAGAAGATCTACAAGGTGAAGCATGGGAAAGCGATGATCCTCGACTTCAATTCCGAGCTGTGTGCCGGATGCGGAGTCTGCGTCGAGGCATGTCCGCACGATGTGATCCGGCTGGCAGGACGCGGAGCAGTACTGTCAGAAGCCAAGGTTGGTTGATTACGAACATGGAGCAAATGTGAGGTTATTGAATGACACTGTATCCAAAATTCTCCAAAAAGCGGGATGGCGTCAATGTCATCCAGGAACAGAGGCTCCTCCAGCAGGTAAATCACCTGATCCTCAATGCAGAGGTCTGCACCGGGTGCGGTATCTGCGTCGAGGCCTGTCCTGAAGAGGCAATTGTTCTCGGGCTCGTTGGTGCTACCAGGAGGGGGGCTGTCTCCTATGCAGCACCTGTCGACATCGATGAGGTGAAGTGTTCCTACTGTGGCGTCTGCGTCGTCATGTGCCCCTTTAATGCACTGACGCTCAAGGTTGACAACGAGGAACGGCTGCCTATTGTCGAGAAAGAAGGTTTCCCCCAGTACGACATGGTGGCTGACGTCGATGACGAGAAGTGTGTCAGGTGCACGATCTGCGATGAGGTCTGTCCGAGAGATGCAATCGACCGGGATGTTCCGGTGTTCGAAGGCGCCGATGAGAAGGGAAAAGAACGCCAGGGTGCTCTTACCAGCAAGATCCAGTTCAAGGTGGACATGGAAAAATGTACAGCCTGTGGTCTCTGCGGGGCAGTCTGCCCGGCCATCACGGTAAAGCACAAACCATTCACTGCAGAGATCGGAAAGATAGAGGTAGTATCCGATCCCAACACCGGACTTCCGTGGGACGAGACCAGGTGTGATGCCTGCAAGGTCTGTGTTGAGATCTGTCCTGAAGAGTGCATCACGGTTGAGAGAGAGGTCGTCTCGAAGATTGCGCCCGGCCAGGTTGATATTGACCAGAAGCTGTGCTGCACCTGCAGGTGGTGCGCCATAACCTGCCCGACCGAAGCGATCACGGTCGAAAAACTGTTTGAGGGAGAGATCGAGTTCTTCCCTGAGAAATGTCCTGGCGGGTGCTCAACCTGTGTCGAAATATGCCCGGCAAATGCAATCTATATGCCATCAGATGTGCCGGCAAGCCAGCTGAAGGGGAAGGTTGAACCAACGATCGCCGTCAACAAGGATTTCTGCATTTTCTGCGGTGCCTGTGTGAATGCCTGCCCTGGTGAGGATATTATCAGGCTGCACAGGACCGGGATCCGGGTCAAAGGCAAAGAGACAGACCTGTTCAACAAGATCAAGGAAAAGTTGTTCACTCCGAGAACTTCCAAGGTCAAGGAAGACACTCCCGGTAGTGTGCAGCTGAAAATGATGGAGAAGGCGTGAGGGACCCTGACATGGCACGAACAAAAGGTTACCCTGAAGCTCTTGAGAAGAAACTGAGGGATACCCGTCTGTATGCAGATGAAAGCCACCCCCAGTTCACCAAGACGGTTGAGAAAGTCTCGATGACTATCCCCCACATGTGCTTCCAGTGCGGGACCTGTACGGCATCCTGCCCCTCGGCACCCCGGAGCTCGTACCGCATCCGGAAATTTGTACGGAGAGCACTGCTGGGGCTCGAAGATGAATCCCTGACCGACCCTGACCTCTGGCTCTGTACCACCTGCTACAGCTGCACTGACCGCTGCCCGCGGGACATCGCCCCCACTGATGTCATCATGGCCATGCGGAACCTGGCATTCAAGCGGGACATCATCCCGGTGAACTTCCTCAAGACCGTCCAGGCCATCTATACCACTGGCCACGGTGTGCCGAATAACGATGTCAACCGGGCTGCGCGGAAGAAACTCGGGATGAACGCCGAGCCACCGACAACCCACGCGTTCCCCCAGTACGTGAAGGGGATCCAGTATATTCTCGACTACTATGAGCTCAAGAAGAACGCTGACAGAATTGTCAAAGAACGGGAGGGGTGAGGACTGATGCGTGAGTATGCATTTTTCCTCGGCTGTATCGCCCCCAACCGGTATCCCGGTGCAGAGAGTGCTTCGTACAGGACCTCGGAAGCCCTCGGCATCAAGCTCCTCGACCTCGAAGGTGCAAGTTGCTGCCCGGCCCCGGGTGCATTCGGGTCTATTGACCTTGACATCTGGTACGCCATGGCGGCCCGGAACCTCGTGCTCGCAGAGCAGATGAAGAAGGACATTGCCCTGGTCTGCAACGGATGCTACAAGTCCATCTGGGAGGTCAACCACAAACTGAAGAAGCATCCGGAACTCAAGGAGAGAGTCAATGAAGTGCTCAAGGGCATTGACATGGAGTTCAAGGGGTCCATCGATGTCTGGCACCTTGCCGAGCTCTTCTACGACCCCAACATCGTGGGTGTCCAGAAGATCAGGGACAGTGTGAAGGTATCCCTTGAAGGTACCCGTATCGCCGTTCACTACGGCTGCCACCTGATGAAGCCCAAGAAGGAGCGCCACTTCGGGACCACCGAACACCCAACCTGGATTGAAGAGATGGTCGCAGCTCTCGGTGCAGAACCGGTCGAATACCGGAACAAGATGCTCTGTTGCGGTGCAGGCGGCGGAGTGCGGGGATATGATATCGTTCACTCTCTTGACATCACCAATGAGAAAATGATTAACCTCAAGGAAGCCAAGGTTGACGCCCTCACTGAGATTTGCCCCTTCTGCCAGCTCCAGTTTGACCGGGGACAGATCGAGATCGAGGAGAAATTCGGGGTGAAATACGGCCTCCCGGTGCTCCACTACTGTGAACTGCTCGGACTTGCGCAGGGAATGAGCCCGCAGGAACTCGCGCTGGATCTCCATGGCATCAGCTGCGAGCCGTTCCTGCAGAAGGTCCTGTGACGGAGGAATAAGAAATGGCAGAAAAGAAGACAAAGAAAGAGACCGCTCCCAAGAAGAAGGAAGCAAAACCCGAGATAAAAGCGGCAGCACCAGCACAGGCCGCAAAAGCTACCAAGGCCGCTCCGCCCGCACCATCGGCGAAGGAAGCCCGCATCGGCGTATTTATCTGCCACTGCGGTACCAATATCGCCGGGTCGATCGATATCAAGGAAGTAGAAGAATACTCAAAGACCCTCCCGAACGTTGCCTATGCAGCGAATTATCAGTATGTCTGCTCGACACCCGGCCAAAAGATAATCACCGATGCAATCAAGGAGCACAACCTGACCGGGACTGTCGTCGCAGCATGTTCTCCCCGTCTCCATGAGCCGACATTCCGGACTGCTACGAAAGAAGGCGGACTGAATCCCTTCCGGTTCGAAATGGCCAACATCCGTGAGCAGGGGTCCTGGGTACACATGCATGACCGTGAGGGTGCTACTGAGAAGGCCAAGGACACTATCCGCATTGCTGTAGCCAAGGCATCGCTCCTGCAAGACCTCATCCCGAAGACCGTACCGGTGGAGAAGGCAGCCTTGGTGGTAGGAGCAGGAATAGCCGGAATGCAGGCGGCACTCGATCTCGCCAATGCCGGGATCAAGACCTACCTCATTGAGAAGAGCCCCAGCATCGGCGGCCGGATGTCCCAGCTCGACAAGACTTTTCCGACGCTCGACTGTTCACAGTGTATCCTTACCCCGAAAATGGTGGATGTGGGCAGGAATCCGAACATCGAGCTCATGACCTACACTGATGTGGAGGAAGTCGAGGGGTATATCGGCAACTTTGATGTGACCCTCCGAAAGAAAGCACGCGGCGTCCTCTCCATGGCCGAAGCCGAGGCAATGGGCATCAGTGGCGGTGGCTGTAACGGATGCGGCGACTGTGAACCGGTCTGTCCGGTCATCAAGCCAAACCTGTTCGAGATGAATATGAAGCCCCGTAAGGCTATTTATATTTACCATCCCCAGGTAGTTCCGCTGCTCTACACGGTAGACTTCGACTCATGTATCAAGTGCAACCTCTGTGTTGACGTCTGCGGTGACAAGAAGGCCATCGACCTCGAGATGAAAGATGAACTGGTGAAGGTCAAGGTCGGAACGGCCATCCTTGCGCTCGGGTACGATATGTTCCCGATTGAGAAGAAGGACGAATGGGGCTACATGAAATACGAGAACGTGGTGAACAGCCTCGAATTTGAGCGGCTGATCTGTGCGTCCGGACCGACCGGGGGTCACCTGGTCCGCCCGAGCGATGGAGAGACCCCGAAACGGGTCGCCTTCCTTCTCTGTGCCGGATCCCGTGACAATACCGGAGTCGGTAAACCCTACTGTTCGCGGTTCTGTTGCATGTACTCCCTCAAACATGCCCACCAGATCTATGAGAAGATTCCCGGGGTCCAGTCATACCTCTTCTACATGGATATCCGGTCATTCGGGAAGATGTATGAGGAGTTCTACTACCGCATCCAGGATGAAGGTGCCAAGTTCATCAGGGGCAGGGTCGCAAACATCCTCGAGGATCCCGAAACCAAGAACCTCATCATCATGGCCGATGATACCCTCCTCGACCGCCCGATGAAACTTGAGGTTGATATGGTCGTACTCGCTGCAGCGGTACAGCCCTCCTGGGACACCGACCGGACCCGCAAGCTCTTCGGGGTCTCGTGTTCCCTTGATGGCTGGCTGCTCGAGGCTCACCCGAAACTGAATCCCAGCGGAACGACGACAGCCGGCGTCTACGTCGCCGGAGTCTGCCAGGGTCCCAAGGATATCCCGGATGTAGTTTCCTCTGCTGAAGGTGCTGCATCGGCAGCAAGCATCCCGATTCATATGGGAGAAGTGGAGCTTGAACCCTACTTTGCCCAGTGTATCGAGGAGAAGTGTGCAGGGTGTGGTATGTGCGTGAACCTCTGCCCCTACCAGGCTCTCTCGCTGGTCGAGAAGGAAGGGCGCAAAATCATGGAGGTCGTTGAGGCCAAGTGCAAGGGCTGCGGGACCTGCGGAGGATTCTGTCCCGGTGGAGCCATCTGGATGCAGCACTTCGCAACCCCCCAGATCGTGGCCCAGATTGATGCCTTCCTGCTGGGAGGTGCGAAGTAATGGCCGACGACTGGAAACCCCAGATCCTCGGGATCATCTGCAACTGGTGTTCGTATGCCGGAGCAGACCTTGCGGGCAGTGCCCGCACCCAGTATCCTCCTGACATCAGGATCGTCCGGATCATGTGTACCGGGCGGGTGGATCCCCTCTTTATCCTGAAGGCGTTCACGGACGGGGCCGATGGAGTCCTGGTATCCGGGTGTCACTTCGGTGACTGCCACTACCTTGCGGGCAACTTCAAGGGGGCAAAGCGAATGTTCATGGTCAAGAGCCTGCTTAAAAACATCGGTCTTGAGGACAAGAGGCTCCGGATGACCTTTGTTTCTGCATCCGAAGGGGCCAAATGGGCAGTCGTCGTGGCAGACGTGGTGAAGACCGTAACTGATCTTGGTCCAAGCCCTCTCAAAGAGTTCACCCGCTAAATGGAGGATAGTAGCGTGACCAAGATTGCACTGAACCTGATCACCGGACGCACCATCCAGCAGGGTGTGGCCATGGAGGGCGGAAAAGAGAAAGACGCCTATACCAAGGCATGCGGCATCATCGAGTTGGATCCTTCGGACCTCAAGAAACTCGGTGCATGGCGGAACACCAACGTGCGGGTGACCAGCAAACACGGGAGCGTGGTCGTCAAGGCGATAGAAGCCACGCAGGGCCCCCACCCGGGGCTGGCCTGGATTCCGATGGGACCATGGGCCAATTCGGTGACAGACCCCAATACCTATTCAACAGGCATGCCGACCTTCAAGGGCGTACCTGTTGAGGTGGAGATAGCCATGAATGAGAAGGTACTCGGCTCGGTCGAGCTGGTGCAGAAAAAATGCCGGGGTGAGATCTGATGACCAAGATGGTAACTGATGTGATCTGTCCCTTCTGCGGGACACTGTGTGACGATATCGAGGTCGAGGTCTCTGACGATGGCAAGACCATCATGGACGTGTATAACGCCTGTGCCATCGGGGCAGAGAAGTTCATGCAC
>CAYGWN010000022.1:0-10301 GCA_964353765.1 uncultured Methanoregula sp. | reverse complement strand
GAATTCATATCAATAAGGATGGCTAACTCGACGTGATGGATTTGAGTATTTACCATTTAAAACACTTTTTCATACGTAGTTCGAGTTCATCTTTCCATCCCCCAAATAACCCCAATACGGCCTCCGTTTCCCTGTCAGACATCTTTTCCACGGGAAATGGAGCTCAGCAAAAAATGATATCCTCTATAATCTCTTATTTTGCCAAAATAACCGCATAAAATGCACGAAAAAGATGCCCAAAACAAGCCCTGGAATCGGGGGGTCTGAGGGGAGGTGCTAAACATCGATCGGCCCTGAGATCTGCCAGCAGAACGCGATTGTGAAGGTCCTTTAAATATCGTCGGAGAATGGCCCGTTTTTTATAAGGGGCGATTTATAAAGTCCTTTCAGGCCGTGCGGGACTACAAATGAGATCGAACAGTGGCGCAACGGTCCTTCTGGTTCCTGTTCCAGACAAACACCGTGTACCGTTTCTTGAGAAATATTGCTCCATATCCAATTAAAAAAAAACTACCGCACCGAACTCTCGAAAAAAAATATCCAAATCCCCCTCTACTTCTCCACAACCGGGTACAACACATCCCCTCCTGAAAGGGGGATGGTTGCGAGAGTCGTATTGATATCCCCAAGGGAGTTCGCCTTGATCTGCTTTGACGACATCGTGTAGAGGACATCGCCGATATACAGGGAGCGCTTGACCTCCGACGCCGAGCTGCCGTAGTAATAGTACCCGGAGTCTCCGGCGCCATGCTGGACGGTACCACGGAGGGTAAACCCGGTCTGGGGGGAGAGACCGAACACGTAGGCTCCGTACCAGATCTGCGGGCGGTAGGCAGAGTAGGAATCCTCTTTTGTGACCGGATCATTGGTCACCGCCCGGACCGGGATCACCAGGAGGTTCTTTGCCCGGTCAAAGAGGAAGGCGTGGTGGTCCGCCAGTGCGGCCGAGTCGGAGCCGGCATCTCCGATCTGCACCTTGGAAAGAAGGGTGGGGTTTGAGACATCCGAGACATCGAAGAGGGCAAGCTTGACCCCGCTGGTGGAGACCCCGCCCCAGTCATTGGTTGCCGTCTCCTTGCCGATGCCGATGATGTGCGTTGCATCGTAGGGGTGGAGGTAATCGGAGTAGCCGGGGATCTTCAGCTTGCCGAGGATCTCCGGGTCCCGGGGCGTCGAGAGATCGATCACGAAGAAGGGGTCGATCTGCCTGAAGGTCACCATGTAGAGCCGGTCGCCGATGAACCGGGTTGCGTAGATGCTCTCCTGTTCGGCAATGTGGGTCAGTTCGCCGATCGTTGCCATGTCCTGGTCGAGGACATAGACATTGTTGTAGGTGTACTGCCCGAACCGCGGCGAATACACGCTTGAGGTTGTCGCGACCCGGAGGTTGCCGTCGTATTCATCCATCGAGAACTGGTTGTGGAGGGTACCGGGGACCTCGCCTTTGGCCAGGTAGGTGATGGCACCGTTCCTGATGCCGATCTTGTGGATGACGGTGGTGGTCTGGTCGCCCTCCTGCCGGCGGATCGCCTCCTGTTCGTCGTTCCGGAGGCCCTTGATGATGGACTCCCGTTCCTGCCCGGTCAGGGTGTTGAAATCCGGCGGGGCGACGGACGACTCAGCGGCAGAACTGCCGACATCGACAGCCATTGGGACCGGGAGGTTCGGCTGCCCCCTGTAGATTACGGGGTAATACTGCGGAAAGCTCACGTACATCGCCTCTTCGGAGACATAGAGGGTGTTCCCGCTGCCGAGCAGGTAGGTCTGGGCGTCCTTCTCCTTCCCGCTCGCGGCATCGAGGGCGGTGACGGTGGTGAAGGAATACTGGTACTCAGGATGGTCGAAGTACCAGACATCCGGCTGGAGGACCGTCTGGGAACCCTCGCGGAGGGCAGGGACGACCACCGGATAATCGCGGTACGGGTAGATCTGCTCCTGGGTGACCAGGTAGACGAGCGACCCGACCATCCGGGCATCGATATAATCGCCATCGATCGAGTAGTCTTTCAGGACCCGGGGGTGTGCCCGGTCACTGATATCATAGATGACCGCATGGGTGACGGGTGGAGAGGGAATGTAGTAAGGAGGCATTTTCTCCGGTCCGGCAGGTTCGGGGTATGGGCCGGCATCAGGCGTTCCGGTCGTGAAGAGGACCAGGCGGTCCCCCTGGACAAAGATGTCCCGGGGCATGTCCTCAATCTCCGTGGTGGACACTACCGCGGCATCCGCTGCAGGATATGCGTCGATGATCACCAGGTTCTGGCCGGAGATGGTGTAGATATACCGGTTGTCATTCTTGATGATATCCGGCTCATCGACCCCGGCAACCTGGACGTTGGTCTGCGAGTACGGGACTCCAGCGGCCCCGCCACCCCCACCCCAGGCGGATGGTGCAGAGATGCCGATCCCGGAGGCCTGTTCCCCGGCCTTCGCATCGATGCTGATCGCCGCCGTAGGAACCAGGGTGCGGTAGTACCCGTCCTGCTGGACGGCTGCCATCGACTCTTTGAGGTACTGCTCGATCTCGGCAGTTGAATTGAACTTCTTCAATTCCGATGATACGGGCGGTGTCGTTGCCGGAATGCTCATGCATCCTGCTGCAAGAACGGCGATAAGGATGAGGGAGCAACCGGCGATGAGGAGGTGACGGCTGCGTGACATGGTCTGTATGTGGGGGAGACGATGTTATCAATCTGGCGTAAACTTCGAAAAATTTCGAAGCTATGGGAACCGTTCACCAGATGAGGTGGTGGACATCGGTACCGGGTACCATGTCTTTGCGGGAGGAAAAGGCCATCGGACCGCGATCAAGAGCATCCTCGATGATGGAGAGAGCTACCTGCTCAATGGCCAGAACAACGACCCCTTCAAGCTCCTCACAAACCTTCGCAGGCAGGGAGACGGAAATCCGGACGCGGACAGGAACGACCGGATTGCCGACAACACAGCGCGAATGCAGGGTTACTGACCATCTTTAGTTCAAAAACAACACAACGGAAAGCGTCGGGGGGGGGTCACAAATTCAGGGAACGGCAGTTGTCCGGAGGGTATCGGGCATCAGGTGAGGACGAAATTATATACCCTCGGGTTCTTATCCTTCATCACTCATGCAGGCCGACCAGGGATGCCGAAACCTCTGTATGGGACTGAGCATTCATTTCCCGTACTTCATCGATATAGGGTTTGATCCGGCAAAAACCAGGGAGAAAGGAACTATCCGCTTTTCCCCCTCCCAGAAGGCGGACTTCAGGGAGTACCTGCACCAGGCATTCCTTCCTGCCATGCACGGTGCTTTTCAATGGCTCGATTCCGGTGAATGCCTCTCCCTGAGCATATCAGGTCTGGCAATCAGTCAGCTCTTGGAGGATGAGTCCTATGGGGCGGATATCCTGGTGCAGGCCATGAAGCACCGGTGTGCGGAGGTCCTCGGGCAGACCTACTACCACAGTGTGGCCGGGCTTTTTTCAAAGAAAGATGAATTCATCTACCAGGTCACCCGCCATGCGAACCAGGTTGAGGAGCTGGCCGGCAGGAGACCGGTGGTCTTTGAAAATACGGAATTCGGTTTCAACTCCGGTCTTGCAGACATTATCCGGAACCTCGGGTTTTCCGCCCTCTATTCCGAGGGGCATGACCACATCCTTTCCGGAACGAACCCCAATTATGTCTATTCATGCCGGAACCTGCCAATATTCCTCCGGAACTGCCGTCTCTCCGATGATATTGCCCACCGCTTCCATGATCCAAACTGGGACCAGTACCCGCTCACCGCTGAGAAATTTGCAGGCTGGATCGCAAAAACTCCCGGGGATTGCATCCATATTTCTCTTGACGCCGGCATTTTTTCCGGAAACGGGAGAGATGCCTCCCCATTTGAGGAGTTCTTCTGCGGTCTGCCTGAAGCGTTGCATTCCGATGATGTCAGAACCGTCCTTCCGGAATCGGTACTCCGGAATCCATCCAAAAGAGACCTTCAGCTGGAAGATCTCGGGTTCAGCTCACATGACACCATCTGCGCCCTGACCGGGATTCAGAATATGCTCCAGCAGTCGGCGTTCTGGTGTCTTGAGGCAGCAGAAGACCTGGTCACCGAGAAAGAGTCATGGCGCCGGCTCCAGAGCACCGATCATTTTGCCCGTATGGCCGGCAGGTCAGGGTCGTGCGGCAGACCGGCTGCAAGCTACACCAGCAGGGAAGCCTATGACTATTTTGCCGCGTACCTGCGGAATCTTGCCTTTTACGAGGAGGCCTGTCATCACCAGCACCGGTCCCGTCTCGCAGCGAGGGCTCTCCGGTGCCTTCCTCCCGATAAGGCCTTCCATTTTTATTCCCCGGAACGGTATACCGGTTATTCGGCACACAGCCTGAAGGAATTTTCCCGGTTCCTCGAATTTGTTCCGGATGAGGTTTTTTGCTTTCACCAGGACCGCGGTGATTTCTCCCGCTGGATTACCGGGGTGCTCGGAGACACCGTGCTTGCCAGGGATATAGAGCAGTGCACCCGGGCTGGTGAGGCAGCAGACCTGGTGAGGGGGAGAGTCCGGGAGCTATGCCACCGCTTAAAATAGCCCAGTTCTGCTGGGAATCCCTGCATGCCATGCGGGAGGGGGGTCTTGCCCCGGCGGTCACCCACCTTGCCGAGGTGCTCGGAAGAACGCATGAGGTGCACTTTTTTACCAGGGGAGAAGGGCCGGACCGGAATATTGAGGGCGTTTTTTACCATTTTTACCAGCCTGAAGGTGAAAATATCCTCGACTACTGCCATGATATGAGCAGGGGGCTGCTCCGGAAGTTCCATGAATCGGATGCTCCTCCGTTTGATATCCTCCACTTCCATGACTGGCATTGCATCGATGCCCTCGAGGAGCTCCGGGACCGGAAGACGGTGATCAGCTACCATTCCACTGAATACGGAAGAAATGGAAATAATTTTGGGAACTGGCCTGAATTCCGTGCCATATCTGAAAAAGAGTGGACAGGAGGCTATCTGGCCCGACAGGTGGCCACGGTCTCGAAACACGCCAAGACCGAGATCATGTGGCTGTACGGGATTCCTGAACACAAGATAACGGTGACACCCAATGGCATTTATCCCGATTCCTACCGCGTGCGGCTTGACCCGGGCTCGGTAAAAAAACGATACGGTATTCATCCTCTCGCCCCCCTGGTGTTCTTCATCGGGCGCCTGGTCTACCAGAAAGGCCCTGACCTCCTGGTGGATGCCATTCCCCAGGTCCTGCAGCGGCGCTGGGATGTCCAGTTTATTATCGCAGGAAAAGGGGATATGCGCCCGTTCCTCGAGGAACGCTGCCGTGCGCTCCCGGTCCAGTTCACGGGGTACATTCCTGATGAGGAATACCTCCAGCTCCTCAACGCCTGTGACCTGGTCGTCATTCCCAGCAGGAATGAACCCTTCGGGCTGGTGCTTACTGAGGCCTGGAGTGCCGAGCGGTGTGTGGTGGCGACCGACGTGGGGGGGCTTTCAGAGAACATTGACAATTTCGTCGATGGCATCAAGGTGCCGGTCAGGGCCGATTCCATTGCCTGGGGCATCAACTATATTATCGAGGATCCGATCAGGATCCGGGCCATGGGCCTGGCAGGGAGACAGAAAGTCGTCTCCCTGTTCAACTGGGAAAAGATCAGCACCATCATGGAACAGGTCTATGCGAGATTACAAACCCCCCCCGAAAAGATGAACCCCGGCCAGAACTCAGGAAGAAGGAACCGTGGGTAGAAGGAACCGTGAGTAGAAGGAACCGTGAGTAGAGAGATGGGAAACAGTGTAACAATGTTGAGGGAAGAAGATCATTCGCCCCTGCTGTCCGAATTTGATATTTTTCTCTTCAAACAGGGAAGTCATCATCGCCTTTACCGGAAGATGGGCGGCCACCCTCTCGTGGTGGACGGCACCAGCGGCACATGGTTTTCTGTCTGGGCACCTAACGCCCGCCTGGTCACCGTGATCGGTGACTTCAATGGATGGGATACCGCAACAAATCCCCTGGACCCAAGACCTGACGGTTCCGGTATCTGGGAGGGCTTTATCCCCGGGGCGCAGACGGGTATGCGGTATAAATATCATATCATCTCCCGGTATCACGCCTACACGGCAGACAAGGGCGACCCGTTTGCCTTTTCCTGGGAAGTACCTCCGGCGACAGCATCACGTCTCGCAGACCCTGCCTTCGAATGGCGGGATCGTGCATGGATGGAGAGGAGGAAAGAAACAAGCGATCTTTCCGCCCCCCTCTCCATCTATGAGGTGCATGTGGGGTCATGGAGGAAGATTCCGGGCGATGAAGAGCGATCTCCCACCTACCGGGAACTGGCCCCCATGCTTGCCGGATACCTTACCGAGATGGGATTTTCGCACGTGGAGTTCCTCCCGGTCATGGAGCATCCCTTCTACGGTTCGTGGGGTTACCAGACCGTAGGCTATTTTGCCCCGACCAGCCGGTATGGGGATCCGGGTGATTTCATGTACCTCATCGATTATCTCCACCGGCGTGGGATCGGGGTCATCCTGGACTGGGTACCCTCTCATTTTCCCTCCGACCGGCACGGGCCTGGGTTTTTTGACGGAACCCACCTGTATGAGCACGCATCTCCGGAACGGGGTTTCCACCCGGAATGGAAGAGCCTGATTTTCAACTATGGCCGGTATGAGGTGCAGTCATTTCTCATCAGCAGTGCCCTCTTCTGGCTGGACCTGTACCATGCTGATGGTCTGCGGGTGGACGGCGTGGCCTCCATGCTCTACCTCGATTACGCCCGGGAGGAGGGAGCATGGGTGCCAAACCAGTATGGAGGAAAGGAGAATCTTGAAGCGCTCTCATTTCTCCGGAAGCTCAATGAGGCGGTCTATGCAGAGTACCCGGACGTGCAGACCATCGCCGAGGAGTCGACGGCCTGGCCGATGGTGACCCGGCCGACCTATACGGGGGGAGTCGGGTTCGGCCTGAAGTGGAACCTGGGATGGATGCATGACACCCTCCAGTTCTTCTCCCGGGACCCTGTCCACCGTTCCTATCACCTTCCCGAACTGACCTTCTCCCTGTGTTATGCCTATTCGGAAAATTATGTGCTCGGCCTCTCCCATGATGAGGTGGTCCATGGGAAAGGCTCGCTCTATGGCCGGATGCCAGGGGACGAGTGGCAGAAGCTGGCCAACCTGAGACTGCTCTTCGGATACCTGTTTGCCCATCCGGGAAAGAAGCTGCTCTTCATGGGGAGCGAGTTCGGGCAGCGGTGCGAATGGGACCACCAGACCGGCCTGGAGTGGCACCTCCTCGAATCCCGGGCGCATCAGGGAGTGCGTCAATGGGTCAGGGACCTGAACAGGACGTACCGGGAAGAATCGGCACTCCATGGAACCGATTTTGATCCCCGGGGATTCGAATGGATCGACTACGGGGATACCCGGAACATCGTGGTGAGCTTCATCCGCAGCAGCCCGGATTCAGCTGACACCCTGCTTGCCCTCTGCAACTTTACGCCGGTGCCCCGGCACGATTACCGCATCGGACTCCCGGCAGGGGGGGTATGGAAGGAGATCCTCAACAGCGATGCAGAGCACTACGGCGGGTCAGGGATGGGCAACTTCGGCGCTGTTACCGCAGGCCCTGTCCCGTTTCACCAGAGACCCTTCTCCGCTTCCCTTACCCTTCCCCCGCTGGCATTCCTGCTCCTGAAACATGGTGGAGGCAAATGATATGGCGAAAACGATCTGCATTCACGGACACTTTTACCAGCCGTCCCGGGAAAACCCGTGGACGGGTGTGATTGAGCGGGAACATTCCGCCGCTCCCTGGCATGACTGGAACGAACGGATCACGGATGAATGCTACCGTCCCAATACGGCGGCCCGGATTCTTGACGGGCAGGGGCTCATCCGGAAGATCTCCAATACCTACTCCCGTATCAGCTACGATTTCGGCCCTACGCTGCTCACCTGGCTTGAGCGTGAACGATCCCCGGTGTATGATGATATTCTCCGTGCAGATGCCCGGGCACAGGAACGCTTCTGTGGGCACGGAAGTGCACTTGCCCACCCGTACCACCACCCCATCATGCCCCTGCTCTCCCGGGCCGACAAGGAAACCGAAGTGAGATGGGGAATCCGTGATTTTGAGGACCGGTTCGGGAGATATCCTGAAGGAATGTGGCTGCCGGAAATGGCGGTTGACCTGGAAACACTCGATGTACTGGCCGACCACGGGATCCTCTTTACGCTCCTTTCCCCTCACCAGGGGTGCAGGGTCCGGCACGTCCAGGATGAACACTGGACTGATACCCCCGGAGGAAGTATCGATACAACCGTTCCCTACCTCTGCCGCCTCCCTTCCGGAAAAGCGATAACGGTCTTCTTCCATAATGCTGCCCTCAGTTCGGAGGTGGCATTTGGAGACCTGCTCCAGAATGGCGACCGGTTCTCCGATCGCCTCCTCTCGCTCTCTCCGGAATCCGGCCTCCTCCATTTCGCAACGGACGGCGAGACATTTGGTCATCACCGCCCGTTCGGTGAAATGGCGCTCAGCTGGTGCCTGGACCACATCGAGTCCTCTCATCCCGGCACCCTGACCATCTACGGGGAGTATCTCGCAGAACATCCACCGGAACGGGAAGTTGGGATCGTCGAACGCACCTCATGGAGCTGCCCCCATGGTATCCGGCGGTGGGATGAAGGATGTGCCTGTGAATCCGGGAGGCACACAGGATGGAGCCACGAATGGAGGGGACCCCTGCGCACTGCGGTCCATACGCTCTCCCGTAACCTCTCTGAAATCTTTGGCCGTGAAGCCGGTGCGTTCTTTCATGACCCCTGGTCTGCGAGGGATGACAGTATCAGGATACTCCGGGACAGTTCACCCGGATCCATTGACCGGTTCTTCCTGGATCATGCCGGTCGGTCCCTGGATCCGGGGGAACAGGAAAAGGCACTCGCCCTGCTTGAGATGGCCAGGCAGGGCCTGGCAATGCATACCAGCTGTGCCTGGTTCTTTGATGACATCGCTGATCCCGAAGCGGTGCAGGTCCTCCGGAACGCAGCACGCGCTCTCCAGCTCGCCCGCGATTGGACAGGGACCCTGTATGAGCCAGCGTTTATTGCGATCCTGTCGGCGATAAAAGGCAACCGGCCGCAGTACCCTGATGGTGGCGTAGTATACCGGGAATGTGTGGTTCCCCTTGTGGTGTCTCCGGAAAAAGAAGCCGCCTGCCTTGCGCTGATGGATAGTGCAGGGAAGGGAGCATCCACGCTCTCTGCCGATGCCTATTCCGGAGAATTTCTCTCGTGCGGGGAATTCCTTCCTGCCCACGACCTCTCAATGTCCGGAAGGCCGGTCAGGTACTGTGTTATGGGCACAGGAATGGCGTCTGCTGTGCTCGGGGTCTCCTTTACGGCCGGCATACCCGCCCAGGAGATCTCCGGAGATCTCCTCCATACCATCCGGAAAAAGGGATATGCTGCTGCGGCAGAAAAGCTCGCCTCATTCTTCCCCTTTGTCTTCACCCTTGCCGAATTTCCGCCTGCAGGACAGAGGCTTGCCCTCCGTTCACAACTCATGAGGGTTACCGGGTTTTTTAATGAAGCGGCAGGGGTTCTCTTTGACCGGTATACCGGTCTTGGGGAAGAGACCAAGGACCATCCCCCCGGCCTCTCCCTTCTGGCCTGGTACGTCCTCATGGTCCGGATGGAACAGGTGCTCTCCTCTCCGGTGTCTCCTGCAGAAGACCTGCAGCGCCTGGCAGAGGCCTTCTCAGACCGGGGAATCGTACCTTCTCCAGAGCCATTGCAGCAATCTTCCGGGCGGTTCATCAAAAGGTACATGGAAGACTGGGTATGCCATCCGGAGGACCGTGGCCGGCTGGCGACGGTGATGCATACTCTCTCCCTGCTCCGGACGACAGGGATCACGCCCCCGCCCTGGGATCTCCAGAACCTCTTCATCTCGGTCCGGGACGGCAATGCCCGTTCCCAAAAGGCCGGGGCATCGGCAGGGGATCCGGAAGCAGCAGCATGGTGGGAGGAGTTCCAGGCTCTCGGGCAGGCTCTTGGAGTGAACCTGGAATGAGGGGCCGGCCGGATCAGACCCGGATCGCTCTGCCATGATCTCCCGGCGCGGGGCAGGACTTCTCCTGCATGTGACCTCGCTCCCTTCCCGCTTCGGGATGGGGGATGTCGGGCCTGCAGCTCACGGCTTTGTAACAGCGCTTTCCGACGCAGGCCAGGCATTCTGGCAGGTACTCCCCCTGCATCCGACCCTCGGGAAACACCAGCATTCACCCTACCATGCCAC
>CAYGWN010000021.1:0-30892 GCA_964353765.1 uncultured Methanoregula sp. | reverse complement strand
TCCTGACCGATCCTGGAACACCAGGGGTTCTGCAATCCGCCTCTGATGGGATACCCGGATTTCCATATCCGGATCAGCAACCACAACCCCGTCGATAACAGGGTTTTGTGACAGGGCATAGACATCCTGCCCGATATGATCGATGCAGAGCGGTACATACGGTGGCTTTTCAATAACCGCATACTGGTGAATGGAAAAAATCCCGATTTTTTCCATTTTTTCGTAGATGCTTTGGTAGATGTCTCCCATGAAAATCAACTCTCTATGCGGTATCTGGAACAGATATCCATAAATCTTGCCCCGAAACGGCCGGTTTTCACACTCCTGAAAAACCTGAAGTAAGAATGATAATCAGGCCACAGGAACTTCCTTTTCCATCTCTGATTACTAATTTCCGGATATTATGCCGCGAGATGATTTGCCAGAATCTTCAACCCGATGATCACCAGAATAATGCCTCCTGCAACTTCAACCGGTTTTCCGAATCGTGAAGCCAGCCGGCCTCCTACCATCACACCGGAAAAGGAGAATGCCAGGCTGACCCCCCCGATGATAAGTGACGGAAGGAGAATTCCGGTCGAGAGCAGGGCAAGGGAGAGCCCTACACCGAGCGAATCAATACTTGTGGCAAACGAGAGCATGAGGAGGATTCCGGGAGCAAGGTAGTCTCTCTCCTCATCCTCTTCACCAGAAATTCCCTCGTATACCATCTTCCCGCCGACAAGAGAAAGGATGAGGAATGCCACCCAGTGATCGAAAGAAGCGATGAGGGGTTCCACCCGGGTCCCTGCAGCCCAGCCGAGCAGAGCCATGGCAGCCTGAAAACCTCCAAACGCTGCACCAATAATCAGTCCGGCCCAAACCCTTCTGTTCAGAATCCTGGTTCCTGCGGCAAGGGAAACAGCAAAACAGTCCATTGCAAGGCCAATGGCCACCAGCAGGATGAGGGGGGAATCCATCCCATAATATCTTCAGTTCATGGTATTTGTCCTTTCTAATGAAGGATAAAAACGGGCAGGTACCGGTCCAGTATACTCCCCTCGACGCTGGAAGGGAAGAAAAAATATTTGACTGCACCGATGCAATAGTGCCCTATTCTACTACGTCAGGGTGAGTTGGTATTGTAAACCCGGATTATAATACAATATATCGGCAATCGATTGACAATCCCGAATTGTTCTGGGGAAATGCTGCCGGAGAAGTGATTTGGGAAAAATCCTGGGATGTCGTGTTCGATGCAAGCCGGCCACCATTTTTCAGGTGGTTCAAAGGTGGAATTCTCAATACCTGCTGGAACGCTCTTGATATCCATGTTGACCGGGGGCGGGGAGATCAGCTTGCCCTCATCTATGACAGCCCTGTGACAGGTAGAATCCGACGCTATACGTATCGCGAACTTCATGACCTTACCGCCCAGTGCACCGGGGGGCTGGTCAAGCTAGGGGTAAAGAAAGGTGACCGGGTGGTCATCTACATGCCAATGATTCCGGAAACGGTCATCGCGATGCTGGCCTGCGCCCGGATAGGCGCAGTACACTCAGTCGTCTTTGGCGGTTTTGCTCCACGGGAACTCGCGGCGCGGATCAGGGATGCTCAGCCCACCCTGATCATCTCTGCATCGTGTGGAATTGAAGTCAGCAGGATCATTCCCTACAAACCCCTCCTCGATGAGAGTATTTCACTGGCCGGAGCGGGTCAGGTCAGGTGTGTTATCGTCCAGAGGCCTGAGAAACCAGCACACCTTGAACCGGGCCGGGATTTAACCTGGGAAGAATTCATGGAGGCAGAACCGGCAGATTGTGTTCCGGTCGCAGCGACTGATCCTCTCTATATTCTTTATACCTCCGGTACAACCGGAATCCCGAAGGGGGTTGTCCGTGACAACGGCGGTCATCTCGTTGCCCTCAAATGGAGTATGAAGCATATCTACGGGCTCTCTCCGGGCGAGGTCTTCTGGGCAGCTTCTGATGTCGGTTGGGTGGTAGGGCATTCATATATTGTCTATGCCCCTCTCGCGTATGGGTGCACCACCATCCTGTATGAAGGAAAATCGGTCGGTACCCCGGATCCGGGATCATTCTGGCGGGTCATCGCAGACCACGGGGTGGCGGTCCTGTTCACAGCCCCCACCGCCTTCCGCGCCATCAAACGCGAAGACCCTGAGGGATCTTATATCAATAAATATGATCTGTCCCGGTTCAAAATGCTCTTTTTGGCCGGGGAACGCTGTGATCCTGATACCCTGCTCTGGGCCCAGAAACGCCTTGGTGTCCCGGTCATCGATCACTGGTGGCAGACCGAAACGGGCTGGGCTATCGGGGCAAACCTCGCCGGAACCGATCTCCTTCCGGTAAAACCAGGATCCTGTACCAAACCGGTGCCTGGTTTTGATGTGCGGATTTTCGATGATCACGGGGTGGAAATGAATTCAGGGCGGACAGGCAACGTGGTAATACGCCTTCCTCTCCCTCCCGGCTGTCTCACCACCCTCTGGAACAATGACCAGGATTATATCAGGACGTACCTTTCGGAATATCCTGGATACTACCTTACCGGGGATGCAGGATTCATCGATGATGACGGATATCTCTGGATCATGGGCCGGACTGATGATATTATCAACACCGCGGGTCACCGGCTCTCGACCGGGGCAATGGAGGAAGTCCTCGCTTCACACCCCGATGTTGCGGAATGTGCCGTGACCGGGGTTGGTGATGAGGTCAAAGGTGAAGTTCCTGTAGGCTTCATTGTCCTCAAAACCGGTGTATCCAGGGATCAACGGGATATCAGAGCGGAACTGGTCCGGACAGTGCGGGAAAAGATCGGCCCGATTGCCTCCTTCAAGGTTGTCGTGATAGTCAAACACCTGCCAAAGACCCGCTCAGGGAAGATTCTTAGGGGGATTATGAAAAAAATTGCCGATGGTGCCGATTACCGGATACCTGCAACCATTGACGACCCAGCCACACTCGATGAAATCGGGGAGAGCCTTGCGACTGTCGGCTATCCGAAAAAAAGAGTTTAACCCCCCCTGTATCCACTCTCCCCGTTTTGTTCCTATGTGAGGAGGATTGTGATTGATGGTTTTCCGGAAGGAAAAACCGGCGACAGGCATATCTTTGCCGGTGAGATGGTTATCTGTCAGAGAGGAACCGAGATCGCCATCAGATCATCGCCCGTCCTGAAATTGTGCTCCCAAGGCAGTGTAACCAGAAAGGATCCTCCCGCAAATAAAAAAAAGATCTTTTCAGGTGCATCCCTTCCGGATCTTCTGGGGTGGATTTCATGGAAAAAACCTAGGGATTCAGGATGAAAATGGCATAGTTCAGGTATGATGCAATGGATACCCAGGCCAGATAGGGAATGAGAAGGAGTGCAGCAGTCCGGTTAATTCTGAAGAACAACACGATGGTCACGAGAATGAAGACCCAGAGGAAAAGGATTCCGGCAAGGCCGGTAACTGGAGATTCAAGGCCGAAAAAGAGGAATGACCACAACGTGTTAAGAACCAGCTGAATTCCAAAGATCACCAGGGGGATACGAACATCATTACCTTTCCGCCATTCCATCAGAACTAGGTACAGGGAAATGCCCATCAGGACATACAGGGTTGTCCAAACCGGGCCAAATACCCACGAAGGCGGAGTAAATGGAGGTTTTACAAGGCTGTCATACCAGGATCCTGGCCCGGTATCCGTAACGAAGATTCCAAGAATACCAGCCAGGTTGCAAAGAATGATAGAACCGATGAGGATCGGAACCGATCGGATCCTTAGTTTTTTTTCTGGTTCCATGGATAGTGCTCATCCATGATGCCTGATAACCTTTTGCCACTCCGCCAGTTCATCGGGATCACCTCTTCATTCACAGAGGTTCCGGATAATTGAGGAAATTGCTGCAGTATGGGAGGGGCCGTACCCTCCCTCGAGCAGAAGAACAAGGGGTATTCCGGTCCCGGACAGGAGCGATGCCATTGCCCCGATGTCATCCGGATAGAGATTCATGTTGCCGAGCGGGTCATCGAGGAGACAGTCCTGTCCTGCAGAGACAATGATCAGACCAGGTTCAAAATTCATGACTGCAGGTAGAAAATCATCATGAAATGCCTGACGGTAACGTGCGTATGTGGACCCGGCCGGGAGGGGTACATTTAGGGTAAAGCCTTTCCCAGGTCCGATCCCCTCCTCTTCACGCCTCCCTGTTCCTGGGAAGGTAAATGCCTGGTGGACTGAGCAATAAAGGACACGATCCGAATGATAAAATATGTCCTGTGTCCCGTTTCCATGGTGGACATCCCAGTCAATGATGGCAACCCGGTCGAATCGATCAAGTGCATAACCGGCGGCAATGGCGGCATTGTTGAAAATACAGAATCCCAGGTGGTAACTGCTCCCTGCATGATGACCCGGGGGCCGGACCATAGCGAACCATGATGAGCCCTCCTTCACGGAGCGAACAGCCAGGACTGCTGAACCTGCTGCATACCGAGCGACATCAAACGAATATCGGGTTATATAAGTATCAGGGTCCAGATACCGGCACTGGTGTTCTGAAAGCGAAGCAGCGGAATCCCGTATCATGTCAATATACGCTGGCGAATGTATCCGCAGGAGATCGGCCTTGTCAGCTAATACCGGTTCTACAACCTGTATCCCTTCAGGAATCCCGGAAATGGCCTGTGTAAGGCGGTCCTGAGATTCAGGATGTCCCCGACAATCGTGGAATCTGAAGACATTTCCGGATATAACCGTGACCGTTGCCATACTCCCCGCATGATGATTGGTCAGGGATCAATTAAGGAATATGGTTCCCTGATGCGGGCAACAAACCCTGGAGGTACGTTCAATCGCAAAGAGGGTGAAGATATCCTGGCGTTCCGGGCGGAATCCCGCAGCCGGAGTGACCTACATGTAGGATTACTGACAATTCCACTGGTAGCAATGGATAACCGCACCATCAGAATCGGTCTTGTGCAACATGTTGTCACCGGGGATACCGGGTATAATCTTCGCCATGCCCTCCGGCTGGCGCGGGAAGCTGCCCAGGGCGGGGCAGGGATCATCTGTCTCCAGGAACTCTTCCGGGTACCTTATTTCCCCCAGGAGAACGGAAAGGATGTCTCACAGTACGCAGAGGCCATTCCAGGTGAATCCACCCTGGCATTTGCAGACCTCTCGGGAGATCTCCAGGTCACCGTGATTGTCCCTATCTTCGAGCAGGGAGATGATGGCCGGTTTTTCAATACTGCAGCAGTTTTTGACAATGGCGCCCTTGCCGGTCCCCCCTACCGTAAAGTGCATATCCCCCATGATCCCCTCTACTTTGAAAAGAGCTATTTTTCCCCCGGAGACCAGTATGAGGTATACGATTGTTCCCATGGTTGCATCGGGGTGCTCATCTGCTATGACCAGTGGTTCCCTGAAGCAGCGCGGGCAGTCACTCTCCTTGGTGCAGAAATTATCTTTTATCCGACTGCGATTGGATGGATCCAAGGGGTGCGTGATACTCGGGAAGGTGACTGGCGGCATGCCTGGGAGACTGTCCAGAGGGGGCATGCGATAGCGAATAGTGTACATCTGGCAGCCGTTAACCGGGTTGGGACGGAAGGCGATCTCCAGTTCTGGGGAAGTTCTTTTATAGCTGATTCCTTTGGCAATATCATCGCCAGAGCCGGGGAAGAAGAAGAAGTCCTGCTCGCTGATATCTTGCCCGGAAAAAACGAAGAGGTGCGTGAGGGATGGGGATTTCTCCGGAACCGGAGGCCGGACACCTACCGGCTGCTTGCCAAAGACCGGTGATATGAACATGTCTGACATGCGGAAAATCCCCGGGGCAACTCCGAAAGAAGCCGGATTTTTCATGCCTGCCGAATGGGAGAAGCAGGAAGCGATCTGGCTCTCCTGGCCTCAGAGTGGAGATACCTTCCCTGATCTTTTCGCGGTGCAAACGACCTATAAAAAGATCATCCGGGCAATCTGCCCTTATCAGACAGTTCACCTCTGTGTCCGGGATGAAGAGACCGAGGTAGCCGTCCGGCAGCACCTTCGAGGTGAAAAGTTCCCTGCAGGGGCGTTGAAGATCCATCATATCGATTATGCTGATGTCTGGTTCCGTGATTATGGCCCAACGTTCGTTGTGAACAGGGAAAACCATGAACTTGCCATGGTCGACTGGCAGTTCAATGCATGGGGTAACAAATATCCACAACTCCTGCTGGATGACGGTATTCCACTGGCATTGAATCAGGACCTTGCATTAAGGGCCTTCTATCCCCGGATGGTTCTGGAAGGAGGGTCGATTGATGTCAATGGGAAAGGTACCATCATGACGACCGAGCAGTGCCTCCTCAACCGGAACCGGAATCCGGAGATGAACCGGACAGAGATTGAGATGCTGCTCTGTGAATATCTTGGATGCAGTCATGTTATCTGGTTAAAATGGGGAATTGCCGGAGACGATACCGATGGGCATGTCGATGATGTTGCCAGGTTCGTTGATGAGAGAACCGTGGTCTGTTCTCTTGAAGAGGATCCATCCGATGAAAACTATGCCGTGCTCAGGGAAAATTACCGGATCCTGAAAAGCGCAACTGATCATAACGGTAAAACCTTACGGGTGATACCTCTCCCGATGCCCGAGATAGTAGGGGATCAATGTCGACTGCCGGCGAGTTATGCAAATTTTCTGATCACCAACCAGACCGTAATCATGCCGGAATTTGAACATCCCCATGATGGCATTGCACGGATGATCCTGGAGGCCGTATTTCCGGGCCGCGAGATAATAGGGATAGACTGCCGGGCTCTGGTCGGCGGGATGGGGGCTGTTCACTGTATCAGCCAGCAACAACCAGTTCCCTGAATTTCCGGATATGGTGTTTCTTTCGAATTCCAGATCAGGAAAAAAAGATTCTATCTGAAGAGGGAGGGGTGGAGAACAGCAGGGGGGCTGTCTTCCTCAAAGGTTATAAGGTGGTTCTGATGACCTATGGTGCCGGAGATACCTCCGGGCAAAGAGTTTCTCTTCAATTATTAATTAAATATTTCGGTAATCTCTGCCGGTTCATCCTGTGTACAATGCTATATGGGTCCCCATTAATCATACATGAAAAAGAGATAACTGCTGACATTGCGGTATGGAAAAACGGGAGCGGGTAGTATCGGAGCGGGTCAGGTTCAGCCGGCCAGTTCCTGCAGAACTGGCAGGAGAGGGATTTTCATCTGTCGATATGCACTGCCATACGGACCATTCTGATGCCCCTGTCAGGGTACGGGATGCCCTCGACAGGGCAAGACACCTTGGGATCGGGCTTGCCATTACCGACCACAATGCAGTCGGCGGGAGTAAGGAGGCAGTCTCGACAACAAAAGATGTCCTGATCATCCCCGGGATAGAAGTGAGTGCCCTTGATGGCCCCCATATCCTGATCTACTGGTATTCATTTTCAGATCTGCTTGATTTCTACCGGCTCCATATTGAACAGAAGAAACAAAAGAGCCCGTACTTAGCTATCCGCCTCACCACATCCGAGATTCTCGACCGGCTGGAAGGTTATTCCTGTCTGTGTGCTGCGGCACACCCCTTCGGGTATCTTCTCTTCAACAAAGGTGTCGGCCGCTGTGTGGACCGTGAATACCTCCCCCCTGGCATTATTCCCCGTTTTGACGCTGTTGAAGCAATATGTGGTGGAATGCCCCGATCGGGAAACCTCAGGGCGATTCACCTTGCGGAGCACTACGGGTTGGGGATTGTGGGGGGGACCGATGCTCATCTCGTATCTGATTATGGTTCCGTGCTTACCTGTGCCAGGGCCGATAGTGGGGAGGAATTCCTGGATCGTGTCCGGAAGCATGAGAATATCATAATCGGAACAGAGAGAAATATAATCCGGAAAGGCCTGATGGGAACAATGATGATAACCCGGTACCTTCCATACACTCTCCCTTCCCTGTCTATACATTATGAACAAAACCTCCCCCGGCTGCAGCGATTCTTCAGGAGGCTTGGAGGCCACCGGCGTTAGATCTTTACCGGTCCTACCAGCCAGGAACCATGAATTGGGGGAGCAGGTGAGCATGATGGCAGAAGGTGAATCGCGAATCATTCTCCATATCGACATGGACAGCTTTTTTGCATCTGTAGAGGTTCGGGAGCATCCCGAATATGCGGGACGACCGGTTATCGTTGGTGCGGATCCAAAGGGAGGACTTGGCAGGGGGGTGGTCAGTGCCGCTTCCTACGAAGCACGCTCTTTCGGGGTTTATTCGGGAATGCCCATTTCCCACGCTTATCAGTGTTGTCCGGATGCCATATTCACCAGCCCACATTTCGCCCTCTATACCAGGGCTTCGAAGGCGGTCATGGAGATCCTGAAAAGATTTTCGGAGAGTATTGAACAGGTGAGCATCGATGAAGCGTTCCTTGACCTGAGTTATACGGGGTCATATGAAGCTGCAAAGGAAAAGGCCATTGAAATCAAGTGGACTATACGGCTGGAGGAAGGCCTTTCCTGTTCTATCGGGATTGCCCCCGGCAGAGCTCTCGCCAAGATTGCGACAGATTATTCAAAGCCGGATGGTCTGGTGATAGTGGACCCTGATAGTGCGGCTTCATTCCTTGCCCCGTTACCCGTGGAAAAGATACCAGGGATCGGAAAAAAATCATCAAAGATACTCCATGACCTGGGTATTTTTACCATTGGTCAGCTGGCGCAAGGCAATATCCAGCAACTCATCAGCCTATTCGGGCGCTCAGCGGTAACCATCCAGCATATTGCCCGGGGCATCGACCAGAGCGGGATTGAAATCCACGGATACAGCAGGTCGGTCAGCCGGGAAATGACTTATGATGAAGACACTCTCGATAGTTCGCTTCTCATGGTAACCCTGGATTCCATGGCTGAAGATCTCGTATCAACTCTCTCCTCAGAAGGTTTGAGGTTCAGGACTGTGACGATTAAGATACGTTACCAGGGATTCATGACCCTGACAAGGGCGAGGACGCTTGAAAAACCATCCGGAGAGCTCCGTATTGTCCGTAATACCGCACACCAGCTCTTCCTCAATCTCTCCCCCGATAGACCGGTCCGTCTTATCGGTCTGAAATTGTCCGGTCTGCAGGCAGGTAATACAAACCAGAAGAGAATTGATGATTATTTGGATCCAGTGAAATTTCCATCCCCCTCTGATTGAGCTGCCAATTCGTGGGGATCAGGTTATATGAAGGTAAACGGCAGGGTTATCATGCATCTTATGAACCGTATCAGAGCGATATTTGCCGGAAGCGGAGATAAAAAGCGTATTCCGCCGGAACGTCAGGTTCCTGACGAAGAGGAGGAAGAGATTGAAGAACTTGTTGCCCTTGATATCATCTGAATCAGCACTGGTATAGCGATATGGTTTGATGCCCGGAAACAGATGGTTCTTTTAACCGCATTTATGATACCCGAAACATGGTTTTTCATGCAAGGGGACGAGATCTGAATCACGCCTCACATTCAATTGTCTTTCTCAGCAGACAGCTCCGAGAATCTGGTCGAGTACCCTCTCCGGGATTATTACATCCCCGGAAATCCTGTTCACTGCCACCCAGTGATTCAGAGAGAAGGCGATGGTAAGAATAAGTCGCCTGTCGTTGGTTTTTGCCATTATTCTCTCAATTACATAGTCCTTATTCCTGATGCGGAGGGGATACTGGGCCTCGATCATCAGGAGGTGCCCGTCAATCTCCGCGCGGAGATCATCGGAACAACCGGCAGGACCTGAAGAAGTCATGGAAATACTACCTTCTTCCATCCCCATCAGATCTCTTCCTATATACCTCTTCTTTTCAAACCAACGACCACCGGATTCCTTTGTTATATCGAAAATCAGGTTTTCCTTCTCCGGTTCCCATACCAATCAGGATACCAATAAAGTCCTGCATATCCTGGAAAGGAACCGGTAATTCCCTTCTCCTACTCCACCGGAAGATGTTTTTTTGCTACACGGAGAAGGTTTTCCATCAGTTCTGCACCGTCATAACCAAAGGTCTTCTGGCTCCCGTGCATGACGTCAATATGCGGTATCCCGCGCATGGCAGCATAAGGCCGCTCGAACATTCCCCCAAGAATGAGGTCAATTTCCAACAGATCCAGATTTTCCTGGATCTCATGGTATTCGGGCTGAACCAGGATCCTGCAACCCGGGCCTGCAGCCTCACGGATACTTTCAGGTGCGGGCGGGGGAAAATCGAGTATAATAAGCCGGGGAAGACAGTCCAGTCCATGGAGAAACTTCGAGAACGCTATCGCACGTGTCGGTCCGGCAAACAGGGCGATATGGAAATCGTGCGGGAGTCTGAAAGTAAGGGCATCCTGTCCAGGACCTTCCTTTCCTCCGGATCCGCCAAGAAGGATGTCAACGATGTTCAGGAACCGGTCTGTTGCAGGCTTTCCAATCGGGAGATCGACCACACAATACGGGGTTCCGAATTTTTGTTCCAGAATTTTTGCCGCTTCGAGACCTGATGTCTCGCACGTGACCAGGTTGAGTGATGCATCACCAGCCCGTGACAGCTCATCGGGTGTTGCGCCAGCAGTAAAGACGCTCTGCACATTCACATCTATCGAAGAGAGAAGATGTTTCAGTTCTGCCAGATCCGGTCCGGCACGCAGGAGTCCGACAATATTAACAGATCGGGGGATTCTCGCTCCGGTCGTTGTGGCCAGGGAACGGGAGATCACGGCAAGCGTATCACTGTAACCTCCCGTATGATCTCCCTCAAAACCTCCTGAGTCAAATGCAAGTGCTCGTGCTGATATGGAAGCAGACCGGACAGCCGAAGTGACATCTTCACCAATAATCCCGGATGCGCAGCAGGAGAGGACGCAGATCAGGTCGGGCCGGTGGTTTCTGTCGATCTGCTCAATGGCGGCCACAAGTTTGCGCTCTGCACCGAAGATGATGTCCTGTTCATCGAGACAGGTTGAATAGATCTCAGCAGGCCGGTCACCCCGCATGCCAAGAATATAGTTGATGTGGTATACACATCCTTTTGGACCATGAACAAGGATTGCCGTCCGTTTCATAGTCCCGAGGGCCTTGATAGCTCCAAAAAGCTTGCAGGTACTCCTCGGAATCCTGAATGCAGTATCTGACATATGCTGTTTGAACCGGATTGAGAGATTATAGTACCAGGGAATGAAAAATCAATGGGTAAGGGATGGTGGTTCAGGGTCCGGTTTAACGGTTGGGCAGTCAGGTCTGAAGAGCAATACCTTCCTTCTTACAAAGAAAGTCTGGACCAATAGAATATCTGAAGCTGACCGGAAATAAGCAGAGATATTAATCATGAGAGCGCATAAGAATGGAATATCACAGCATGAAGCCCAGGGATCTTGAATACATCATCATCCTTCTCTTTGAGATAATCTTTATCGGTTATGCCCTCCAGGCCGTTCTCATCCATGATACTACCCGTTTTTACGTCGTGCTGGTCTCCATGGCAATTCTCCTCCTCCCGATCCTGTTTGAACGATGGCTCTCAATACGGTTTCCGTTCGGGATTAAGAGTGCTATTGGCCTTGCTCTCCTCCTCCATATGGCAGGAGGGATTAATCGCTGGTACTGGAAATACATGCCGTACTATGACAAACTGGCACATGTGGTTTCAGCCATCGCTCTCGGTCTTCTCATCTTTGCCTTCTTTCTTGTACTCGATTACTGGGAGATACGCATACGGCCATCCCGCATCCTGGCAGCGATCTTTGTTCTTGTACTCCTGTTCGGATGTGGATGGGAGATTGGCGAATACTACATCGACCTTCTTGTTCAATCCTCGTATAACAATGGAGTCATGGATTCAATCCTTGACTGTATCTCAAATATTCTCGGTGCGCTCGTTGCCATGCTAATTGCCCGATACTACCTGAAGAACATCCCGGAAGGAAAAACGCCGGGTTACCTTCTGCAGACCGGCACATAACCGGTTCTTGCGGTCCCTTGCTATTTCAGAGGCCAAAGACCGTATCAATGACCATGATGGCAGCAACAGAGGCCAGGAGGACCCCAATCCCTCTCTGTAAATGGTGTTCGGGGATATGCGGCGCTGCTCGTGTTCCGGCGTATGCACCAATTACTGCTCCAAGAGATAGGGCGATGGCATATCCGGGCTCGATGTGACCGAGCGCAGCATGAATACCTGCACCAGCTGCAGAGGTAAAGAGAACAACCACTGCAGAAGTGGCGACGGCATAGTGGACCGGCACACTGGCAGTGACCAAAGCTGGAACATTGATAACCCCTCCACCGATCCCTGTCAGTCCGCTGACAAAGCCGGCAAGAGAACCCCACAGGAAGTAGTTTGCATAGTAAATCCTGTTTTCTATCGTCTTGGAGAAACGGTCAGAACAGGTCTCAACGCAGGACGGCCCCCGTTCCAGAGCCCGGATAAAAGGAAAATCCGGACAGAGAAGTTTTATCGAAAGCATCCCGACAACCACTGAAAAGAGCAGAGCGATGATCTCTCCGGTGAGGACGGCCGTCAGGGAGGCACCGATAACGGCGAATACAATACTGGGAAGGATCAGGCAGACTGCACTGAGGAATAAAATCCTTCCCTGATGAAAGTAAGATGCTGATGCGGTGAGGGTGGTAAAAATAATTACCACCAGACTCGTCCCGACTGCAGAGACCGGGTCAAGACCAAAGATGATGACGAGCATTGGAACATAGAGAAAACCACCTCCCACTCCTGCTACTCCAGCAAGAAAACCTGCCGGTATAGCCAGAATAACTGCAGCGGCAGCCAGGCTGACAGGTATCATAGCTCCCGTTCCAGCGCTGCGGACTGATCCGGGCTCAGGCTGGTTCTGAAAGCCGATGGAACATTGTACAACACTCCCATAGTTTACCACACCTTCCGGGGAATTTCTCTCCCCCGTGAAAATTCCCGTGCCCTGCTGAGGTATTCCATCGCCTCTTTATCCCTTCCCATGCGGGAAAGAAGAATCCCCTTGTTGTTCAGGGCTGTCATATCCCGGCTGTCGAGCTCAAGTGCCGAGTCAAAGGCATCTAACGCCTCTTCAAGGTATCCGAGCCCGGTAAGGGCAACCCCCCGGTTGGCATGGACAACGCTGACGCCAGGGTTTATCCGGATGCACTGGTCATATGAATCAAGCGCTCCACGGAAATTTCCCTGTTCAGAAAGACAGACCCCCTGGTTATACCAGGCTTTCGGATAGTCAGAGGTAAGGGAAAGGGTCTTTCCGTATGATTGTAATGCTTCTTCGAGATCTCCGTTCTGGTAGGCGCAGTTGCCCCTGATGAACCATGCCTCGCCATGATCAGGGTCGATAGCAACTGCCTGGTCCAGGCACCTGATGGCCTCGGTATTTCTGGCAAGGTAGTAGAGCGTCAGCCCCCGGACAAACCAGGCATCACTGTTCCGGGGTTCACATGATATTGCCTGCTCACAACAGGCGAGAGCGGACGAAAAGAACCCGATCCGGTCAAGTGTCAGAGCTTTTTGCACGAGGGTTTCAGGGACTGACCCCCCTCGATCAAGCGATTCGTCAAATGCTGCCAGAGCCTCGCGATACCGTGCCCGGGATGCAAGCCTGGCCCCCTGGTACTGGAGCCGGATCATCCCCTGGCTTTCACTCACTTCTCCGGATTCCGGATTTATTACCATGACTGTTTCCTTTGAAGTGTTCTGCAGGAAGACTAAAAAAATTCTGTGTGCTGAAAAGAATGATTCGGGAAGGCCCGGTCTCAAGGTTCAAGCTGGTATTCCGCGGTCTCCCTTGCCAGGAAGTACCCAAGAATTGTCCTGATGATTACGACAACGGCAAGCAGGAGGATCTCTTCCTTCGTAGGGGCGATGAGGGTGGTGAGCAGGTCTCCAGCGATATAAAATTCAAGCCCAAAGACGATCTTACTTGTAAATTCCCGTCGTATCAGATTATAATCTGTTAACGGGCGTTTCCAGATCTCACGGAGGAAAATTTTATATGCTGCAACAAGGCCTCCATACCCTATGAGAACTGAACCTACCACTGCAAATATTAGCGCCAGGATTTCAACGATGTCCTTGAATATGAGTAGTTCCATTGCGGTTATGGATAGATGGTTTTAGTCTTCAGTTCACATCATTCTATTGCCGTACATTCTACCAGGCATTTCCCGCGTCACAACAAAAAACAGGGGAAATTGGATAAACCTGATGCGCTTCATGCTTCTTTTCATCCGGAAACACTCCTGAAAATAACTGTTTCCGGAAAATGATCCGAAAATCTGGTATTTTCTCTTCTGCCGCTATTACCCATAGTCCAGGCTCCCACTCCGGAATCCATCGAAATCCAGGGTTACGTACCGGAACCCGAGCACATGTAGTTCCCGGGAAATTGCTTCGCGGTATTCGAGCAGCCGTGAAAATTCTCCCGGCAGGACTTCAATTCGGGCCATCTCCCTGTGAGATCTCACCCGGACCACCGAGATACCACAGTTTTTCACGACCTCTTCAGCTTTTTCAATAATCTGAATCCTTTCCCTTGTAATCTCTTCACCATAGGGAATACGGGAGGCAAGGCAGGAGGTGGAGGGCAGATCCCAGAACGAGAAGCCGGCATCGCGGGCAATGCTTCTTATTTCATCCTTTGAGATACCACAATCGGCAAACGGATGCCCGATTCCCTCCTCGTTACAGGCCCTGAGCCCCGGCCTGAACTCTGCGAGATCGCTCGTATTTACTCCGTCAATTACTATAGCCTCTCCAAAATTCCGGGCTGATTCTTTGAGAATCCTGCTGGCACACTTCTTACAATGATAACACCGGTCTTTTCGGTTTACCACAAACTGGGGGGCATTAAGGATAGGGAAGGGTATCACTGTACAGGAAACATCGAGTTCTGATGCCCTCAATAGCGCTTCCCTGAGCGTTTTCCTGGGAATGAGCGGAGAGTCAAGGATGACGCAGCGGACATTCTCCGAAAGCACCTCTTTTGCCATCGCAGCAAGGAGAGCACTGTCAACGCCTCCCGAATACGAGACTATGACGCGCCCCTCCCTCTTAAGGAAGTTCCTGAGTTTTTTTACTTTATCGGCAGCCAGGGATATCACCTGGTCCTCACCCGGGACAGGGGGACCTGCCCTGGGGCAGTATTGAGGAAATACATTAGTGTGTGACGGGAAATAACTAGTGTAAAGGAGGGAGAAGGGATTTTTCCCAGGGGATTTTATGCTCACTGATCGGGAGATTCAGCGCTACTCCCGGCAAATTACGTTTATTGGCGAGGAAAACCAGGAACGTCTAAAATCAGCGCATGTTGTTATCGCAGGAGCCGGGGGTCTTGGCTGCCCTGTTGCGGTCTATCTGGCTGCTGCAGGTGTTGGCCATATCACCATCATCGATCGTGACCGGGTTGACCTGACAAACCTGAACCGGCAGATCCTTCACTGGGAACGGGATATCGGAAGGGAGAAATCCCGTTCTGCCCGTGACAAATTGCTACAGCTCAATCCGGAGATCAGCATCGATGCTGTCACGGTTGCCGCGAGCGGAGAGAATGCAGTAGCCCTCACCAAGGGTGCCAGCCTCATCATCGATGCCCTTGATAATTTTGACGGAAGATATATTCTTAACCGTGCAGCCCTGGTTCACACCATCCCCTGTATCCACGGGGCAGTCTGCGGATACGACGGACATGTTACTACTATTATTCCGGGTGAAACCGCATGCCTGAAATGTATATTCCCTGAACCGCCTGCAGGATCGGAATTTCCGGTCATCGGGACGACAGCCGGAATCATCGGTATATTGCAGGCACACGAGGCCATTAAATATATCACGGGCCGGGGAGAACTCCTCAAGAACCGGCTCCTCCTCTGGGACGGGCGGGGATCCACGATCAGTTACCTTGATCTCGAGCCTGATCCGTTATGCAGGGAGTGCAGAGAATTTCAGAAGAGGATAATTTCAGGAGAAAAGGACTGATGAAGGTACTGGTAAGGGCTTTTGCCGGGTTCCGGGACGTCATGGGTGAAAGATCCAGTTATGATCTTCCGGAAAATTCTGACCTTTCCACCCTCCTTTCCATCATTGCTTCACGCTCAGAAGAAAGCAGAATCCTGCTGTTTGATGACCAGGGGCGGCTCCGGGGACATATTATCCTGATGGTAAACCGGAAGCGGGTGCCCCGGGCCGCTATTGGAGAGATGTCGCTTTCCGATGGCGATGAGGTAGCACTCTACCCCCCGGTTGCCGGAGGCTGAAAGGAGAGCGAACCATGATACGCATAACCGGTGAGAATTTCGATCCCGGGACCTACATCCAGGCAGCAATCGACAGTGATGTCGGAGGTATTGTATCCTTTGTTGGGGTTGTCAGGGATGACGGTATCAGTGCAATCGAAATCGAAACGTATGAGGAGGCAGCACTCCAGGAACTTCATGCCATCAGGGATGAAGCAATGTCCCGGTTTGCCATTCATTCAGTGGATATTCTGCACCGGATCGGGCGTCTCTCTGTAGGCGATTATATTATCCTGATTGTTGTCGGGGCATCCCACCGCAAGGCTGCATTCGATGCATGTGAATTTATCATCGACAGGATTAAGGAGACGGTCCCTATCTGGAAGAAAGAGTTTACCAAAGAAGGAACGCGATGGGTCTCCGGTGAACACTCCTGACGGGGGATATGAATCCGGAAGTCAGATTCCGGTTGTTCCAGGAAGAAGATTTCTGTGCAGTCTGTTCACTGGAACAGGGGGAGAAAGGGTCTCCTTACTGCGCTGCAGTCTTTATCAGGCAGGTATCTGTTATCTTTGCACCCCTCTTCTTTGTGGCGGTGGTGGATGGCCAGCTAGCCGGATATATCATCGGAGCGATCCTGCCCCATTCACCGAAAGATGGCTGGATATTACGATTGAAAGTGACACCTTCCCATCGTAGAAAAGGCCTTGGAACTGATCTCGTTATCACGCTCATCCGGGCACTTGAAGAGGCAGGGGTGACAAGGGTATCCCTCACCGTGGCACCTGATAATATCCCGGCTGCCGGTCTCTACCGGGCCAGGGGATTTAAAGAACTCGGGATAGTACCAGACTACTTTGGAAGCGGTGAGGATCGAATCCTTATGTCCCTGACACTTCGCCTGCGGGATATCCCATAATCACCTTAATCCAGGCAGGTGACGGTGTGGTGCAGGGGATCATATCCTCAGTTCCTTTCAGTTCTGGTGACTGGCTTCTGTAAGAGAATAACATATTTCATGGTGGCATCTATATTCCACCACGTATGATCTCCACGGGCTGTGTACGGTTCGAGATGACCCTTCCTGCACAACGGGGGTCCGGACACTCAAGCGGGCAACAGGAGAGCGGTGTGAGTGCTGCGGTGGAGAGATTCCGGTATCTCATCTCGAGATCCACTGTATCCATGGAGTGGGTCCGGAGAGGGGAACGGGAGATCTTTCCCTGCAAATCCTTCTCCTTTGCCCGGAATGCCATTCATCAATACACCATTTAAATATCTCACCCGGGCAGCAACACCTGCTGGTGAAAGCCCGCCGCCAGGAGACGGCAGCGAGGATACAGAAAGTTTTCCTTCCAGGACGAAGCTATTCGCCCCCGGAATGCCCGGACCCGGCAGACCTCTTTGCTTCTGCTCTGGCCCCGGGGGGAATGGATCTCTTCCTGAATGGTGCCTGATGGTAAAAAAATTGAAATGGCTATTGCCTTCTTTTTCGCACTGCCACTATGGTGATCAGTACTGCTCCGGCTCCCGTCAGCAGTTCGGAACCAGTCTGAGTAGCAACAGGTGAGAGGGCTGCCTGTACCTGGAGCACCTGACCGGGATTGATTGTAACCGTTGAACTGTAATCAGTATATCCCGGGAGCCGGAGGAAAAGCGAGTGGGACCCGGCCTCAACGGCTGATATTGTCAGGGGAGTAATGCCCCGGCAGACATTATCAATGAAGATGTTTGCCCCCAGGGGGTCTGATGATACCTGGAGTGTTCCTGTGCTGGAAGGATTGGTTGCCGGAACCAGTGCAGCAGATACCGGGATGGTCTCTCCGGTTTGCAGGTCCAGGGTGGTTATGAAGTCCCGATAATTCATAAGTTGCAGCTCCAGGATATGGGTGCCCGGCTGTATACCAATCAGGTCAAGGGGATTATCCGCCTGAGTCCGTCCCTGGTAATTGCCATCAATGTACACCGATGCACCGGAAGGATTTGAAGAGATTACAATATTTCCGGTTCTATCAGCTGTTGCCACCTCGAGTGTTGCATCGATAACGGTCACGCCGTTCGATGGAACCTGCACGGTTGCTGTCCATTCCCGGTATCCCGCAAGCCGGAGCCGGAGATTATGCTGCCCTGCGGCAAGATTCCCTATCGTTGTAGCTGTTGACCCGCTATAGAACCCGTCAACATAGACATCAGCTCCCCCCGGGGAGCTCTTAACCTGAAGTACACCAACATCCGACAGGGGACTGAGGGGGGCGTTAACTGTTACCGTTCCACCCGGGGGGATATTGACAATAGTGAGATATGGCTGATAGCCTGAAAGGAACGCCCGCACAGTATGGCTTCCCGCCCTGATATCGGTATAGGTCCAGGGCGCCTGCTGTCCCATTCCACCGTCAAGCGTAATAAGGGCCCCCTGGGGTGATGAAGTGACTACCAAGGATCCGAATGTCGCAGTCGGTTCAAGAACTGCAAGTACAGTGATAGTTTCCCCAGCTTCTGGATTTGATACATAGGTCCTGGTCCAGGGGGAATATCCTGACTTTGATACAGTCAGGGTATGCGAGGGTGTGCCCGTCACAGAGACGGGAATAATTGACGGGGTATTGCCATAGTAGATCCCGTCAAAAACAACCTGGGAATCCATGGGACTCGATTCGACTTTGAAATATCCTGTATCTCCTCCCGTGATTTGTCCGGCTCCAAACCCGGCAACGGAAAGAAGGAGAAGAAGGGATACCAGGAATAATCTGAATCTTTGCATAATCTACAAGGGGTTTCATGCTATTATTTATACTTTCATGCCCGATGTGAGGGCAGGGAAACAGGCAGAGAAATACCAAGCCCCTGGACGCTGTCAGTGGCGGAAAACCAGGTTACAGGAGGTCAGGAATGCTTGAATATATCAACAAATTTGAAAGAGGAGTATATTATGTGCTCATGGTGATGCTCGCAGTGGTAATCTTTTTCGGACTCATCGAACTCCTTGTCATTCTCATTGGAGCTCTGGCCACTGATATTGCATACCGCCTGGGAACCCACGATATCCTCGAGATTTTCGGGTATTTCCTCCTCCTCCTCATCGGTATCGAACTCCTTGAAACCATCAAGGCATATCTCATCAAGAATGAGATCCATGTCGAAATTATTGTTCTCGTAGCAATCATCGCGGTTGCCCGGAAGATCATCCTGCTTGATCCGTTCACCGAAGGGGCAGAGACGCTCAACAGCACAGTGATGATCGCTCTGGGTGTGGTTGTCATAGCCCTGTCTGCTTCATATTTCCTAATCAAAAAATCCGGGATAGGTACATGAGAGTATCTTCTCTCTATGGCCACCCCCCCAACGCCGGTAACATTTCATAATGTTAGCTGCCTCCCGGCCGGACAGGGTATCAGGGGAGGTATTATACCAATCTATTTCGGACCTGAGGATACACGAAGAATGAGGTATGGATCAGCTTCCTTCAGGATATGACCGGTTCGTGTCACGTTTTGGACAGGAGGTCTTTTCCCGGATATTAGATACCTGCCGGAATCTTGCCGCTGCAGAGACGAAGGGGAATCTTGGTGTTTTGATCGCAGATGAGGTTCGCTCTTTTTCATCCTTCGATCTCCAGGTTATCTGTGGCAAACTTCGCTATGAGGTTGATCAGCTCCCCTCCCCTTACCGCGAAGCAGTCCGTCCTTTCTTTATCGAGCAGGTGTTCGGTCCCCATCACCGTATTATGGCCATGAACTGGTCAGGGGATTTTATCGGTATGAGGGATCCGATACGGGACTCTGCCCTGTTCAGGGAGTATCTCAAAATGGTCCCGGAGGGATGTTTCTCCCGGGATATCGAGCGCGAGTATATGCCCCAGTTCAGTTCCCCGTGCCATTCTCTTTTTTACTACCTCATGGCAGGATTCTCCATGTTTGTTCTCGATCAACCCGGGCACCCGGTAGGTATGCCATTTCCCGGAGGTTTCATGGTCGAGGAGAAGAACGGGGAGTTTTTTTGCCCGGTGAGGGAAAAAGAAAAAGATGTCCCTCATTCAATCTGTAACTTCTGCCCGGCCATCCAGGATCCACGGGTGTGAAAAGCCAATCTCCCTGTCGAGCAGGAAAATGTTAATTAAACTGCTCCTGGTACCTGTCAGCGGATGAGTATCTTCCGGACGACCAGAAAAAAAAAAGAAAACGATCGCAAGCCTCCTTGAAGGACGGTGCGAATGGTGTGATGGACCCTTTCCATTATCTCATCTGGTTCTCCACCTGATTGTTCCGGAACAGGGTATGCCGGTAAGTCCCGATCCCCAGAAAAGGTTCCTGCTCCTCTGTCGCCGCTTTCATGCAGATCTTCACCGGGTCCCTCTTCCTGTCTATCTCCAGAAAGATCTTGTCAGACAGCGCTCGCGGAATGTGAGGAAAGCCCTCCGGGCCCTCCTGGACTATACCCCGGAATCATACCTGCCCCCACAAAATTTTAATATGGCTGAAATCTACGAAGAATGCTTCTCACTTCGATCTCTTGACCTCTTCCGGGCTGGGGGATAAAGATCCTGTTAACAGTAATTCTGTGGCCCTTTTCGAATGAGGAAAACCGGATACGTTCATATAGACTGCCCGGAATGTACAATTATGCTGAATACCGATGGTCTCTCAGCCGAGGCAAAGATAGGGAAAATTCTTATCCTCGTCGCTGTTATCCTGAGTATCCTTGCGGTTATCATCCTCTCATTTCTTGCTGCTATTCTCAGGACGGCAGGGGAGGTCTACGGATTTGGGATCATGATGTCCCTTCCACAATGGATTATTATCGCTCTTCTCGTTCTCAAGGTGGGGGGGATGGTAACGGGGGTTGTAGCCCTGTACTATGCCAATAAAAAAGATTTTTCCAGGGCTGGAATTTTTGCGGTGATCTCCTGTATCCTGCCACCACTGGATCTCATCATGCTTATTGGCGGGATTTTCTGTCTGATCTGCAGGGAGGGGAATGAGGTAAAACCAGTGTCTCTTCCCGTGTAACCAGGAATGGGAAACCCCTTTTTTCAGAGCATCTCAAGCACGTGACGGTAGCGGTCAAGCTGCTTTTCACCTTCTTCCCTGGTCATTGCCGGGACATTATACACAATAAACGAAGGAAGAACAGCCATTCCGGTAAACTCGAAGATATTGTGGGTTATGATGGAAAGGTGTTCCCTGAGATCGCCATGAATCCCGCCTTTCATGTACATCTCTTCTGGAGATCCACAGGTTGCTACGATCATGGCGGATTTACCCCTCAGGAGTCCGCGGTCATAAACACGACCATCCCGGAGATCGACCACGAACCCCTGTAGAAATACCCGGTCGATCCATCCTTTCAGGATTGCCGGCATGTATGACCACCAGATTGGAAACTGGAAAATGAGGAGGTCGGCCCACGCGATTTTATCGATCTCCTCAAGAATGTCGGGAGCAAGACTCCTTGCCGCAACACCATGCATCTGTTCTCCTGCAGGATTGAAGAGATCGGGGTTGGCCCGTATCCGGAAGTCGGCAGAATCCAGCACAGCCTTGAATTTGATGGCATACAAGTTTGATGCTTTCACCTCGTGTCCGGCCCGCGCAAGGGTCAGCATGGCCGTATCTTTGAGAGCGCAGTTGAACGACCTGGGTTCGGGATGGGCATAGATATACAGTACATTCATGCGGGAATCATACTCCGGAGACCCCTTAAGCGTGTCCATGAACAGATCAGGTGTTCAATTATCGTTGTGAGATTCAGCGGGATAATTTTTCCAATTCTTAAAGAGATACGTACTCAGAAAAGAAGAAATGAAACAAGGATATTACCTGGTTCATGGTTTGATGACCAGGGTTGCTACCGGACTGTGGGTGACAACAAAAGTACTCACGCTCCCTGAAAGCATACGGGAGATCTGGCTTTTTCCAACAGACCCGATCACCACCAGATCAGCATCAATCTCATCAGCCACGGAAAGGATCACTTCACCTGGATGACCCCGCTTGAGGTGCAGCGTGCTTCGTACCCCCATACGTTGAAGTTCCCTCTCAAAACCCTTAAGAAGTGTTCCGGACTCTTCTTCAAGCTCTCTGATAACCAGTTCCCGGGTGATATCACCTTCGGACCAGCCGGTTTCGATCACATATATGCAATGGAGTTCTGATTCATATTGCCGGGCCATATCTGCTGCTGCAACCAGTACTCGTCCGGTTATGGGGGATCCATCGACTGCGACCAGTATGGTATGAAACACACGACCATCACCACCTGATGATGTATGCCGTAAATAATAATGGTATCTCCATCCGGGTTATCTAGCGGGAAAGAGCCTGCAATCCCTGCCGTGCGGCATTCTGGGTGGCCTGGGCCTTGGTGGCTCCAAAGCCACTACCGATCACCCTCCCCTCAACCCTTACCACGTAGCAAAACCATGGCTTGTGTGCAGCTCCTTCACTGCTCGTGACCTCATAGACCGGAAGCGGCTGGTTGTGTTTCTGCAGGTACTCCTGAAGGAGTTTTTTAAAATTCTTCTCTTGCGGGTAATCCATTAAATCTGAAGCCAGAATCCGGCGTATGATAATCTTTGTCCTGGAAAAACCAAGATCCAGGTAGAGGGCAGCCACAAAAGCCTCAAAAGCACCGGCAATAATCCTGGGAGTCTTCTCCTGATTACTGCCCACCAGGACCAGATCCTCAAAACCGATATGAGTTTCAACGATAACCCTGGCAATATTCCTATTCCTGGTCCACTCCATTCTGATGGTGAGGTCCCCTTCGGAGTAGGGACAGGTCTGGAACAGGAATTCAGCCACGATGAGATTGAGGATGCGGTCTCCCAGGAATTCCAGTCGTTCATTGTCACCTCCTTCAACAGAATTCTCATTTTCCTGAAGGTAAGAGCGGTGGACCAGGGCCTGGTGGTACCGGTTAAGCGCCTCAGTCCCCGTTGACCTTCTCCCGATGAGTCTCCGGGAGAGAAGGGCCCGGAGTGCGATTTCCCGTTCTTTATCGATCATGGCACTCTTCCTAACACCAGATTCGGTTACGGACGGATATGAACCATTTCCCCGATTTCGAATTTCAGGCTTTGTTGATGGAAAATTTCTCGGAGAACTTCCCCCTGCCAACCGAAGGATGCTCTAATAAAGCGGTATCCGTAAATGGGGTCCGTATACCCATTTAATGGGCTGCCTGATTGCGTCCAACAACCAGACGGTAATAATCTCCCTCACGGACAGCTCTTCCTTGGAAGACCAGGTGATCAAGTGCTTCAACAACCATTTCCCTTTCCGGAACCATGGAAAAACGGGCCCGGAGGGCGTCAATCAGGCCATCAGGAGAAACAGGCACTTCTGTCATCACCTTTTCCAGAAAACCGGTCAGGTCTTCATGCATTGCCCAGGGGTATACAATCCAGCGCCAATCTGTAATCAGTTCAGCATAATAGTCCGGCTGGATCCTTGAGGTCGTCTTGTGCTGGAGGACTCCCAACCGCACCTCCCCTGGTTTCTGGTGAGCGAGGTATTTTCGGGCCACCGCAAGGGTTTCTCCGGTATCGGTGATATCATCAATCACCAGGAGATCTTTTCCTGCCACATCAACGGAAAGAGGGAACCGCACGATTGCCTCAGGATACTTACTCGCCGCCATGCCCCAGTGCTCAATCCTTAGAGTGGTGAGATTGGTCATGAGAAGGTAATCACAGATGATTCGTGCCGGGACAAATCCGCCTCTTCCAATGGCGATGACCAGTTCTGGCCTGAAACGGGAAACGGTAATGAGCTTTGCAAGGTTCCGGGAAAGAGCATGGGCATAATCCCAGGAAACCAGCTCGACCGTGAACAAATCGGGCATCATCCTGAATAATCCCATGCATGCCACCGATTTTAATCTTCCCCGTTTTTCTGCCGGAAAGGGGTAATTTATCACAGGGAGTGGTGATCATACTGTAATGTGTTCGCGGATCCGGTACCGGAAATCAGGAGGCAATTACGAATGTATCCTGGTGTCAGACTGTGGAGATGTGGAAGTAATCGGGAAAGGAACAATAGAGGAGATCGTCCGTTTCCTCTCTGACAATGACCTCAACGCAGTCAGTCCGTCCCTTATTGAACACGATATTTATGATCTCTGTGAGCCAAGATGAGGGAACGACGAATACCGATCTCCGGCTATCCAGAGACCCCGGCCTGCTTATCCCGGTGGGTCTTCTTGCCAGGGAAAAAATGGCCCATCTTCAATCAAAGAGTTTTGTCGGATCACGATGTCCCAGTTCAATGCCCCGTTCATGGAATACTTCAAGGACCCGGGCAACCCACTTGAGGAATGCGGCACCAATAGCCCCGGTGCTGACCACTGCCTGAAGTGCGATATCCAGGGTCCGCATGTTGAAATCAGGGTGGTAGGGATAGATGTGCTTGGATACGCAATATCCGATAACCCTGCCCTGCTCGATAATGCGTGAGTAGGCAGTAAGCGGTGATGTGAACGCCCGTGTCACTTCATACATGAACTGGGCATCATTCTTCTCATAAAATTCATTTAAATGGGCAATGGCGTGTTCATCCTTGAGGGTAACCTGGAACGCTACAATGCAGAAATGAGTTCCTTTCCGGTGATCGATCAGAACAGGAAAGTCTCCAAACCTGGTCCAGAAGCCCCAGTTTCCTTCCTTTTCCATTTCACGGACTATGTTGACATCCATGCCATGAAGATACTCTTTAATCAGGCTTTTCGCTTCTTCATCGGTCCGCAGAACAATGGTTTCAGCCATAAGGTGGTCTTTCTCACCCGCCTACATGATATTATTGATAAGATTTTGGCCCTGCTGAACAACCTAAAGACACCAACGATCACTGTTGGCCAGAGCATTCTGGGGGGCTTGAGATCCCCCGAAAATGCGGTATCCCGATAAAAATGTTTTTCCGAAGATATATAAACCCCCTTCACAGACGCGTTCCAGTGGGCGATCTCACTGGTGATCGATAGATAGGATCCCCTCATTTCCCCCCCTCCTGCAGGCCTGCTATTGAGGAAATTTTTAACCTTTTAATGGATTATTTCATTAAAATAAGCGACTTTTAGGGACTTTTTTGTGAGCGAACCACATCTCCAGTGGAAGGAAAGCCTTGAAGAAGAACGGAGGCCGTATTGGGCTTATTTGGAGTGAGTGCAGGCTGAATTCAAAGGCTTATTCTGGGGAGTGATGAAAGGCTTATTCAATCCATCAATAAATCAACAAAAAAATGACCGTTGATGATTTGATAAAAAAACAACGAAGGGTTCCTCTCACTGGACATTTGACAAACGTCCCCGTACTTCATCAAGATTGCAGTGCCGGGATTCAATCAATGCAGATATAATGGCATCCGAAAAGATCAGGGCGGCTGTTTCGAAGAGTGTCCCGAACGGTGCAAAGGAAGCAGATATCGATTTATACTGGCCGATAATCTGGCGAACTTCATACTGGCTGGAAATATCAGTATCCGCATGCTCCTGGTGACCGAGGAGGACTCTGCAGTCAGCGATTCGTGCTATCCGGGAATCTTCGGTCGCGGTTATCAGGCAAATCCGCCCGTCAAGTTCCTTTGCTGTTTCACAGATATCAAATATCGAATTTGTCTCTCCGGATCCGGAAAAAGCAACGATTGTGTCACCCTTGGAAAAAGCGGGGGTTATGGTCTCACCAATCACATACGATTCAAAACCGATATGCATAAGGCGCATGGCAAAAGCACGGGAAACTAAGCCGGAACGACCAGCCCCTGCAACATAAACCCGCCGTGCTACCAGCATTTCATCAAGGAACCTGGCAGCTTCGGATACATCAAGGGCACGTGCTGTCTCCTCCATCTTCCCTGCCATAAGGAGCATCAGTGTATTGATAGAATAGCACCCTTGTGCCGGGCGCTCAGATTCCCCTGAAGGCATGACAGAATAATGAGATTCTGAATATAAAATTATTGTCGGAATTAGAGCGGGAGCGGAAAAAAGAAAAAGAAACCGAATATTATCGCACAGGGATGCCGGTTTCACCATGAAAAAGGAGGGTACAGAGACCTGGTGAAATTTCTTGCAGTCATACAGGCAGTCCTTAACAACCTGCTTCAGAGCAGAACGATTCTGGCTTCCATCTGCAGCCCGATGATGAGGCCCCCTGGTCTTCTCCGGCCCCTGCTCCCCCTTCCGGAATCACGGGGATTAGCGCGGCAGGTGCCGGGACTCACGCCATCAGGGTAGTCCCGCTCAAGGATCAGCCCTATAATCTTCATATCGTAACCGGCATGGCTTCTTTAAGATTCATCGATTGTACCTGCTATCGTAGGGCCGGGGTTTGCCGGGATCTCTCACCCGGAGACTGCAGCTACCGGTGATATAAGAAATATGGCAAGGCATAATCCGGCGATGAGTATTCCGAATATTATATATCGCTTCATATAGCTCTCTTCCGGAGGGGACATCCCCCTCTTCACGTCCTAGTGTCCCACGTCCTTAATAATTTGGGAGAATGGCAATGGTATAACCCTGGTATTCATAGGGTCCTGGAGAGAACCATATGGTTCAATACCTTGTGTTCAAGAGAATGGCTCTCATTTTCAAGAATTTAACCAAATATTTTTCAGAGTTACACCTTCATATCCATCGGTTGTGGATTATTTTTTTAAATTCTTTCATCAAAGGTTAAAGGATCATCAGGACTTTTCTTGACCATACCTGAATATCTTTCCTTCAATCAGAATGAGCAACATGCGGATTATCCCCTTTACACGCAACAAATTTCCTCCCGTGAGCACCTGTCTTATCCTTCGATAGAGAAATACCAGAAGTCTGTATCTTTAAAAAAAATCTTATAGAATGAAAGCGTCCCATACAGGCATGCGGATAGGTTATCCCTGTATCAACCGGAGCATCGGCTGCAGGAGTGCCCGTACTTTCCGCCTTGCGTCCTACAGCATGAATCTGCTCTACGAAACAGTTGAGGGAAATCTTGACTGTCTCCGGAAGATACTTGTCTGGAACAGGGATCACCGCATCCTTTTCTTCCGAATAAGTTCTGACCTCGTACCTTTTGCCTCCCATCCCGTCTGTCGCCATCCCTGGCAGGATCATTTCCGGAAGGAATTCAGAGCACTAGGGAATTTTATCCGGGGAGAAGGCATCAGGATCTCCATGCACCCCGATCAGTTTATTGTTCTCAATGCTCAGGATGAAGGGATTGTTGAGAGGAGCATTGCTGAGCTTCGCTACCACACCGAGATTCTTGACCTGATGGGGCTTGATGCAACCGCAAAAATTCAGCTGCATATAGGTGGCATGTACGGGAACCGGCAGGAAAGCATGGAGCGGTTTATCCGGGTATATGGCCGTCTTGATACTGCCCTTGTCCGGCGTCTGGTAGTTGAGAACGATGAACAGAGATTTCCTGCTGCAGATTGTCTTACCCTCCATAATCAGACAGGTATCCCGGTGCTTTTCGATGTTTTTCATCATTCCTATAATAACAAGGGGGAATCTGTGGGAGAGCTCTTGCCGTTGATACAAAAAACCTGGTCCGGAGGGGATGGGATCCCAATGATGGATTACAGTTCTCAGAAACCCGGAAAAAGACCGGGGTCCCATACCGACCATATTGTTTCTGATGATTTCCGGGAATTCCTTGTAAAATCGCTCCCCTATGACCTGGACATCATGCTTGAAATCAAGGACAAGGAATCAAGTGCCCTGATTGCAGTCGCCATTGCAGATGATGATCCGAGATTTAACCGGTAATAACTTCTCACCGATATACATTTTTCTCTCCCACCCCTCTGTCGAGGAGGTGGAGCATGGATTATTTCCCCCCATATTTCCGGACATGGTCCCAGGCCTGTTGCAACACGGGGGCTCTCTCCGGTTCCGCATAGATTGACGCATCCTTTCGGGAAAACTGCTCCCGGTCGTTTCCTACCGGACAGACCTTAATACAAATCCCGCAGGGTGATATGTATCGCTTGTGAAGTTGATCACTCCAGGAGGCACAGGCATGCTTGTCGGTCGTTCCGGCCGGATAATCTTCTTCGGCCAGGGCAAACGATGGACAAAGGTGTACACAACGCATACACCGGATACAGAGCGGATCGACCCTCAGCGGATCGGGAGGGAGGGATGCGATGGTCAGGACCGATCCAAACCTGACCCGCGGGCCAAATTCCGGTGTAAGGATCATATTATTTATACCGAAATTACCGAGCCCGGCCAGGAAAGCAGCATGCCGCTGGGAGAAGAAGGCGACCGGGTTTTTCAGGAGGACTTCGATACTCCCGTATCCATCCCGGGGAACGGGAACGGATGGGTATCCCTCTCGGGTCAGGAATCCCGCAAGACGATAGGTAAACTGATCTAACAGAATATTGACAGTAGTATAGAGTTCCCGGTACCAGATGGAGGGGGAGGTCTCGAGAACGGGAAGTGGGATCGGAAGGCCTATGACGATCACCGATTGTGCTTCCGGAAAGATTGACTGGGGAAAAAATTCTGAAGGCATCCAGGGACTGAAGGGGGGATCAACCCATCGCCCGACATCTGCCACCCCGATAAGTGGGATCTCCATCTCACGGCAGCGGTTCAGGAGCCTGTCTTTTATCGGCTCGTTCATCAGAAGTTCTCAGTGCTGATGAGAGTTCTTATGTAAAAAGAGTGCAGGTTGCTCGTGAGATCTCAAAGGATACACTGGATTTCGATACGCAACCCTTAGATTTTGGGCAATGGCTGAAACCAAATAGTTCAGGATCACTGCCCTGCTTTCAGTTTTTGAACTGTCTCCTGGGCAATAGTCCGGACGTAGCCGTTCGAATCATTACAGGCCACACAGAGCGGTCCGATTGCCCGTTCATCGCCAAGGTTCCCGAGGGCCACCACAGACGCAAACCGTACATCATGGTCCGGATCCCCAAGCATTCTGACGAGGTGTTCAAACGCCCGCCGGTCACCAATGGAACCGAGTGCATCCACAGCGGCAAGACGAACTTTCCCGTCAGCGTCCCAGAGATTGATCACCAGGTATTCTACTGCCGGAGGTCCCAGTTTACGGAGATCTGATATGGATCTCCACCGTTCCAGGCCGGCGGAATTTGCCGGCTCCTCAACCTTTGCTATCATGATAACTCCTCCCCCGCTTTTTAAAAAAACTCAATTTATGGTGTATGCCGTCTTGTATTCACTGAGAAAAACTGTGTGAAACCTATATTTTTGTCAATATATAGATTTGCACGGCAGAACAGGAAACAGAATCGAAGGTCTCAAACAGAATGCAAAATGATACTACCAGGACTCCATATACGCCTGGATTCCGCTCAGCGGTTCAGTCGAATTATCTCGCAAAACAATTCGGGGAGTGAATAGAAAACGTGAGAAACGGTTAGTGGACCGGCATGGTCAGGACTTAACGGAGATATCTGATCGATGAAAAACAATGTTCAGCATGCGCCCACATTTGTGTTTTGCCTATCATTTCCGTTGAGTCTTCCGGTAGACCATTCCCTGGAAAATTGCTATATTATCCCCGTTGTCATCAGTCACCCTCACGGTATACGTTGCCAGTTTGGGATTCAGTGCAAATTCTTCTGCGTCTCCAAACAAGGTTCCCGATGAAACTGATTTCATATAGGATATATGGGCATTAATCGCTGCTGCAGGAACTCCATGGGAATTGGAGGCCAGAGCAAAGGCGGTATCAGCGAGGGTGAATATGGCTCCGCCATGCACCGTCCGGTGGCTGTTCAGATGTTTATCAAAAATCTCCATTTTTACCCGGGCTTTACCGGGTGATGAACTGATGAGAACAATGCCGGTATCCCGGGCGAATGTGTCACTTTCGAAGAATTGTATGTTATTCTGCATAGGTCAATATTCTTGTACCGGATAGAAAGAGGTTGCGGATATTCAGGAACTCAAGAAAACTATCCTTGCAGAAGCAAGGAAGTATCAGTATTGTGATCTGTTCTTCCCATAATAGAAAAGATTTGGCAGGTTCAATCAACAACCGGTTAACGAAAAAATCTAAAATGTCCAGTTTGTTTCTTTCACACCGGATCTCCAAGAGCCGCTGGAGGGATTCGAACCCCCGGCCTGCTGATTACGAATCAGCCGCTCTACCACTAAGCCACAGCGGCACGATATCCGATACTATCGGTGTAGAAGAATATTAACATTCACCCAGCAGTCCGAGAGGAATCAGGAATAGCCTCGTATCGTGGTGACACTATCCTGTTGTTTTCCGGAGGGGGTTTCAATCTTTCCGAACTTTGCCTCGTAATCTGCAAAGGTCTTGGTGAAGACAGCGAGGAGATTTTTAGCATGCTGCGGGGTAATGCTCACGATAGCCTTTGCCCGTGCCTGGTTGACACCCGGGATCTGGTGGAGGAAGACAAACGTGAACTCGTCATCCTTGTAGGCGATCTGGATCATATTGCTGTATACCGGGTCAAGTGACTGGGGAATATTGACTGCAATCTCATGTGACATAAGCAGAAATATATTTCCTTCAGCAGGATAAGGCTTTTTTTTATTTCATGGGGGGTATTTTTACCAGAGCATAAAATACAGATGGTACTCTGGCCTATTCAAAGTAAAATTACGAGCTGAAATGAAAAAAATCATCATGGGGAAAGATAACTTGGCGGTCTGGCTGTCCTGTG
>CAYGWN010000020.1:0-67157 GCA_964353765.1 uncultured Methanoregula sp. | reverse complement strand
GGAGGATTATAAATGAGACGAAGGCTGGCCCCGATCATCGGTATCATAGGGATCGCGCTGCTTCTCGTCTCCTTTCCGGGAACGGCAATAGAGCCTGATACTGCAGCCGCTTCGCAGATTACGGTCACCAGGGTTACCTTGGATCCTGCAGTTTTTTTCGAAGATGATACGGGGATTATCACCATCGAAATTACCAACAACGGTCCCGAGAGTGTTGCCATACGGCGAGCTACGATGTATGATGAGGATATCCTGGTCATTTCCAGCTCCTATGACACGACTACAACGGTCGGGGCGGGAAATAAAATGCAGTTCAGCTTCACGGTGAAAGCCGATGTCCCCCCGGGTATCTACTACCCGATATTCTCCCTTGATTTCAGGGATGCCGGCTATCTCCGCTATCCCGTTCAGCTCCGGGTTGATAATAACCCTCTCGAAGTCTCTATTCTCAATAAACCGGACACTTTCGGACCGGGACGGAAGGAACAGATCGATATTTTGATCGGAAATCCGCGGGATAACCCGGTGACCGGAACGATCGTTCATTTCCTGGGAAAAGACCTTGATCCCATCCCATCGAGCTTATTTGTAGGTGTCCTCAACCCTGACCAGGGACAAAAGGTATCATTCAATGTCACCCCGCAGGAACCCACCAAGCTTGATATCGTGGTTGACTACAGAAACGGTATCAATTCCCACTCAACAATGATTGCAGTGCCGGTACAATTCGGAGACTCAAAGATACGGGCAGAACCTATCCTCTCCAATATTGTAGTTGAATACAAAGAAGGCCACTATACCCTGACCGGGGATGTGTTCAATGCCGGTCTGGAAGTGGCCAATTCGGTAGTGATTACGACCGGGGAAGGGGGGCAACCGGTTAATCCGTACCGTGAATACGTTGTCGGGTCACTCCAGCCCGATGATTTCTCCAGTTTCGAGCTGACCTTTACAGCAGAGAATACCTCCATTGTCGACATAGTGGTGAACTACCGTGACGTGGACGGGAATCCCTTTGTCAGGACAACACCGGTCACTATCCCTGCAAAAACCACAGCAAAGGAAAAACAGCCCGGTGTTGCTCTCCCCATCATTACCGTTATCGCGATATCTGCAGTGGTCATTGGAGGAGCCATCTGGTATTCATGGAAGAAGAGATAAACTCGATTTGTGACGGGGAGAAAACCATCAGGTTCCGGGAGGTCACCAAGATCTACCCCCTTCCTGCCGGTGATGTGATAGCCCTTGACCGGGTCAGCCTCGATGTGGAAGCCGGCGACTTCATCGCTATTATGGGACCCTCGGGATCAGGCAAATCCACGCTGTTGAACCTGATGGGATGCCTGGATACCCCCAGTTCCGGAGATCTCTGTATCAAGGGCCGGAATATCAGAGGCATGAATGATGAGGAACTTACCACGCTCAGGCGGGATCATCTCGGCTTTATCTTCCAGCAGTTCAATCTTCTCCCTCTCCTGACCGCGCTTGAAAACGTGCAGTACCCGCTCATCCTGAAGACAGGCAATCGGGAATGCCGGGACCGGTGCCTCGATGTGCTTCTCGCCATGGACCTTGATGCAACGCTCTACAGTCACAAACCGAGTGAGCTTTCAGGAGGCCAGCAGCAACGGGTGGCCATTGCACGGGCACTGGTAAATGACCCGGAAATCCTGCTGGCTGATGAACCGACCGGAAACCTCGATACAAAGACCGGTACAGCAATCATGAACCTGCTGCAGGATCTCAACCAGAACCGGGGGAAGACCATTATCATGGTCACCCATGATCCGGCAATCGCGAAATATGCACAACGTATAATCAGGATCGTTGATGGAAAAATCACCTGAAGGAGCAGAGATGGCCATGACAGCAATCAGGGGAGAGCATGCATGAAATCAGGCATGTTCTTTGATTTTGCACGGCGGAATATCAGGCTTCACTGGCTCCGCTCGCTCCTTGCGGTGCTGGGGATTATCATCGGCGTCGTGACCATTGTCTCGATGGGTATCCTTGGAAACGGCCTGGTGCTGGCCATTTCTGATTCGCTCTCATCGGTTGGTGACAGCATCATCGTATCTCCCCATGCCGGGGGTATGGGCTTTGGCGGCGGAAGCGCCCCGGACCTCATTTCAGAGCGGGACCTGGAACAGATCCGGCGTGCCGTCGCACCGCACATCACCATTCCCGTCTATTCGGGTAGTTCCCGGATGAAAATCGGGTCTGAGGATGTCGTTGGGGTGGTATACGGTCTGAAACCTGATGACATTCCCATCCTCCTTGAGATTGAAGAAGGAACCTACCTCAGGGGTTCATCTGCGGCCATGGTCGGGGCACAGTTTGCCGAACAGAACGATATCAGGGTAGGGTCGCGGATCAGTGTAGGGGATAATGGATCACTACGGGTTGTCGGGATCCTCAAGGAACGGGGGATGGGATTTGATATCAACCCGGATTTTGGTATCGTAGTGGAGGACCGCTGGTTTGAGAATGCCTACAGTAAGGCCGGGTATGACCTGGTCATCGTCAAAGTCAAGGATTTAAACCAGATTGAGGAGGTGAAAAATGAGATCGACCGGCAGCTCAACCGCAGGGAGACTGTCGTTGATGTCATCGATACCAAGGCCATCCTTGAGACCATACTCACCGCATTCAATCAGATATCAACCTTTACCACGGTAATCGGAGGAATATCACTGATTGTTGCCGGGGTCAGCATTCTCAATATCATGCTCATGTCGGTGACTGAGCGGATTAAGGAGATAGGGGTGTTGCGGAGTATCGGCACCCAGCGGGGGGAAGTCAGGAGGATGTTTCTGTATGAAGCGCTTATCCTCGGTATCATCGGCAGTGGAATCGGCGGAGTGCTCTCTCTCATCGGAGGATATGCCGTGAGCCTGGTAATGCTCCAGACCACGGAGTATCTCTTTGTGCCGTCAAGCCTCATCTACATCGTCTACGGTGTAGCTTTTGGTGTCGGGACAAGCCTCGTTTCGGGGCTCTATCCGGCCTGGAAAGCATCAAACCTGAATCCGATTGAGGCGCTCAGGCATGAATAAACGGTTGGAGAGGGCGAAACAGCCGATAAAGGGATGAAGAGAGAGAAAAGCAGGAGTTCAAAATTTCATGGCATCGGCGCTGATCCTTATCCTTCTTGAATTTTTCATGATCCTTTTCCTTGTCCTGGGATACCTTATCCGGTTCCGGGGCAGGGTGGATTTTATTGCCGGATTCCGGGAAGGCAGGATACAGGACGAGTCCGGTCTCACACGGTTCCTTGGTACGAACCTCCTCGTTCTCGGAATAATTGCTGCGGGAGTATTCGGGCTGGTTCTGGCGTTCCCTGCTCACGAAGTCCTCCTCTTTCTCATCTTTGCAGCAATCATCGTTCCGGCCATCAGTATCATTTCCGGTATCGGGAGCAGAAAATATCTGAAAAAACAGGGGGGATAGTTATTGCCGATCATTTTTCATTCCCCCATCACGTATTCCGGGACGATTCAGCTGGCAGGATAACCGGGATATCGTCCTCTTACCGGATGTGAAAATCCCTGAGCAGGGGTCCGAAAATCCCTGACCAGATCACCTGTTTTCCATTGAAAGATGTTCCCGGCAATAAGTGTAGCGGGGTCGGGAAGGAACGAGGGGATCAGGAAAACAGCCATATATCGATTACCTCTGCTACCAGCAGACCACGCGATGCGAATTTCCCGGTATCTCCGTATGCCAGGGGATGAAGCGAATGGGTGAAGGGAGAATTACCAGGTCAGGAAGAGGGATTTTGTCCGGGTATAACTCTGCCAGGCCTGGAGCCCGTTCTCCCGTCCAAGGCCGCTCTCTTTGACTCCGCCGAATGGAATCTCTGGAAGGACCGTGAGGTGCCGGTTTACCCAGACGATTCCTGCCTGAACCCTGGAAAATACTTCCCTGACGATGGAAAGGTCTCTCGTCCAGACCGAGGCTCCGAGACCGTACCGGGTGGAGTTTGCCATGGTGATTGCGGTTTCCAGGTCAGGAACCTGCACTATCGGCAGGACAGGACCAAAGACCTCGGTGTGCAGGAGCTGGCAGTCGGGCGTGGGGTCGGTAACCAGGGTCGGCGAATAGAAGAATCCATTCTCATATCCCGGTCCTAAAAGACGCGATCCTCCTGTAAGGAGTGTGCCCCGGCCTCTCCCGATGACATTTTGGACGGTAGCGGCAATCCGTTCCAGCTGGATTTTGCCTGCGAGCGGTCCCATATCCACCTGATCACTGCTTCCATTACCGACCCTGAGTGCCTCCACCTTGTGCAGGAGACGGGAGGTGAAGTCCTGCGCGATCTCCTCGTGGAGGTAGAGCCGTTTTACCGCGGTGCAGGTCTGCCCGGCATTGTAGAACCTTCCCCGGACGGCACCGTCCACAGCCTTTCCAATATCGGCATCCTTCCAGACAATCATGGGATCAGAACTACCGAGTTCAAGGTGAATCTCCTTGAGGTGGGATCCCGCCAGCTCGCGTACCCGGCCCCCCGTCTCGAGATCGCCGGTGAATGAGATCTTGCTGATTCCTCTGTGCCTGATCATACCCTCTCCCACCACCTCACCTCTCCCGGTAATGGTATTCAGGACACCGGGGGGGAGTCCGGCCTGTTCTGCCAGGGAAGCGATGGCAAGATTGGTCAGGGGGGCGGAGGATGCCGGTTTGAAAACCATGGTGTTCCCGGCGAGCAGTGCCGGACCAACCTTCCACCCCATGAGGATAACCGGCATGTTCCAGGGGATGATTGCCCCACAGACTCCCAGGGGTTCCCGTTTCACCAGGCAGTCCCCCGCCGGGCCAAGACCAAGGTAATCGCCATGGAGTGCCCCCGCGATGCCTGCATAAAACTCAAGGATATTGGCAAACCCCCGGACTTCATCGATGGCTTCCCGGATAGGTTTTCCCTGTTCAGCGGTAAGCACGACAGCAAGATCCTTATGCTTCTCCCGCACCTTCTCGGCCGTCTTAAAAAGTACCATCCCCCGATCCCGGACTGTTCTCCCGGCCCAGGCATCAAATGCGTCTTCAGCAGCATGGACCGCCTCGTCAACCTCATAGAGGGTTCCTTGGGGGACCTTGTCAAGCACCTCCCCGGTTGCCGGGTTGATTACCGGAATCCATTGTCCGTCCGCTGATGAGACCTCAGCTCCACCAATCCTCATCTGCATGGAAAGAGAATCGGCCTCGCCCCACTTAATCACTGCGGGAATCCTGAAGATCGGCAGGGTCAGAAAACATGTTTTCATCGGCAATGTCCCGCAACAGCCAAGGTGGTATCTGGAAAATCGTGACGATATATTGATGTATCCTCCCTCCAGATCGGGATGTCATGGCAGAGGTGTTTCTGATCAGGACGGGGGACAGAATACAAGGAATCCCGCTGCTCTGTGAAGCTGCAGGTTCCCGTTTTACCGGAAAAGACGTGGTTGTAAAGGCCAATTACAACAGTGCTGATCCAGTCCCTGCATCAACCCATCCGGATACCCTCATCTCTCTCATCGGGGAGATCCGCGGCCACAATCCTCACACGGTAGCGCTCCTTGAACGAAGCGGGATGGGAAATACCCGCCGGGTTCTCGATCAGTCCGGCGTCTATGATAATCTCGTCCCTCTCGGTGTGGATATCGTTGTGCTCGATGATCTTTCTGCAAAAGAATGGGCCCACATTCCGGGGGAATGGATGCACTGGAATAACGGATTTTACCTTCCGGCCCGGCTGCTCCAGGCCGGATCAGTGGTCCAGACCTGCTGTCTCAAGACCCACCGGTTCGGCGGGCATTTTACCCTCTCCCTGAAGAACTCGGTTGGGGTGGTGGCAAAGACCGTCCCGGACAGCAACCACAATTACATGCACGAGCTCCACTCATCACCGTTCCAGCGGCTGATGATTGCAGAGATCAACCAGGCCTTTCCGGTCGACCTGGTAATCCTGGATGCGCTGGAAGGTTTTGTCCGTGGAGGGCCTGAGGATGGGGAACGGGTATCGCCCGGGCTCCTTCTTGCAAGCCGTGACCGGGTAGCAATCGATGCAGTCGGAGTAGCCATTCTCAGGTCGTACGGTTCCACTCCCGAGGTGATGGATGGCCCGGTCTTCAACCTTGAACAGATTGCACGGGCAGCTGAACTGGGTATCGGGGTTTCCGGACCGGAGGCAATTACGCTTGTCCCGCTTAACGGGGAGAGCAAACCTTATGCAGAACGCCTTGCAGAAATCATTGAAGGTGGACCATGAGCACCGGAATCCTTCTCACCTGGTATGCAGGCGTCCGGAAGAGAGGAGGCAGAACATGAGGATTGGTATTCTCGGGGATACCCACGACCATCTTACGCATATACGGCGGGCAGTAAGCCTCCTGAACAATGAGGCAGAGGGACTCTTCCTCCACACCGGTGATTTCATCTCCCCCTTCGTAATCCCGGTAATTGCCGGACTGGAAGGAGAGGTGATAGGAGTTTTTGGGAATAATGATGGTGACCGGGAGCTGCTCCGGGAACGATGCGCTGAAACAGGAAACATGAGGATTGAGGGAAACTTTTACGAGATAGAATGCAAGGGAATCCGCATTGCCCTCCTTCACGGCCATGAAAAGACCCTGCTTGCCGACCTGATTGAAAGCGGACTCTTTGACCTGGTGGTCCATGGACATAACCACCGGGCCGCAGTCTCTGCAAGGGGGAGGACCGTGGTTATCAATCCCGGGGAGGTGTGCGGGTACCTGACTGACAAGCCCACCTGCGCGTATTATGATACCGGAAGCAGGGAGGGAGTAATTCTGCCCCTGGTAAGCCCGTAAAAAGGGCGAATTTGAAACCTGAAACCACCCGGTTTCTGGTTACAGACCCGGGACGGATTTCATTACGACCTGCGCCTATGGCTCTCACATCCGGTTCTGTGAGGATCAATCCGATGGTGATGGAGGTTGCCCCCTCCCTGACATCATCGCATGGATGTTGAATCCTGTTAGGGACGCCCTCCCCCACCATCGCCAGTGGAACCTCGTTCTCAGTTGTTTGTCTTAAAATCAATTTTGCCCCTGAACACCCCCGCGGCATTCGTTATCTTACGGAAATTCCTCCATGGGTATTCTTTGCCGGGAATTATCGTTCAGCAGGTCGAAAGGTGCTCAGCCATTCTCTTAAGGAAAGATGGGACGAAGTCGATGGGCACAGACCGGCCGCAGAAACCGGCCGAGAGGAAGAGTGAGCCCTGGCAGGTACTTGCACCGAGACCAAATCCCGGAGGGTATTCAATTGGTGGGAGCATGAACGCTTCTCTCACCGGTGGTCCTCCAAAGGCAAGGACACTATCAGGAATGATGCCGAGGTTGGAGAAGAAGGGATTTTTCAGGAGCCTGCAGGCCCGGGTCTCGCGGGCATTTCGGGTAAGGAGCTCTTTAACCCCGTAGTAGCCGGCAGAAAAGTTCCGGCAGATCTGTTCGGCAGCTCCAATCCCGGCATGACCGCTTTTTCTCTCTGCCATGCTGTCATGGACCTGCCGGACAAGAGGAGAAAGGGAAGTTCCGGGTTGGACTCTGAGAGGGACCTCAAAGGCTACCGACAGGTTGGCAAGGGAGGGGAATGCATCAGGGGAGAGATAGCGTCGCAAATCGATGGAGGTCAGCACGGGGAGCATCTTTCCTATGCACTCCGGGATGAATTCGGTGAGCGTAAGAAAATACGCCGAAAGCAGGATATCATTTACCGTAACACCGCACTCACGGGCCCTGGTTTTCAGTGCAGTAAGTATTCCGGGTGCAATGCGGACCGAACTATACTGGGGGTCGGCCCTGGCAAAAGACCGGACCGGGACATTCCATACCTCCTGCTGGCCCCCGAACGTTATCAATGCCTCCTCGCGGACCTCCTCCGGAAAAAGACGGAGAACGCCCCGGAAGGATCGGTCATGGGAATTTTTAACCGGTCGAAAGGACGCCAGAGTCGCCCGGGCACAATAGAGACGGGCAATCAGGCTCCCCAGCGATTTGACACCATAAGCATCACTGATGGTATGGTTTACGGAGATGCAGAGGAGATCCGTGTCTGACCGTACGAGCCGGATCCTGACCATCGGGCCGGTCAGGGGATCTATCGGCACGGAGAGGAGTTCCTGAAGAGCACCATCACCATCTCCGGTCCGGATGACTGAGTAGACCCGCGACATCTTTTCCGGGTCAACAGGCTGGTACCATGGAGATTGCGACTCGGTGAAACGCATTGCCGTCAGGGGTTCGGCATCCATAACCTCTCCAATTGCAGCATGCAATCGCTGTTCATCAAGGCGCCCATCAAACCGGATCACAAGGTGGATCATCTGGTCCCAGATGGTTGAGAGGAGGTAGTTCCACTGGTCGTTCACCGGTGCCATAAGAGCCATCGAAGGTGTTTGCTCGAGCCTGGGGTCCCTACTCAATCTTTCCTCCGTTGTCCTGATCCTATACCTGTTGACTCCCGGAGATATAATCTCTTATTTTCCCCCACCGGACTCCGGACCCTGCCCACTGACCCATGACTTTTGTATCAGCCTATCTGATGAATCCGATGAATGGCGGGTCCCGAACACCAACATTGGAAGACTAACATATGCAATAATGTATATAAATATACAAAACCCAACCTGAGTACCATGGATACCAAGATCAACCTATCCGAGGAAGATATGCCAAAGAGATGGTACAATGTCATGGCAGATCTCCCCTCCCCTCTGGATCCGCCACTGCACCCGGCCACCGGAAAGCCCGTGACCCCCGATGATCTGAAACCTATCTTTCCGATGGGACTGATCCAGCAGGAGATGAGCCCTGACCGGTTTATCGATATCCCGGCTGAAGTGAGGGATATCCTCCTTCTCTGGAGACCAAGCCCTCTCTACCGTGCACGGAGGCTTGAGAAGGCTCTCAAGACACCAGCAAAGATCTATTACAAATGGGAAGGAGTAAGTCCGCCCGGAAGCCACAAGCCCAATACCGCGGTTCCGCAGGTCTACTATAACATGAAGGAAGGAATTGAGCGGATTGCAACCGAAACCGGTGCCGGACAGTGGGGTTCAGCGCTGGCCTTTGCCACGATGCTCTTTGACATGCAGGCAACCATCTACATGGTCCGGTCCAGCTACTCCCAGAAACCGTACCGGAAATCCATGATGAACGTCTGGGGGGCCGAATGCATCCCGAGCCCGAGCACCAAGACCAACTCCGGGCGTGCCATTCTGGAGAAATACCCGGACACTCCGGGAAGTCTTGGCATTGCCATATCAGAAGCGGTTGAGGATGCTGCCACTCATCCGGATACCAACTATTCGCTGGGATCCGTACTGAACCATGTCTGCCTCCACCAGACGGTTATCGGCCTTGAATGCCGGGAACAGCTGGCATCGGTGGATGACTATCCGGATCTGGTTATCGGGTGTGTTGGCGGAGGATCCAACTTTGCCGGGATATCGTTCCCCTTTGCCGGTGACAAGATGACAGGGAAACACCCGGACGTCGACCTCATTGCAGTGGAACCTGCCTCATGTCCGACACTGACCAAGGGTATGTTTACTTATGATTTTGGTGATGTCGCCGGTCTCACACCCCTCCTGAAGATGTTCACCCTCGGCCACGACTTTATACCCCCGGCCATGCACGCAGGAGGCCTCCGGTATCACGGAGATTCACCGATCGTCTCGCGACTCGTTAACGACAAGGTAATGAGGGCTGTGGCGTACCACCAGACCGAGGTCTTTGAGGCTGCCCAGACCTTTGCGCGTTCAGAGGGGATTATTGTCGCCCCTGAAACCTCCCATGCGGTGAAGGCGGTTATCGATGAAGCCCTGAAATGCCGGAAGACAGGTGAGGGGAAGACCATTCTGTTCAACTGCTCCGGCCACGGTAACTTCGATATGTCGGCGTATGATGCCTATTACAGCGGCCAAATGGTCGATTTCGAGTATCCCGATGCCCTGATCAAAGAATCACTGGCACGCCTGCCGAAGCTGGGATGAGGGGACGGGGGCATCTCCCCCCCATCTTCCTGCCGACCAATACCAAAAATATCCCCTTTTCCCTCTTTCTTATCATATGCATACTATCGGATTTCTGGTCAATCCCATTGCCGGGATGGGTGGGGCTGTAGGCCTGAAAGGGACTGACGGTCAGGTGATGGAAGCCACCCGACGGGGAGCAGTGCCGAAAGCCGGTGACCGGGCCCGGGAGGCGCTGGTACTGCTGAGAGTGGCACCGGTTCATTTTCTGACCTGTTCAGGCCCGATGGGTGAGAACACCCTCAGGGAGTCCGGGATTACCAGGTACCGCGTTGTGTATGAAAGCCCGGATATTACCTCAGCAAAAGATACCCGCAACGCCTGCCGGATATTCCGGGACGAGGGCGTGGAACTGATCCTCTTCTGCGGCGGGGATGGCACTGCACGGGATATCTACGATGTGGTGACGGACACGGTTCCCATGCTCGGGATTCCGGCAGGGGTAAAGATGTACTCGTCTGTTTTTGCCGTGAATCCTGAAGCAGCAGCCGGGATCCTCCTCACCTATGCTGAATCACCGGTGCTCCATATCCGTGACGCGGAGGTGATGGATATCGATGAAGATGAGTACCGGCGGGGAAATCTCAGGAGTAGTTTGGCCGGATATGCAAAAAGCCCGTACCTGCCCGGCCTAGTCCAGGGGGCAAAGCGGGTCTTTGAGGAACAGGATGATGAACTGGCGAAGGAGGCTATCGGGCGGTTCATGGCCGAAGTGATGCGCGGGACACCGGACACCCTCTATATCATCGGGCCGGGGAGTACCACCCGGGCGATAGCAGATCAGCTGGCAGTGGAAAAGACGGTCCTCGGATTTGATGCCTTCCTTGATGGAAAGCTGGTTGCCACCGACCTGAACGAGAAGGATATGCTGGCCCTCCTGGCAGAGGGGAAGCGGGCACGCCTGGTGATCAGTATAATCGGGGCACAGGGATCGGTCCTGGGACGGGGAACCCAGCAGGTCAGCCCTCATGTGATCCGGAAGATCGGGATAGAAAATATCATCGTTGTTGCCACGCCGCATAAGCTCTCAGAGACACCAGTCCTTTTTTTGGATACCGGCGACCGTGAGCTGGACGGGGCCTTTGGATCGCACCTTTCCGTGATATCCGGGTATCATGTTGCCCAGAGGAAACGGCTTGGTGGACCGGTGAGAGAATAGCGTGCCGACTGTTCTCTGTCCTGCTGCTCATGATTTTCCCTGGTAAGCCTGGACTGCCCGTTCATCAGTTTTACAGTTGATTACGGGACCTGTTATCCGGTTCTGCTTTCTTATCAACCGGACGCAATCCTCATCGGATGAGCACCTGGGGAGATTGTGACCGAAATCCTGGCGAAGGTTGCGTAATACCGGGTCACCGCAAGGTAGCAGAACGTATGCCTCATGATTATACAATAAAGTATAAATATATACAACGATGCATTAAATAATACATGATACCACAGCACAACCAGGTGATGCCGCTGGACTGGGAAATGCCGTCACGTCGACGGCTACGAAGATACTGACCGGCCCTCAGCCGGAATCTGCCCTTTCAGATAACTCCTTTCTTGTTTTGCCGGTTATCAGGGAAGTACCTGTTCCTGCAGCCGATCCCTACACCCTCTATTCGGGCCTCGGGATAAGAACGGGATATCTCCTCGAATCCATGGAAGGATTGCCCAGGAGGGCCGTCCGTTCCATCGTAGGTCTTGAACCGGAGCTTGTCATCTCCCTTGATCATGGGCTTGCCTGCACCGGATCCCGGAAATATTCGGATCTCGTATCGCACATTAACGGTGCAGATCCCGTAGGGATGCTCCGCAACCTTGCGGGTTATTTTCATCTCAGGGAGCCTCCCGAATCATGTTTTTACGGCGGTTTTATCGGATACTGTGCGTATGATATGGTGACTGACATCACCCGTGGACTTGTGCAGGCAGGAAAGGAAGAGACACCTCTTGCCCGTTTCATGCTCTCCACACAGGGTATCGTTTATAATCATGTCCAGGGATCCTGCTACCTCTTTGATACGATGATTCTTCCTCCTGGCGGGGATGAAGAAAAGGAGTACCGCTCTGCCCTGAACCGTATGAAGAAGCTTGAGGAGACCCTCTGCCGCATCCCTCCAGGCTCCGCTCAGCCACCGGTTCACACGGCCGGGCATACGCTCTCCGTTACCAGTTCCATGGATCGTCACCGGTATGAAGTCGCGGTTCTCCAGGCCAAAGAACACATCATGGCAGGGGATATTTTCCAGGTTGTACTGTCACGGCGGATTACCTGTCCCTTTGGGGGGAATCCCCTGTGGGTATACGGTGCAATCAGGCAGATCAATCCATCCCCGTATCTGTATTACCTCCATTTCGGGGACGAAGTGATCATCGGGTCAAGCCCGGAGATGCTGGTGAAAGTAGAAGGACGAACATTCCAGACCGTTCCGATTGCCGGAACCAGACCGCGGGGAGCTGATCCGGTCTCGGATGACCGGCTGGCCCGGGAACTGCTAACCGATGAGAAGGAGCGGGCAGAACACCTCATGCTTGTCGATCTGGCCAGGAATGATATCGGCCGGGTGGCTGAATTCGGTTCGGTGCAGGTTCCTGAATTCATGGAGATTGAGAAGTTCTCTCATGTACAGCATATTGTTTCACGGGTTTCCGGGATCCTTGCAAAGGGGAATGACCGGTTCGATGCATTTGCATCCTGTTTCCCGGCAGGAACGGTGAGCGGTGCACCGAAGATCAGGGCCATGCAGATTATCGCCGGGCTCGAAGCTCATCCCCGGGGGCTGTATGCCGGGGCGGTCGGATATGCGGGGTTCAACAATCTCCTCGAGTTTGCCATCGCTATCAGGACCCTCCGGATCAGCGGTGGAAAGGCAGAGTTTTCAACAGGGGCCGGAATTGTTGCCGATTCGGTCCCGTCAAAAGAATTTGATGAGACAGAGCACAAAGCGCAGGCCATGCTGCAGGCGGTTCTCCTGGCAGGTGAGCAGGGATGAAGGTGGCAATTATCGATTGTTTTGACAGTTTCACCTACAACCTCTACCAGCTGGTGGGAAGTCTTGGTGCAGAACCGCTGACGATTACCTGTGATCAGCCGCTCTCCCGGATACTGGATAGTGATCCTGACCGTATCATTCTCTCCCCCGGTCCGGGAACTCCTGATGAATCAGGAATCTGCCCTGCGGTGATACGCAAATATGCAGGAACGGTTCCCATTCTCGGCGTCTGCCTGGGTCACCAGACCATCATCCAGACATTCGGAGGAACTATCTGCAGGATGGAAGTGCCCCGGCATGGCAAGACAAGTACGATTATCCATACCGGGACCGGTCTTTTCAGAGGTCTCCCCAACCCTTTCCCTGCCACCCGGTACCATTCACTGATGGTCATCCAGCAGGATCTGCCGGAAGATTTCGATACGGTCGCCATTGCATCCGATGACTCCTGCGTGATGTCTGTTGCCCACCGGGAGATGCCAGTATTCGGTGTCCAGTTTCACCCGGAGAGCATCATGACTCCGGCCGGAGCTCAGCTCATCGGCAACTTCCTTGCGGAGGGTGCATAGTGCAGGCCGTACTGGCCCGCCTTGCGGAGGGCAGGGATCTCACTTCACGGGAAGCAGCGGGTGCTATGGAGCTTATAGCTGAAGGCAGGGCTACCGAAGCCCAGATAGCTTCGCTCATCACTGCTCTCCGTCTCAAAGGAGAGACTGCCGAAGAGATCACTGCGTTCGCCAGGGTGCTGCAGGGGTATGCTCTCTCCATAAGGCCGGTGGTAAACGGAAGGCTGGTCGATACCTGCGGAACCGGGGGTGACAGGTCAGGGACATTCAATATCAGCACCACAGCAGCACTTGTTGCAGCCGGGGCCGGGGTACCGGTTGTCAAACATGGAAACCGGAGTGTGAGCAGTTCCTGTGGTTCTGCGGATGTACTTGAGGCCCTCGGCGTCCAGGTCAATATCCCGCCTCACCGTGTTTCTGCCATTGTTGAGAAGGCCGGCATCGGGTTCCTCTTTGCCCCGTCCTTCCACCCTGCCCTGAAGCATGCGGCAAAAGCGAGGAAAGACCTTGGTTTCTCAACGATCTTCAACCTCCTCGGTCCGCTCCTCAATCCTGCAGACGCCCAGGCCCGTCTCTGTGGCGTCTTTTCCCCCACTCTCATCCCGAAGTTTGCCTCAACAATCTGCTCGCTGGGAACCGCGCGGGCCATGGTGGTCCATGGTGACGGCCTCGATGAGATAACCACTTCAGGAGAGACGCATGTGGCAGAAGTGGAGGAGGGGACGATTCGCCGGTATACCCTTACCCCGGAACAATTTGGTATTCCGCGGTCTCCGGTAGCGGCTCTTACAGGAAATTCTCCCGGGGAAAACGCAGAAATAATCAGGAATGTTTTGAGCGGGGGGGAAGGTCCTGCCCGCGATGTTGTGGTCATGAATGCGGGGGCAGCTATCTACCTCGGGGGGAAATCGATCGACCTCTCTTCCGGGATAACACGGGCAGAACATGCAATAGATTCCGGGGCCGCTGCAGAAAAACTCAGGGTACTTATCCAAATGTCGGAGGAGCACCCGTGATCCTTGAACAGGTGCTCCGGGCAACGGCCGGGAGGGTCGCAGGACTTCCCGAACCCGGGACCTCTCAGGTATCTGAAAGGAGGAGCAGACGGAGCCTGACCGATGCAATAAAGAAGAAACCGGGCCGGAATGCGATTATCGCCGAGATAAAATTTGCCTCACCATCCCGGGGAACCATCCGGGAAGGGGCCGATCCCGTCAGGTTTTCCCGGGAGTTTGCTTCCGCCGGGTGTGCAGCACTGTCAGTGCTGACCGAACCGGTCTATTTCCATGGTCATCCGGCATATCTCTCACTGATACGCCCGGCGGTGGAGGTTCCGTTGCTCAGGAAAGACTTCATCATCGACGAACGCCAGCTTTGCGAGAGCAGGGAACTTGGCGCCGATGCCGTGCTTCTCATTGCAGGGGTACTCGGTGAGGAGCTGGGGCATATGGTTGACCTTGCCATCAGCTACGGCCTCGAGCCCCTCGTAGAGGTGCATACCGGAGAGGAAATTAAAGCTGCACTCGAAACTTCAACCCGGCTGGTCGGAATTAACAACCGGGATCTCCGGACCTTCAGGACCGATCTCTCCACTACCCTCAGACTCGCCCCTCTTGTCCGTGATGCAGGTCTCGGGGTTGTATCAGAGAGCGGGTTCATGTGGCCCTGTGATATCAGGACCATTCGCCCCCTGGCAGATGGCTTCCTGATCGGTTCGTCCATTATGGCTGCAAAGAACCCCGTGCAACGCCTGGAGGGATTTGTATTCGCGTGAAGATATGCGGGATAACCACGCCAGACGATGCCCGCCTGGTTGAAGCGGCAGGGGCAGACGCGATAGGGGTCGTGCTCTATTCCGCTTCTCCCCGGTGTGTATCCCTGAGGAAAGCACGGGAGATCTTTGATGCCGTCCCTGCCATGACCCGGGTATGTGTTACCCACACCGAGATCCAGAGCGACCTGGAGGCGATCTGTACCTTGCGGCCGGATGCTGTCCAGGTAACCTGCCGGGCAGCAGTGCCGGTGCACAGCAGATCCCGTGTTTTCAGAATGATACAGCCAGGAGAAGAGATACCATTCGGTTCCGATGCCCTGTTCATTGACGGGAGCCGGGGAAGCGGTCGTCCCTACGACAAACGATATGCCGCGGACGTCATCAGGTCTGCCCGAGTTCCGGTCTTCCTTGCCGGAGGGCTTACTCCCGACAATGTGGCTGCTGCGATTCTTGCGGTCCGACCTTCCGGTGTTGATGTGGCCAGCGGGGTCGAATCTGCCCCGGGAAGAAAGGACCCTGATAAGGTACGGTCGTTTGTCGACCATGCAAAGGGAGTGATGTAATGGAAATGTCTGCCCGTTTCGGTCCCTATGGGGGCCGCTATGTCCCGGAGACCCTGGTTGCAGCCCTTGATGAGCTTGAACAGGCATACCGGACTCTGGTTCCGGCTCCTGCATTCAGAGAGGAACTTAAGTACTATCTCTGTGAATATGCCGGCAGGGAAACACCGCTGACCTTCTGCAGGAACATGTCACAGGATCTCTCCTGCAGGGTGTATCTGAAACGGGAAGATCTCCTCCATTCAGGTGCCCACAAGTTGAACAATGCCCTCGGCCAAGCCCTGCTGACAAAATTCATGGGCAAATCGAGAATCATCGCTGAAACCGGGGCCGGCCAGCATGGTGTTGCCGCTGCTATAGCCGGGGCAGTGCTCGGGCTTTCCGTTGATGTATACATGGGCACCGAGGATATGGAACGCCAGGCCCTGAATGTGACCCGCATGCGGATGCTTGGTGCACGGGTGATCCCGGTCCGGTCCGGCTCACGAACCCTGAAGGATGCAATTAACGAAGCCCTGCGGGACTGGGTAGGAAATGTTGAGGAGACCCACTACCTGATTGGTTCGGTGGTGGGTCCGCATCCTTTCCCTTCCATGGTCCGGGACTTTCAGACGGTGATTGGGCACGAGACCAGGAAACAGATACTGGAACAGGCGGGACGACTCCCTGATGCACTGGTAGCCTGCGTTGGCGGAGGATCCAATGCTATCGGGATGTTTCACCCCTTCCTTAGTGACCCGGTACGCCTCTACGGTGCAGAGGCAGGGGGCGAGGGGCTTTCCGGGAAACACGGTGCGACCCTGTGCGCCGGAAGGCCCGGAGTACTCCATGGAACCTATACCTACCTGATTCAGGATGCCTTCGGCCAGATCCTCGAATCACACAGCGTCTCGGCAGGTCTTGATTATCCGGGTGTGGGCCCGGAGCACAGTTACTTGCATGACGCCGGAAGGGTCAGCTACCTACCGGTGACTGACAGGGAAGCCATCGATTCCTTCCTCTATCTCTCCCGGACCGAAGGAATCCTTCCTGCGCTTGAATCAGCCCATGCCGTGGCTCTTGCCCGGAAAATAGCCCCGGATATGGAGGAAGACAGCACTATCATCATCAACCTTTCGGGGAGGGGCGACAAAGACGTTGCGCAGGTGGCCGCGTTCTCGGGGGTTGCTCTGTGACCCTTCCCGATGGTTCCCGGATTGCCATGGCTTTCCAGAACGGCAGGCGGCCTCTGGTCGTAGCATGCATAGTGGCCGGTGACCCGGACTTCCATGAGAGCATCCGGATTGCTCGGATGCTTGTGGCAGCGGGGGCAGATATGCTCGAGCTGGTGATGCCTTTCTCTGACCCCGTCGCTGACGGTCCCGTGATCCAGCAGGCGGGATTGCGAGCACTTTCTGCTGGCATGAACACCGACCGTCTCTTTGAACTGGTCAGGGAGGTGAGGGGAGAGACCGAGATACCTCTTGTCATCATGACCTATGCGAATATCGTGATCCAGCGGGGAATTGAGAAATTCTACCATGACGCCGCCAGAGCAGGTGCGGACGGGGTGGTGGTCGCAGATGTGCCCCTTGAGGAAGCTGCACCGTTCTGTGATGCCGCCAGAATTGCAGAAATCGACCCTATCCTCTTTGTCAGCCAGACGACCTCTCCTGAACGGTTGGAAATGATCCTCGAAGTTGCCGGAGGATTCGTGTACATCGTTGCTGCGATGGGAGTAACCGGAGTCCGGGAAGGAATAGCGCCTGAAACTATCTCCTGTATCCAGAACCTGAAGGAAAGAACCGCACTTCCGGTCGTCCCCGGTTTCGGGATTTCTACACCGGAACAGGTCCAGATCTGTGCAGAGGCAGGAGCAGACGGGGTGATTATAGGATCAGCTATCATCCGGCTGATCGGGGAACATTCCGGTTATCCGGCAGCAGGGGAAAAAGAAATCAGAACCTTGGTTCGGGAGCTGAAGGCCGGGGCTGGTACTTCCTGACAGATTCGATGGTAAGGAGTATTGAGAGAGCAATCCGTAGTACGGAGGGGATTGTGTCCCTATCATTGACAACTTTTCAGAGCGATTATCGTATTCCCGATTCCATGTAGTGCTATGGACGAGGTCAGGAAGGCCTTTGATGCCATAGCATCACGCTATGATGCCCAGCGGAAGGGCATCATCCCCAATTTCGAGGATTTTTATCTGGCCGCTGCCCATGCAGCAGAGTGGCATGAAAAGAATCCCTCGATCCTCGATATCGGTTCCGGGACCGGCCTTCTTTCTGCTCTCCTCCTTGAGAAATTCCCTGCAGCCACTCTTACCCTGGTAGATATTTCGACCAACATGCTCGAAATAGCCAGACAACGGTTTTCAGGGAATGATCGGGTCATCTATAGGGCCGGTGATTTCCGCTATGAAGGCCTTGACCACACGCACGACCTGATCTGCTCGGCACTGTCCATCCATCACCTGGATCACGAAGAGAAACGTGGCCTCTATACCCGAATATATTCAGCACTCAATCCGGGAGGAGTCTTTGTGAATGCAGAGCAGGTCGCGGGTGAAACTACAGACCAGCATCGGCGTTACATGGAATACTGGAATGATTATGTCCGCCACGGGCCTCTTCCGGAAGAAGAGTGGAAGAATGCCCTGCAGAGACGCGACACTCTTGATAAGATGGAGAAGCTCTCGGTCCAGCTGGACTGGATGAGGGCAACCGGGTTTTCTGATGTTGACGTCCGGTACAAGAACCGGATGCTGACTGTCATGAGGGGCAGAAAAGGGTAGAAGATCGTCTGGTACAGGGTATGCTTCCCCGTTAACCGGCCTGATCGTGAAGGAAAAACCGCCACCTGCAGAACATGTCCGGAGGGTGGGGATCAGGGGGGGCAAAAAGACATTCGACCCTGATCCGATCATCAATCTCCCCGGCAAAGCTGGTAAACTCCGCCCGGTGCATCTCACGGCAGACGTACTCTCCGAGACCTCTCCGGAGCCGTGCTTCTTGGGTGGGGCAGGAAGGCACCGAAATGATCACCTCATCCTCTCTCTCATCGATATCATAACCGACAATGAGTGCCCAGGGGAAAAGCCGGAGAGCCTGTACAAAACCTTTGAGTCCTTTCTCTTTAATATCGAACCTTGCCTTCAGGTCCTTTGCCGCCATGGAAGCAACCCTGCCCCATACCTGCTCATTGATCTTCTCAGCGACCGGCTGGCCGAATTCATCTGCTACAGATATGAACCAGAAGGCATCCACTACCCGGTAGTGCCAGAGGAGAAATTCGAGGTAGCTGCATTTTTCCTGATCATTCATCTGTTCGAACCGTTCAAGATCCATGCTGTATCAGCCTGGTAGATTGAGGGAAACTGATAAAAAATGATTCCTGTTACCGGATCCAGCCTCTCCGGATCCAGTCATCGTACTCTCCCGGTCGCCAATCCCGGTTATTTTCTACGATTCGGGCAAAGAAGGCACGGTTATCAGAGATTATGGCTTCCTGCCCGGGGAACCGCGGCCTGGTTTTTATCGCCCCTACCAGCCGTTCCCCGAGCTTTCGGGCCTGGTGTTCTGCACGATACAGAGCCTGTTCATCATCTCCGACTGCCACCCATATACCGGGCAGAGTAAACACCCCGAGGTAATTGAGTACATGGTTCAGGTAGGAAACAACCTGTTCTCCCCCTGAAATCCAGGTTGTGGAAACAGCACAGCCGTATTTTCCGAAGAGCTTCTGGTAGTGAACTGCATCGGCCAGCCGATCGATAAAAACCTTCATCTGGCCAGTAACATGGTCGATGTAAACGGGCGAGCCGAGCACGATACCATCCGCCCTGAGCATGCGGTCATACAGTGAAGAAAAATCATCGGAAATAACACACTGCCCTGTTAAATTACAGCTCTCGCATCCGGTACAGGCCTCAATCCGGAGATCTGTCAGGTCTACCAGTTCTGTCTCGGCCCCGGACCCGGTGGCGCCGTCAAGCACCCACCGGGTCAGGAGCCGGGTACGGCTGGCGACTCCGCGGGGGCTCCCCTGTATACCGAGAATTACCAACGGCCTGGGAAGTGTCTCCTGGATCGATGCAGGCACAAGGGTTGCGGTTCCGGGCACAAGCCTCTCTCCGTTATTCTTACGAAAACCGGTAGGGGAATAATTACCCTGACCCGGGGTCGTCCTGCCAGAGGCCGAATGAGTTGCCTTCAGTGTCCCGGCAAACTGCCATGCAGCCAAATTTCGGGACCATCATCTTTGGAATGATTACCGTTCCACCAAACTGTTCGACCTTCCTGCAATATTCTTCAAGTGAAGTAACCCCGATATAATTCATGATCCGCTGGTCAGGGCTTCCCCGTTTTCCCATCCCTCCCCCAAGAGCTGGTTTTCCTTCGAGATCGGTGGTCTCAATCAGGTAAAAGTCAGGAAATCCTGGCGGCGCAATGAATTTCCAGCCAAAGAGCCCGGTGTAGAATTCCCTTGCCCGGGCGGGATTATCTGCAGGGAGATCAAAATGCACGATTGTAGGCATCCAGGTTCACCAGGATGTGATCTTGGAAAGTGAGGTTATGAAAGTATGTCCCTTTGGGAAGAAGAGGTACAGGATAACAGGAGAACATGAGAAATAAGTGTTGGTTCATTCGGTTCCCGCCGATTCCAGGGACCCGGCACGCAATCTCTCCTTCTTCCCCAGAGCCGCACAATAGATGACGAATTCATCCACCCCATCAATACACAGCAGGTCGGCCATCAGCAGGTCATCGAAAGCTCCAATGGCGCAGGTCCCGCATTCGATCTGTTCTCCGGCAAGATAGAGGTTCTGGCAGACATGCCCGGCATCGAGATGGACCAGCCGGTAAGCCCGCTCGGAATACCGCCAGGACATGCGGTATATGACGCAGGACCAGATGAAGGTCACAGCGGAAGCCCGGACAAATGCCTGACCGAAGCAGGCGGCCATAGTCCGGTCAGAGAGGCCGGGACGGGTATCAATCGGAAGAAGCCGGTGGGAAAAGGCCAGGTAACGGTACAGTCCGGGGTCCAGACTATCGACCCTGTTGACCAGCAGGTAGGTCTCGAGCGCATGACGCCCGCCTGCCGAAGGAACATTCCGGAGGGTGTAGTAGGGTTCAACAGCTCGGAGTATCCCCTGTGTGCACCAGAGGAGATAGGAAAGGTCTTTTTGTGTGAGGGGTTCACCGGTGTATCTCCTGACTGACCTCCTGCTCTCGATAGCAGAACGAAGGTCGAGAGGAGGGATGACAATCTGGCCGGGTTCCGGGAGTGGGATGGGATACCCGTCCCGGGGAAACGGTTTTTCCAGGGGAGGAGCTTGTACCCTGTTCTGCTGGTCCGAAGGAGAGATGTGCTCATACCTTGTCATCTCCATGAAGGTCCTGCCGGTCGGAAGCATAGCCAGATTTGAGCGCCGGATGCTGATAAAACCGGTGTGTCACTGACGCCGAGATTTTAATCGATTTCCATAAATCCCTCACTGTTCAGTGTATGAACAAGGTGGTATGTCCCCGATTACAGCTTCTCTGGATGTCCTCCTCTCCTACCTCGCCGAAGCGGTGATTCTTCTTACCCTGGGCATAATCCTTGGGAATATCCTGGTGGAGACCGGAATCTTCGGCCGGCTCACCCGTTTAACCCGGCCTCTCGGCAGGATTTCCGGCCTTTCCGAAGAATCTACCACTGCAATCCTGGGGAAAAATTGTAAAATCCTCTATCGGGCTGATTTTCTCCGCACCATCAAGAGGACGAGAAAAACCATTGCAATGACGGGGGCGATTGAAATTCCTGCTTTTGTTGTCGTGGGCACGGGTACCGTCACTACGGTGGTGATGATACCGCCATCCGGGGTCTGTGACGGAAGAGTTCCGCGATTCATAACTGTCCTGACCGCGACCTCTTCCGAATCACCAACCACCTGTCCCTGGTTGTTCAGCTCCTCGGCCTGCATCACCCGGAAGGGGGTACCATCCTGCAGTCCTGGCACTGTTCCATTCACCTCGACGCTGACTGTCACGTCCCGGTTTGTCGGGTAGGAGAGAAGGAACCCGTTTATGAATACGAAGTTCCCTTCCTTGGGAATGACAGCTGCCTGATTTCCGTCTACCAGCACCATGACATTCCACCGGGCCCGTTCGAGATCGGTGGAGAGAACGAGTGTATATCCCTCAATGAACGTTGTCGGGCCCTGGGGGATGATCTGGATCACTCCTGTGGCATTGACAACTGTGGCAACGGGGAGGGATGCACCAGGAGGGATAACCTGCACATCCTGGAGACTGAGGAAAGCAGAACAGGGGGGGATGAGGATTGCCAGAATCGCGAGGAGGATGATAGTACCCGGTTTGTTCATATGAGGGGATTAGGCACTCATGAAAGATAAGATATCCTGGGGGTTCCCCACGGTTTGTTCTGGTAAGAATACAAGGATTATAACCGGGATACTTCATTCCTCGAGAACGACATCAACAGCATCCTCAAAAATGTAGAGTTCATCGATGCTCGTCCCGAGCAGCTTTGCTACATCATGAGCCAGTTTGAGGGATGGATTGTACTTTCCCTGCTCAAGAAAGACAATGGTCTCCCTCCTTACCCCGACTGCCCTGGCAAGGTCAGCCTGCGTCATATCTTTCCGTGCCCGGAATTCCTTCATGCGGGTCTTCATACCACCCTCACGAATTCACCACTCCAACATTCCCTGACCCTTTCCGTGATGCATTCATCCCGTTCTTTGATCATTATTTCTGTCCAACAGGTAAAATATTTCGCATATTTGTTAGATCTATCAAACATTATGTTATTAAAAAATAACTTATCTCATTTGTGAATCGAAAATAAACCATCTGAGTTCGGCCCGATCTCATCAGTATCCGGACAGCAACGATTATTCTAGGCCTTATACGGAATGGATCAGGGAAGATAATCGAGGATAACTTTCCATTGTTCGCATTTTCTTTGCAGGGAAACGGTGGCATTGGCCGGACTTGAGGAAGGCAACACCTGAATTACCAGAATGTCAGGGAGAGTTTCTTTGTGTTCCTGCTTCCGGAAACACTCCCCTGCCTTGCCACCGTTCAGACCGATAAACCGTATCGATGGATGGTTCCGGATAAATCCGGCTATATCATTCAGATCGGGGTCGCTGATATCCCGGTCACTGCTGCCCGGCTGGAATTTTCGAGATGCGATGACATCCCAGACAGCGATATGGTGCAGCTTCAACCGTTCTGAATTCAACTCAATAATCCCTGGATTGTCAAAAGAGAAGAGGGCAGTCATGATACGCCAGAACTGGTTCCGGGGATTGGCGTAATACAATTTTCTTTCGAGGGACATCTTGCTCGGAAAACTCCCAAGGATGAGGACCAATGGGTTATCGCCGATATGGGGTGGAAGGCCGTACTCACGAGTTTCGAGCATTAGGGAATATCCCCGCGGTGCGCCACGTTATTCATGATGGAAAAAAAGATTATTTCTTTTCTGGCGGTTTCATCAACAGAAATGCCATAACAATGCCGATTACCGTCAGACCAGCCACGATGAGGAAGAAGGGCTGATAAGCCCCCAGGATGTCCTTTGCCTGGGCAGACACCACTCCTCCAATCACAGCTCCTGCACCGTAGGCGGTAAACACCAGTCCGTAATTCCTGGCATTATCTTTCATTCCGAAATAGCCTGCCGTTGCGGTTGGCGCGATGGCCAGCCAGCCGCCGAGGCAGCCCCATAGTAACGCAAATGCAATGATATACATCGTGACGGATGAATAATTGAAGTAGAGGAGCAGACATCCGCCGAGGATGAGGATATACGTAATAACTGCAGTATTCCGGGGTGTTAATTTATCCGTCAGGGCGCCAAACACCGGCCGTCCAAGTCCATTGCAGAGTGCAAAGGGAAAGATCAGGCCGGTCATGAGAGCACCAGCTGCAACTGCGGTCATCCCGGCATTTCCTGCAACCTCAAGGCCAACCGGTTTCGCTATCCCGATTGCGGTGAGTCCTGCCAGAGCTCCAATGGTATAGCACAGCCAGAGGCCATAGAACGTTCTTGTCTTTACCATCTCGGCGCGTGTAAACCCGATAATGGCGGCATCTCCCTGGGTTGCAGGGGGGTTCCACCCTGCGGGTTTCCATCCTGCAGGAGGGAACCTGAGGGCCAGGGCGAGAAGTACGGTTATGATGATGAAGGCTATTCCGAAAATCCGCAAGGTAGGGAGAATTCCTCCATAATTTGCGACCAGGAAGTCATTGATGGGGCCAATGAGAGCAGCAGAGAATCCAAATCCAAGCACGGTAAGTCCGACTGCCAGACCGCGTCTGTCAGGGAACCATTGTGCCGAGGTCGCAATGGGGCAGCCATATGCAATACCAACACCAATCCCTCCGATCACCCCGTAAAGCAGGGCAAGCATGACGGGAGATGTAGCAAAAGATGCGGCAATCCATCCCAGTCCACAGAGTGCACCGCCCACCATACAAACCTTTTTGGGCCCTACTCTCTGGATATAGGGTCCAGCGAGGGGCATTGTCAGGGCAAACAACAAAAGGAACACGATGAACGGCCATGTCATGTCCATGGCGCTCGGATTTAGGCCAAGGCTCTTGAAATAAGCGGTTAATGGAACCCTGACAACACTGTAGGCATAGATTGCTCCAAGGCATAACTGAATAATCAGTCCAAGAAATACCAGTATCCAGCGTCCCTTCTCTGCCGGCATGCCAAATAGCGACAGTGATTCGTTTGCGGACATTTTCACATCACTCCTTTAAACAGAATCTGCCCAAAAAAAAGTTCGGGTGATTACTCCTCCAGTGTCGAGATGTCACCGGGGTCGATCCCCATCTCCTTGGCTTTCAGAACCCGGCGCATAATCTTTCCGGAACGGGTCTTCGGGAGCTTGTCCACGAACTCGATCTCTGATGGCATGGCAATCGGCCCGAGCGTCATCCGGACATGGTAGATGAGGTCAGACTTGAGTTTCTCGCTCGGGGAGAACCCGACCCGGAGGATGACAAAGGCCTTGATCAGGTTGCCTTTCAACGGGTCCGGTTTCCCAATGACCGCGGCTTCCGCAACTGCCTGATGTGAGACCAGAGCACTCTCCACCTCCGCGGTGCCAATGTTGTGGCCGGAAACGATGATGATGTCATCAGCCCTGCCGATGATCATGATGTACTCGTCCGACTTCCCTTTGACTGCGAGATCGCCTGCAGAATAGCAGTTCGGGATGGTGTTCCAGTACTGTTGATACCGGTCATCGTTCTTATAAACGGTCCGGAGCATCGCCGGCCAGGGGTCCTTGATCACGAGGAAGCCGCCGTTGCCAGGCTTGACCGGATTACCCTGTTTGTCAACCACATCGACAACCACTCCCGGTATTGCTTTCCCGGCAAATCCCGGCCGCATGGGTTCCCCCACCATGGTGGTGATCATCTGCATCCCGGTCTCCGTCTGCCACCAGGTATCAACGATAGGGCGCTCTGATTTCCCGATCACCCGGTAGTACCATTCAAAGGCCTCGGGATTCAGGGGCTCTCCGACTGATCCGAGGATCCGCAGGCAAGAGAGGTCGTATTTGTTTGGCCATTGCTCGCCGACCTTCATGAACATCCGGATGGCTGTCGGGGCGGTATAGAAGATCGTAACCCCTAATTCCTCGGCTATCTTCCAGAACGATCCGGGATCGGGATAGTCCGGGACAGCCTCTGCCATTACCACCGTGGCACCCACGCAGAGGGGCCCGTACACGATGTAGCTGTGTCCGGTAATCCATCCCGGATCGGCCGTACACCAGTAAACGTCAGTGTCTTTCAGGTCAAACACGTTCAGGGCGGTATAATACGTACCGACCATGTATCCCGCACAGGTATGCACTATACCCTTGGGGGCACCGGTAGATCCGGAGGTGTACAGGATAAAGAGCGGATCTTCTGCATCCATGACCTCCGGCTCACAGGTACCCGCCACCCCTTCCATCAGCTCGTTGTAATCGATCTCCATCTCTTTGTGGAGTTCAACCGGTTGCTTCTCCCGGGAAAGCACGACGACCTTCTCCACGCTGGGGCAGTTGATGATGGACTCTTCCACGATAGTTTTCAACGGAATGGTCTTTCCCCGGCGGATCGCTACATCTGCCGTAATCACTACCTTTGCCTCGGCGTCCTTGATCCGCATGTTGAGGGCACCCACACCGAAGCCACCAAAGACAACGCTGTGTACAGCACCGATCCGGGCGCACGCAAGCATGGCGATAACCTGTTCGGGGACGAGCGGCATGTAGATGCAGACCCGGTCCCCCTTGCCTATTCCCAGCTTCTTGAGCCCGTTCGCAAACCGGCATACCTCATGGTAGAGCTTCTTGTAAGTGAAGATCCGTTCCTCACCATCCTCACCCCGCCACATGAGGGCTACCTTGTTCCTGCGGTGGTTGACCACGTGCCGGTCAAGGCAGTTGTGGGTAATGTTCAGCTTGGCGTTGACAAACCACTTGGCGTGGGGATAGTTCCACTCGAGAACCTTATCCCACTTTTTGAACCATTCAAGGTGGTGAGCCTGTTTCTCCCAGAATCCTGTCTTATCGGCAAGAAATTCCTTGTATGCCTGGGGATAATCTTTTGTCCACGCCTGCTGCTTGTACGAAGGGTCAGGGATGTAAAATTTTTCATCCTCGACCAAAGCCACTTCAAATGATTCGGCCATGAATTAATCTCCTTTCCGTTTCCAACATTTCGATCGGTAGGGTGTGCATCCTCTTGAGGATACAGGATCTGAATCACCCGGCAGAAGCCGGGAACCTCAATGTTCTTCCTCCTTCTTCAGAGTGTGTGACGGGTGGTCGGCAGAGCAGTACAGAGTCAGGGACGCGGTTCTGGAGTCCCTGAAATAATATAATCGCCGTGGTATTATTTGCGTATCCCTCCCGGAATATATTATAATGATTAATCATGATAATAATAAAAGTAGCTTAAAGGAACCGTGTCCTCTGAAGAATATTCTGTGGATATCCGACGAAAAATGAATCTGGAGAGCATGGGCAACCGGCTCCATAAAAGGGATCATGAATACCTGTTGTGGCAGCGCGGGTACATCACGAATGAGAAAAAATGAGCATACAAGAGGGATAAGGAAAAAGAAACACATTTCCGGGAAAAAAGATTAACATCCTCCCCGGAAAATAGAGATCCTATGAAGATTGCGATCATCGGGGCTTCCGGTTATACCGGTGGTGATCTTATCCGGCTTTTACTTGCCCACTCCGCTGCTGAGGTGACCATCGCCACCTCGCGACGGCTTGCCGGAAAGCCAATCGAGACGGTGCATCCCCATCTGAAGGGATTTACCAGGCTCCGTTTCGAGAATCCCTCAATAGATACTCTCGATGCCGATCTCGCCTTTCTTGCGGTGCCCCATACCGCAGCCATGGCGTATGCCCGCCCCCTTCTCGAACGCGGCATCAAGGTAGTGGATCTCTCTGCGGACTACAGGCTTCCGAAGGAGATTTTCGAAAAGGTGTACGGGGTCTCCCATAGCGATTATTTCGATGCACCCTACGGCATTCCAGAGCTCCACCGGGATGAATGCCGGAATGCAGAATTTGTCTCAAATCCCGGATGCTTCCCCACCGGTGCGACCCTGGCCGCCGCCCCTCTTGCACCCTCTGCCCACACCATTATCTTTGATTCAAAGACCGGGGTGAGCGGAGCGGGTGATAATCCCTCGGCGGTTACCCACTATCCAAACGTTGGTGATAATGTCAATCCCTACAAGTGGACCTCCCACCGCCATCTGGCGGAGATGAAACAGGAAATCCGGAGACTGAATTCATCAGCCAGGGTTTATTTCACGCCGCACCTCGTTCCGGTGAATCGCGGGATCCTTACAACAGCCCATATCCTCCTGGATGAACCACTCGGGCAGGATGAAGTGGAGCAGCTCTACCAGCGGTACTATGAGGGTGAACCGTTCATACGGTACCAGATGCCGGTCCTGGCATCAGTGAGGGGAAGCAACTTTGTAGACCTCAAGGCAGAGAGTGAAGGAGACCGGGTGGTTGTGGTTTCTGCTATCGATAACCTGGTAAAAGGGGCCTCAGGGCAGGCCATCCAGAATATGAACATCATGTGCGGATTCGATGAGCGGGACGGCCTGATGATGCCGGGCCTGCTCCCCTGAAGAGGCGAAGAGAATGAAAATTTCAAAGGTTATGACCAGAAATCCCATTACCGTGTCTGCGGATGACCCGGTTCGCACTGCTGCCGGCCTCCTCCGGGCTCACCGGATTGGCGGCCTCCCGGTCATGGAGCAGGACCGGCTGGTAGGAATCATCACAGAGTCCGATATTATTGCTCTTCTTGAAACGGGGAGGCTTTCCGATGATCTCTGGCTCCCTTCCCCGCTTGAAGTCATCGAAGTCCCGGTTCGTGAATTCGTAAACTGGGAGAAGACAAAAATGGCGCTGACCAATATCGGTGATAAAAAGATCCGGGAGATCATGAGCCATCCGGTAATCATCATTGACGAGGATGCCGATATTGAGGATGCTGCATCCCTGATGCTCTCCCATAAAGTTGCACGGCTGCCGGTAGTCACGAAGGGTCGCCTTACCGGTATCGTTACCAGGGCCGATATCGTTCGCGGAGTCGGCGGACCATCCGGTTAGAAGGAGTACAGGGCGTGAAGAGTATCTGCGGTGTGGCAGGGATTAAGGCCTGGGGTATCAAGGAAGGAAAGTACGGTCTGGCCCTTATTGAAGCCGGCGGTACAGCGGCCGGAGTCTTTACAGCAAACCTGGTGCGGGCCCCACCCATCACCCTCATGGAGCAGCGCATCCGGAGAGGGTATCTCAATGCAGTCATCGTGAACTCCGGATGCGCAAATGCTTATACCGGAGACCAGGGATACCACGATGCTCTCCGGATGGGAGAGATCGCTGGTAGTGCACTTGGCATCGACCCGGAATCGATCGGTATTGCGAGCACAGGAGTGATCGGCCGTTATCTCAACCTGCCGCTCATTGAAAATCAGTGTGGGGCAATTGCCCCCCGGATCGAACAGAGTGAAGAGGCCGAAGTCCGGGCAGCACGTGCCATCATGACTACCGATCTGTTCGAGAAGCACGCCATTATCAGGGCGGATGGATTTACCATCGGAGGTATCACCAAGGGAAGCGGTATGATTGCCCCAGCCATGGGCACCATGCTTGCCTTTCTCTATACCGATGCGGATATCCCCGCATCAGAGCTCTACCTGGCACTGAAACATGCCGCGAACAGGAGTTTTAACCGCATCGTAGTGGACGGGGATATGAGTACCAATGATATCGCCCTCTGCACGGCTACAGGCCAGGCCGGTTCTGCAGACCCCGCAGAATTTTCGCGTGCTCTTGAAGCGTGCTGCAGGAACCTTGCCATCCAGATCGCACGAGACGGAGAAGGAGCAACAAAGCTTCTCGAGGTTACCGTCCGTGGGGCGGGATCTGAAGAAGATGCTGCCCTTGTGGCCCGGACCGTGGTTGCTTCTCCGCTGGTGAAGACCGCAGTCTACGGGGAGGATCCGAACTGGGGCAGGGTGATAGCGGCGGCAGGAAGGGCAGGCGTCCATTTCAATCCAGATATGATAGATCTCTGGATCAGTGATGGCGCTGTCCGCCTTCCTCTGGTGGTGGATGGAAAAATTGTCGTTGACCTTGTAGCTGCAAAACTTGCCATGCACGGGAAAACGGTCATATTTGAGCTCGATTTATATGCAGGGAAAGAAACAGCCACGGCGTGGGGATGCGATCTCACAGAAAAATACGTTGAGATCAACGGGAGGTATACAACATGAGGCGGGAAGAGATCCTGACTGAGGCACTGCCCTATATCCAGCAGTTCCATGGAAGAACCATGGTCATCAAGCTCGGTGGACATGCCATGGTCGATGCCGCTATCCTTGACACTGCAATCCATGATGCTGTACTTCTGGAGCTGGTGGGGATCAAGGTCGTCCTTGTCCACGGGGGTGGACCTGAGATTACCGAGAAGATGAAGGCAATGGGAAAGAAACCCAGGTTTGTATCAGGCCTGCGGATCACCGATGAAGAGACGCTCGAGATCGCCCAGATGGTGCTGGTGGGAAAGATAAACAGCAATATTGTCTCCCTCATAGCAAAATGCGGAGGAAAGGCAGTAGGTATATCGGGGAACGATGGGAGTCTTATCGTTGCCAGGAAGATGACCCCCCAGAAAGTCCTGATGGAAGACCGAGAAGAAGAGGTGGATCTCGGCCACGTCGGGGAAATCGAAGAGATCAACCCCGCGGTGCTCCACACCCTCCTCGAACACCGTTATATCCCGGTTATCGCTCCGCTGGCCATTGACAGGAACGGACAGACCCTGAATATCAATGCCGACACAGCTGCCGGGGAGATTGCTGTTGCCCTGAAGGCCTACAAGTTGATCAACATGACCGATGTCGATGGGATCATGGACCGGGAACGGGTCAGGGTTTATCGCCGGATGGGGGTGCGGGAAGCTGAAGATCTTATTGCCCATGGTGTCGTCAGTGAGGGCATGATCCCCAAGGTGAGCTCGATTGTCAAAGCGGTCAACGACGGGGTATCATACGGACATGTGATCAATGGAAATATCGCCCATAACCTCCTCCTGGAGATGTTCACCAATGAAGGGGTAGGTACGATGATCTACCGCGATTGAGCACCTATAATGACAAAACTTAACCGGAATTCCCGATTTTTTTTACACCCGTGCGTCATCCTTATTCTGGCGTTTATCCTCATGTTCTCACCGGTTACTGCAAAACCCCCCGACCCCCTCTCTTCCTCAGATCCCAACCTCTCCCGCTCACCTGATATACCCGTCTCTTCCCTCCTGGTCAGGGATGGAAAGGCGGTCATATATTTCTTTTACAATACCAACTGCGGGGAGTGTCTCGAGACCCTGCCCTATATCGAAGGATTTGCAGCCACGCGCCCTGATGTCGTGGTGACTTTTGTCGATGTGAGGGAGAGTGATGAAAATCTTGCCCTCTTCAAGGCCTTCAAGGAATACTACGGTACGGGACCCATTCCGGTCCCCTCGGTCTTTGTCGGGAACATCACCCTCTCCGGGAATGCTGAAATTACCGGGGGACTTGAAGCTGCAGTCAACCAGACTGTCGTGGCACTACCCACTCCGCGTCCTGAAACGGAGAAGCCTTCCAGCGGAGAGCTCACCCTCCCTCTGGTTATTGCAGCAGCTCTCGTTGATGGCATCAACCCCTGCGCCTTTGCGGTTCTTATTTTTCTCCTGGTTACCATCATTTCCCTGGAGTCCAGGAGAACGGTGCTTGTGGTGGGATCCGTCTTCATTCTCGCGGTATTTATCTTCTATTTCCTTTCAGGTCTCGGTATCTTTGCGATAATCCAGTCTGCGGGAATTTCCCGGCTCATCTCGGCAATAGCCGCGGTTATCGCGCTTGCGGCAGGGACGATCAGTATCATCTCTGTTTTCGGAACCGGGAACGGGCAGTCAGTACTCTCAATCCCTGAGTCCAAAAAAGGAATTATTGACCGGTATATCAGGAAGGCATCGATACCTGCAGCATTTGCCGTGGGGATCCTGGTGGGGATGTTTGAGCTGCCCTGCACGGGGGGAATCTACCTTGCTATCATCTCCCTCCTCTCCAACAGGATGAGTCTCATGGAAGGGATCCCCTATCTGCTGGTATACAATTTCTTCTTCATTCTGCCGCTCATTGTGATTCTCGGTATTGTGGCTTACGGACTTCCGGTTGAACGGCTTGACCAGTGGAGAACGGAATACCGGAAAGGAATCAGGATTCTGATGGGGGCGATCATGATCCTGCTGGGAATCATCCTGATTCTTGAGCTGCTGTGAAAACCGGGGTCAGGGGAGATTTCCCTCTCCTGAACACTCCCGCTGGCGTTCTTCACTCATCTCAATGAGTACCTCGAAGATCTTCTGGATAGAGACAGGGTTGATGTTCTTCTCCACCGCAGCCGTGAAGGCATCTTCGAGGACTTCATGGGTCCGTTTCAGGTCATGGATGGGGAGCCCCTCGTTCATCTTGACCTGTGCAATCTTTCCGGCAATCTTCTGACGCTCGGCGATGAGATCGATAATCTGCAGGTCAATCCTGGTGATCTCCGCTCTCAGGGCTTCAATGGTCATAGCATATAGTAACGGCACAGGCGGGATGAAAAAGCTGGCACCCTCTTCCCACAACACATATGCCGCATCAGTCTCTACCATATGAGAAGGAGTGTTTCCATGCTCGAACGAATCTCACGAAGGGAACGGTACGACCTTATCATAGCTTGGCTTGCCATTTCAATAGCGTTCTCACTGGCGTTTACCGGCGGGGTCGGGGTGTGGATGGGAAGTCCCTTTCAGCAGACAACCCTGGGAACATACCTGGTGTACCTGGTCCTCTCCATGATAACAGTCGGAACGGGTTTTGTTCTCCACGAACTTGCCCATAAGTTTACAGCGATGCGGTACGGTTACTGGGCCGAGTTCCGGAAGGATAACCTTATGCTCCTGGTTGCGGTTGTACTGGCCGCTCTCATTGGTGTTGTCTTTGCAGCCCCGGGTGCAACCATGATCTCTGGGACCGGTATCACCCGCAGACAGAACGGCACAATATCTGCCGCAGGCCCCCTCACCAATATCATCCTGTGCATACCGTTTGCACTCATTCTGCTGGTGAGCGGCAGCCTTGACCCGTCTACTCCATCGCGGACTCTCCTATCCCTCATCGGCATGGTGGGTCTGCAGGTGAATGCCATGATCGCTGCCTTCAATATGCTCCCGGTGAGCGTTCTCGACGGGAGAAAGGTGCTCGCCTGGAATCCGGCAGTCTTTCTCCTGCTCATCGTCGCATCATTCGGGATTCTCGTCAGCTCGTTCTATTGGACGATTCTGTAACACCCCACGAATTCACTTTTTCTCCGGTTACAATCCGGAAAGATGAAGCAAGGAAATAAATATAATACAAATTGATTTGTTATAACACAAAATAAATTGAGGTTATTCGATGCACATCATGGAAGGTTTCCTGCCGTTGTATTGGGCTCTTTTCTGGTGGATCATCGCCCTTCCCTGCCTGATTTTCGGTATTTACCAGTTAAAAAAAGTCCTGGAAGCGGATCGCGAAGCCCTCCCTCTGCTTGGCGTGACAGGAGGATTCATCTTCATCCTCTCATCCCTGAAACTTCCCTCGGTCACCGGCAGCTGTTCCCACCCGACCGGAACCGGCCTTTCAACAATCTGTTTCGGACCCTGGATAACCGGTGTTGTCTGTGCTATTGTGCTCCTGTTCCAGAGCCTCTTTCTCGCGCATGGTGGACTCTCGGTTCTCGGAGCGAATATTGTCTCGATGGGTATTGTCGGCCCGCTTGCAGGATACGGGGTATATCGTTTGCTCCGTAATACCCGGGTAAATATGTATCTCACGGTGTTTCTCATCTGTGCCCTGGCAGACCTGTTCACCTACTTCACCACTTCCCTCCAACTTGCCCTGGCATACCCGGCCGACGTAGGTGGCGTCATGAGTTCTTTCATCCTTTTTATGGGTATCTTTGCTATCACACAAGTTCCCCTTGCCATTGTGGAAGGGGTGGTTCTCACGCTGGTGTTCAAATACATCGTCCAACTCAAACCGGAAATACTTCTCCGCTTAAAGGTATTTCCGGAAGATAAAATCAGAGCTGCGCGGAGTGAGGCCTGATGTCGTTCAAATACAGGCTGGAGATCCTTGCAATCCTCGCGATACTGGGATTCTGTGCCCTGTTCCTTTACACGAGTTCAATCATGAGTGATGCAGAATTTGCAGGGTCTGATACTATCGGGTCCTCAAAGGTTGCAGAGATAACCGGGAGATCGGAAGAGGAATTCCAGCCGTTGATCTGGCAGTGGGCTCCTCCCAGCGGTGAGATTGAGGCAGGAATCTTTGCACTCCAGGCTGCCATAGGCGGGATAATGGTTGGCTGGGTTTTCGGCTACTGGAAAGGCCAGAAGAAGAGAGAGAGCATGGAATAAGCGGACACCCCGATTGTATGTATGAAGAATTCCTGGAAGATCTTGCCCAGACGAATGGACTGAGAGAGGTCAACACGTACCTCAAGCTTATCGCGGGGCTGGGTGCAATCCTCCTCTGTCTCCTCTCCTCAAGTTACATCGCACCCCTTTTTATTGCAATTGTCCTTTCCGGGGCAGTTCTGTTTCTGGCGAGGATTGATGCGAGGACATACGGAGGACTTTTCATCGTTCCCTTCATTTTTTCGGTCATGAGTGTCATCGTCATTATCCTGCTTTCGGGGGGTGGAGAAGTATACTGGAGCTGGAATCCGCTCCCCTGGTTCTCTCTCTCAATAACCAGTGAGAGTATCAACGAAGGTTTCTTTGTGTTCTGCCGAGTTATCGGAGGAATGTCTGCGCTGATCTTTATCGCGCTCACTACTCCCATGACCGATCTCTTTGTGGTGATGAGGCATTTCCGTATTCCTGAAGCAGTGGTGGATCTCGCCATGATTATTTACCGGAGTATCTTCATGGTCATGGACCAGCTGGTCCAGACATACCATGCCCAGCTGATGCGGCTTGGCTATGGCTCCTTCCGTGAATCCCTACAATCATTTGCCACCCTCTGCGGCTCTGTATTCATTGCGAGCTGGGATGCGGGTGAGGATTTCATACGAGCCATGGATGCACGCTGTTATTCCGGTAAATTTGTGGTTCTCGGAGTGACCCGTCCGGCAGAGGTTTTACCCGCACTGGCGGTGGCCGCATTTCTGACTATATCATCCCTCGTGGTCATCACCACCCGGAACATCGCACTCATCTGAGTGAGGTACCATGGGCAACATAATACTTGAAGCACGGGATATCCGGTATCGCTACCCACGGGGTATGGAAGCGATTCAGGGGATCAGCTTCCATATACGTAAAGGTGAAAAAATCGCCCTTGTCGGACCAAACGGTGCAGGAAAATCCACGCTAATGCTGATGTTCAATGGTATGATACGACCCGATTCCGGAACCCTGCTCTTCGATAATAAACCAATCAGCTATGACAAGGAATCGCTGCGGATGCTGCGGAAGCGCGTGGGTTTTGTCCTCCAGAATCCGGACCGGCAGATTATTGCCCCGACCGTCTATCAGGATGTGGCTTTCGGGCCGGCAAATCTCGGATACAGCGATGAAGAGGTGAAGGAGGCGGTAGCAGGCGCCCTCAAGTATGTCGGACTTGAAGGGTTTGAACGCCGGCCTCCCCATCAGCTTTCGGGTGGAGAGAAGAAACGAGTGGCAATTGCTGGGGTGCTTGCCATGGATCCCGATATGCTGGTGTTTGATGAACCGACCAGCGGTCTTGATCCTTCCGGGTCAGAGGATATCATGGAACTCCTCGATGAACTGAACCAGGGTGGAAAGACCATTATAATATCCACCCATGATATTGAACTCGCATATCCCTGGGCTGACCGGGCGATCCTGCTTCTGAAAGGGAAAATCCTCCAGGAGGATATCCCGGATGTGGCATTTGGCAATCAGGAATATGTACGGCAGGCCCGTCTTTCTATGCCTACCCTGCTGGAGCTCTATTTCGAACTCCAGAAACGTGGATTTTCAGTACCGGAACGGAAGCCACGGACGACTCTTGACATGCTGAATGTGTTTGACCGGGCGTTTGATAACCGTCCCTGTTTTGGCGAGCCCGGATCGATAACCGTAGGCAATGTAGACACGGCCGGCCCCGATTTGATCAGGAACTGGGTCATTGCCCGCCCGGGTATCTCGATCGGGGCAATGGGCACCCGCGCAAAACAGCGTGCTTCAGATCATCACATCCCCGTTGATTTCACCTACGGGGTCATCGACAAATGTATCCTGAAAGCACTGCTGGGTGAAGATTCCCTTATTTTGACAACTGAAAGCATGGTTCAGCGTGTTTTCAACCGGGTTGAAGAATTTTGCCGGGAGAATGGGCTGTCAATCCCGGTAAGCCGATTATAACGGGAAGATAAAATATGCGGAACCAAACCCTGGACCCATCCCGCGGAATTACTGATCCTACCCTTCTGCAGCTTGTCATTTCCTGGTTGTCATGCAGTTTGCCCCGGCCACCGGATACCTTGGACTACCTACTACCGTAGACCGTTCTCTCGGTTGAAGAAGAGTACCGGATTACCCCGAAAGAGTGTCACAGAGTGTCACAACGGCGACCATCCATGGAAGCTCCGGAATCAGCTTCACTTTGGGCTAGTACTCAGCAGGGGGCAGGTGTGAGTGCTCCACAAAAAGGTTGAGGGAAATCGCAGTTAATGGTGTCCAGATGAGACGTTCAGCCCCATAATATCCCGGACAACCTTCTGCCCCTTCTGGAAGGCTTCGGTAAGAGCGGTGGGGTGGCCGTGGATGCCCTTATACTGGTCCATATTGTTGGCGATGATGTTGTCATAATACTCAAAGCCCAGGGTATTGAAGAAGGCTGTGATGGCCGGGAAGGCGGCGTCAAAGACATTGTCCCAGGATAATCCGGCTGTTGAGACGAAGATCCCCTTGTGGCGCTGGATATGTTCATTCGTGAAATAGAGGTTTTTCAGGACAAACTTCCGCGCCCAGATATATTGTGCACGGTCGATGAGACCCTTGAGCTCCGCGGTGATCCCCATGCTGTAAATCGGCGAGGCCACACCTATGCAGTCCACCGAGAGGATTTTGTCGAAGAGGAGCGGGGCATCATCCCGGACAATACATTCACCGGTCTTGTGGCAGGCATTGCACCCCTGGCAGGGGGTATAATCAAGGTTCTTGAGGATGACCTTCTCAACCGATGCACCAGCACTCCCTGCACCTTCAAGAAACGCGTCAAGCAGGGTCTCAGTGTTTCCATGCCGGTGGGGACTGCCGGAGATACCGAGAACCCTGACCGTAATCTTCTCCTTCATCCTGCCAGGCGTACCCGGATCTCGCTGATGACCTCCCGGGTGAGGCGTTCTGCGTCCTGCTGTGCGGTCGGGTGTTTCAGGATGGCTCCCTTCTCATCAACATTGTTGACCATCAGGTAATGGATGTCCCTGTCCCGTACCTCTATGACATGGAAGAAGCATTTGACGGAAGGAACAGCACCGTCAAAGACATGGCCCCAGTTCTGTCCTGCCGTGGAGAGGAATATTCCGAGGCGCTTTCCCTTCCGCTCGGGAGGCACAATCGGAAGCCCGAGGACATATTTCCTTGAGCGGAAAACCTGGAACCGGTCGATGAGTGCCTTTGCCTGGGAGCAGATCCCCATGCAGAAGATAGGAGCGGCAAGAACAATCACATCAGCTTCAATAATCCTGTCATGGAGATAGTCCATGCCATCCCGCTGGATGCACTTATTCAGTATTTCACAGGCGTTGCATCCCTGACAGGAATTGACATTAGCATCAGCCAGCACCACCTTTTCTATTTCGACGTCCGGTTCCCGCCGCATTGCATCCAGCACCCAGTCAAGCAATGTCTCAGAGTTGCCATGTCGCCGGGGGCTCCCTGCAAAGGCAAGGACTTTCACTGGCATAGTGAAGGAATTTTCCCCGGGAGGTGATAAGGGTAAGGTTTCACGCGAAGACCTTTGTAAATAACCAAAAAAATATAGAATATTCAAATCTTTTTGAAACAGAGGTACCAGTCTTTACACTCGTAACCCTCTGACAAGCGCTTGTCCATCTCGGCCTTGTTCTTTGGTGCCGGGACGACCACCTTGTCACCCGGCTGCCAGTTTGCCGGGGTGGCGACACCGTACTTGTCAGTGGTCTGGAGTGCTTTGACCAGCCTGATGATCTCCGGAATGTAGCGTCCGTTGGTGAGGGGGTAGTAGATCATTGCCCGGAGGATTCCCTTGTCATCAATGAAGAAGACCGTCCTGATAGTTGCAGTCGAGCTCTGTCCGGGGTGGATCATCCCGTACTTCTTCGCCACCGCCATGTCAAGGTCGGCGATGATGGGGAACGGAATGTCAACGCCCATCTTGTCTTTGACGTTCTTGATCCAGGCAAGGTGGGAGTGAACGCTGTCGATGGAGAGGCCCATCAGCTCTACATTCATGCCCTTCAGCTCATCGGCCACGCCGGCAAATGCAATGAACTCCGTGGTACAGACGGGAGTGAAGTCTGCCGGGTGGGAGAACATAACCACCCACTTCCCCTTCAAATCCGAGAGTTTGATAGTACCGTTCGTGGTCAGGGCTTCAAAGTCGGGAGCCGGCTCACCGATGATTGGCATGGATCCGTATTCACCGCACATAACCCCTTACTCCTTGAGTACCTCATCGAGTTGTGCCTTGCCGTACACATAGGCCGGCATCCCTGCGAGGAGGAACGTTACTCTGAGTGCTTCCTCAATCTCGGCCCTGGTAAGGCCAAGGCTGGCAGCACCCGCCAGCTGTGCTCGCGTCGCGTGCTGATCCCGCATGGATGCAGCAATGGCGATGGCGATGAGCTTCTTTGTTTTCCTTGTCAGGGCACCATCATCCCAGATGTGCCCCTCAAGCTTCATCACCATCTCATACATCTTTGGATCTTTGACGGTCAGCTCCTTGAAGAACTTGGGCACTTTCCCAATCATACGTTCGAGATCCTTCATCTCGTCCTTTTTTGCCATAATTATCACCCTTACTTCAATTTCATCGGCTGCCCGCAACAGACAAGTTCGCCGCCACCGACGACCTTTACCACCACGACATTTCCGCAGATCTCACATTCATATACCTGTCCTTCTTTTGAAACATTTACCACGTGCAAACACCTCCTGTGAATGATCTTCTGTTACACTAGTAAAAATATGCTTTCGGGCAGATAACCTGCCCGGCGAGACAGGTCAAAAAGACCCGGGTACTTCCTGAAGGCGGGATGAATCAGGTATCCGATTCCTCAACGGTATAAAAAAATAAAGGATTACTGGTTGCTCTTGCCACGTTTCGGCGGGTGCATCGCATCTTCCGGAGTCTTGATATCCGGGCGGATGTGGGTCATCGGGAAACACTGATACTCTTCACAGGCGCATTGCGGACATTTCCTGAGGTCCTGCTCTGCTGCATCGAGTTCCATCTCCTTTCCGCAATCGATGCAGACATACTTTCCGGGGCCTACTTTCTGTCCGGCTTTGGCTTTCTCGGGCAGTTTGATCACCAAGTCCAGCTATGGTTGTGATAATTATATATCCCTTTTGTTTCTTCCATCCAAAGCGGGCAAAATCGAAAAATCAGGCTTAAAATGCCAAAATTTGAACCAGTATGCCCCACTCCCAAAGGTATAAGGGAACCCTTCAGGAATTATTTGTCATGGGTGCAAGAATTATTGCTCTGCTCGGTAGCCCCCGCCTCGAGGGAAACACTGCGAAGCTCCTGAATGAAGCAATACGGGGGGCAAATGATGCGGGGTGCTCGGTTGAGAAGATCGAGGTAACGAGCCTCAATTTCAGGGCATGCCGCGAGATTTTTTTCTGCCGGGAGCACGAGACCTGTGCCATGAAGGACGATATGACCGGTATCTATGAAAAATTCCGGGATATCGATGGGATCATTGTTGCCACCCCGGTCATGACCATGGGGATCCCCGGTATGCTGAAATCCTTCATCGACCGGTTCCAGGTCTTCTTTATGGCCAAGTATGTGAGAAAGAACCCCCTGGTGCGAAAGGAAAAACGGACGCACCGGCTCGGCCTCTACCTAGGAATTTCAGGGATGAATGTTCCGTATGTCTTTGACGGAGCAAAACTCACCATCCATGCCTTTTTCGATATCATCGATGTGGCGTACTGGGATGATCTCCTCATACGGGATATGGATACGATCCAGGATCTGTCAACGCGGCCGGAATTTCTTGAGGAAGCCTACCGCAAGGGGAAGGAGATGGGCCGGCTCCTCGCGCACACGGTTACATAAATCCCCTTTCTTTGAGTGAAAGCCATCCGGAATCAGTGACAATGAGATGGTCGAGGAGCTGGATACCCAGCAGCGTGCCGGCTTCCTGGATCTGCCGGGTAATTGCCAGATCCTGACTGCTTGGCTCAAGAGTTCCCGAAGGGTGATTATGAACACAGATGATTGCTGCCGCCCTGTCCGTGATCGCATCGGCAAAGACTTCCCGCGGGTGAACCAGGCTGTGATTCAGGAGACCGATGGTTATCGTCCGGATCGCCAGTACCTCATGCGCTCCGGAAAGGGTGATGCAGATGAAATGCTCCTGTCTCTTGCCCGAGAGGAAGGTAACCAGCGGAAGGATGTCGGCAGGCGCAGCAATCTTTTTTCCCTTCGAATTATTCCCGAAACATCGCCGGCCAAATTCAAGGCAGGCAACGATCTGGGAAGCCTTTGCCGGGCCAATACCCTGGATCCGGGCAAGATCGGTATATGAGACAGTGTCCGGATTATTCCGGATAATGGGCACAATCTCTTTTGCAAGGTCTACGACACCTCTTCCCGGACTTCCGCGGCCTATGATCGCAGCGATCAGCTCCTGGTCGGAGAGGCATGCAGCCCCTCTTCCGGCTATTTTCTCTCGTGGCCGGTCATGAGCAGTTATGTCCCGCATCCGTTTCATGGAGTTTCCTTCGCTCTAAAAAAGCGTGATACCTCGGATATCACTCGTGGTTCCTCAAAAGGGTTGCGATTTACTTCTCATCGCTGGGAGAATGGAAGTCCATTGTTCTCAGCGTCATGATAACAAGGATAAGAACGAGATGAGGAAATGATGGCAGAAAAGACAGGACACGAAAGAAAGCTGGGCGGATGCCGGTAAAAAAATTAATACCGGGGCTGCCTGTACTTGGGCAGGCATTCCTGGCAATAAACAGGCCTTCCTTCGGTCGGCTTGAACGGTACTTCACATTCCTTTCCACAATCTGAACAGATGACTTTTGTCATTTCCCGGGGGGGGCGGTCTCTGGGACCGCCATAATTTGACTTATACATAACTCTTTCTCGAACAGTTCTGTTACAAACTGTACTAGGGAATAGGGCATCAATATTTAAGAAGTTCTCCATAAATTCAAGGGGGCAATTGCAGGGCAGGTTCATGTTTTTTTAGTGGAATATCTCCGAAAACCCAACTACAGGAACATGAGGCTTTCATTGAATAATCCACGGAAGAGGAGACTGAAGTACCCGCACTGTTTCAGGGTATCGGAAGAATATCTTCATATCTTCTTTTCTCCACATGTATGACCATGGCAACTGAGCAAAATGCACGCGAGGCCTTTGCAGGTGAATCGCAGGCAAACCGTAAATATCAGGCATTTGCTGAAAAGGCAGAGTCGGAAGGGTACAAGAATATCTCCCGCCTCTTCAAGGCTGCATCCGAAGCCGAGGCCATTCATGCCAAGAAACTCCTGAAAGCTCTGGGGTCCATTGCATCGACAAAAGAGAACCTTGAGAAAGCAGTGAAAGGAGAGACCCACGAATACACGGAAATGTATCCCGGGTTTGTGCGGGAAGCCGAGGCTGAGAAGCAGAGTGACGCACTCCTGGCCTTCACCTATGCCATGAAGGCCGAGGAGGTCCATGCCAACCTCTACAAGGAAGCGCTGAAATCCCTGAATGCAGGGCAGGACATGTCAAACCGGACGGTATGGCTCTGTCCGGTCTGTGGGAACATCTTTTTAGGCCAGCCACCTGAGAAGTGCCCGATCTGCAGCGTATTCAAGAAAATGTTCAGAGAAATTCAGTAACACTAAAAAAATCCTTTTTTCTTAATTTTCCTCCCGGCATTCCTGACAGGACCTGCAGTATCCTTATAACCTTCAAGATTGTTCCAAGGAAGAATTATTTTACCAGGATTTAGGCCAAAATAGAATCGTCATCCTGGCATCCATACCCGGATTTTAATTCCCACACGTTTATAACCGGTCAGGGGCAATCTCGATTGCATGCCCAAGGTCACCGTGTACGCAACGAAGAACTGCCCGTACTGCCGGATGGTCAAAGCGTTTCTCGACCGACAAGGCGTTGACTACCTCAGCATCGATGTAGGGACGGACAAGGAACAGGCAAAGAAGATGATCGAGATTTCAGGCCAGTACGGTGTCCCGGTTGTCACCGTTGACGATGAGGTGATTGTAGGATTTGATGCACAGAGGCTCAATGAGCTTTTTGGCGAGGAAAAAGGCGGGGAAGTCTATGACCTCATGATCATCGGTGCAGGGCCGGCAGGCCTCACTGCCGGGGTTTATTGTGCCAGAAAATTCCTGAAGACCGTGATCATCAGTGAGAATATCGGAGGACAGGCCATTGAGTCCTGGGCTATTGAAAATTATATGGGATACCGGATGGTGAGCGGCGAAGACCTGATGCGGAAATTCGAAGAGCAGGTTCGTGAACAGAAGAATATCCACCTTGAGCTTGATAAAGTGCTCACCCTCGATCGGACCGGGAATGAATTTCTGGCCAACACCGCCACCGGGGCAGCATACCGGGCACGGGCAGTCATCCTTGCCCAGGGCAAACATCCCCGTACGCTTGGTATTCAGGGTGAGGACCGGTACTGGGGACGGGGGCTCTCAGTCTGTTCCACGTGTGACGGCCCCCTCTTTAAGGATAAGGTAGTCGGTGTGGTCGGTGGAGGAAACTCTGCCCTCCAGACAGCGATAGAGATGAGCGGCATCGCAAAAGAGGTGCACCTCATCGTCCGCAGCAGGATCAAGGCCGATGAGAGCTACGTCAGGCAGTACGAGCAGAAGAAAAACATCACCACGCATCTTCATTCAGTGGTCGCAACCCTTCAAGGCAACAGCATGCTTTCCGGAATCACCCTGAAGGACCGGGACAGCGGGAAAGAGACGGAAGTAGCCGTTGACGGGATTTTCCTTGAGATCGGGTGGATACCCAACACGGATTTCCTCGAAGGCCTGGTGGAGATGAATGCCGAAAAAGAGATTGTCATCGACATCAACTGTCATACCAGCGTTCCCGGGATCTATGCAGCCGGCGATGTGACCACCATTAAAACCAAGCAGATCATCGCCGCAGCCGGAGAGGGGGCAAAGGCGGCACTTTCGGCCTACGAATACCTGACGCGGTAATTCACTCCTCATCCCTCCTTTCTGAAAAGCACGATACGGTTGGTATTTGTACCTGAATTATTATTTCCTATTCCCCAGATATGGGAGGTCTTGGTGAACTTCTGGAGGTTGACAAGGATACCGAGGGGTAAAAAACCAGCATCGGCCCCGATTGGCAGGATATGCTCATCGAGCTTCAGCTTGCCCCGCCGAATCTCACCGACCTCGAAAGCGATGTGTCCCCCGGGGACCAGAACCCGGAAGAGCTCCCGGAAGTTCTCTTCCATTACGTGACACCAGGAGTCTAGCGAGCGAGTGATAGTCAGGTTGCGCTCTATTTCGGTTGCTTCAATGTTATTGAACCAGCAACGGAGCCAGTTGTCCTGTGCGTACTGGACGGTATCAAGGAATGGGGGAGATGTTACGGTAAGATTGACCGATTCATCGGGAATGGACCGGGTTTCCCGGGAATCTCCTGTGAGGAACAGACCCGAATCTCCTGAACGTTTCAGGCTCTCCTTCTCTTCAGCGGTTATTCCCCGTATCAATGTGCGGGTCTTCCTACAAATGAGTTCCCTGGTGTTCCGGTACGGTGGTACCTGCTTCCGCTTCAGGTTGATCCGCTGCTGCCGTTCTGCTGAGACTGCCTGGTTTGGGGGAAGCGTGTAGACCGAAAAGAAGCCCCCGGAATGACCAGTCAGACGGTTTGTAGCCACCATGCGGATCCACTCGTCGATGTAGTCTGCTGTGTCATTTTCCTGCTGCTGCTGGAGATACGTCCGGAGTGAGATGATTTCGGCTTCAGTATTCCTGTGGTAAAACATGGAGAGATCAATGCCAGCCCGGGCATCCGGGTCGATGGGAATTTCTTTAAGTCTTTCCCGGATTTCCTGTTCAGAAGGGATGAAAAACCTGGGGTAGGTGAGGATCCGTGACAGGGGGTTTATGTCATTGGCAATGACTTTTCTTCCAAGGAGACCTGCTTCAATAACGGTCGTTCCCCTGCCTGAAAATGGATCATAGACCGTATCTCCCGGACGGGTCAGGCGGGTAATGAAGAAGCGGGGTAACTGAGGCTTGAAACAGGCGCGGTACGAAACTTCATGGATTGGCGAGGCTTTCCGTTGCCTGGGTGTCCAGAACTCACTGGTATAGCGGGTGATTGGTATCCCCCCGGCTGTCAGTTGTTCACGATCTGCAGATATCGAAGTTGCAGGGTTCCAACGGTATCCGGCACTATCCATGACAGGTGTACCGTTTAACCGGCGATGTATTAATTCTGGCTTCATGCAGGAACCCGGTTTCCTTATGGCCTTTGAATCCATACCATCCCTTTCATGCGCGAATTTTTCCGGAAGCTGGTCCATATTAGTTTTGGCCTCGGTATCGCTGCTCTCATCCAGTTTACCCCGAAAACTATAGCACTCCCGGTGTTAATGACTGGAACGTTTGCCGGTATCGTCTTCCGGGACGCCCTTGTCCGGGGATACAGGGTTCCCCTGGTATCAGATCTTATCGACAAGCTTGAGCGGGAGAATGTCCGCCCGGGAAAAGGAGCCCTCTATTTTGCCCTCAGTTCACTCTTCTGCCTCGTGATCTTCGAAAAGGAGGTGGTCGTACCCGCCATCGTGGCACTCTCTCTCCTTGATGGGGTAGCGACCATCGTGGGTTACTATTACGGAAAGCATCCGATCTTCAAGAGTAAGACGGTTGAAGGGACGGGCTCGGGAATTCTTCTGACGTTTATCGCCCTCCTGCCGCTCCTCTCCCCTACCCAGGCGGTCGTTTCTGCGGTTGTCGCGGGCATGGTAGAGCTTTTCTCTCCTGTTGATGACAATCTCACCATCCCGGTCTTTGTCTGTATTGCATTGACACTGATGGCAGGATTATGAAAAGGGTATAGTGGCATTTCAACCACTGTTTTTTTCAAGCATCTCAAGAGTTTCATGGCCTCATAGACGCTCCTGGGGGTTGCGCCTTCGGCTTACCCCCCGCTGCTGTGGCGTCCCTCACGATGCGATAGGGAGGTATCAAGCACAGGATTCCATCTTCGGTTTGTGTTGAATGGTGTATCACTTTTTTGAATAGATTTTAAAAACAGTGAATATCAAAGTTTTTCAGACGTAAATTAATGGCGAGATTGGTGGTGTAACTAGTACTATACCCATGAAAAATTGAGAATATTTCTGTCAGGAGGCTTCTCTCTCTCCTGCCTTTTTCCGGTCTTTTTCCCGGTAGCCCTCGAGCAGAACCGTAGTGACATTTTTAATCGGCCGGTCGGTATGTGATGCGATATGAAATTCGCAGAACGGGCAGGAGCTGATGACGATATCTGCACCTGTTTTTTTAATCTCTTCTCTCCGGAGCTCACCAAGTGCATCGGCTTCGGCGGGGTTGCCTGACTTGACTCCTCCCCCCGACCCACAGCAGATTGCCGGCATCTCGACCAGATCCACCACCCGGCTGATAAGTTCGCGGGGCTGCGTCCGGATGCCCTGGCCCCGGAGGAGGTGGCAGGGATCATGATAGGTTGCCCGGATGGGGAGACGGGCAGGGGGCTCGATTTCGAATTTAATGAGCACTTCGTTGATATCCATGACCCGGAAGGGGCATTCGTAATCATTCTTGAGCGTTGATCCGCACCCTGCGCACATGGTCATCACCGTGTCAATGTCGTGGAAAGCATAGGCATTGATGTTCCGGATTTTAAGGGTGTCAAGATCAGCCAGCTGTCCGGTCCGGATAAGGGGCGATCCGCAGCAGACCTGTTCCCGGGGAATAATTACCCTGATTCCATTCCTCCGGAGGACTTCCATGGCATCAAGGGCAGTCTGCGGGAGCCGCTGGTTGTACATGCAGCCCACGAAGAAACCGATGGTCCCCTTTATCTCACCGAGGGGTTCAATGATCTCCGGGACCTGTTCAAGGAACGTGGGCTCGATCCTGGTCACACTTCTTCCGGTATCCTTCACCAGTTTCGCAACCTCCTGGTGCCGGGGAAGGGTGAGCCCTTTCCCGTTGGCAAGTGCACGTAGTTTCTCGATTGCCTTCCCCGGTATCTCAATATCCTTCGGGCAGACTTTCCAGCAGGCCTGGCAGGATGTGCAGGTGAAGAGCCCTTCGGCAACTGCCTCGGTTACCCGGTCACCTCTGTCCCTGGGATCAAGCGATAGGCGCATATCCTCCCGCATGGCGGTAGGTCCGGCAAACTTCACGACCCTGAGTGCCGGACATGCAGAGACGCAGGCCAGACATTCAATACAGCTCCGGAGTGGTTTGATCGCCTCGACCTCTTCAGGGGTAGGCATCCTGAACTCCTCACCCGGCTCAAGGGAGGAGATGGCGGCCAGATAGGGTTCCATATCGGTTACCAGATCTCGCTTCACCGGAAGTTCCAGAGGCTCGATAATAATCCCGTCACGGGCTTCTTCCATGCAGGCAAGCACCGGCTCCCCGTTCACCCTGACTGCACAGCTGCCGCACTGGCCTGATGCGCAGCAGTACCGGTAGGACAGGGAGGGATCGTGTTCATCGTGAATAGCATGCAGAACGTGCAGCACCCGAGCCCCTTCATGAATGCGGACCTGGAAGACCTGGAGATAAGGTTTCTCATCGGCAGCCGGGTTGTAGCGGAAAACCTGCACGGTGAGATCCTTCATCCCTTCACCCCCGTCTCGATCCCCTCCTGTGTAAGAGACTGGTAGGTATGGCCGTAGGGTGAATCCTGGCCATCCCAGGTCTGGATGATATCATGCCGGACATGTGCCCCCCGGGATTCTTTCCGGAGCAATGCACCTTTTACCACAAGGGCCGCCGTCATGAGCATGTTATCGGCAATACAGCATTCGGCAAGGTTGGCCATTGTAGCGGCCTTCATCCTGAAGGTCCTAAGATGAGAGATAATCCCGAGTGTCTTTTCGAGGTCCGGGGCATTCCGGAATATCCCTGCTCCCTCCCACATCGCCGACCGGAGGGAACGAATAACGGAAGATGGATACACCTCCCCGGTCATAAAGCCGGCAAGCCATTTTTGCAGGTCTTCAATCTGGCCGGGATCAGCAATTCTCTTCCGTTCTTTGGCCTTTCCCGCGGCCTCTCCTGCTCTCCTCCCATAGACCTGTGTTTCAGCAAGCGCATTTCCCCCCAGCCGGTTTGCCCCGTGGACGCCCCCGGAAACCTCACCGCAGGCATAGAGCCCGGTGACCGTTGTCTCGCCCAGAGGAGATATCCTTAACCCGCCCATGATGTGGTGGGCGGTCGGTGCCACCTCCATCGGTTCGTCACGAATATCTACCCCGAACTTGAGGAACTGTTCCAGCATCACCGGCAGCCGGTCCTCTATCTGGGCCCGGGGAAGGTGCGTTACATCAAGATAGACACCGCCGTTTTGCGTTCCACGTCCTTCGAGAATCTCGGTTGCGATGGCACGTGCCACGACATCTCTCGTTGAGAGTTCCATCCGCTCAGCATCGTAGCGTTCCATAAACCGCTCACCCAGGGTGTTCGTCAGGATACCTCCTTCACCCCTCACCGCTTCCGTAACCAACCTGCCCCGTGCATCGTAGGGAAAAACAGCCCCGGTGGGGTGAAACTGCACCTGCTCCATGTCAATCAGCTCGGCACCCGATCTATACCCGATAGCATACCCGTCCCCGGTCCCACTCGAGGAATTTGTGGAAATATCAAAAATTTTTGTCCCGCCCCCGGTGGCAAGCACGACACTGTCGGCCAGGAGAATTTTCATATCTCCGTTCAGGTCAAGCCCGACCGCTCCATTCACGCGTGACCCGTCTTTGAGCAGGGAGATAACTGTCAGCTCATTCTCAACCCTCACATCGGTTGTATTGAGCCGGTCGATGAGGGTGGTCATCATCTCATGGCCGGTTCTGTCACCGGCATAACAGGTCCTCGGGAACCGCTGCCCGCCAAAGGGCCGCTGAGCCACTTCACAGCAGTCCGTCACATCAAAGACGGCTCCCCAGCGGAGGAGGTCATCAATTCTTTTTGGTGCATCCTCTACCAGAATCCGGACCAGTTCAGGGTCGTTGAGATACGCTCCTCCTTTCATGGTATCTTCATAGTGTATCTCACAGGAGTCCTGCTCCCTGAGAACGGCATTATACCCCCCTTCAGCCATGGTCGTGCACCCCCCCTTTCCCGCCAGGGTCTTTGAAACCAGGAGCGTCTCTCCATACCCTGCAGCCTCAATTGCTGCACGGACGCCGGCGCCTCCACTCCCGATTACGAGGACGTGCGCAGTCTGTACATCATCAGAACGCATCTTATTATTACGTGGGTCATATAGTTACATAAATAAATGCAAAGGTCAGTGTGAGCCCGAATGAGATTTTTAATGAAATTTGGCGGCACTTCGGTTGCTGATACAGCGAGTGTCGGCAAAACCGTGGACATCATCGAGGATTACCACCGGGCCGGCCATGAGGTGGCAGTCGTGGTATCAGCGCAGAGGGGGGTCACTGACCAGCTCATCGCCATTGCCCAGGAGATCGCTAACAGCCGGAGTCCGGGGAGCATCAGACCATTCATCCAGGCTCTCTATCAACGCCACCAGAAGGTTGTCACAGACGTGGCAGGAGATTGTTCCGGAGAAGTTGACGGGCAGCTGAAAGAACGGATCTGTGACCTCGAGAATATTCTGAATGCCGTGCACAATCTCAGGGAACTCACCCCCCGGTCCCTGGATTACATCATCACCTTTGGCGAACGGCTGAACTCGCTTGTAGTATCAGCTGCAATCCGGAACCGGGGCATCACCTCTATGGTAATGGATGGTTGCGAGGCCGGGATCCTTACAACGCCTCAGCACGGGGAAGCCATGGCCCTGCCCGAGAGTGAGGGCCGGATCCGGAGCCGGGTTCAGCCTCTGCTCACGGAGATGGTCCCGGTCATCATGGGCTTTATGGGGTGTACCGAGAAGGGGATTGTTACCACGCTCGGGAGAAGCGGATCAGACTACTCGGCGGCGATTATCGGGGCGGGCATCGATGCCAATGAGATCTGGATCTGGACTGATGTTGACGGTATCATGACATCAGACCCGCGCCTTATCGATGATGCCCGGGTCATCTCCACCATTTCGTACCTTGAGGTCATGGAGCTCTCCTATTTCGGGGCTAAGGTGATGCATCCGCGTTCCATCGAACCTGCCATGAAGAAGAATATCATTGTCAAGGTGAAGAACACCTTCAACCCGTCACATCCCGGAACAACCATTGTCCGCCATGAAAAAAAGGATAGCAGGGTGGTCAAGGCCCTCACCTACATCGACAAGGTAGCCCTGATCAACATCTGCGGGGCCCAGATGATCGGGCGTCCCGGGGTGGCACAGGCCATCTTCTCCGCTCTGGCCGAAAAAGAGGTCAATGTGATGATGATCTCGCAGGGCTCCTCTGAAGCCAACATCTCTCTCATTGTGGATGAGACCCAGGCCGGTATAGCGCTTGATGCTCTGGCAGGCATGGTAAAACAGGGACGTATCAGAGAAGCAACTTCAAACCGGGATGTATGTGCCGTTGCCGTCGTCGGGTCGGGTATGGCCGGGACGAAAGGGACCGGAGGACGGATCTTCACGGCTCTCGGCAACGGAGGGGTCAACGTGATGATGATCTCGCAGGGCTCATCCGAAGTCAATATCTCTTTTGTGGTACGGCAGGAGGATGGGCCGAAAGCGGTCAGGATCCTCCACGATGAATTCCGGCTCTCCAGGGAGGATGATGCCTGAATCGTTCTCCTACCGGGAGTCCGGGGTCGATATAACCCGTGAAGCCGAAGGAATCGCGGCACTGGTAGCAGCGCTCACATTCAGGAGGAAGGCCCCGGTTTCCATGATGGGGGGTGTCGGCCACTATGCGGGTCTCATCGAATGCGGCAAGAAAGCCCTGGCCCTGACGGTTGATGGTGTGGGGACCAAGATGCTGGTCGCCGACCGGATGAAAGACTGGAGCACCGTCGGAATTGACTGCATTGCCATGAACGTCAACGATCTCTATGTCATGAATATTGAGCCGGTCGCTTTCGTGGATTATATCGCGGCAGACGAGATCTCCCTGGAGAAGATGGCACAGATTGGACAGGGGCTCAATGAAGGGGCACGCCTTGCGAATATCGACATTGTCGGGGGGGAGACAGCGACTCTGAAGGGCCTCGTTCACGGTATAGACCTTGCCGGGACCTGCCTTGGTATACAGAACAAGGAACACATCGTCAGCGGTGAAAAGATCCAGCCCGGGGACATCATTTTCGGGGTTCCTTCATCAGGAATTCACAGCAACGGTCTTACTCTTGCCCGAAAGGTGGTAGAAGCCCAGGATGCCTGGGAAGAGCATCTCGGGACCGGAAGGACCATTGGGCAGGAGCTTCTGGTCCCCACCCGTATTTATGCCGAAGTACTCGAGGTCTGCAGGAAGACCGTTATTTCGGGCATGTGCCATATCACAGGAGGGGGGCTGCTCAACTTCAACCGGCTGACCCGGTATGGGTTTAATATCGACAGGCCGCTCCCGCCCCCCGAAATATTCCGGTGGATCCGGGAGAAGGGAGCGGTAGAGCTTCATGAGATGTACCGGACATTCAACATGGGGATGGGGTTTGCATTTATTGCCCCCGAGGAGAGTTACCCGGCAATCAAAGAGATCCTTCCCGAGGCAACAGTAGTTGGCAGTATCAACCGGGAACGGGGCATATGGCTCAAGGGGGAACCATTTTCCTGACCGTCGCGTCACCATCCTTCATTCCGCCGGGAAATCATCGATTGCCGCGATGCGGCAGACACGTACCCGGTCATCGATGATGGCACTGTTCCCTGACAGGTCATCGATAATGAGGGTGACCGGGAGCCTGCCTTCCCTGACTTCCTGAAGCTTGCCCCGGAGATCGTGAACCCGTCCTTTCTCACCATCGCTTTCTGCCCAGTTCTGCAGGTTGGTGAGTACGTTATCCACCCTGTCAAGAACACCTTCAACATTCGAAATAAAGCCCTCGCAGGCCGGCCCGGGATCAATCCGGATTCCAAGTTCCGGAATGGAGATTACTCCTGTCATGCTCCTGATTACCCGAACCATCATATCATCCGGCAATTCAATGGTGAGTTCCCATCTTGAAGGCTCAGCATTCTTCAGAAGCTGGGTGTCAACATAGCGCCAGCCACACGATGGGCATAAGGCTGAAATGATCAGAATCTCTGAAAAATAGGGAATTTCTTCGGTCTGATACAGGTATTGTATATCGCTATTACAGACTGGGCATGGACCTGGAACAACGGTCCGCACCTATTCAAGCCCTCCGATCTTTTCACGGGATATCTTCACAGAGTTCGGAGTGATGACAACGTAACGCTGGTCGCCAAGGCCGATAATATCTCCGTTTACGTCTTTTGCAACCTCTTTCATGTCCTTCAGGACCCGCTCGTACATCACTTTGTCCATCTTCAGCCGGGAAATGTCAACGATGACGATATTGCCATTGTAGATCTCATCCTTGATCCGTGGACTCTCCTTGATGTCCCCGATTGCAGCAATTTTTACAAACATCGCCGGGGCCCCGGCCTCTGCAGCTTCAAACGACTCGAGGTCAAGATCCATATAGTCATCCTCTGTGGAGGGGCCTGATTTACCAAGAAGTGAATCGAGAAATTTTACCATAGCAAAATTGTCTATTATTGTTTATTTAATAGTATCTATTCAAAAAACGGCCGGATTGGAGCAGGAACAATCCACACTACAATCCAGACCGTGTCTAAATCTCCAGGTTCCAGAGTTCATCGCCGACATAGTAGATGGTCTTTACCACCTTTCCGGAGTTTTTTTCCCGGAGTTCAGCGGCATTGTAGAGGGCAAGGCCAATCGCCAGGGGTTTGCCATACCTCTCTTCAACCACCTGGACCGGCTTTCCGGCTGCAATATCATCCGAGACCGAGATGATACCCGGCCGCATGATGTCAGCGCCATTTACGACATACGGTACCGCGCCGGTATCCACCACCACCCTCCGTTCAGGGAAGGGATGTTCAAGCAGGCCCCTGAGAGTGGGAAATACCCAACCGTCACGTTCGACAAGTTGCGGTTTCGTATCAATAAGATAGAGATTAATCTCCGCACTGGTCTCAAGCAGCTCAACCCGCTCACTCCTGAACAGGAAGGCAGATTCACCGATCTCCTCTCGAAGGGCTGTATACAGGGGTGCAATCACTGACTTTCTGATGCTGTGCCGTTTTTTGCCGGTAATTTTCGCCATTTCCTGTATCTCAGGTAGTCGCCTGGTAATGAAAAAGCATTTCAGCCAGAGGGGCATACCTCATAACGTGCAGACGGGGCTCTCCTCCCGGGGCCGGGTCAACAGACTGCTCGCCAAGGTTTAAGTAACCTCGCCGCGCACATATATTACTCCAAAGAGATGGAAAACTGGGAATACGTATGACAAAGCGGCCGTTGGATATTTTGGATCAGGTGCTGAACCGGCAGCCAGTAATCGTCTCCCTTAAGGGCGGCAGAGAACTTCGGGGCGTATTGCAGGGATATGACGTCCACATGAACCTTGTCCTGGATAAGGCAGAAGAGGTTGAAGGCGGGCAGGTGCGCAGTGTCGGCACCCTGATTGTCCGCGGTGATAATGTGATCTATATATCCCCATCCATGGAATGAATTGTGCGAGAGGTGAACTGATATGTCAAAAGGCACCCCTTCAATGGGAAAGCGGTCAGGCAAGACACATATCGCTTGCAGAAGGTGTGGAAGCAGCTCTTTCCACCTGCGGCACAGGATCTGTTCTGCTTGTGGTTTTGGGAAGAGCACACGCATCAGGAAATACAACTGGGTGAATAAGAGACCAAAGATCCCGACCCATTAGAGAGCTATTATGTGTGGAATCGTTGGCATCAGGGATGCTGGCGGTGCTTCATTCTCACTCTATTATGCGCTCTATGCCCTCCAGCACCGGGGACAGGAGAGCGCCGGTATCTCTACATATGACGGTATACGGCTCCACAAGCATAAGGGACAGGGTCTTGTTGCCGAGGTTTTTGATCCTGCTATTCTCCAGGGCTTAATCGGGCCGGTGGGTATTGGACACGTCCGTTATCCAACGACCGGAGCAAATCGCCCCGAGAATGCCCAGCCCTTCAATTTTTTATTCCGCGATCATATCATCTCCATCGCCCATAATGGAAACCTCGTTAACGACCGGGAACTCCGTGATGAATACGAATGCCGCGGCCAGATCTTTTGTACTTCGACAGACACCGAATTGATCGCCAAGGTAATCACCGATGAGATGAGCAACTCGGGATGCATTGAAGACGCGGTGCACCGCTGTATGCGGATCCTGCGGGGATCATTTTCGGTAGTCATGATGATTGACGGGGTCCTGTACGGGTTCAGGGATCCTCTCGGAATTAAACCGATGTGTATCGGGAGGACCGAACAGGGATTTATTATCGCATCGGAGAGCGTTGCCATCGATGCGCTCGGAGGGACGTTCATGCGTGATGTGAATCCCGGGGAGCTCATCGCTATCGATGAGAACGGGATGCGGAACATGCAGATCGCGGTTGCCGATCACCATGCCCATTGCATCTTTGAATATATCTATTTCGCACGGGCTGATGCAGTACTCGACGGGGCCCTTGTCTATGATGTCAGATTGAAAATTGGCGCTAAACTCTTTGAAGAGGCCCCGGTAACGGCAGATTCGGTCTGCCCTGTGCCTGATTCGGGGACCGCGTATGCAATCGGATATTCCCAGCGGTCCCAAACCCCGTTTGTCGAGAGCCTGATGAAGAACCGGTACATGGGACGGACCTTCATCATGTCATCACAGATGGAACGGGAGAAAGCAGTCAGAATCAAGCTGAACCCCATAAAAGAACACCTGAAAGGGAGTTCCATTGTCCTCGTTGATGATAGTATCGTCCGGGGGACCACCTCCCGCCGTATCATCGGCATTATCCGAGACGCAGGAGCAAAGGAAGTCCATGTCCGCATCGGCTCTCCGGCAATCAGGGCTCCCTGCTATCTTGGTGTTGACATGCCAACAAGGGAAGAGCTTATTGCTAGTGATAAGGACGGGGAGGAAGTGAGAAAACGAATTACTGCAAACAGTCTCTACCATATATCACTTGAAGCCCTGGTTGAGTCAATTGGGATCAGCCGGAAAAATCTCTGTACCGGTTGCCTCACCGGCTGTTACCCGGTGACTATTAGCGGTGAGGAATCGCGATCGACAAACGTTGATTTTCTTGATGGAACCTACCAGACCAAACTTGAACTCTTCGATTAAGGTTTTATTCCGGTCATCTGTTTTCCGGGCCATGACCAATGAAGCGGGGAACTACCGTTTCTCGTGAGATTCGTTCTTCATTCCTGATATCCAGAAAAAGAGTAGCGAGGGATGGATTTGAACCATCGATCTACGGGTTATGAGCCCGTCGGGATATCCTGACTACCCCACCTCGCTTCGCAGGAGTATAGTTATTGACAACGGCTGAAGATATAGTTTACCCTCTCGTCATGAACCTGCGTCAGGGGCAGGAATTAAGTGACTATGCTCCCAACCACTGTCACATGGACGATGAGCTTCAGCGGATACGGGAAAAGAAATTCCGGGAGATGGAAGAACAGCTGCATCAGCCAAAAAAGGATATCGGGGTTCAGCCCATCACTGCTGCTAATTTCAAGGCCATGGTTGCTGCTCATCCCTTCCTGGTCATCGATTTCTGGGCAGAGTGGTGTGGCCCCTGCCGGATGGTTGCACCGGTTATTGAAGAGCTCTCCCATGAGTTTGCCGGGGGGGTAACCTTTGCGAAATGTAATACCGATGAAAATCCTGGTATAGCCGGAAGTTTTGGCATTTCCGCAATTCCGACAATGGTCATGATTGCCAATGGAAAGGTGGTTGATATACTGGTCGGGGCATATCCGAAAGAGCCATTGAGAGCCCGTATTAGGAAGGTTTTTTCGCTGGCGTGAACTGGAAAGACACCGGAATAACGCTCTGAACCATTATTTATATAAAAACAATGAGTATCATGAGATGATGGGATACCCTATGCGCCTTATTGTAGGGCTCTCCGGGGCCAGCGGAATACTCTATGGAATCCGGATGCTTGAAGTGCTCCGTGAACTTGGGATAGAGTCAGATCTTGTAATGACCGATATGGCGGGTATGATGGTGGAGCTGGAAACCTCATGGAAAGAGAATGAGGTTTGTGCACTTGCCAGCCGCCGACATGACAGCTTTGATTTCGCCTCACCGCTCGCCAGCGGAGGATACCGGTCGCTGGGCATGGTGGTTCTCCCCTGCAGCATGAAAACAATTGCCGGGATCGCCTGTGGCTTTTCGGACAACCTCCTCCTCCGGGCTGCAGACTGCACCCTCAAGGAAAGAAGGCCCCTTATACTTGTCCCACGGGAAACGCCCCTGAATGTAATCCAGCTCCGCAATATGCTCACCCTTGCGGAGGCAGGTGCAACCATTCTCCCTGCAGCCCCCGGGTTCTATCACCAGCCGCAGCAGATCGGCGACCTTATCGACCACATCGTTGGAAAAGTACTCGATATCTTCGGTGTTGAGCATCACCTCTACCGGCGATGGAAGGATGAATCAGGATAAAAAATTTCCCTATACTGATTGACCTGTTTCAGGGCTGCAGGAAGGTGACAACTTCCACCGTGAAAAAATTCCTAATACCCGGGTAAATCCTCGTGAATTGTCCGCTACAGGGGGACCCCACTGAGCTGGTCCCCTACCTAAAGAAAAATTCGAATGAGTGCCACAGGGTTGTTCTGACAGAATCCATTGAGCGAGACATTCGGGTTTACCTGACAAAACTGGTCAATTTGTCACTCTTTAAGATTTTTCAAATCAATCGGTACCCGGCCGAAAACACCATGTGGTGTCCCACTAACAGAGGAACTGAAACAAATGGACACGTATTCCGGACTGCATGAAGGGGTACGGCACGTGCTCGCCAACCGGCTGGGGTGGAGCGAGCTCCGGCCGGTGCAGGAAGAGGCGTATCGGGCTGTAGCTGCACGGAATGACGTCCTGATTATCGCTCCGACTGCAGGAGGGAAGACCGAGGCAGCACTCATACCGGTAATTGACGGTATCATGAAGGGGGCGATTCCCGGAGTGGCCGCTCTCTACCTTGCTCCTCTCAAGGCTCTCATCAACGATCAGGAAGAGAGGTTCCTGGACTTCTGCCTCCCAAACGGGCTCGAACTGGTGAAATGGCACGGGGACGTTCCAAAAGGGGACCGGGCCTGGAAGGAGGGGGAGGCACCCCACATCCTGATGATCACGCCTGAGTCACTGGAGGTCCTGCTCATGGAGCGGAATCTCGCTGCGGGACTTTCAAATCTCCGCTACGTTATTATCGATGAACTCCACGCCTTTATTGAGTCGGATCGGGGGGTTCATATGCGGGTCCTCCTTGATCGTCTTGACCGGCTGGCCGGGCGCAAAGTCCAACGTATTGGCCTTTCAGCAACGGTTGGAAACCCGGAAACCATTCTCTCGTGGCTTTCCGGCGGGAGGCATGGTCAGGTACTTGTCCATGTTCCGGCACCAGTACAGGCGAAACACTTCTCCTTTATCCTTGAAGAGAAGGAAAAACGACGAATGCGGGCCCTCTCCCGGATCATTGCCGGGAAAAAAGCACTGGTGTTCGTGAACAGCAGGAGTGATGCTGAAGGAGTGACGACGGCGCTTTCCGGACAGGTTGAAAAACTTCTGATACACCATTCTTCTCTCTCGCCGGCGATGAGAAAAGAAGCCGAGGAAGCATTTTCCGGCGAGGGGAGTGCCTGCATTATCTGTACCAGCACGCTGGAGCTCGGGATAGACATCGGGGACCTTGACCTGGTGGTACAGGTTGGTCCCCCACGCTCAGTATCATCATTCCTCCAGAGGATGGGAAGGAGCGGGAGAAGGGGAAAACCCCCCCATGTTGCCTGCGTCCTGAAAGATGCATGTGAACTCCTCTGTATGGCTGCGGTGATCGAATCTGCAAGCAGGAAGGAGATCGAACCATTGATCCCCCCCCAGAAACCGTACAATGTTCTTGTCCAGCAGATGCTCCTTGAGCTCCTCAGAGCACGGCGTACATCACCGGCACACATCCGGAAGTTTGTCAGAGGTCTCTTTCCCTTCGGGGGAATCCGAATCCGAGATATCGATGCCGTCCTCTCATACATGGTCACCATTGGAATGCTCGAGAGGGACGGTGACATGCTCATGCCCGGCCAGGGGGCAGAGCAGGTATACGGGCAGTCAAACTGGAAGGACCTCTATTCCGTTATAGGCGGAGGAGGCGAATTCAGGGCTGTGACTCCTGACGGGGAGGTGGTTGGGAAGCTCGATGCCCGGTTCGTGGCAGGAAGGAGGGGCGGGACCTTCTCACTTGGCGGCAAAAACTGGACCTTTATAAAAAGCGATGCGTCCCACGAACTGGTGGTAGTAGTTCCTGGTGAAGGAGATACAAACGAGATCTTCTGGACCGGCGCACAGGCAGGATTTTCCAACGTCGTTTGCCGGGGTGTCGAACAGATTCTGATCAGGGGGCGATCGACCCTCCCCCTCCCTGAAGCGGAGCAGGAACTCCTGGAAGAATTTATCAGGAGCTGCCCGTGCCTTCACCCCGGGACCATTCACATCCATGAGAAGCCGGGAAAGGGCGGGCCAGAGGTGAGCATCCTGACATTCCGCGGGAGAAAATTTAATAGAATCCTTGCTGCTCTTCTGCGGGCAGGAGCGGCACGGAAAGTAACCGTAACCTACCATGACTTCTCCCTCACGCTGAAGAATGTGGCAAAGGAGCAGTCTGGCAGGGTGGCACTTGATATGCTGGAATCACTCCGTAGAGCAAATCCCCGAGATCTTGCACAAGCCCTGAAAATTCCCGGGAGAGAAACGTGGAAATTTGCAGGGGCGCTCCCAGAACCCCTCCTGATGGAGATGGCTCTTACTGACACGTTCGGGTTCCCTGAATTTATTCAGGAATTTGCAGACCTGAATCTGGTCATCGTGCCCCCTGAAGAATCCCAAAAAATCAGGTAACTGTTGCTTTCTTAAATCTCCACCACGCGATTCCAAACATAAGTACAGCAAACCCGACAAGAAAGAGAAAGGAAAATGCAATCGTTGCAGGAGTCGCGGTATAGTGGACGCCAATCGACTGGAAATTGTCACCGATTGCAAAGTAGCGGATGCCGGTCACCAGGTAGGTGAGGGGATTCACGAGGGCTATCGCCTGCAAGAACGGGGGAAATGCAGTGATGGGATAGAGGGCATTGCTGGCAAAGAAGATGGGCATGGTGAGCAGGGTAATGATACCCTGGAGCCCCTCCGGACTCTCGAGGCTGATCGAGATGGCCGCAGAAAGGAAGAGAAAACCGAGGGAGAAGGTGCCGACAAAGAGGAGTATGCCGCCGATCGCAAGGATGGTCTCCCCCGCGGTATAACCGGAGAAGAACTGGGCCCCGATGACAATCGCAAATACCATGATGATGACCGCCTGGATGAAGGTCTTGGTCATGCCTGACAGGGCAATACCAAAGATGATATGGTTTCGCGGCAGGGGGCTGGCAAATATCTCCCGCATCAGCCCCCAGTTCTTGTCAAAGAGGAGAACAATACCGCCAAAGAGGCTGGTGAACAGAGAAGTCATGGCAATGACCCCGGCGGCCATATAGGTGAGATAGTCAACGGTGGGGACACCGGGAATGGGAGGAATGACCGTAGTCAGCCGGTTGAAGTTTGCCGACATGGCTATTCCGAAGAAGGCCATCCAGAGGGCCGGCTGCACGAGAGATGAGATGAGGAGGGTCTTGAACCGGTAGAACCGCAGCATATCCCGCCAGTACACCGTGAGAAATCCGGTATTCACGGTCACCGCCTCCCTGCCTTCGCTACGGCTGTCGATGGTTTCTCAGCTCCTTCCTCCCTGAGTTCCTTCCCGGTGAAGTGGAGGAATACATCATCCATTGAAGGTTTCTTCAGATTCACGGTCAGGACCCTGATCCCATGGTTTGTGAGGGATTCGATAATACCGGGAAGCATCTTTGTTCCGTCACCGGTGAGCATGGCAATGATGCCCCGCGATTTCTCTCTCACCTCTCTCACCTGCTCCATTCCGGCAAGGGCTGCCCGGGTGCCTTGCAGATCACTGGTCTCAAGGTAGATAAGATCCTCACCGAGCATATTCTTGAGTTCATAAGATCTTCCTGTGGTGATAATCTGGCCATGGTCGATAATGCTGATCCGGTCACTCAGGTGATCGGCTTCGTCCATGTAATGGGTGGTCAGGAATATGGTGGTCCCTTCGTTATTCACGGCCTTGATATAGTCCCATATCCGCTTCCTGGTCTGGGGATCGAGGCCGATGGTGGGTTCATCCAGGAAAAGAACCTTTGGCCTGGTCATCAATCCGCGTGCTATCTCGAGGCGGCGTTTCATTCCGCCGGAAAGCTGTTTGGTCCGGGTATCCTGCTTTGCATCGAGCTGGACAAGGGACAGGAGCTCATCTATTCTCCGCTTCCGTTCTAAGGACGGCATCTGGTAGAGCCTGCCGTGAAACTCTAAAATCTCCCGGCAGGTCATATCCCGGTCTAGGGTGACTTCCTGAAAAACAATCCCAATTGACTCCCTCACCTTCTGCGAATGTGTTTTCACATCATATCCGGCCACCATCGCCGTCCCTTTCTGGATGGGGAGCAGGGTGATGAGTACATTGATTGCGGTGCTTTTTCCTGCCCCATTAGGCCCAAGAAAGGAGAAGATCTCGCCTTCCTCAACCGAGAAGCTGATGCTGTCCACAGCCGTGAACTCACCATATCGGTGAATGAGGCCCTCCACCCTGATTATCTCTGTATTCACCCTGCAACCTGCCGCTCATTCAATCTTTATTTCAGGTCAGTATATTCATAATTTATTTCAGGTCAGTATATTCATAAGTTCTGCTATGTTCTTCGCAAAGAGGCGGATTGTACCCGCTCCCACCTTATCGTTTCCTCTCTGGATTCCCGGCCACAAACCGCATTACCCGGGACTCGTAGGAAATGAGGTATTCAACTGATTCAACAACCGATATGAACTGCCCCATGAATTACTTCATTCAAAAAAATAATATCAATTTTGAATTGCCATCAGCAGGTACCATGGATGACAGCACCATGGCGTCGCACCTCTCTTTCGAGCAGGGGAAGGAGATCGGGAGTTGGCATTATCACGGGGTCAAACGGCATGAGAATAGTACTGGCATCAGGGGTAATCGGGAGGCTGCCATACTGCCCGGTTCCGATATAGACAACAACGGGATGTTCATTCAGGATACTGCCAAGTTCTTCCCCAAAGAGGGGGGTATGACCATACTCTGACCGTAAAGCCCGGGATCGTTTCTTCTTTCTCTTTAAGACCGTTCCATCGGTACGTATGATAATATCATGGTCATACCGTCTCCCTTTTATTTCAATCCAGCCAAACCCGGTCTTCATCAGCCGTTTTCACCCGGTAAATAATGAATAGGATGAAGGGACCTGTAAAATATTTCTCATGAAACCATCAGGAACGAGGAAAAAAGGATCATTCCGGCCGGAACATTCAGACCGAGGTATTCTGGCCCCGGTTGACACTCATGAATTTCCACTGCTCGGCAGGCTCCGGATATTTGGCCCGGGAAACCCTCTTCTTGACTGGTTTCTCTTCAAGGAGACCTGAATCCGGGGATATGGGGTCGAACTTATGCCCCTGCTCCCGAACCTCGCTTCTGGCAGACATACCGTCCGTGGCAGAAGCCATCGGGCCTTCTGACAGAGATTCCTGGATCACGGGGCTCATTGCTTTTACCGGTAGCAGCAATGCTTTTTTCCAGCCAAGTTCATCAGATAATTCAGGTTCCTGCCGTTCTTCGATTGCCACCTCATGAACAGTTGTTTCTCTGGCACCCTCAACAGGCATTCCAAGCGCTCTCTTCCAATCTGGCATATCTGAAGATTCCGGGACCATATAAGACTCTGATGTCATAGGAGAATGAACCTTGTCCGTTTCCTGCACCCTCTCAACCGAAACAGATACTTCTGGGTTTTCCTCTATTTCGATTATCTTTGTATCCTGGAGGTCCGCTTTCCGGTTCATCATAGCCTCAACTGGTTCGGCAGGGGGAACCGGGCAGGGCTCGTAGCAGGAGAAACTTGGCAGGCTCTGTTCCATGGACACCCCCCAGGTGGGATTGAACTCAAGTGCGAGACGGATCTGTCCTTCGTCAAGGTCATTGAGGAGGACATCCACCTGACAATAGATATGAGCACATATCCGATCCATTGCGGCATCTCCGCCGAGGCCGTCATGTTCTGCAAGGATGATCTTTCCTTTTTCAAACACCAGGATGGTTGTATTCCTTCCAAGGTTTATCCTGCAGTATCCGGTAAATGCCGTGACATGCAGCTCGGGGAGGAGGATGAGAAGGCAGGTATTTTTCTTCAGTGCACGGAACCTGCCCCTCGGGAGGTCCATTCGCTTCCTGCTTATTGAAATGGCCGTATCATGCAGTTCACCAGCGACGGGGGGAAAAGTGGCTCGTATCCCGGCAGCTGGAGAAGAAGGTACCGGAATGCCAATGGCACTCTGGATTTCACTCTTTCGCTGTCCTCCGGCATCCACGACCGGATTATGAGTAATTTCGATTACCTGGGCCAATTCCTGGCAGGAACTATAAGCTCCATGCCGCGCAGGTTCTGCAAGTATTTCAATCTCCTCCTCATTCAGGGGGTCCGGTAATCGGGGGGATCTCCTTTCCGGGTCTGATTTTGGTATGGGTAAAGAGACTGAATCCTTACAGATAGGAAAGGTGGAGGTTATATAATAGGGGGGAGCACTAGAACATTCCTGCGGGTTTTCCTTCAGGATTGAATAAGGCGAATTACGGTGCCCGCGTGGAAATTTCCCGGATTCTGCCATGTGTTACCCCTTTAGGACATTAATCAGTGCGATTAACATTCGTGATTGAGATGAACTTTAACGAGAATGAATAGCCTTTTTCTACTATAAAAGTATCTCTCTTCTCTTCTTTGAGGGCGGAAGGGTCGAATAATAAAACCGAAAATCCACACCACCTCCCAATCAGACTTCACAGGATGGCAGGTTTATGTTGTTTGGCACTGAAGCATGCAGCATCTCCATGGGGAAGACAGGGAAGATCCCAGATACCTGGCCAGGTTCAATCATTTTATCCGGATGCTGGAGGATGACGATCCTTCCCGCAGGTGGAAAGCAGCAGAAGCGCTTGCCCGCCTTGGGGACGACCGGGCTGTCGATCCCCTTATTCAGGCATTAACAGACGAAGACTGGAGGGTTCGTCAGAAGGTTGCCTGGGCGCTGGGACAGATCGGTGATGAGCGGGCGCTCGTTCCTTTGCAGCGGGCACTCCCGCATGAGCGAGAGGGGGTCAGGGAGATTATCATAGAGGCACTAGACCGGATAAAAGGATATTCCGGGGAAATTTTCTAGTAAGTGCTGAATCTGCATTCTGTTTAGAAAAGAAGCTTCCTGATTTCTTTTCCCCATCGTCTGTAGGAATAGCCCGGTAAACAACCCGGCCTAATTTTTATAAATGATTAAGAACCAGGCAGTGAATACCTAAGGGAAAAGCCATACCCGTTCTCTTCCGGTACAACGATGCGTTCCGGGTTTAAGGAGTTTCAGGGCAGGGAGATGACCATGACGAGCAGGGATGACGGTCTTGGATTTGATCAGCAGCGAATCGAGAAGCTTGAGGAGCTCCGTTCTTCCGGATATCCTCTCTATCCCCCTGAATTCAAACGAAAGAATACCATTACTGAGATCAGGAAGACCTATGTCAGCGCCGGGCATGATCGGAGTGAGGGTTGCATAACAACCTCGGGAAGATTATATACGGTAAGGAACCATGGGAAGACCATCTTTGCTGATCTGGGTGATGAAGGGGGGCGGATCCAGATCTATATCAGGAAGAATGATTTCGGAGAGGCCCAGTTCGATTTCTTTACCCGGTATATCGAACGGGGGGATATTATCGGGGTAACCGGCCATGTCTTCCGGACCAAGGTTGGTGAGCTCACCATCTGGGTCGACACGATAGATCTCCTCTGTAAAGCCCTCCTCCCCCTGCCCGAAAAATTCCATGGCCTGACCAATATCGAGAAACGGTACCGGCAGCGCTATGTAGACCTGATTGTCAATGAGGAGAGCAGGGAAACCTTCAGAATACGGAGCAGGCTGATCTCCCTGATCAGGGCATTCCTCACTGAGCAGGATTTTCTGGAATTTGAGACCCCCATCCTCCAGCCCGTATACGGGGGAGCCAATGCCCGGCCTTTTACGACCTTCCACAACTATCTTGGCCAGAACCTCTTTCTCAGGATTGCTCCCGAACTCTACCTGAAACGGCTCGTAGTGGGTGGATTTGAAAAGGTCTTTGAGATGGCACGTAATTTCCGGAATGAAGACATCGATACCCAGCATAATCCTGAGTTCTCGATGGTGGAGATTTATGAGGCCTACCGTGACTACCATGACATGATGGCCCTTACGGAAAGCCTCATCTCCCGCCTGGTTTATTCGATCCATGGTACATACCGGATTCCGTACGGGGAGGAGGATCTTGACTTCACACCTCCCTGGAGAAGCCTTTCCATGGAGGATGCAGTACGGGAATATGCGGGGATAGATGTCCGGGCTCTCAGTCCCGGTGAACTGAAAATCCTGGCAGAAGAACAGGGTATCGAGAAATTCGAGGAGGCGGGATCCTGGCGGGAATTCCTGTTCCTCTTCTTTGAGGAATTTGTTGAGAAAAAGCTGGTACAACCGACTTTTGTCTACGACTTCCCCGTCGAGAACTCGCCACTGGCCAAGAAGCACCGGTCAAAGGAAGGCTTTACGGAACGATTTGAGCTCTTCATCTGTGGCATGGAGATTGCCAACGGTTTCTCCGAACTGAATGATCCTCTTGACCAGCTCGAACGGTTCATGCGCCAGGATGAGCGGAGAAGGGCCGGGGATATGGAGGCACAGATGCCGGACTATGACTTCATCACGGCACTGGCCTTCGGGATGCCACCTGCGGGCGGAGTTGGCCTTGGCATCGACAGGTTGGTCATGCTCCTTACGAACCATACCTCGATCAAGGATGTAATCCTCTTTCCCCAGATGAAGGCCGGTCAGGAACAACATCCTGCGGGGGAAGATAAGACAGACTGATCTGAAAAAACCAGAATACAACCGGCAATTTTTAAAAAAGGTTCAGATGAGAGCCGAAGTAATCCCCATTACTCCGGACTGGATGATAATTGCGGTGGCAACTATGACACCGGCCATCATCAGGGCTACGGCAACATTTCCTTTCTTCAGTTCTGCAAATTCATCAACACCCTTGGTAAGACGATCAAGGATGTTCAGGGCAAGATAGATGGCAGCAATGGCCAGGATAATGCCCAGCACAAGCTGGATGAATGCCGCAACGAGGGCTAACCAATCCCCCTCAAGAGCGTTAATAATGCCGACAGAAATACCGGCGACACCAGACTGGACAACAAGTGCAATGGCAAAGAAGACCGCGGCAATGATGATACCCACGGCAGCATTGCCTTTCATGAGTTCCTGCTGCTCATCCATTCCCTTGGTAATGCGGGAAAATGTCGAATACCCGATATAGAGTGCGACTACCGCCAAAAGAATGGCGATAATGAGCTGAATGAAGCCAACAAAGGCATTTACAAGTTCCATAGATGATATACCTCCTTTTGATTCTGTATATTTCCATCCATCACCACATAAAGATATCTGGAAAATGAACCAGATCTCTCCATTAACCCACCGGTTTCATGATTGGAAGAAACCAGGGGGTTTAAAAAATATTTTGCGCAATAATTTTCGGCTGACCTATCCGTAAAAATTCGGCGAACATTTATATACTCATACAGAAAGGGATAATTTAAATATCTGATCAGATACAGAGCCTCAGTTTCCTGCCGGAAATGAGAATACCTGCACTCGTGCACTCTCTAGGCCGTGGTACTGACGGGGTATGCTCCTGTTTCAAACAGGGCAACGGGCCTCTACGGTTGAGAGCTGAGATCTGTTCTATGGAGTGATGAGGTATGCAAATCAAGAGAGAATCATTAGCTTTTGTGCTCATAGCGAGCATTATCATTACATGTTCTGCAGTGGGAGCAGTCCAGGTATTTTCCACGACCGTTCCTATCTGCTTCATCCAGAATGACGGACAGACTGATGACCAGGTCCTCTACTTCGCTGATGGAGCCGGCTACACGCTCTATCTGACTGCAGAGGGGGAGGTCATAAGCACTGCTGACCCGGTATCCGTGGTCGAAATCACGTATCCTGGCAGCACTGCAGCGATAGCGGTCAGCGGTGAAAACGAACTTCCCGGCAAAGCCAACTTCCTCATCGGGAATGATGAGGAAAAGTGGGTGACGAACGTCCCCATGTACGGTTCCGTCGGGTATGACGGTCTCTATGAGGGGATCTCACTAGTCTATCACGGGGGAGTCAGCACCCTGAAGAAAGAGTTCATTCTTGAACCTGGCACGGATCCCTCTGCCATCCGGATGCAATATGCCGGGCAGGACGGACTTGCTCTTGATGAAAACGGTGCACTCCTGGTGACCACCGCTGCAGGGACATTCTTTGAGGCCCCGCCGGTATCTTACCAGCTTGTCGATGGCGCACAGGTTGTGGTGCCCAGCAGTTTTGTCCTTGGTGAAGATGGTGTTGTGACTTTCGCCGTGGCTGCATATGACAGGACTCTGCCGCTGGTCATTGATCCCCAGTATAACTTCTCGACCTATCTTGGTGGTGCCCAGGATGACAGAGGAGCAGGGGTTGGTATGGATGATTGGGGAAATGTCTATATCGCAGGTTCGACCCAATCGACTCAGTTCCCGCTCGCCAATACATCTGCGTTTCAGGAACACCTGAACGGCAGCTGGGATATATTTGCATCGAAATTCAGTCCTGACGGTAAGCAACTCCTCTATTCAACCTATATTGGCGGGAAATCTGAGGATTTGGCCTATGGCATGGTCGTCAACAACCTGTCCCAGGAAGTTACCTTCACCGGTTCAACAAAATCGACAGATTATCCAAATTCATATCCCGGATCGCAGTCTTATGGTGGAAACACAGATGCGATAGTGACTCGCCTGAATGCCGCCGGAAATAATTATGTCTGGTCCCGGCTCATCAACGGAAATAAGACCGATGTCGGTACGGCGGTGACTCTTGATGATTATTTCTATAATGATGCCGTTGTCGTTGGATACACATCCTCAGATAATTTATCCAGTTCATGGCTGATATCAGGTCCTCTCCTTAATGGAGCAGCACCCGATGGATTCGTGATTGTTATTACTTCAGCTGGAATATATTCGCGTGGACGGTATCTCGGCAGCCCAAGCTTTGATTATGCGTATGGCGTGGCTGTAGATCCGGCATTTGGTTATGATGTCTGGATCACGGGATACACAAATTCATTTGACGGCTTCCCAACGACACCATCGGCATTCCGGAAAGAAAATCGAGGGGGATACGATGTATTCATAACCCGGCTGAACTGGGGTGATCTCTCTCTTGGTGCCTCGACCTACCTTGGCGGCGCCTCCAACGATTATGGCATGGGGATAGATTATGATGGGAATGGCTACCCCTATGTTACCGGATATACGGAATCCCCGATTTCCCCCATCAACCTCTTCCCCGTCATGCCGAATCCGACAGGCTTCCAGACCTCGTTCGGCGGCGGCCAGTGGGATGCCTTCATCACGAAGATGCAACGGGACCTCTCCAGCATGAACTATTCCACCTATCTTGGGGGAGCTGATGAGGACAAGGCCTATGGTATTGCAGTTGACGCCAACGGCACAGCCTTTGTGACCGGGTATACGATGTCCACCAATTTCCCCACCAAGTACCCGACACAGGCTTCAAAGGGAGAGGGATTCAGGGTTCCCGATGCTTTTATAACCCAGATGAACCAGACCGGGACCGGGCTGTTATTCTCGACGTATCTTGGCGGTACTTACTTTGATGAAGGAAAGGCAATCGCCATTACCCCCGACGGTCTCAACATCACGGTCACCGGATACACGGAATCAATCAACTTCCCCACCGTCAACGCCTACCAGCCGTATCT
>CAYGWN010000019.1:0-58553 GCA_964353765.1 uncultured Methanoregula sp. | reverse complement strand
GTACCCGGCGATAACCAAAACGGGAGACCATACCATGCCTGACACACCGCTCATCCGGACCCGGGACGCACTCAAAACACCCCGGTCTGCCGCGGTTGCCGGTATCATTTTTGCCGTGCTCTACGGATCCAGCTTGATACTCCTCTCCATTTTCGTACTTCCTTATAGCTCTGATACTAAATGGCTGGAGACTAATGCAGCCCCCGTCTCCCTGGCCCTGAACCTTATCCCTTTCGCAGGAATCGCTTTTTTATGGTTTATCGGTGTGCTTCGTGACCTTCTTGCTGACCAGGAAGACCGCTTGTTCTCAACGGTATTCCTGGGGAGCGGGCTGTTGTTTCTGGCCATGACCTTTATCGGCGCAGCCCTTGTGGCCGGGCTGCTGAACGCTCATACAATCCTATCGGGTATCCTGTCGGACAGTGTGTATACCTACAGCCGTTCGGTGATTTACCAGGTCATCAACATCTACGCCATCCGGATGGCAGGGGTATTCATGATTTCGCTCGCTACCATCTGGATTCGCACCGGTGTGATGCATCGGGTCTGGGCGATCCTCACCTATCTGCTGGCGCTGGTATTACTGGTGAGCATCAGTTATTCCCTGTGGGTGACCCTGATCTTCCCCGGATGGGTGATGGTGGTGAGCGTGTATATCCTGATCCGGAACCTGCACCGTCAACCGCCGGCAGGCGATGCGGAGGGCAGGGATACCGCGTCCGGTTAGGCCGCTATCTCCGGCCAGAGCAATAATCGCAGGTAAGTCCGCTCGGGCACCGGTTCTCACGACCGGCAAGTAGTCGGGAAATATCGATGGATTCAGTTTCAATCCTGGAATGGAGCGTCTTGTGCCTTTCATCCCTGCAAAAAAACATGGAACTATGAAACAGGCAAGCTCATCCACATCCTGGATACCCCCCGAATGGTATGGATATAAAAAAAAGCGACCGGGGGATTAAACTTGGATCTCCAAAAATCTGACTGGTTTTAGTGGTCGTCCCCTCTGTGCTGTGAACCTCCCCTCCGGGTAGGCACCAGAGCGACATCCTCCTTTTCCGGCGCATTTGCCGGGAGGGACTCAACAATCTTTGCATATCGTTTTGTGAGGGGAGCTGCGCTCATGCCATGAGCAAACACACTGATCAGGACCGTGGTGACAATGACCATCTGAATTGTCACCATGCCCGGAATCATGGAAGCTTCATCAAATACGATAAGGAGCAGTACAATTGATGCCAGCCCCCGTGGACCAAACCATCCGATGAAAAGGACCGTCTTTTTGTTGAGCCGGGTCCCGACAAGAGAGACTGCTACCGGGATCATGCGGATGAGGGTAAGGCTGAGTATCGCATAGAGAAGAACTGTTCCGGAAAATCCTGAAAGGAGCGAAAAGGCTACAAGCCCGAAGATAAAGAAGACCATCAGGTTCAGGATCTCGCCACCAGCTTCTGTGAAAGTAAGCACGGCCTCCCCCACATCTCTCCCGGAAGCAGCCGTTGCCAGCCCTCCGACAAAGGCAGCGATGAATCCGCTCCCTCCCAGACTCTCGGCAGTGACCCAGGCCATCAGCGCCAGCGCGAGGACCCCGATCCACTGGTATTTCTCAGTCATCCATCCGCGTCTGACTGCCATATCCACCATCTTTCCACCAAGGAAACCGATGACAAGTCCTACCCCGATCCCAATCCCGATCAGGGCGACGGCATTCAGAACCCATGATTGTTCAGGGAGAACGAGAACCGATGATGCCGCCATAAAGAGGAAGAAGTAGAAGAAAGGGATTGCCCCCCCATCATTCAGGCCACTCTCCACGTTCAGGGCCTGCCTGATGCGTACCGGGATTCGCGGACTATTGACAATGGCCTGCCCGAGTCCGGCATCGGTGGGAGCAAGAATGACACCGATAAGGGCTGCCTCGGCAAGCGTGATACTGGAAAAAAGGCCGGCAGCAATCAATCCCCCTGCCGCGATGGTGAGTGGCAGACCGATGATGAGGAGCCGGGCGGGCAGCACCGCTCCTTTCTTCAGAGCCCGGATATTGATGCGGGAGGCATCGGTAAACAAGGTTAGTACCAGAGCAATCTCAGCGATTATCAGCAGGAGTGAATTGTGCGGGCCCGGGTCAATCAAGTCGAGACCTGCGGGGCTCAACAGCAGACCGGCTGCCACAAAGACCATCGGTGCAGTTACCAGGGTTCCCTCAAGACGATGGGAGACCAGGGAGATGAGAAATACGATGGATGCGAAGGCAATGATTAACAGAAGGACGAATTCAGTCATCTGGCCTCCCGCCGGTTTGTATAAACATATTCTTTTCTAGTAAAATAATTAGAGGGAGGTATCTCCCGTCACGAAAATCCCTGCCAATCAGGTTTAAAGGAGCGGTATGCCTGGGTTGGAGTAACGGTGCCCTGCATCCGGAAACTGGAGCGATCGGGTAAGCAGGCGGATGCTGAACGATATATTCACTGCGTTCTGATCGTATCCGCAATACTAATAACCGCTTCATTCCCAATCTCCTGTAGAATACTCCAGGTTCCTTTCCTTTCCCGAAACCACTGTAAGGATACCATGAATATACGGGGAATAACGCCGGAAATGGCCAAACAACGGGTACTCGCTCTGGTTCCTGTTCTGGGCTGGCTTCCCTCGTACGATAGGACATGGCTGAAATTTGACCTTATTGCCGGGCTTACCCTCGCCGCGTTTGCCATCCCGGACAACATGGCCTATGCCACGCTTGCCGGCCTCCCTCCTGAATACGGCCTCTATGCGGGAATCATGGCACCGCTGGCCTACTTTATCTTTGCTACTTCCCGGCAAGCTTCCGTCGGACCCAGCTCGTCTCAAGCTATCATGGTGGCAACATTCCTGGCCGCAATGGTCATCAGCAGCCCGGCAGAATATGCCGGGATTGTGGCCCTGACAGCAATTCTCGTCGGAATTATTTCGGTGGTTGCATGGCTGCTCAAGCTGGGGTTCCTGGTCAACCTGATTTCAGGTCCGGTCATGAAAGGGTTCCTGGTCGGGACCGGGATTGTAATCCTCGTAAGCCAGATCCCAAAGCTGCTCGGACTTTCGGGGGCCCCCTCATCATTCTTCCAAAAAATTGTTTTCATCCTGCAGAACCTTCCGGAAACAAACCTCTACGCACTCGCCCTCGGCATTGGAGCACTCCTCCTTTTCTTTGTCCTGGAACACAAGTTGCCACGTCTCCCAGGTTCTCTTTTTGTGGTCCTCCTTTCTATCATCCTGGTCTGGCTGGCGGGTCTCGAAGAGAAAGGAGTAGAGATCGTCGGGACCATCCCCCAGGGACTCCCGGAAATCGGGATGCCGGTTTTCTCACCCGGCGATGTGGGACTCGTCTTCCCGCTGGCGGTTGGCCTTTTTGTTCTCTCCTTTGTTGAGCTCAGCTCGATTGCCCGGACCTATGCAAAGGCACACGACTACGAAATTGACAATAACAAGGAACTGCTGGCGCTTGGGGCAAGCAGCGTCTCTGTTGGTCTTGCCCAGGGATTTCCCATTTCAGGCAGTTTCTCAAAGACCGCGGTCAATGACAGGAACGGGGCGAAGACACAACTGGCCGGGACTATCGCGGCAGGGGTTACTATTCTTGTCGTCCTGTACCTGACGGGATTCTTTTATTATCTCGCGGAGCCGGTCATCGCCGCACTTATCATTGTTGCAGTGTTCAAGATGGTCGATATTGCCGGGCTTTCCCGTATCGGGCATATCAATAAAACGGAGATCTATATCGCCCTGATCACGTTCGGGGGCGTGTTACTCTTCGGGATCCTTGCCGGAGTACTTATCGGGACGGCCCTCTCCCTCATCGAGATACTGTACCGCTTCACGTTCCCCCACATGGTGGTTGTCGGCAGGATTCCTGGCACGACCCTGTTCGGCGATATCGAACGTCATCCTGAAAATGAGGAGGTCCCCGGAGCATTCATTTACCGGATCGATGCCCCCCTGATCTTTGCCAATGCAGAGAGTTTCAAGGAGAATTTCTCAAAAGCCCTGGCACAGGAGCAGCGACCGGTTCACCTGGCGATCATCGATCTCCAGTCCTCCCCGATTACGGATGTGACCGCTGTTGACATGATACGGGATCTCATTGCCGAGCTCGATAGGAAGGGGATAACGCTTCGCCTCGCAAATGCCTCCGGGCAGGTCAGGGATGTGTTACGGGCTGCCGGTATCGAGGAGAAGGTAGGAAAACTGGATCGCACTACCACCATATCAGCAATTCTCAATGAGGTCGATTAATAACGGAACATAATTACATCATTGCTGGTAGTGTCCAATTTCTTATTATTGAAAAATGAGAGAGAATCCCGTCTATGGCTAGTAATTGGCCACGCCGGGGTCCAACGCATCCCAGGAGCCTCCCAGTTCATCCCACATGATTCGTGCCTTCCTGCCTACCGTCTTTATGACAAGGTCCCGATCCAGGGTCCTGGTATAAAATTTAGGGTATAGTACTATTTTCACCACCAACCTTTCTCATATATCACGTCGGAAAATATTTCGTACTTTAGTTTCTGAAAATCTATGCTGAAAAAGTGATATTCCATCCATCACGACCTATGAAGAAATTTGTGTGCTTGATACCGCACTATCGCATTATGGGGGACGCCACAGCGGCGGGGGTAAGCCAAAGGCGCAACCCCCAGGAGCATCTCTTAAGCCAGGTACCTCTTTAGATGAGTGAAAAAACGGGGGTTGAAATGCCACTATACCCAAATTTAAAGCGCGCAGGCAGATGCTTCAGCCGTTTGTCAAGCTTTGGGAGAACCTCATAGGTCAGGGTCGGGTCCATAGCGGTCGTGTAGTTCTTGCAGATCCAGGTTGTGCCCTCGCTGTCCTTGAGAAGGAAGACGGGGAGAGGAACAGGCGATGCGGCCCGGGCAGGCGAGTGAGCATGGCCGTCACCTCTGCCCCAGGAAAGCTTGAGAAAGCAGGCCCATGGTGTGAGCGGAATGGAGGGGAGTGAGCCCGGACCTGAGCGGAACGAAGCGAAATGGAGAAGAGCACGATGGGGCGTCTCCTTTTTTGTAGAGATCTCAGGCAATCAGGAATCGGATAAAAGAGGGAAAAATGAAAGCCGAACCGGGAAATGTCCCGCTGAATTCACTTCTTTTCTTCAGTCTTTTCAGCATCTGCTTTCTTATCTTTCTTATCGTCTCTGCGTCCTTTCACTGCTTTTGTTGCAGCAACTTTGCCCAATACTCCCATTCTGTGTACCTCCTGGCCCAAATTTCGTAATTGGATTAGATTTAGTGGGCTGAGAGGTACTCTTCCCTCCCGAATTAAAAAGATTCTCCCAGCGATCCCCTGCAAGAGGAGTCCACACAATAAGGAGGACTGCTGCCATAAATCCATTATCAATCACTTGATGAACCCTTGAGAAGTCATACACTTTACACCGGCTAATTGATAGTAAATTTATAGCTCGATGAATGACACTTTGTCATGGCATCGAATCCGATTACGGAGTTCCAGAGGAGATACATGTCCTTTGGAGATATGCTCGGCGAGTGGTTTTATGGTTTCATCATGGTCGCCGTTGTCTGTGGAATAATCGGAGGATACAGTAAAATCTTACTGAACAGCCCTCTCGGATATGGCAGGGTGTATCTCACTGTTGTCCTGCTGGTACTCACCTTTGGGGTGAACATCGCATGGGGTATCGTCGATGGTAGTACCGTGATTTACGGGGGTCTGACAGATAAGGCGGACCTCGAGAGAATAATCAGCGAGCTCAAGAATGACAGGAACAACAGGGAATTGAGAGATAAGATTCTCGATTCGCTTAACGACTCCTCTGTTGAATATCTTCCGGATGTGGAGAAAGAAAAGGTTGTAGATCGCATAATTGATGAGGCGCCGGATTCACCGGTGAAGTATCATTTAACCGGAGACGACCGTAACACCCTGATTGCCATCGCCTCCTGTGACATTCTCGCCGTCATCCCGGTCATCCTTCCGTACCTCCTCCTTGGCTTTGGAAAAGTTCCCCTGTTACTCTCCCGGCTCATCGCTGCTATTGCCATCGGATACATTGTTTTCCTCTACGCTGAGCACACGGGCAGAAGAAAATGGCTGGCTGCCGGCATCTTCGTCGTATTAACAATAGTAATGATGCAAATAACCTACTACTACGGATGGTGACCAGGCCTCTTGACGGCTGGATTCCATTCTTTTTCTTCTCCGCGAGTCAGAGCACCACGTCCCAGAAAGGGGACGTTCCTTGAAGGGAATACGAGAACGAAAAGGGAAATGCGAGTGGCAGGAATCGAACCTGCGAACTCCTGCGAGAATCGATCTTGAGTCGATCACCGTTGGCCTCTTGGTTACACTCGCTCCTAGATTTATACTATAACAAGGGTGATCTAGCGTCAAAAAGATTTACTAGTTCTTGAGTCTGTCGCCGTTGACAAGCTTGGCAACCCTCGCTCCCATGATCATATGCCAAAATCGGTAATAAAATCGTGAGTCGGCCCAGGCCTCTGCGACAACGTCCTGTTCCCGGGTAAAAATTGAGGAATAGGTTTGAGAAACCTCCCCTAATTCATGATATTGGCGGGGCGTTTTTGATCCCGGAGTCGCGTTCTCCCTAGCCACCGGCACCAGAAATCTTTTCCTGAACAGATACCCAACACCTTCTGAACAGGAGTGCGGAAAACCCTATGAGTGCCCCCGGGAAACCATCCCACCATCTCCTCTTCATCGATAATATCCGCATCCTCCTCATCTGCCTCGTCATCCTGACCCACCTCGCCATCACCTACGGTGCTGTTGGCAGCTGGTACTACCAGGAAGCCTCCGGTCCCTCCATTTCATCAGTCCTTCTCACCCTGATGGCCTCCCTCTTCCAGACCTTCTTCATGGGGTTCTTCTTTCTGATTGCCGCCTACTTCATCCCCTCCTCCCTGGAACGGAAAGGGGCCGGGCGGTTCGTCCACGACCGGCTGGTGCGCCTCGGTGTTCCCCTGGTGGTCTGGGTCCTAGTCATCTCTCCGGTCTTTGGCTACCTTGTCGCCAGGGCGCTGGAACAATTTCCCGGGTCATTCCCGGACTGGTACTTCACCGTCCAGCCGACCATCCACTACCTTGGCCTGGGGCCGCTCTGGTTTGTCTTCTCCCTCCTGGTCTTCACCCTGGTCTTCGTTGGATGGAAAGTCACCCGTAAAAAAAGAGTGTCCCCGGCAGTCCGGGATATGAAACCGTTTCCAGCACTTCCCAAAATCATGCTCTTTTCCGTATTTCTTGCCGGTGTGACCTTCTGTGTCCGCATATTCTATCCCATCGGCTACGAATGGGATCTCTTCGCCCTCCAGGTCCCCTACTACCCGCAGTACATTGCACTCTTCATCATCGGCCTCACCGCAGCCGGGAGCGACTGGTTTGTCCGGGTTCCTCCTTCGACCGGGAGGAGCTGTGCCCTCCTCGCCCTACTCCTGGCCCTGCTCCAGCCCCTGCTCCTGCTGACCGTTGATCTTACGGGCGGTAACATATCCCCGCTCCTCGGCGGTCTCCACTGGCAGGCACTCCTCTACACCCTGTGGGAGCAGCTGACTGGCATCCTGATCATCGTCGGCCTCCTGTGGATGTTCAGCACCCGGTACGATCACCAGGGTCCCGTCGCCCGGGCGGCCGCCGCAGATACCTACACGGTCTACCTCATTCACCCGCTGGTGCTTATCCCTCTTGCCCTCAGTCTCCAGGCACGTGCCCTGCCGCTGGTTCTTAAGTTTGTCGCGGTGAGTGCCCTTGCAATACCGCTCTGCTTCATCCTCGCCCACCTCCTCCGTGCAATCCCGGGTGCAAAACGGGTCCTGTGATAAAAAAAATCGCGAAACGTCAGGCCTCCCTTTTTTCCAGAACAATCTCTTCGATCGTCCTGAGAAAGGTATTCACGTCATCTTTGGTCGTATAACATCCGACCGAGGCCCGCACCGTGCCCTGGGGGTGCAGGGACTGGGAGAGGGGCTGGGCGCAGTGCATGCCCGAGCGGACGCAGACCGCGGCCTTGTGATCGAGGAACAGGGCCACAACATCCGGTCCTATCCCTTCCACGTTGAACGATATTACCGTGCTGTCCTGAGGACTATAGACCCTGACCCCGGGGATGGAAGAAAGACCGGACGTGATCTGCCTGCCCACCGAGGTCTCGTGGCGGTGGATTTCTTCCACCCCCAGAGACTCCACGAGACTGATGGCTGCACCAAGGCCAATGATCCCCGGGATGTTGGGAGTGCCGGGCTCAAACCGGGCCGGGCAGGGGAGGAGCGTGAACCGGTCGAGCGTAACATCCCCGACGATTCCTCCGCCATAGCAGCTGACACCAACGGTGTCCGGGTCGGCAATGTACAGAGCTCCGGTCCCCTGGGGGCCAAGCAGCCCCTTGTGACCGGGAAGGGCCAGGTAATCGAAACTGCCGGTAGGGGGGAGGGGGAGGTGGCCTGCGGTCTGGGCTGCGTCCACCAGGATGGCTGCACCTGCATCGTGGGCGATACGGGCAAACTCCCCTACCGGCTGCACCGTCCCCAGCACGTTGGTCATATGGGTGACCGCCACGAGGCGGGTGGCCGGCCCTACCGCCTCCTGCACATCAGCTTCCCGGACAATACCGTCACGGTGGGGAAGTACCTTCACCTGTACTCCCCGGTCCCGTAATGCCAGCCAGGGAAGCAGGTTGGCATGATGCTCGAGGCTGGTGGTTATGACTTCGTCTCCTTCCTTCCAGCAGATGCCACGGGCAACGAGGTTGATGGATTCGGTGGTGTTCCGGGTGAAGACGACATGTTCCGCGGGGACCCCCAGGAAATTTCCCAGCTGCTCCCGGGTCTTTTCGAATGTTTCCGTGGTCTGGCGCGCCAGGTTATAGGCGCCCCGGCCGTAATTTGCGCCAAATTTGAAGAAGTACGCCTCCATGGCCTCTACCGCACAGCGGGGAGTAGGGCTTGTCGAGGCAGAATCAAGGTAGATGCAGGAGGAGAGGACCGGGAACTGTTCCCTGAGGGCTGAAAGATCGTACATCAGTAAGGCGTATCATCATGAGGAGAGATGAGGGTTTTGACCCTTGTACCCTCTCCGTTCAGCAACGGGAAACGTCATGACAGCCGGGACGGGAGAGAGCATCCGGTTCAGTCTCCCAGAATAAAAAACCGGATGATGATTCCCGGCCATCCGCAGGCGTCCGGCAGCTATAACCGCGACATCCGCCTAGTGTCTCAGGACGACCACATGGCGACGATCCTGGAAGCTGCCAGAGCCGGGAGGGTGACGAGACCCATCACGCGGACCGCGGACCGTGAGGGGATCGATCCCCATGAGCTGCTGCTGCGGATCGCTGATGGCAGCGCAGTCATCATGCACAGAGGGGTTCAGACTGTCGGCATCGGAAAAGGACTCCGGACCAAGGTGAATGTCAACATCGGGACCTCGGGCTCCCGGATATCGCTCCGGGATGAGCTGGAAAAAGCCCGGATTGCGGAGCGGTACGGGGCGGATACCATCACCGACCTCTCCATGGGGGGAGACATTGCCATGATTCGCGATGCAATCCTCCATACGACCTCCCTGCCCCTCACCACCGTCCCCATCTATGAAGCTGCTGCCCGGTACGGGATAGAGAAGATGAGCGACGACGATATTCTTGCCACCATCCGCAGACAGGCTGGAAGCGGCGTCAGTTCCATGGTGCTGCACGCCGTCAATAACCGGATGATTGGCCTCCTGCAGCGGAAGAAAAGGATCGCCGGAATAGTCTCGAAAGGGGGGTCGATCACTGCAGTATACCTGCATCTCCATGGCGGCAAGAATCCCTTCATCGAGCGGTTCGATGACATCCTTGATATCCTGCATCAGTATGACATCGTGCTTTCTCTCGGAAACACGGCCCGGAGCGGGGGGATCCATGATGGCAGGGATCGGGTCCAGACCGAAGAAATGAGAACAAACGGTGAGCTCGGCCGGTATGCCAGGGAACGGGGGGTACAGGTTATTGTCGAAGGGGCGGGTGGCCATGTCCGGTATGATCGCATAGCCCCCCTGGTCCGGTATTATAAAAAAAATATGCCGTTCCCGCTCTTCGTTGCCGGCCCCCTTCCAACCGATATTGCACTCGGGTATGACCATATCGCAGGATGCGCCGGTGCGAGTGCTGCCAGTGCTGCCGGTGCCGATTACCTCTGCTACATTACACCGTCCGAACACCTGGGCCTTCCCGGGCCGGATCAGGTGAAGGAGGGCCTCATAGCGTTCAGGATTGCTGCCCATATCGGGGATATCGTAAAATACGGCCTGGATGCCCCTGACCGGGAGATGACCCTGAAGAGGGCTGCACTCGACCGGGACGGTCAGTTCGTCCTGGCAATGGATGAGACGAGGGCCAGGGAGCTGGCAGGGGATACCGCGGACTGTTCGATGTGCGGGGACTTCTGCGCCATACGCCTGATGAAAGGGATCTCCCGGAACGCAGAACCGGAAGAGTGAGGGGATTGCCAGGTTCTGAACGGGAGCACCATCATGACCTTTAGAAAATATCTCTCCTGATAGCCCTTCTTTACATGAAATCGGCAAGCCCCATCTGCTCTGATTTCTCCTCGCCGAACGTGGAATCGATAGCCTGGGCAAGCACCTTCACCCGCTGACGGGTATATTCCGAGACATGGTATCGCTCGCAGATGAGGCGGGAGACCTCGAGGTACTTCTTCACCGAACCCTCGTGGACCGTGGGGATGATATTACCACCGCAGCGGGTGCACTTGCCGGCAAGGAGCATCCGCCGGTAGCTCGAATTGCACCGGACACAACGGAATTTCTGTTTGGAGAACGCTGAGAGGTTTCCCATGAGGTCGCGGATGAAGTGGGTGGTAAGTACCCGTTCAGCGACGTCGTCCTGGTCAACAGCCCGGATCTTCCCGGCAAGGGAGAGCTCGGCATCCAGTTTTTCAAACATGGTCTTGAGCTTGGTGTAGGTGGATTCCAGGGGCCCTGCCGAGATATCAGAGGTATCGTGGGTATAGAGAAATCCCTCAAGGGCCGCAGGAGTACCGAGCCTGTTTTCAACCCGGTCGATACGGGATACAACGGTCCGGGGATGGGCATACTCCAGGGAGGCCAGGTAGAGCTCAAGCGGGTAGGCGGGGGTTACGTCGATATTGTGACACTCCTTATCGATCTCGGCGGGATCGATGGTCGTTGTCAGCACCAGCGGGGCATCCATGGTACCCCCCCGGGATTCCGGGAGGAAGGCCCGGGAAAAGTTGATAAGCCCGTCGAGGAGCAGCATAATGCAGTCCTCGTCCCCGTCACACTGGCCGGTAAAAATCCCGTTTGCGCAGACGGTGTGCTCATCGGTGACCGTCAGGCAGTAGACACGGTCATCGGGGGAAGGGACGATATCCCGATGCATGATATGATCCGTGATGACCGCCGTCCCCACCATGACCGGGACCGGATCATCCTCCTTTATCTCCACGGCAGGGATCTTGCGCAGGTAGCAGAGATCCCAGACCAGCATGGCATGGTCGGGGGTAACCACGAGGACCCGGCCCTGCCTGGTCTCAAACCGGATGAGATGGTCAGGAGCGCGATGGATGGATACCGAGGTGATCTTCCGGAGGTGCGGCTTTCCTTCCCGATCGATGCTCCGGGTGAGATACGGCTGCAGGGGATCAGAGTAGTAGGTTCCCAGCCGGTCGATGCCGGGCCGGGAGAGGTCGAAATTCTCGGCAACAAACTGGCGGATCGGCAGGGTCCTCCAGGTCCGGCCGTCAAAGACCTCCAGGTCCGTGTCCCCGTAGAAACAATTCCGCCGCTTTGCGGCATGGAAGAACGGATGTCCGTACCCGACATTTGCCCGGGAGATCCCGATGATCCGGGCAAGGACTCCGGCGCTGGTGTGCGGGGCAAGCCCGATGACCAGGTGCCCGATCAGGTCATCCCGGGTGGTGACCGAATAGAACGGCGGCAGGTGGTAACACTTCAACAGGAGTTCATCGATAAACTGGGTTACCCTGACCAGATAATCTGCACAGGACTCGGATATCAGGATGTCCTGTGCCTTCATTTCGACCACCTGGTCCGGATGCAGGAGGGGTTTGCCATGGATATCGGCCCGGAACCCGAGTTCATTCAGGCGCGCCGGAGAAACCCCGATCTCTGCAGGCCGGAAATGAGTGAGCGGAAGGTCGATCATGTCAAACCGGATGGTGCCGTCCTTAAAGACGAAGAGCTCATTCTCTGCCCGGAGGATCCCCTTTTCGATCTCCTCAACGGCCCGCTCACGGGAGATGAGCCCCCGCACCCCTTTCACCAGGCTGACTGCCTGTTCACGCCGCCCCAGCCGCTCCATCGCCTGGCTGTACTCCTGCCGGACATTGAGCGTGACGATCTGCGAGCAGGTGGTGGAGGTATGGCAGTGGGGACATTCCGGATCCCGGAGCTCCTTCCGGCAGCGGGGGCAGGTATACACCGGCTCTGTATGCGTTCCGCACGCACAGCGGTTCCGGAACGTCGTGGTTCCGCATGCGGGGCAGCGCCGCATCCCCGTCTCGATCTGGATGATGCCCCCGTCCCTGTTTGCTTCGGGGGCATGGTTTGAGGCCTCCTGGAAGGAACGGCGTGACCCTCCGGCCTCTCCCAGCGGGAAGAGGGAGTGGGGCGGGGGATTCATCTTCCGGGGTTTGGATTTTCCGGGACGGCCCATCCTTCCCCCGATTCTCGTCCCCGCTTTCGATCGCATCAGGAACCCTGAAAGGTGCATGGCGAGGGAAAGCCCGTCAGTTCCCGGTGCATTCTCCCACTCCTTCCGTTTGCAGAGCTGCAGGTCAAGACCGAGACAGGCGATGAATACCAGGTAGGTGCTGATACAGATCAGGCCTTCCCGGACCAGGTGCGGGACGAGAGTCTCTTCAAGAATGCCTTTTATCCGGGCATCATGGGGGAGCAGGAGGATATCCTGTGTGATCTCCCCGCGTTCGGAAACGAAGTCAGCAAGCGCCCTGAGATCCCCGCAGGTGATATCATCCCAGAAATAGGTATACGCGGGATGGAGGTACTGGCCATCACAGCAGAGGGAAATTGCTTCAAGCTCGTTTTCCGGCCGGGCCGTACCTCCTTCCAGCATCCACCACTCCTCACAGTAGGAGGGCGGGATTAACAGGTGGTTGTTCTCCAGGAACTCCCCATAGCTGATCAGGATCTCCCCGACATCCAGAACCTCATCGACCGAACCTGCAACAGCCCGGGCACTCTCGGGATCATCGACCCTGAGGACGTCCCCGTTTTTGAGACGCACGGTTGGCCCCTCGATGGTATCAACAGGGACAATCCCTGCCGCCTTTCCCGGCCGCTCGATCTTCATCTGGGTCCCCACCGCCAGGAAATCATCGAGGATATGCATGGTGGAGGGGTTGATTCCGGCCGCGGCAAAACCGGTATTCCTCGATCTCCCGTACCGCAGGCGGAACCCTCCTTTCCGCAGGGGATAGGCAAAGACCGGCCTGCCTCCGATGAGGTCGCGCAGGTACTTGTCCTTCGGGAGGATCCTACCCGTTTCACTGCCATGCTCATCGTTCTTTCCTGTTCCGCTCGTCAGTTCATCGAGCCATTCCCACCCGTCCAGATTCACGGCCCGGACATACTTCTGGAGTTTCGGGGCCTTGAGGGCGAGTCCTTCCGCAAGGACGAGCGCCATCCCACCCCGAACGGCATTGGTCTCGACCCGTTCGAGGTTCCGGTATCCTCCCACCTCTTCCTGCTCGGTACCTTCACCATCAATACAGACCGGGCAGTGCCTCACAATGTGCCGTATCTCTCTATCGCTGGGGAGGTACTGGAGGTTCATGATGGAGTTATACTGGCGGATCTCCTCGATGTAGCGCTCCACCTCATCATCACGGGGGATGTAGCGGTTGATACCCAGTGCCCTGCGGACGTAATCGCCAACCAGGACCGAGAGGGCCTGGGCAGTCCCGCCCGCGCTCCGTATCGGCCCGGCATAAAATATCCGGAGATATTCGGTCCCGTCATCATTCTTCCCTATCCCGATTTTCGCAATACCTTCCGTTGGTGCGGCCACCACCCCTTCAGTGAGCACGGCCATCGCTGTGCGGATGGCATGGTCAAGAATTTCCTCGCGGGACTCTTCCCCGAACCGTCGGGCAACGAAATCATCACCGATCCGGAGGGCAGCCTCTTCCCGGCTCATGGCAGCTTCCAGTTTCCGGACCCGGTCGGCAATCCCCCTGATACCGAGGAGGGCCTCGACCCGGTCGGCAAGATCGCTCGCCAACGGTATTTCGACCTCGGTCCTCGGATCAATTCCCACCGCCCGTGCCTGCGCTGCAATATCTAACGCACGGGCAAGATAGGCCAGGAGATCTTCCGAATACTGCTCCATATCCGCGGACCGCTGCACCATAGAACTCACTTGCCGCCGGGAGACTTATCACTTGGGATATTGTCCGCCTGCAGCCTGCACCTCACCGTTCCGTCTCTGAATCTTCGAGGGCCTGCATCATCTCGAGAATCCCCTCCTCTCCCATGCCCCAGAGGGTGAGTTCTGCACAGGCCCGCAGGTCAGGGTCCTCTCCGGTATAGAGTTCCCGTAACCGGCTGAAGGCAGGAGCACCGATCCGGCAGAGGGCAGCCGAGAGATATCCACGGAGGGGCGGGTCCGCGTTCTCCATGGCCAGAACCAGGGGATCAACAGCAGGTTCTCCCATGTGTCCGAGTGCTGCCGCTGCATAGCGCCGGAATTCAGGATCAGGGATATCCTGCATGGCTGAAATCAGGGGCATGACTGCCACTGTCCCTATCCGGGAGAGAGCCAGTGCGGCATACCACCGGAGATCATTATCAGTGGTCGTTGCCATGGCACTAATGAGCGGATTGACCGCTGCTTCTCCGTGTCCGGCCAGGCTCCTGGCTGCAGCAATACGTTCATCGCGATCCGGGCTGGCGAGGGCGGTGATGAGCCCGGATACGTCCGGCATCTGTCAGCTCCCTCCTTCCCTCTCCCCGCCCGTGGGTGATGAAGTGAACCGGACAACCCGCTGGGGGGAGGGGATATCGATCCCTTGTCGGTCGAACAGCTCCTTGATCTGCCCGAGAAGGCTGTTCTTTACCTCCCCCCAGACCCGGGAGGGCGTCCATGCACGGATGGTAATCTCCACGCCGGATTCACCCAGAGCTGAGACAAAGATGGTGGGTGTCGGATACACCAGGACCAAGGGGTGTTCATCGAGCAGGGCTCTGACGGCCTGCATCACCTGTCCTGCATTCTCGCGGTACCCGATGGTCACCCGGTATTCAATCCGTCGCGCCGGATTGGCGACATAATTGATAATATCGGAGTTGAACACCTGCTCGTTCGGCACCCGGACATAGACACCGTCATCTGTCTTCACGATGGTCGAGAGAATCCGGATCTGGTCGACGGTCCCTGAAACATCATTGACCCGGATATCATCCCCGATCCTGATCGGACGTTCAATCAGGATGAATATCCCCGAACCGAGATTTGAGACAATCTTCTGGCTGGCAAACGCTATAATAAGTCCGATGGTTCCCCCGACCACCAGCAGCTGACCGACATCAAAGTTGAAACTGGGGAGGGCAAACCATATCCCGAGCAGGATAATCGCAATCTGGATCCCCTTGATCAGCTTGTCCAGTTCCCCCCGATCCATCCGGTCTGAGAGGGCCCGTTTCAGGTACAGGGCAACGACCTTTGCCACGATCACCACGACAATGACGGAAACGGCAAAGATGATCAGGTCAAGGACCGTCACATCCCCGAAGATTACGGTATCAAGGCTTGTCATTCAGTCACCAACCCCAAACTCCATCATGAACGGAATTTTTTCGGGAATCAGCGTTTTTCTTGCCTTACTGAGGAGGATGGACGGCGTCATTCCTTCCCTGAGGGGCCAATCCTCACTCCGGACATCTGCAATGTCCTTCGAGAGTATGTCCATACGGGCCGTGATGGAGACGATATCCCCGTAATACAGGAAGAGTTCCCTGCAGTCAAGGACCACCCGCGACACTTCCAGCCAGCTGCGGCTTGAGTTGGCAATCGTCAGCGCAACCACCCCTTCTTTCAGCCGGTCTGCAGGAGGGATGGTACCTGATACCGGGCTTTCATGGTAGCGGGTGATAATCCCTTCTTCAGGAGACCCGTAGAGAGAATATTTGGGTTTTATGAGGGAAAAAATATCAAGAATATCAAAGTCCCCCTTTGATTCCAGAAAAACGCCGATTTCAACCGGGAATTTCAGATACACGGCCTGGGTAGACGCGGGCTCGACCGCCACCGGGGTGAAATGGATCTCGAGGTAGCTGGTCACTTCCCGGGGCAGGTTGACCGGCTCGACCGGATTGATCACCATGGCGCCCGACCCGCCGCTTATCACCTTCGTGACACTTTCTCCGCCGGATTTTCGGAAATACTGATAAAATCCTTCTGCCTGGTCAACCCGGACAGATACATCCCCTGATTCATACCGGAATGAATAATCAAACTCCCCAAACACAGAAGAGACGTAACGTCCTCACATCAGATATATTTTTTGAGAACGCGAGGGGGCCGGGGAACAGCCGGGCACTGTTCTTCAGGTCTCATCACCGGACCCGGGAGACTCCTGCGGAGCCGGTCCCCGGGTGGCCCTAATTTCACGGATTGCTGCCCGGAAGATTTCCGCTGTCCGTGGATCCGCGGTTGCAAGAGCCTCGTTCAACGGTTCAAGGGCTTCCTTCCGCCCCCCCGTGCCAAGCACCAGGGCTGCACCCTGCCGCCGGAGGGGTTCAGGGTCGTTCAGGGCCTCGAGAAGGAGGCCGGATGCAAATTCACCTTCTTCACTCAGTGCCGCCATGGTGTCCTCCCGGACGACATCAGAGGGATCGGAAAGGATCTGTATCAGGATACTGACTGCTGCAGGGTCCTGTATTTTGCCCAGGGCACCGATAACTCCCCGCCTGACATCGACCGGTCCGCTGGATAATGTAGCTGAAAGGGCGGGGATGGCCGGCGGGCCGATAAGGCCGAGCGCATAGGCAGCCCTGCTCCGCACGAACCGGTCCTGATCAGAAAGAAGGCCGATGAGCGGTGCAATGCCGCGGGGATCTCCTATTTCTCCCAGGGTTACTGCCGCTTTCCACCGCACATCTTCGTCCGGATGCCCGAGGGCCTGGATCAACGGCACGACTGCCGGTGGTCCGATCCGTGCCAGGGCTTCTGCTGCTTTCCACCGGATGCCACTGTACTGATCACCCGTCAGTGCGCCCATGAGGGCTTCCGTTGCTGCCGGGTTGGCAAGTTCACCCAGGGCCTCAACCGCCTCGTACTGGACGGCCGGATCCCGGTTTTTAAGGGTGCGGATCAGTCCGGCAACATCACCCTGCTCTTTCAGCCGTTTTACGCTGGCAAAGGACAGGATCCTGCTCTTGACCTCGGCAAGGTTTCCGGTACCGCTCCGTCCTTTTACAGCGGACTGGATGGCTGCATCGGTCACCTCGTTCATCATCTGTTCCTGCTCTTTCTTCATGAAATCAGCTACGACGCCGATGACCAGACCGACAAGAACAAACATCAGGGCTCTGAGCACAGCACCCGTATCGATTGCACCCGTGGTCAGCCAGGTACCGGCAAGGAGGGCACCCCCGAGGATGAAGGCTACGATTACTCCCCGTTTTCCATACCAGATCGCCCCAAGAACTACGGGGATATAGAAGAAATGAGAATAGACCACATCGATACCGAGATACCAGTGCACGGTAATCTCGAGCAGGAGAGATACGGTGACCAGGGCTATGATAAGGGGGAACTTGTACTTCGCCAGTCTTCCCGGTGTAAGATCTGACAGGGCCATTTCAATAAAAAAATCCGCGATGAAAGGTAATGAAGGATACTTATTCTCGTTCAGGGAGAAAGGGCACGACTATCACCATCCGGCAACGATCACTTCCCGGTGGTTGCCACCCGGATACACTCATCGGTGGTCCCAATCCTTACCGATGCTCCGCACATGGCAGGAACATAGGTGTATGCCTTCCCGCTGTTGACCATGATCGCTCCGTACTGGTCCATAGCCGGAGAGACCACCATGCAGGTATCTGCATAGACCCATGCCCCGCTCCCCTCGATGGCGGTGACCAGGTCACGGTTACCTTCAATGACGCTCCGGGATGCAAAAACATAGAGCGGTATCTTTACGCGCTTTCCTGAAAGCAGTCCGGCAATAACACCGAGTTCTTCGGGAGAACAGTGGGGACAGCCCAGGGCAACAGCATCGACCGGTATCTCTTCACGAATCGCCATGACGGTCCCGGGAGAAACAATGACCGTCTCAAGACCGTCACCGGTATAGGAGAAAAGACGTGCTTCCGGCGTGATACCGGCCACATGGAAGAGAGCGACTGCACCCGAGGCAGCCATGGCCGCACCCAGTGCCTTGAGCTGGTCCCGGTTCGGCCGAATGCCCGAGATCAGGGGGATGCGGTTACCGGCAATGGTACCGGCATGGTAGCCAAGTGCACCGTACCATGCCGGATCCGCCAGACCATCTTCCCCTTCAATCCTGATATGGATATCAGGCCTGCGTTCTGCAACCAGATGGAGACCATATTCCGGTGTTTTCCCGATTATTGCCGCTGCGAGGGCCCCGGGACCACCCTCGCGGTTGGTCCGTGCCCCGATGACCGAGTTCGCATACGCAACGGCAGAAGACTCCGACCAGGCAAGGTGTTCACCGAACCGGGTGCGATAGATGTAGTACGGCGTGCAGGTGCACTCGAGCTTGATACCAAGGCGGGCATAGGCTGCAATGACCTCCTCCTGGTTCCTGGCGAACCCGGGGGAGATTCCCATATCCCGCCAGCTGACCCGGTCCATTCCCACCGGGTTGAGGACGGTGGGGACCGAGACCCGTGCATCGAGTCCCCTGATCCACGCAAGACCCGCTTCCCCGATGGTTTTGTAGGAGGCCCCGCTCACCTGGGCACTCCTGATGGGGACCAGCCGTCCGGCACCAAAGACCTTCCCGAGGGCAACAAGGATCTCCAGCATCTTCTGGCTGGTCTCGCCATATTCACCCGCGAGGATCTTTTCTTCTTCAGGTTCAAGGTGCAAGGTCATTCCCACGTCGCTCTCCGGAACTCTTCTTCGCGGCCGAGCGGCATGGTGGCATCGATCCCTACTTTCACATTTGTCCCGTCTTCGGCCCGGCTGGGATCAAGGGATGACCCGCGGGCACCGGTAATGACCATACTGTCCCGATCAGCCCGGACCCGGGTGGCAAGGGCAAACTCAACATCATGGGGGTCTGTGGGATCGATATCCTCGTCAACGATGATGACATGCTTCAGGGAGGTGTGCGCAGCAAAGGCAGCCATCATGGCGTTCTTGGCATCACCGGGAGTCTGCTTGCGGATCTGAATGATGGCATGGAAGTACCCGCAGCCGCCGGTGGTGAGGATGACGTTCTTTGCTTCCGTAACCCCGGAAACAGCCCGGAAGATGGACGGCTCGTAGGGGGCACCCATCAGCATGCGGTGTTCATTTCCGGCCGGAAGGAGGCCATGGTAGATGAAATCCGGTTTGATATGCATGCCGGTAAATTCGATAACCGGCTGCTCACGAACACTATCATAGGTACCGGTGATATCGACAAACGGGCCTTCCGGCACTGTTTCCGTGCCGATATGTCCTTCGAGCACAATTTCAGCGTCCGGGACCAGCACCCCGTTCCCGCACTGCCAGACCCGGACCTCCCCGCCGAGCAGCTCGGCAGCATACGAGAGCTCCTTTCCTTTCGGCACCCGGGTGCAGCAGGCAAACGTAACCGCGGGGTGGACCCCGATGGTCACGGCAACCGGGAGAGGCTTTCCCTGCTCCAGCGCTGCCTTGTGGAGCAGAAAGGTATGCCTTCCTTCAACCAGCCGGGCAGCAACCCTGCGTTCACCGATGACCTGCATGCGGTGGATAGATGCATTCTGGAGATCTCCGAACCGGGAGAAGACAATCCCGGCTGTAATGTAGGTGCCGGCATCGCCAGGATAATGTTTCATGATGGGCAGCTTCCGGAGGTCGGGGGTGGTCATGGGAAGGGTGCCCTGCCGTTCGACCGACCCCTGATATTCTGCCCTGGAGAGGCGCTGCACCATCTCCCCCTCAGGGATATTGAGGGCAAGCGAGAGTGCATGTCTCGTTGCGGTGACATTCATGACCCCCCGTGCACCGGAAATGTGGTGGAAGAAGACGAGCTTGTCGGTCCTGTGGGCCCGTCTGCAGGCATCGTACACCGTATCCACCGGCTCATCGATATCGATGACCTCGCCGCATTCCCTCATCCTCTCGATAAAATCCCGCATCCTGGTCCATTCCTCCGCGATTTTTTTCCAGACAGGACGTCCCTTTTTCTGATCCAACAACAGATGGGGGATGCTGAATATTAAAGGGTTGGAGGTCGTCCCACGAACGGGCAGTATGCCGGCAGGAAAAAAAGGGAGACTATTGCCGGGGCGGGGAATAGAACCGGAAACGGAACCCTGCTTCCTCGAGAACGCGTGCTGATGCCGGGTCGAGATCTCGTCGTGCGGCCTTCAGGATATTGTTCAGGATATTCAGCTGACGAAGCACATCATAATTGCCATCCGGGGTTTCATTCAGGAAATCGAGGAGTTCATTCACCTGTATCAGAACCTCTTTCGAAGCAACAAGGTTGAGACGGTTCAGGGTATGGGCAAGACGTTTTTTTCCTTTCTCAAGCTTGTAGACATCGGTTCCCGCGACATTCAGTTCCGTGACCGCATGGAAGAGTTCCTCATACACTTTAAGGCAGTACCTGCTGCGGACAAGCAGGAGTTCCCGGTTCTCTGCATAGAGGTAGGTTACGCAGACCGCAGCAATAACCACGATTACACCAGTCGTGACGACTATCCAGTATTCGAGCACATTATCCCCCTCGCTGGAAGGTTCACCTTGGTGTACATAAAGGTTCTTTTTTGAACCGGAAAGCCCGCAGTTGTCAGACAGGCAGGCGGTTCTGGGTGGTGAACGGTTTCACATGCAGGATATCCCGGGCGGCTGCAGAAACCTCCTCGACATGATCGGGAAGGGTATACACCCCCAGTCTCCACTGGCCGCGACGTGTTTCGTTGAGCGTGGTCACCAGGGGAGAGAGGTCCTCAAGCCCGATTACCCGGTTCCGGTTCTTTACCTTAACATGAACAGACATGTCGCGGGGAAAGTCGGGAATGTCGACCAGGACTTCGTACTCTTCCAGTCCCGCGGCCTTTGCAATCCGGGCTGCAAGATCCCTTTTCCGGGCAGGGGTGCTCTCCTGTATCACCATTGCCGTGTTGACCTGATCTTTTCCGATGTAAAGGGCACGCTTATACATTTTGCGGTAAAAAATCCCCTCAACCATCATCCGTGCCACTTCAGATGGTGAATGGAGGAGACTCTGAAAGCAGCCGGCATCATCAAGCCGCATGAACACCGAAGGATCGGTCCCCCTGATGCTCTTGAAGTGTTCGTACACCGCCCGTGAAAACATCATCTCGGCGATCCTGCTCACGTGGTGAAAATAGACTGCCGGACGCATCAGGGTCCTTGCGATGAGCAGTGATTCGGCTGCGTTGATCCCCCCCTCCTGGATGGCGATCTGGTCATCGGTAATGACGGTATTCCGGATGAGCCGGTGGGCATCAACGGTCCCGTATGGTGCACCGGTGTAATGGGCATCCCTGAGGAGGTAGTCCATCCGGTCCACGTCCAGTTCTCCATGGAGAATGCCGGAGAGCGGGTGGTTTCCCCTGAGAATTGTCGCCGTCTCTTCAGCATTCACACCATGCTCAGCGAGGACGGAGGAAAGCTCAGCGTCCTCGAGGAGCCATGATGCATTATGGTGCGCCCTCCCGCACAGTTCTTCCATTGCCGGTTCAATGGCATGGGAAAATGGTCCGTGCCCGACATCATGGACGAGGGCCGAGCAGATGACCAGCTGCCGTTCATCGGGAGAGAGCATCAGCTGCCGAGCCATGATATCGGCAAGATACATGGTCCCCAGGGAGTGTTCGAACCGGGTGTGATTGGCACCCGGATACACGAGGTAAGAAAATCCGAGCTGCCTGATATAGCGAAGCCGCTGGAGTGCCGGAGCATCGAGGACCGGAAGTGCATAACTCGGTACCTCAATGTAGCCATGAACCGGGTCCTTGATGATCTTCATCTGGCTACCTAAACAGTCTTGATATCGGCCTGATAAAGGTATTGAGTGATGATCACCTTTCTTTCCGGAGGGACCGGGACACCCAAACTCATCACCGGGGCGCGGCAACACCTTCCTGACAGCGCGATTACGGTGGTCGTAAATACTGCCGAAGACCTGTGGATCTCGGGAAATCATCTCTCCCCTGATGTCGATACCCTCATCTATCTCTTTTCAGGGATGCTCAATACTGCCACCTGGTGGGGAGTTGCCGGGGATACCTTCCGCACCCATGAGGAGCTGAAGAACCTCGGGATTGATGAATACATCACCATCGGGGATCGGGACAGGGCACTCCAGATTGCACGGGGAGACCTCCTCAGGAATGGTTGTTCCCTGACCGGGGCAACCAGGTCCCTCTGTTCCCGGATGGGGATATCTGCGACGATCCTCCCCATGACGGATCATCCGGTAGCAACACTCATCAGGAGCAGAGGGCAGACGGTGCATTACCAGGAGTACTGGGTGAAGCACCGGGGAACACTTCCCATCGATGAGGTAATCCGGTATGCCCCCGACGGCCCTTCCGCTACAGATGATGTCCTCTCGGCCATCAGGGCCTCTGACCTGGTCATCATCGGCCCGAGCAACCCGGTAACCAGTATCCTGCCTATCCTTGAGTGCGATGGTATCATTCCGGCACTCAGGGAGCGGTTTGTCGTTGCAGTGAGCCCGTTCATCGGTAATGTTCCGGTCAGCGGCCCGGCTGCAGCGCTGATGCGGGCGAAAGGCCTCTCCCCCGATTCACGTGCCACCCGTGCTCTCTACGAGGAAGTTCTTGACCTCTTTGTTCAGGACATCCGTGACCCGGTCGAAGTACCGGGGAGCATCCGGTTCGATACCCTGATGACGGACAGTGATAAAAGTGCTGCGCTTGCCGGGATGCTGCTGGAAACCGCACAGCGGATGCTGTGAAAAATTCAGCTGATGAGGATAAACGATGTGCTCTCCCGAAACGTCGGGACCGTAATGCCCGAAATGAGGACCTGGTACTCATCCGGGGCAAAGTCTCTGGTATCGATCAGATAGTGCCAGCGGTTATGTGAATCCCGCTCTCCTTTTTCCACCGTGATGACCGCAGATATACCGGAGAAACGGTTATCCAGGGTCTTGCCCGTAGGGCTGAATGCGACAGACGAAATTTCGATGAGCAGCTGGTTCCCCGGTGTGAGAATTGTCGTGCCCGTCATCAGGATCTGATCCCCTGCACGATAGGTGCCCCCGGGAATAAACGGTACCGATCCACCCGGTAATTGATCAGGCAACGGTGATGGAGGTACCGGCATAGGGAACGTGTCCGGCAGCGAAGGCAGTTCCATGGGAATAGCAGGGGTTTCGTCTCCCGGCGGAGTATCCGTCTCCTGGACGCAGCCTGCCATGATGACCGCAGGAATGAAGAGGAGCAGGATTACCAGGCCGGCCTTCATCACGGTGGATGTTGAGCAGGAAAGACCATGAAGGTTGGGATGCGGTATGGCTTATAGGATACCGCACCAATACCTTTTCACTGCAGAGGTTCCAGCAGCACGGAGAAGGGAGGGAGAAAACCGGTGAATGAGAGGGCGGGCGGGGAGCGCGAAGAAGTTATGATTGCCCTGAACGAGAAATTTCCGGCCATGAAACGCCTCTTTGGTATCAGAAAGATCGGGATCTTCGGGTCCTTTGCCCGCGGCACCATGCGACCGGACAGCGATATCGATATCGAGGTCGAGTTCGGGAAGGGAGCTGACAGCTGGCGGAATTTCATCGGTCTTGCCGGGTATCTTGAAGATCTCCTCGGCCGGAAGGTTGACCTGGTCACGAAACGGGTGCTCGATGACTTCCTGACCGATGATACTGACACTGATCGAATCGACCGGAACCGCGACCGGGTGTATACCTCCCGCATGGCAGCGGAGCTCGCATTCCTCATCCAGCGGAGAAAAGAGGTGGACTTCCGGGCATTTTCACAAGATGAGGTTCTGAAACGGGCAGCACTCCGCTCAATCCAGGTTATTGGAGAATGTGCCACGCTGGTCTCCCCGGGGCTTAAGCAGGCACACCCTGAAGTCTCCTGGGCAGAGCTCCAGGGGCTGCGCACCAGGTTTACTCCCCCCTACTTTACCCCTGACTGGGTCCTGGTCTGGGACCTGATCGAGACCGGGATACCCGTATTCGAACCGAAGATCCGGGCGATCGCTGCAGCATTCTGACTGCTCCTGCAGGGTACCCGGCCAGGGGAGGAAAAAACAGATTATCTCTCCCTGCCCATAGTTTCAGGGTTTATATGCGGATTCCAATACAGGATGTGACCCCGGAAACGGAAACAGCAGAGGTCCTGGGCTGGGTACATGAAGTCCGGGACCTTGGTGGTCTTTCATTCTTTCTCATCCGGGACCGTACCGGGATTTTACAGGTGACCGTTCCCAGGAAGAAGGTAGGGGAAGAAGTACTCACTGCCATCAGGGATGTCTCCCGTGAATCACTCGTCCGTATAAAAGGAAGTGTCAAAGCTATCGACAAAGCCCCGGGCGGGAGGGAACTCGTCCCTGCGGAATTTGAGGTCATAGCAAGGAGCAAAAGCCCGCTGCCGCTTGATGTGGTGGAAAAGGTCCCAGCTGACCTTGACACCCGGCTTGATGCCCGTTTTCTTGATGCACGCAGGCCCCGGGTCACGGCAGTATTCCAGGTCAGGAGCTTTGTCATGCAGGCCATCTCCGGGTTCCTCTACAGCCGGGGATTCATGAACATCGTCTCACCAAAAATTGTCGCTGCAGCGACTGAAGGAGGAACCGAATTATTTCCCATCGCTTATTTTGAGAAAGAGGCGTTTCTCAACCAGAGCCCGCAGCTCTACAAGCAGCTGATGATGGGTGCCGGATTTGAAAAGGTCTTTGAAATCGGGCCGATCTTCAGGGCAGAAGAACATAATACCACGAAGCATCTGAATGAGGCAACCTCCATTGATATCGAGGTCTCCTTTGCTGACCACCACGATGTGATGCAGATCCTTGAAGAGCTCATTGTCCATGTCTACCGGGAGGTGAATGCCCGCTGCGCAGCTTCGCTGGAAGCGATGGAGATCGGGTCGCTCCCTGTTCCCAAAACACCTTTCAGGAGACTCCGGTACGCTGATGCAATCCGGATGGCTGCCGATGCCACGGGGGAATCTGTCAGGTACGGGGACGATATCGGGACGGTGGCCGAGAAAGCGATTGGCGAGATGATCGGCGAGCATTACTTTATTGTCGACTGGCCGACTGAGATCAAGCCCTACTATGCCCTCCCGTATGAAGATGACCCTGCAGTCTGTAAAGCGTTTGACCTGATGCACCCCCGGATGGAGCTCTCCTCCGGTTCGCAGCGCGTCCACCAGCATGACCTGCTGGAAGCACAGATCCGTGCAAAGGGCCTCTCTCCTGAAAGCTTTGAATTCTATCTCGAACCCTTCCGGTACGGTATGCCTCCGCATGCCGGGTGGGGTCTTGGTGCCGAGCGCCTTATCATGACCATGCTCTCGCTCGGAAACATCAGGGAAGCAGTGCTCTTCCCGCGTGACCGGCACAGGCTGACCCCATGAGCGGTCTTTTTCCCGGACCGGTTCTCCCCACCACGGTTGTCGGAAGTTATCCGGTGGTCAGGGGGAGGGGCATTTCAGGTCTCCTCGATCCCTACCGTCACGCGGTACGGACCGCCGTAGCGGACCAGCTTGCAGCGGGAATTGACATCATTTCAGACGGGCAGGTTCGCGGGGACATGGTAACCCTGTTTACCGGCCTCATTCCCGGGGTCAGGGGCGCCGAGGTGATCGGGCCGGTCTCCCCAGCATCCGGACCGATCACTGTCAGCGACACCCGGTATGCCCTTGCAGAGGCCCCGCTGGTAAAAGGGATCATTACCGGACCGACCACGCTCTCTTTTGCCCTGCATATTGCGACCCCTGCCTACCGGAACCGGGGAGAACTCGCCCTCGATCTCTCACGGGTCCTTGCCCGCGAGGCGGAGCTGCTTCAGGCAGCAGGGGTAGCCATGATCCAGATCGATGAGCCCGTCCTCTCAACGGGTGCCGCGGATATTCAGAATGCCGCCGAGGCACTTCAGCATGCGATCCGGGGGCTTTCGGTTCCGGTCTGTCTTCATGTCTGCGGGAATCTTACTTCCCTCCTGCCCGACCTCCTCTCCTTTCCGGTCAGCATCCTCGATTTCGAGTTTGCCCGTTCGCCCGCAAACCTTGCTCTCTGCCGGGAATTTGACTTCGGGAAGAAGATGGTCGGATTTGGCTGTGTTGATTCCGCAAGCCCGCAGGTGGAACCGGTCAGCCTCATCCGGGAACGGATCCAGAGTGCACTTGCTGTTTTTTCCCCGGGACAGCTGCTGATCGATCCCGACTGCGGGCTCCGCATGCTTCCCCGGGATGCAGCAGCCCTGAAGCTTCAGCACATGGTAACAGCAGTGGCCGAAGCACGGGACGATCTCATCTAGAGAATCATACCACCCGTGAGGTGGTGGAGAGCTCGATTCCTTTTTCCGTGATATTGAAGGGGATCAGGCGTTTGGGGACCTGGCCGTTCTTGATTTTATGAACAGCGAGCTGCCGTTCGATCTCGGTTACGAAGAGGACCTGCTTCAGTTCTATGATCACGTCAGCCATCCTGAGGAGCTGGATCTCCTCTTCCGGCTTGTGAATTCCAATATAGAATACAAACATGACATTGGCATTTGTCCGGGCAGTCTCAGCCCGTGCAGCAGCCATGCAGCGAGAAGCCGCCTCGAGACCATGGTGGAGAACGATTGAGGAGAGGGAATCAATGATGATGCGCTGGCCGGCGAAGAGCTCCGGGAACTGGTCGGGAGCAAGGTTCCGGGCATCGGTCATACCCTCATCAGGATCGGTATCGAGCATCAGGTAAGTACCGGTCTCTTCCCCTGACTTCCAGAACTGCCGGGCCAGCAGTTCCACTCCTGTAAGTGGCGAACCCATCACGATGATCGTTGTACCAGCGGGAAAACCTCCGTCAAGTACCGGATCGAGACCGAGGACCCCTGTCACCCTCTTGCTGTTTGATGCCGCCATGAACGCCCCCTTGCAGTACTGTATTCCATATCTGATGATAAGGTTTAGCCGGATAGGATGCCCCCACGAACACTCATTTCGCCGTCCCTACTCTGGGATCTTCCGGCATCACCCCCGGATGCAAATATGGTCTTTGAACTGCGATTTCGATTCTGCTGTCTTTGGTTCCGGAAAAAATCACTGGTATTCCGGTGGCTGAACCTCGCGGGGAAGACCGCCCTTGAAATGCTGCCTGATCCGGTTATAGAACTCACGATGACGCTCATTCATGGTGGGATGGACCTTATCGATACTCTGCTCAAAGTGCCGCATCGTAACCGCTGCGGCCCCTTCCCGCATGGCAAAGATACCGGCTTCACGGCAGAGTCCCGCGAGATCGGATCCCACGAAACCGTCAGTGTTCTGGGCAATGGCCGATAGAACCCTTTCACGGGGCTCGTCAACCAGCAGGATCGCCCGTTCAGCCATCTGGTCCACCAGGTATTTTCTCCGGTGGCCGCGGTTCAGCCTGCCTTCTTTGTCAGGGGAGACCCCTTTAATAACCGGCAGGATCTCTTCCAGGGTAATCTGCTTTCCTGAACCCAGGGTATCAAGCAGGGAACCAAGAGACGCTTCATCGAACCCGGCTGTCCGTTCCACCAGCTCTTCCAGACGTGATCCTTCGATAGGAATATACCGCAGATGAATGGTGAGGATAACCTTCCGCCCTTCCAGGTCCGGTTCTCCAATATAGACCAGGCGGTCAAATCTCCCTGCCCTGAGGAGCGCGGGATCTACGAGGGTTGGCTGGTTGGTGGCCCCCATGACCACCACGTCCTTGAGCTCCTCAAGCCCGTCTATCTCTGTCAGGATCTGGTTGAGTACGGTCTCCATCACATGTGATCCAAGGTCAGATCCCCGGGTGGGGGCCAGGGCATCGAGTTCATCGAAGAAAATAATCGAAGGTGCGACCTGCCGGGCCTTTTTGAAAACATCCCTCACCGCCTTCTCACTCTCACCAACCCACTTGGACAGGAGCTGGGGGCCCCGGATTGCTATGAAGTTTGCTCCGCTCTCATTGGCCACCGCCTTGGCAATCAGGGTCTTCCCGGTGCCCGGCGGACCATAGAGCAGGACACCCCGGGGGGGATTGATGCCAAGCTCATCAAAGCGGGCCCGGTGGGTCAGGGGTAACTCTACGGCCTCCCGTATCTCCTGCTTTGCTTCTTCAAGGCCGCCGACATCGTCCCAGGTGACGTGGCTTACCTCAAGCATGACCTCCCGCATAGCGCTTGGACTGACATCCCGGAGCGCGGTCCGGAAGTCCTGGGCATTGACTTCCATCCGGTCGAGGATCTCCTGTGCGATCTCATCCACGTCAAGATTAATTTCAGGCAGATATCGCCTCAGGGCACGTATTGCCCCCTCCCGGGCAAGCGCAGCGAGATCAGCCCCGACAAATCCGTGTGTCTGCTGCCCGAGAGCTTCCAGGACCACGTCCTCTGCGAGGGGCATTCCCCGGGTGTGGATCTTCAGGATCTCGATCCGGTCCGGTTCGCTCGGCACCCCTATCTCTATCTCGCGATCGAACCGCCCGGGACGACGGAGGGCGGGATCGATGGCATCCACCCGGTTGGTAGCGCCTATCACAACCACCTGTCCCCGTTCTTCAAGCCCGTCCATCATGGTGAGCAGCTGGGCAACCACCCTGCGCTCAACCTCGCCGGTAACCTCCTCCCTTCTCGGGGTAATCGAATCGAGTTCATCGATAAAGATGATTGACGGGGCATGCTGCTCGGCTTCCTCGAATATCTCCCGAAGTTTCTGCTCACTCTCCCCGTAATATTTCGAGATGACCTCCGGGCCGGCAATCGAAATGAAATGTGCGCCACTCTCGCTTGCCACTGCCTTGGCAATCAGGGTCTTCCCGGTTCCCGGTGGACCATAGAGCAGGACCCCCTTCGGCGGTTCGATCCCGAGCTTCTGGAAGAGTTCAGGATGCCGCATCGGGAGCTCGATCATCTCCCTGACCCGCTGGAGCTCATCCTTTAATCCGCCGATATCCTCATAGGAAATTCGTTTTAAGCCTTCGAAGCCTGCTGCAGGTTTTTCACTGAATTCAATCTCGGTATTCTTGGTGATGATCACTGCCTGTTCCGGTTCAATCTCAACCACCTTGTAGGATACAATCTGGGGCTGGAGAAACGGAAGCCCGATCATGATGGGAACCGAATCGTTCTTGACCACCGGAAAATCGATCAGGGCATTCATGACATTGGGATTATTGCTCACCGGAATATTCCGCGGGAGATCCTCGGGAGGAGCGAGGACAACCCGTTTTGCCTCAATCTCGTCCTTTATGGGAATAATACGGACCGTATCACCGATGCTCACGCCCGCGTTGGTTCGGGTAAAATTATCGATACGGACCTTATTCTGGTTCCAGTCTTCCACGAGCGACCGCCATACCTTGGCAACAGTACGCCGCTTTCCCTCGACTGCAACGATATCACCGGGAGATATTTTCAGGTATAGCATGGTCTCAGGGTCAAGCCGTGCCTTTCCGCCGCCCTGATCACCAGGATATGCGCTATCAACCTTCAGAAAAATCTCGGGCATCACCTTAAAAGTCATATACACAGGGATTTATAGGTACTGGTGATTTATGCGTCTGCTTGTCTTCGATCCCTTTCATGGCGCTGCCGGTGATATGGTTACCGCCGCTCTCCTTCATCTTGGAGCTGACCGGGAGGCCGTTGTAACGGCCATGGCTTCAGTGGTGGGTGAGCCGGAAATCACCATGGTCGATCGCCTCGGTATCAGGGGGTTGTCCCTCAAAACCCGGGCCCAGGTTACCCCCCGCACCATCGGGGAAGTCATGGAGAGAGTGAAAACGGCCGAGGCCCCGGAAGGGGCAATCACCATGGCTGTCCGGGTCTTTGAGCGGATCAACCGTGCCGAAGAGGAGGTTCACGGTGGTTCAGCCCATTTCCATGAAGTCGGTGCAGATGATGCAGTGGCCGAAGTACTTGGTGCCTGTACAGCATACTGTCACCTCAATCCCGACGGGTGTATGGTCCTCCCTGTTACTCTCGGAGGAGGATCCATTTCCGGGGTTCATGGAACATACCCGGTTCCGGCTCCGGCAACCCTCGCCATCCTGCGAGAGTCAGGACTCCCGGTCAGGCTGGGGACGGCGGCAGACGGGGAACTCTGTACACCGACAGGTGCAGCCCTCCTTTCAGAATTCTCTTCCCTTCCCTTCGCCGAACCCCCCTGGTTTACGGTTCGTGCCATCGGTTATGGTGCAGGAACCAGGAACCCCGCTGATGTTCCCAATGTGCTCAGGACACTGATCATCGATTATCCGGCCCCTGAGAGGGAAGACAGCGTGGATCTCCTCGAGACCAATGTCGATGATGTAAGTGCCGAGATCATCGCTTATACCTTCTCACGGCTGCTGGACGAGGGAGCCCTGGATGTCAGCGCATTCTCATGCACGATGAAGAAGGGACGGCCCGGGCACATGATCCGGGTAATTGCAGCAGCCGGGGAAGGTCACCGGCTTGCCTCCGTCATGGCCACGGAACTGGGAACCCTCGGGATCCGCTGTATTCCTGCAGTTCACCGGTTTGCAGCCGAACGGTCGGTCAGGGAGATACCGGTCACCATCCAGGGCAGGGAACGGGTCGTTCACGTCAAATGCGGAACCCTTCATGGTGAAGTCTTCTCCCTCAAGGCCGAGTACGAGGAGATCAGTGCGCTTGCGGGGGAGACAGGAATACCTCTCCGGGAGCTTGCACGAATCGTTGAATCAAAGGCATGGTCCATGGTCGGGAAGTCTGGCGGATGAGGGACCAGCGTCTGAGCACCGGAGATCCAGTGTTCGATGATCTCCTCGGCGGTGGCCTTGAACCGAGGGTCATCACCCAGGTCTACGGCGGACCAGCAAGCGGGAAAAGTGTCCTCTGCATCCTCGCTGCCGTCAGCTGTCTCCGGGCAGGAAAGGGAGTAATTTTCATTGATACCGAGGGATTCTCTATTGAGCGTTTCCGGCAGGTGGCCGGGGCAGAGGCGGAGCAGCTTGCCCATGACCTTATCCTCTATGAACCCCATGATTTTGAGCAGCAGGGGATCATGATTGCAGGCATGGGGCGGCATCTTCAGGGGGGCAGGACCGGGCTGATCATCATGGACTCGGCCACCGCCCTGTACCGGACCCGGTTTGAGAGGGGAGGGGAGGTCATCCAGCGGCTTACCCGCCAGATGGTGCAGCTCCTCGGATACGCAAAAAAGCATAATATCCCGGTCCTCATCACGAACCAGGTCTACATGGATATCCAGAAGAACATCTACCTCGGATTGGGCGGAACCGGTCTTGCCCACATCTCAAAGGCTGTGGTGCGGGTGGACCGGATGAATTCCCACCGGAGAGCAACACTGGAGAAACACCGGTCGCGGCAATGCGGCGGATATTTCGAATTTGTAATTGTGGAGAGGGGGATCCAGGCTTTGGAGGCAGACCGATGAAACCTCATTGTCGAATGGAACGGGATATAATCCCGGCAGGGCTGCGTGCCGCAGCACTCGTCATCTCCGTGCTGGTTTTTTTCCTCATCAGTACCGGATGCACACAATCCTCCGGGACTCCCGGCACTACCAACACCACCCCCTGGCAGACGACTGAACTGACCGATGTGCGGACAGGGTATACCTTTTCCATTCAGTCACTGAAGGATCGGCCGGTGCTCGTTCAGACCTTCACCATCACCTGCCCGATCTGCATGCGGCAGCAGGAAGAGATCACCCGGCTGGCCGAATCCGGGGAGGTCGACTTTGTGATGGTCGGGCTCGATATTGACCCGAACGGCGACGCGGGATTACTCCGCCGGTATACCGAGCAGAAGGGGTATACAGGGCTCTATGCCCGTTCACCACCGCCAGTGACACGGTCGCTGGTCGACCAGTTCGGGCTGACCGTCCTCTCCCCTGCACAGGCCCCGCTTATCCTGGTCTGCCCGGACGGGACGGCCCGGCTGCTGCCTCCGGGGATCAAGACGGTGACGGACCTGCAGCAGGCACTTGCCGGGTGCCCGGGATGATGATCGGTAGTGAGTGGATTATTGCATTTACCGCCGGTCTCCTGACACCTCTTGGTGCAGCATGCGTCCTCCCGCTCTACCCCGGCTACCTCTCCTTCCTTTCCGGGCAGTCCGGGAAGGTACAGATACCGGAATTCCGGATTTTCCTTGGGATCATTGCAGGGGCCGGCATTCTTGTATCCATGCTCCTCTTCGGGCTGATTGTGGTATCAGTACTGTCGCTCCCGCTTTCAGGGGCACTGGGTTTCATCTCACCCGTGGTCTACGGTATGCTGCTGGTCATCGGAATCCTGCTGGTTATCGGGTGGCATCCCGATTTCTCCCTCCCCACTCCCCGTCTCCCTCCCCATAAAACACCGTACATCGGTGCCTTCCTCTTTGGTCTCTTTTTCGGCCTCCTGGTCCTCCCCTGCAATGCCGCCCCGGTTGCCGTGCTGCTCGCCCTGAGCACAAGCACATCTGATATGGTCGCAAACATGGTGAATTTCATCCTCTTCGGGGCCGGAATGGCCGTACCCCTCATCCTGCTCTCCGCGCTGTCATCTTTGAGAGGAAATGAGGTAACCCGGTTTCTCGCAGACCACAAACGGACGATCAACATCGTGACCGGAATCCTGATGATCGCTGTTGCCTGCTACTACCTCCTCACCTTTATCGGGATGCAGGGGTGGGTATGACCAGGGGGCAGGCAGGGATAGAACGGCAGCAGATACCTGGAGGGGATTTTTTCTTTTTTCCGGCGTTCCGGGAGAGATCATGACCCCTTCTGAAAAGGACATTGTGAGAACGAGGTCCGTACTTCGTTCACAGGAATTCAGGGAATACCCTGCGGGGGATGGCCGTGAACAGGGAAAAAATCAGAAGGTGATTGAACCCCTGAAGACGGTCGTTGCCGGCCCTGCCGTTCGTGTCACGTCTCCGAAGGAGATGACCAGCGGCCCGCCGGCAGTCTCTACGGTTACGGGAGTTGTGACGTACCCGAGCTTCCGGGCCACGGCCGCTGCTGCAGTTGCACCCGTTCCACAGGAAGGGGTCTCGCCCTCAATGCCGCGCTCGAAGGTCCGTACACGGAGTATATTTTCTCCGGCCCGCTCGACAACATTGACATTTGCTCCTTTCGGAAAGGTGGGATGGTTCCTGACGACCGGGCCAAGCCCGGTGAGTTCGACAGCACCGGTATCTGCAACAAAGATGACCGCATGGGGTACTCCCGTATTCACGGCATAGACTTCGTGTCCTGCGATCGACTCCCGGTATTCCCCGTCTCCGGTTGCCGGGATCTCCTTCCGGTCAAACCGGGGATCTGGCATATCGATGGTAGCCATGAACGTATCTTCCGAATATGCCATCTCCACCCCGATGATTCCGGCCAGGGTCTCCACCAGGCAGGCAGTTCCAACATATCCGCTATCAAAGGCATATTTCACGAAACACCGGATCCCGTTTCCGCACATCTCGGCCTCGCTCTCGTCAGGCTGGAAGAGACGCATATGCAGGTCCGCCTGGCTGGAACGGGAGAGATACAGGACCCCGTCTCCGCCGATTCCATACCGCCGGTCACAATACAGTCCTGCGAACTGGGCCTTCATCTCATCGGGAATAACCGGGTGTTCGTATTCATCAATGAGAATGAAATCATTTCCATTACCCTGCAGTTTCCAGAATTCAAGCTCCACTTCAAATCACCTCATCAGTCAGAGCCCCAGGCTCTGAGAGCCCGTTCGAGCTCATAATGGTCCTCGGCATATTTTTCAACCGGAATCCTGCCCATGTATGCATCCACCGCCTGGCGCATCGCCCGGGCCCCTGCTGCTGTTCCGTCCGGGTGTCCGTGAATTCCGCCACCGGCCTGGAGCACGACATCCTGCCCGAGGAGTGAGATCTCGTTCCCGACCTTCCCGGGGTGCAGACCCCCGCTGGCGACCGGGAATACTCGCTTGTGGCCGTATGCGGGAGTGGTCAGGGATGCATAAACCTGACCGACTTCATGGGCACTGCTCCACATCCTGCCGCTCATGGACCCGGCATGGACCTGGTCACCACCGAGCATCCTGACAAAACGGGCTATCGGGAGCATGGAAATTCCATGCTCGGGATTCCGTGTCATCGCTGCATGCATGGTTCTGTGCACGTGGATCGGTACCCGGATTCCCGTGTCTTCCCCCAGAGCCTGGAGCGCGCTGAATCCCACAGCAAGGACATCGATCATGATCATGTTCGCACCATGCCGGATTGCGGTATGGGCGGTACTGCAGATCCGGTCTGCCCGACCGGTAATGTTGACGGCATACAGGGTCTGCTGCCCGGTTTCAGTCCGTGCTTCATCGAGCTGTGCCATCACTTCCGGAACCCGGTCCTCCAGTGGGCAGAATGCCTGATTGGTGAGGACTGCATCATCCATAATGAGATCTACCCCTCCGATTGCCGCCTGGTAGGCTCGTGCTGCAGTATCACGCGCTGTCAGCCCGATACCAGGTTTGATGATTGTACCGATATGGGGCCGGTCATGTGTCCCTGTCAGCCGTCGGATACCGGAAATTCCGAACTTTGGTCCCCTGAAAGGAACAAGTTCATCGGGGAACTCGATGTCGATGAGCCGCACCGTTTCAAGCCTGGAGAGCCCAAACAGGTTTCCGGCTATGATTGTGAGGTACTGGGCGATGTTCCCCGTATCGAATGCTTCTGACGGGTAAAAGATTCTGGCGGTGTATCCCCCCTGAGAGGGGATGACCTCCTCCACCGTACCTTCCAGCCGGGCAACATATCCGGTCCGGGTTGTCAGGGGGGTCCAGGTTCCGGTGGTTCCCTCCCTGCTGATAGCCCGGGCAGCTTCTCCGGGGGTAACCCCTTTTCCTGGCCTGAAAGCATAGGTAGCTGCAACGTCACCCATGTCTTATCACACCCGGTTCTCTGGAGGTTTCCCAAATTCCCCGATGTGCCATCCCAGGTAATCACGGATGACAATATAGGCCATCTGCGGAGGAATAGCTCCTTCTTCGGTCACGATCAGGTCAATGTACCCGGCCGGAGTCACATCAAAAGCCGGATTCCTCACCCTTACCCGGGGGAGCATCCGTGATACCGACAGGGGCAGGACTTCCTCCCCTTCCCGCTCCTCTATCTCGATGTACTCACCAAGGATGGTGCGGGGGGCAAATTTGTACGTCTCAGCGGCAACCATAACCCTCGCACGGGATTCATGGGCAGCAAGAGCGATTTGGGAAGTCCCTATCTTGTTCACCACTGCACCATTCACAGAGACGGCGTCTGCACCCACAACGACCAAATTTATATCCTTCATAAAATACCGGGCTGCAGAATCGACGATATAGCTCGTCCGTATTCCGGCATCATTCAGCGTCTTAATCGTAAGAAGTCCCTGGTTGCGGGGCCTGACTTCGGTGGCAAAGACCTCAAACGAGGTCCCGTTCCGGTGAGCCTGGATCAGGCAGGCCAGAGCAGCTTCAGAATTGCAGTGGGTCATCACCACATCCCCGTCCTTGATATGGCGGGCTCCGATGTTCCCTATCCGCTCGACGGCATTTTCCGATAACCTGATGAACTGGTCACAGGCCTCAAAGAATTTCTCCCTTGCTGCATCGACTGAAGGTACATCCCCCGATAAGGGCGCCATGACCATGTGGACGGCATTGGGAAGGGAAACCGCTGTTGTCCTTGTCCTAAGCAGGATCTCGGCGGATTTCTCAAGGGAATTCCGGAATACGGACAGATCGGACGTTGTTATTGCTCCGGCCTCGTCCCGAAGGGCTGCAACCGCTGCCCGGGCTATCCTCCCTGCACCCCTGATCTCCATCTTCTTTATTTTCTCTGCAGTTTCAGTAACGTGCATTGGTATGTAATCATAACATGCCAATCTGTTCCAAAGAACTTTGCGGGACAACCCATGTCTATCGCGGTGGTATTTGACAGTGCCGGGACGCTCCTCCATACCTACAGGGCAGCAAAAGATATCAGCAGGCAGGAACTTCTCCCGGGAATCGAGACGGTAACCCTGACCTTCAGCTCACCGGAACGTGTTCTGGTCGTCATTCATGTTCATTCACGTGAAGTCATCTCCGCCCCGCCGCAGGAACTCGTCTCCTCATACCTTATTTCGCGGCGGGCCGGGTTTGGTATCAGCTGCACCCGGAAGATCACCACCTCGGAAGAGATCGGGGATGTGCTGTATGGCGATACCGCTGCAACGGTCGGGGATCTCCAGGACTGTATCAGGAACGTGTGGTCGGTCTGCCGGAGGGAGTCTGTGGTAACCCTGAACAGCGGGGTGATCCTCAATATGGCCCTCAGGACAATTGAGTTCACCGTTACTACCGGTGGAAGGCCATTTGAAGGGGCAAAAGAAGCCATCCGCGAGCTGCACCGGCTCGGGATTCCAACGTTCATTGCATCCGGAGATCGTGCAACAAAACTCGAAAAGATGGCCGATTATCTCGGGATTCCGAGGGATCGGGTCTACGGAGTTGCAACCCCCACCGTGAAAGCCCAGATCGTTGCCGATCTGCAGGGCGAGTATGACAGGGTGGTGATGGTCGGTGACGGGATCAATGATCTCTGTGCCATGGAGCGGGCGGATATCGCCATATTAACTGAGGAACAGCTGGGGGACAAGCCTTCTGAACTCTACCAGGTCGCTCATCATGTGGTAAAAAATGTCAGTGAAGTAGTCGAAATTGTCAGGAATCTGGTAAACGACTGAACAGCAGATTACTGTCGAGATATAAAAACTAATATGCCCCCACCACAACATTAGGTAATGAGAGGAGCGGAATGAAGCCATTAATAACAGTAGACTCCATCTGCATGGACTTCGATGGAAAACGGGTCCTGGATAATATTTCTTTTGAGATAGGGGAGGGGGAGGTACTTGGCATCATCGGTCGGAGCGGGGCAGGAAAGACGGTTTTGATGCACCTGATGCGGGGAGTTGAACAGCCACCGACATCGGGATCGGTCATCTACCACGTTTCGGGCTGCGAACAATGTGAGTATATCGGTGTGGGAAGTTCCGCAGGTCGCCAGTGCCCCCGCTGTGGCGGAAAGATGCAGGCGCTTGATGTGGATTTATGGGACGAGAGAAACGACGCCCTGAAGCGACATATCATGCAGAGCACTGCCATCATGTTCCAGCGAACCTTTGCCCTGTACGGAAATGACCGGGTCATCGAGAACATTCTCCATGCCCTGGATGACATCGAATATCCCCAGGACAAGGCAATCGGCAGGGCTGCCGACCTCATTGACCAGGTTCGCCTCTCCCACCGCATGATGCACATCGCACGGGACCTGTCAGGAGGTGAGAAACAGCGCGTCGTGCTTGCCCGGCAGCTGGCCAAAGAACCGTTCCTCCTGTTTGCCGATGAACCAACCGGAACGCTCGATCCCCAGACCGCTCATCTCGTCCACTCGATGCTCACGGAGGCTGCAGAGAACAATGCCATGGGAATGGTTGTTACCTCGCACTTCTCCCAGGTCGTCGAAGAGGTGGCTGACCGGGCGCTGCTCCTCGATGAAGGGAAGATTGCAAGACTTGGCAGCCCGACCGAGGTTATCCATGCATTCCTGGAAGGCCTCACTGATGAGGAAGAATATACCACTCCTGAACTGGGCGACAATATCCTCACTGCCCGGGATGTCTACAAACGGTATATCTCAGTTGACCGCGGGGTGGTAAAGGCGGTAAACGGGGTTTCCTTCGATGTATCATCAAAGGAGATCTTTGGAATCATCGGCAAGAGCGGAGCCGGAAAGACCACCCTCTCCCGCATTATCGCAGGTATCATCGAACCCACCGGGGGGGAGATGAATATCCGGATCGGGGATGACCTTGTCGATATGACCAGGCCGGGGATTGAAAACCGGGGACGGGCAAAGGGATACATCGGCCTTTTGCACCAGGAATATGACCTGTACCCGCACCGGACAGTCCTCGACAACCTTACGGACGCCATCGGGCTCGAGTTTCCCAAGGAACTCGCTATGCGAAAAGCGATACTGACGCTCAGAATGGCCGGTTTTGCTGAGATGAAGAGCAAAGAGATACTCGATCGCTACCCCGGACAGCTCTCTGAAGGGGAGCGGCACCGGGTTGCTCTGGCCCAGGTGCTGATTCGTGAGCCGCGGCTGATCATCCTTGATGAACCAACCGGTACCATGGATCCCCTGACCAAGATCGATGTGAAGCATTCCATTCTCCACGCCCGGGATGAGATGGATGAGACCTTTATCGTGGTCTCCCATGACATGGACTTTGTCAAGGACATCTGTGACCGCCTTGCTCTCATGAGGGGGGGAAAGATCATCCAGATCGGAAAGACCAGTGAAGTCCTCGCCAGCCTGACCGAAGATGAACGAGAGATCATGGGAAAGGCAACCGGCCAGGGATGACCGCTATCACCATCCATCTCGATGGGGAGCGGCGGGAGATCCCGGAAGGAACCCGGTTGGGCGATATCATCCCGGCACGGGATCCCCGCTGCTCTGTCGCGGTTATCCGTCCGGCATCACGGGAAACAGAACAGACCTCAAGCTTCAGGGTCCTGACCAGCCGTGGTGAAATCAAGGTCGAACCTTCGGGCAGGGGAGCCACGCTGTTTGCATCTGATCGTTTTTCAAAATCCCACAACCTCCACTGGCATGACCGGTATGCAGCAGCATTCGGTCCTTTTTCAGCTGATGTCAGGCCGGCCAGGGTCCCCCGCCTCTATGAACGGGGAGATATCATTCTCGGCTGTGGCGGTTATGATCCCAAACGCTCCTATCTGATCTTTTCGCGGATGCGCCATTCTGCAGATTTCGGTTCCGGGGAGGATGGAGGAGTTATCGGCAGGGTTGTCAGCGGGATGGGGGTGATTGACCGATGGGAAACGGGTGATATGATCACCGGTATGGAACAGGTTATCAGCTGGGCAGACAAGAGCCGGTCGTTTACCACCACCGCCAGCGACCTCGTCCTGGAAGAGGGAATGGAGATCGTATCCCATGTTACGGTCAGCGCCCAGGGATTCTCTCCTGACAGGATAGACACAGGCACAGCGGACAGTGTTGAACACCTTCTCCTCACGTTCAGGAACGGTCTGTTCGTTGCCGGGAGGGCGGGGAGTACCCACATTGTGGATTTTTCCCAGAATGAGACTGAGGTTCCATCTGAACTCATCCTCCCCAGGAGGGACGGCATCGTGACGGTCCGTACCCGCGGGAGGGAGCGGGGGAGTGTGTACATCTACACTGAGGATCTCCCTGCTTCCCCCGCCCACACGGCAGTAGGCCAGGTGACCCACGGTATTGAGGTGGCCCGTCTTTCCCGCGAGGGAGATATGTTTTCCATCGCCATCATGCCTGAGCGTTTCGACCTCATCGGGAAACCCCTCCCGGAGGCAAAAAAGATCGGCAGGGAGCGGGGCGTGAGCCTGTCCATCGATGTGGATGATGCAGACAGGGTGGTTGTTGAACAAAATCCCGGCACAACACTTGCCTGTCTGAAGGAGGGGAAGGTTGACATTCGTACGATGCCATTTGAGAAAGTGATCGATATCTCCCTTGATGACGCCCATGCACCGGTAACGTGCGATATATTCAGAAAACTGGTCGGCCTCCACCTGCACCGGGTGGGAAGACTCCCCTTCTTCTTCCATTTTGAGGATGTCTACCTCTTCAAATCCGCCATACCAAAAGGGGTAAAAATTATCCCGGAGAATCTTCCTGAAGACACAATCCCGGCAGACTCCCTTGCCATTACCAATGATTCGAGGAAGGGCTCAGGGCTGGTGGGAGTGCGGACGACGGACAACAGTGAATTCGGGCCTACCTCTGAGCCCTTTGAGGGGACGAACATCATCGGGCGCGTTCTTGAACCAAAAAAACTCGGGCACTATAAAGAAAAGGATATCCTGTTTATCCGTGAGGCTGGGAAATGAAGGAATATACGCCACGATACGTAAACACCGTGACCAAATATGTTTTTGTTGAATCCCCGGATATGACACCGGCCGATCTTGCTATCCGTGCATATGAGATCTCGCAGGGTGTCATGATCAAGGAGACCTGTTTCGGCCTCCAGATTACCGGTAAGAGCGAAGATGTGGACCAGATCATCCACCGGCTCAGGGAATTCGATCCTGCCCATATCTTTGTCAAGGACCGGGGATTTCCTCCCGGAGACCCAAGGAGATGTCGTGCCAATCTCGGCGGTGCACGTCCCGGGTACTACGGGCATGAATTTGAGATCTCACTCATCAGGCATATCTCGAAAGGGATAGAGGAACTCCCGGGGAGGCCTGCTGACCAGCCTGTCCATCCTCCTGAACCTGCCGGTCCTGCACGGCTGGATGCCAAAAAGCTTCAGAAGATCATCGAATCCCAGGAGTCCTGACCATGGCAAAGGTGTTTATTTACCCGACCACCAGTCTCATCCTCTCCGATCTCGTGGCCAGGTTCGGCCATCAGCCCCTCTCCGCCGCACTCAAAATGAGGGAGCTGATACAGACTCCGGGGCTCGAATCACCCCCGCTTCAGATTACCCCGGAGGACCCGAAGAAGGGCCTCAGGTATGCGGCGGTGGAAGTTCCTTCAGGGGTGCGGGGCCGGATGTCCCTGTATGGCCCTATGATAGAGGAGGCAGAGGCGGCTATTATCATTCATGATGCAGATTTCTCATTCGGCTGCATGGGCTGTGCCCGGGCCAATGAGCTGATCCAGTTTCTGCTCCGGAAGCGGAATATCCCCCTGCTCGACCTCAGGTATCCCCGGACTGACGAGGAAGGGATCGAGTTTGTAGCTGCCATCAGGAAATTTCTCCAAAACCTTCCCGGGGGGGGCACATGAGCAGGGTCAGAATCGCCCAGCTCTCCTGCGGCCCGGAATACAGTGGTGTGCAGAACGAGATTGCAGAGGCGGCTTCGGCCGTTGATGCGGAGATCTTTTTCCCGGATCTCAAACTGGCAGATATCAGATCGGGGTTTGATGCGTTTGGTCTCGATGTCCGGAGCCCTGACCTGAAACTGGCTATTGCCAGGGCACGGGCGCTGGTCGAAGGAAAGGTCGAGGCTGATGCCGTCTTCATCGCGACCTGTTTCCGTTGCGCCGAGGCGGCGATCGTCCGGAATGAACTGCGGCGATATATCCAGGAGAATTCCCGCCTCCCGGTCGTCAGTTACTCATTCACCGAGAGGACCACTGCGGGCACCCTGCTCACCCGGATGGAGGCTCTTACTACCATAGCACGGAGGAGAGCCCTCCTTGCCCGCGAGATCCAGGAGGGTGTCACCATGGGGGTTGACAGCGGGTCAAGCACGACCAAAGCCGTGGTCATGCAGAACAACCAGATCATCGGCACGGGCTGGCTCCCCACCACGGGAGTGCTCAAGAGCGCTGAGGACGTCATGGATATTGCGTTAAAGGAAGCAGGACTGAAACGGGGAGAGATCCAGGCAGTGGGAACGACGGGATACGGGCGATTTCTTGTCGGCGAAAAGATTGGGGCTGACCTCATCCAGGAAGAACTCACCGTCAACTCCAAGGGTGCAGTCTACCTCGCTGACTGGCAGCACGGACCGGCCACCGTCATCGATATCGGGGGGATGGACAACAAGGCAATCAGTGTCCAGGACGGCATTCCCGGAACCTTCACCATGGGGGGGATCTGCGCAGGGGCAAGCGGAAGGTTCCTGGAAATGACCGCAAAACGGCTGGGAGTAGATATTACCGAGCTTGGTCCGCTGGCACTGAAAGGGATGGAAAAGATGGTCCCCATGAACAGCTACTGCATTGTGTTTGGTACCCAGAGCCTGGTGAATGCCCTTGCTGCCGGGAGTTCCCCGGAGGATGTCGCGGCAGCAGCCTGCCATTCTGTTGCAGAGCAGGTCTTTGAGCAGCAGCTCCAGGAGATAGATATCAAGCAGCCGGTCATTATGGTGGGGGGAACCTCGCTCATCCAGGGACTGGTGCAGGCGATGGGCAACCTTCTCCATGCCGAGATCATGGTCCCCCACCATTCGCAGTATATAGGTGCCGTTGGCTCGGCGCTGCTGGCATCGGGGTTCATCAAGGGATCGTAGATGGAAGCGGTTGAGTACTTTGAAATTGAATGCCCTGAAAAGACCGGGGGCGATTACTACCGTCGTATAGCTGATGTGGTGCTCCTTGACCATAACCTCATACGGGTCGTAAAAAAACTCCATATCTTCATCGATCCGCGCATCCCTCTCTTCATCGGTGTCGGGGTTACGAAGAGACTTCCCGGTGTTGTCCGTCTCATGGACTTTGCCGAGGTGCTCGTCAAGGAGCAGAAGGTCACGATTTCGATTGGTGACGAGACCTATCTCGCACCCCTGCTGAAGAAACTCTGGGAACAGTACGGAAAAGAGAATGTCGAGCAGCCGGACCGGTTTACCATCATCCTTCAGATCGAAGGTGCTGACATGAAATCCATCGAAGAGATTCCGGTCTATGATCCCCGTGAATCGATTTATAAGGACCTCATCTATGCTCTGCAGGTGATACAACCGGAAGGGTTTAAGGTCCGCCGCCAGTACTATGGGGGAGAGAAATTTTACCTGGTGGCAAGTGAGGACACCCTGCCTGAAAATATCGAGGAGATCGTGAGAGAGAAATTTTCCCTGATGGGAGAGCGCCTGTGAACCTTGTTCCGGTAACCTACAAGGGGGGTATCTACCGGCATGATGAGATCAGGGACCTCATCGAAGATCTGGGAGGCTACATTATCCAGAAGCACATCATTGCTCAGGAGGTGGTGCTCCAGGCACTGGTACCAAAGGAGGATATCCCCCTCATTGCAGCGATTGCCAAGCCTCTGACCGGGGTGATCATCCCCTCACCGCTGGTGGGGACAGAGGTTGCCGTTGTCAGCATGAGTCTCGAGATCCACCATCTCCCCCATGCCTCCTGTGATGTGGCGGAGTATATCAGGAGGATGGGGGCCAAATCGAACATGGTCGGGCTCGCGAGGGGTTTTGGCAAGCGGATCGCCCAGCTGAACGATGAGGAACGTGATGTCATCAATGAGCATGATCTCGCTGTCTATCTCCTCGGGGATTTTGAGACCTGCATCAAACAGAAATTCCCGGTCCTCAGGAGGGGTATTGAGGTTCCCATCATCGTATGCGGCGGGCCTTCGACTGAGACGCTGAGAAAGATCATCGATCCACCCGTTGATGGCTATGTGGGGAATGTAGGACGGTTCATGCACCGGACCAAGGAGTCTGAGGAACTGGCCAAGCTCGATGACGTGGTTGATGAGATAACAAGGGTGCTTGACCGCAAACGGGAGGGTATTGCCAAGGATCCGCCCTCAGTCTCCCCTGCACGCCTGATGGATGTCATCAATGAGCATGTTGACGAGATTCACGAGGTCCTTTCCCCCACTCCTGTCACCGTCCAGATGACCGGTCTCAGGGTGAAACTGCCCTATGACACCTTTGCCAAAGTTTTAAAAGATATCCCGCTTGAAGCGGGAGTAACCATCGGGGAGGTGGCAGATATTGTGCCATCACGGATGCGTGACTACATCCTCGTCCGTATCCGGCCTTTCTCTGAGACCAACATCATGGTCTGAAAAAGAGTGCAGGTTTTTTTTCACTGGGCAAGAACCCGGGCAAGTTCAAAATACTGGTAGTTGTCTGCCTTGACCGGTTCAGTGGTAAATCTCCAGGTCTTTCCCGGACTGATATACTCCACGCTGGCATGGGCGTTCCCAATGATGTTGCCATTTGAATCAAACAGGGTATAGGTCACCTGGAGGTAGTTCAGTGATCCGGGTCCTTCGTTCTTAATCCTGCCAGTGATGGTGACCATCCCGCCGGGGTCTTTTGACGCGGAAGCATCAATGTAGGTGAGCCGGTGGTCCGGAGGACTGGTATAGGGGACATAGCCGTACGAACGTTCAATATATCCTGATGCTGGTGCTTCTGCCGGGATACCCCGTCCGGCCATAATGGTTGGCGGAACGGTCTGGATGGGCTGGGTCGGTGACGATGTCTCCTCTGCGGCAGCAGGTGGGACGACACCTTCGGATGGATATGGTTCAAGGCACCCGGCACTGAGAAGTGTCCCCATCAAAACAAGGAACAGTATCAGCATTCCGGCGAATACGTTTGTGAGTGTCCCGCTCCGGGATATGATACTACGGGTCATATACTAGGCGTATGCCTAAAAGGGACATAAGTATCCTTTGGATGGTGGATTTCCCTTTGATGAAAAAACAGGGAGATTAATATGCCAGACTATGCAGCTTGCGGGCAATATCTCTCGAGATCCTTGACATCCGGTGGTGTTCTGCAAAAAGCCGGTCATTGCTGACAGTATTCCTTAGATCTTCATCGGTAATCCCGCGGCTCTGGGGGTCCACCTGCTCTTCAGCATAAACCCCCTCAGACTCGCTTGAAATTCTCAGCAGCACCAGGTCAGAGATATCTCCCCTGATGCCATAGTATGCGGTTCCGATTGGGTCACCTTCGGATGAAAGATAGTCCAGCCACTGACGCTCGTCAGAGAATCTCCGGATATCCTGCCAAACAGCGGGAGCATGACGGAAGACTTCCATCTCCTGATCTATTCTCATGGAATTAACCCCTTACGCTCCCTGCCGTTCCTGCAGGGAGATGGAAGGTACTATCCTTCTATTGAGGGGGGGGTGAAAGGGTTCCGGCAAGGATTTTTTTTTAAAATAACACACAGTAGATTGGAGATATATTAAAAAACATATCAGACTCGTGGTCAGATTCCTTTTCACATAAGTCATATCCATAAAATCAGTAACCTTATAACGCCTCCAGGGAAAATAGCCTTTTATGAAAAAGATAGTCATCTTTCTTGTAATCGGTTTTCTCATATTCGCAACAGTGGGGATCGCGGGATGTACTTCAAAATCATCACCCGCTCAACCTGTATCGACCCCGGCACCCGCTCAACCTGTATCGACCCCGGTATCCACCTTAAAGCCGGATACGATAACAATGGGTGAGAAGAATGCAGCAAAGAAAGCATTAGATTACTTAAGATCCATGTCTTTTTCACGAAGTGGATTAATTAAACAACTCGAATACGAAGGATTTACACGTCAGGAAGCTGAATATGGAGTAGCTCAATCTGGTGCTAACTGGAATGAGCAAGCAGCCAAAAAAGCTAAAGATTACTTAAGATCCATGTCTTTTTCACGAAGTGGATTAATTAAACAACTCGAATACGAAGGATTTACACCCCAGCAAGCTGAATATGGAGTAGCTCAATCTGGTGCCAACTGGGATGAGCAAGCAGCATTAAAAGCTAGAGATTACTTAAGATCCATGTCTTTTTCAAGAAATGGACTAATTGACCAACTCGAATACGAAGGATTTACACCCCAGCAAGCTGAATATGGTGTGCGAGCTGTTGGGTATTAAAACGGGTCAAAAAACTATTCCATAATTTTTGAATACACAATTTTCTTTTAAAAATAGAAAAATGCCAAGGAGATTATTTATTTCATTGGCGCTTTTCCACTATCTCTAAGTTTTTTATTTAATGTATCTTTTCTTGCTTGAAGTTTGGTAGGTTGAACAAAATAATAATCAAATAACGATTCAAGAACATCTAAATTCCATTCTGCTTCATGAGGTTCAACCTCAATAATTTCACCGGTTGATTTGCTTTTATTTGGATGTGCAGCAAAATTCCCTATATTGCGAACTGCATCTATGGCCTCAACGATATGTGAAGATAATTTTTTCATATCAATTAATTCTTGTATCTCATCTGCTAAATTTGAAGGATTAACGTGTGCATAGTCACGTAATAAATGTTGCAAACAACGTCTGCTCAATGCAGCTGATGCTTTAGGACTATCTGGTAATACTAAACAGGCTTCATTGTAATCTGAGCAAAGCGATTCAGGAACTTCTTGAGGACATGGAGGTCTTGAACTTCCTTTTGGTCTGACTAATTTAGGATCACCAACCCATTTCCAGAAATCATAGATACCAGAAGGAAGTCCTGGCTTTGTTACTCCAATACCGATCCAAAATATATGTTTGTGACAAGATGGGCATAATTCGCTGCAAAAATACCATTCACCTTCAACATCTTTACCGATGAAATGATATTGAGGATGGGAGAATATTTCTACTAAACAATGAGGACATTTCATATATCAGAGCCGAAGTTTCTATTGTGGTAATTGGAGGATGTCGAAGAGATATATTATCTTTTTTGTATTTATCACAGTCAACTATGTTTTTGTTTTAAAAAAAAAGATTTGTTTACCTTTGATTTTTCCGGGAGATATGGGCCTGGACAGCATAGACCAATCCTTGATTCAATCTGCATCGCGGGCGAACATCAGGTTTGAACTCAGACCCCGGCTGTAGCTGCGATCCTGCCCTCCTGGACAGCTGTCTTGAACCTCTTGTAGTCGCGACGGTTCTGTTCTGCGTAATTGCCCGCGAACGAGACGATCGCCCTGTCGAATGCATCGGACTTCCCCAGGTATCCTGTGATCTCGGCCGCGTCACCGGACTTCGCGTGGGCCCGCGCCAGGTTCCAACCGCAGAACTGAGCGTAATTCGCGAGCCGTACTGGCGACACCCCTGCGGGATTGTACGCGTACTTCATGTCCCGGAGCTGGCGCACGTAGTAATCGATGCCGTCCTGGTTCGTGAACCAGCCGAGGAAAATGTCGCTCGCGGCCTGAGTCAACCGCTGCCCCTCGACCACGCGCCTTCCCTGCTGCTCGTACGGGCCCGCACCAGCGAACGGTTCGAGCACGGAGTGACGCGCCTCCTTGACCTGCAGGATCAGCGGATCTCCGTCCTCAGCCAGCAGCAGGACGACAAAGCACCTGGTACCGACAGAGCCGATCCCGACGACCTTGAACGCAATGTCGACCATGCGATAGCGGTCGAGGATCACCTTACGGTCATCGAGAAGAGATTCGCGGTACTGGTCGAAGAGGCGGAGGATATTCTCGAACTGCTCCCGGCTCCAGTTCTCATGGTGGATCAGGGGCGGCTGTTCGACGAACCGTCGGCGACCGTTCACCTCGGCCGTGACCTTCGGGAAGACGTACTCGGCCACCTGCTTCCGGGCCTTCGCGATAATCGCCTCCCGATGCCGACGCTCCTCCTTCGTTGATGCCTTCTCGACGAGCAAGTCCCCGGTCAGGCGCGTATACCAGACGTCAAGCGCACGCATGGTCGCGAGGTGCGCCATGTACTCGCGGTAGGAGCGTGCCAAGGATGCGACCACGCCAGAAGACTCCTTCCTGGTATAGTCATTCGCCTGGCCAACGACCATGAACGAGACCGCGAGCCTCTTTACATCCCACTCGAACGGTGCGTTCAGAGTCTCATCGAAGTCGTTAATCCCGAAGAAGAGGTTCCGCTCTGGCGTGGCGAAGAGGCCGAAGTTGAGCAGGTGACAGTCACCACAGGCCTGGACACGGATGCCGCTGGTCGGGGTCGAGGCCAGATCTTCGGCCATTAACGCGGCCGATCCCCGCAGGAACGGGAACGGGCCGGCCAACATGCGGCCATAGCGGACCGGGATCAGCTCGGGCACCCGACCCTGATTCGTCTCCTCAAGCACCTCAATAGGGTCCCGCCGCTCCGGTGGTGGCGACCACCCGGCGTGAGAATCCCGAGCAACTTCCTTTCGCCGGTCCTGCCCGGCGCTCATCCGCTCTTCACTTGAGACATAGTCGGACTCGATGACGGTCGTTCCCTGATTATCTGTCTCTATCCAGTATTCTACGGTCATGTCAATCAAAATAGAGGATTGTTGTCAGGCCTAAAAAATACGATCGAGGGGAAAAAAGTGAGTTCTCCATCGCCAAAGTCCAAAAGCCGGTCTTTCAGGATTGAATTTTCTTTGCCGGAAGAAAACCAGTTTTTGCGAAAAATACATTTTGAGAATTCGTTAATTTTTTTTAAAATTATGGGTATAGTACCAATTTGACCACCCAATCCAATATCAAATTACGACTGAAAATGTGGTATATATCCAGTTCTGAAATCGACATAAAAAAAAAGTCACTGAACATTCGTATGGATGCAATAAAGAATCTGTTCCATAACACAGACCTATCGCATAATGGGGGACGCCACAGCGGCAGGGGTAAGCCGAAGGCGCAACCCCCAGGAGCGTCTTAATCGAGATAGTGATCTAAAACCGGTGGAAAACTTAGTGGCTGAAATGCCACTATACCCAAATTATTATTCATAATTTAACATTCTGGGAAACTGATGAGACCAGACTTACTGTTCATGGTGATCAATGGTTTACCGTATTCAATCCTTTTTTCTTCATACTACCTGGATACCCCGTCCGGCCACGATGGTTGGCGGAACGGTATGGATGGGCTGGGTCGGTGACGATGTCTCCTCTGCGGCAGCAGGTGGGACGACATCTTCGGGTGGATATGGTTCAAGGCACCCGGTACCGGGAAGCGTCCCCATCAAAACAAGGAACAATTCCAGCATTCCGGCGAATACATTGGTGAGTGTCCCGCTCCGGGAGATGGTACTGCGGGTCATATACTAGGCGTATGCCTAAAAGGGACATAAGTATCCTTTGGATGGTGGATTTCCCTTTGATGAAAAAACAGAGAGATTAATAGGCCAGAATATCCAGCTTGCGGGCAATATCTCTCGAGATCCTTGACATCCCGTGGTGTTCTGCAAAAAGCCGGTCATTCCTGACAGCATTCCTGAGATCTTCATTGGTAATCCCGAAGCTCTGGTGGTCAACCTGCTCTTCAACATAAACCCCCTCAGACTCCCTTGAAATTCTCAGCAGCACCAGGTCAGACACATCTCCCCTGATGCCATAGTATGCGGTTCCGATTGGGTCACCTTCGGATGAAAGATAGTCCAGCCACTGACGCTCGTCAGATGAGTACTGGATACCCAGCCAAACGGCGGGAGCATGCCGGAAGACTTCCATCTCCTGATCCATTCTCATGCAATCAACCCCTTACGCTCCCTGCCGTTCCTGCAAGGAGATGGAAGGTACTATCCTTCTATTATATATAAATATTATTCTTTAGGGGCCACGGGCAGAACTGCAGAAAAACCGCCCGGCCCTATCCCGGTCTCATCTGATACCCGGACAGCGTTCCTCCCCGTGTTTCCCATGAACCGAGCTGATTTCATTCCGGGAGAAGTGGTCTGATCGACCCCGTGCATCTTCTTCATATGTCACCGGAACGATAGCTAGGAGTACCATGTCTGATCTGTCTGACTTTGAAGTGACCTTGCGGGATATCAGTGACCGCGGGGGGGAAGAGACGGCCTTGGAATGGATGCAGAACATCGAGACGGAATACGGACGGGCTCCCCTCATCTTCAAACGGATGGCTGAGCGTCCTGAAGTTCTCATCTCCCACCTCCTCTATAAAGGAACGGTCACCAGGACCAGTTCAATGGAGCCGAAGAACGTGGAGCTGATAAGCATGGCCGTAGGTGCTGCACTCAAGTGCCAGCACTGCACCAGCTATCACATGCAGGCCGCCGCGAAGAAAGGGGCGAGCCGGGAGGAGATCCTCGAGGTGATCCTCCTTGCCGGTATGATAGCGAACTCCTCTGTTCTTGCCAATGCATACCGCATCTTTGATGAGAAGATGGCCCAGTGCATCCCCTGTGAAAGCGACGGGGTAGTTACCGGGGATCAGGAATAAGGGCGATATCTTTTTTTCTTCCCGGAACTCTTCTCCCCCGGTTCCCTGTTCATTTTTTGGAAAGGAATAAGACAGGCCCAGGTATTTCCGATGAGATCCTCCCTTCCCGCTTCTCGCAGCCCCTCTTCAACCAAGGTCCGGTTCTTCTCATCGCGGTACTGGAGCATTGCCCGCTGGATCTTCTTCTCCCGATCCCTTGGCACATGGACCGGCTCTCCGGTAAACGGGTCCACCCCGGTATAATACATCGTGGTCGATACGGTCATAGGGGTCGGCGTAAAGTCCTGCACCTGCTCGGTATAGAGCCCGGTATCCCTGATGTATTCTGCAAGCTCCACCATGTCCCTGATGCGGCAACCCGGATGACCGGACATAAAATACGGGAGGATGTACTGCCGCTTTTTCCTGCCGGCCTGCAGCATTTCAAATTGTTTTCTGAACGATTCAAACATCTCGCCAGGCGGTTTTCCCATCAGCTTCATGACATCCTGGCTGATGTGCTCGGGCGCAACCTTGAGGTGCCCGGAAACATGGTGCGTGCAGATTTCTTCAAGGAATGCCGCACTGTCAGGGCTGATGAGATCATACCGGAGCCCGGAACCAATCACCACTTTCCTGACGCCCGGAATATTCCGGACTGCCTGCAGGAGCCGGAGATAGGGCTCCGGACTGCAGACCAGATTCGGGCAGTCCGGCCCGCAGCGGCGATCAGGACAGGTTCCCTGGCCATTCCACTGTCTGCAATACATCCCGTACATATTCGCAGTCGGCCCGCCAATATCCCCGACTATTCCCTTCCATCCCGGCATCCGGACCATCCGTTCAACTTCCCGCACAACAGATGGAATGCTCCGGCTCTGGATGACCCTCCCCTGGTGGTGAGCGAGTGCACAGAATGCACAGTCCCCGAAACAGCCCCGGTGGCTGACCACCGAGAACCGGACCGGTTCAAGGGCGGGGACCGGTTCGCGGCAGGAGGGGTGTGCGTTCCGGGTATAGGGCAGCTCGTACAGGTGGTCGAGCTCTGCGGTACTGAGCGGGAATGCCGGCGGGTTCTGGAGGATAATACTCTTGGGGTGGGTCTGCATGACCGGCAAACCCCTGCAGGGATCCTGTTCAGCGTTTATTGAGGCGAAGGCACGGGCATACGCCTCCCTGCTGCCGGCCACTTCGGTAAACGAGGGGAGAACAACTACCCCTTGCCGATCTGTCGGGCTATGAACACCCTTTTTTATAACGGTCCCGCGGACATCAGAAATTGTTCCGATCTCCTCTCCGCAGGAAATCCGGTATGCGATCTCAATGAGGGGGCGCTCTCCCATCCCGTACACGAGCAGGGAGGCAGGCGCATCAGCGAGAATGGACTGGCGGACCTTATCAGACCAGTAATCATAGTGGGCAAACCGCCGGAGACTGGCCTCAATTCCCCCGATAATGATCGGGATTCCGGGAAACAGGGCGTGGAGGCGATCGGTATACACGAGGGTCGCACGGTCGGGCCTCCGCCGTATTCCTCCTGGGGAGTAGACATCAGAGGACCGCGGTCTCTTCTGCGGGGTATAATGATTGACCATGGAATCGGCATTCCCGGCCGAGACGGCAAAGAAGAGGCTCGGTGCACCGAGCCGGAGGAAATCATCCGGTCCTGTCCAGTCCGGCTGGGGGATGATGCCGACCGAGTACCCTTCATCCCAGAGGAACCGCGCCAGAAGTGCAGCAGCAAACGACGGATGGTCTACCAGCGCGTCACCGGAGACAATGATGATGTCAAACGTCCGTATCCCAAGAGCGAGCCCCTCTTCCCTTGATACGGGTAAGAATTCCGGCTGAGGAAGGCTCATTGCCCAGATTGTTCCTTTTCCGGCGATCCGGGATCCGGCAGCCCGAGTCCGGTTCTGGGATCATTACTGCGGGATATGCGGGCCCCCGTCAGTTCCATCACCACCGCTTCAACGATGATATACGTCATCGCATTATCCCTTAAGCAGCCGGTAAGGGCTTCCCTTCCCCGTCCTACCGATGCATGGTAGTGAATGTGCGGCCCTTCCTTTCCGGGGGTGATGGTGGCAAAACCCACCACTTCCCATCCGTCATCATAGGACTCATATGATGGCTCCGGCGGGAGTACTGCTGTGCGGGGGCCGGTGACAATTCTGCCGCTTTTCAAGGCTCCCAGGAACTGGATGATACCCGTCCGGATACCTTTCTCAACGACAAACCGCTCCAGGGTATCGAGGAGATCTTCCCCGTGGTCTATCCTCACGAAAAAGACCCTGCCGAATCTTCCCTCTGTATAGCGCATATCTCGCAACTCCCTCTCATCCTACCTGAGCTTCCTGCTCGGGCATAAAACGGTTTATACCGGCACCGGGCAGGTTCACGGACGATGGGGGAGGTATCATCTTCCTCCTACACCACCACCACCAAAACCGCCCCCGCCACCAAAACCGCCACCCCCAAAACCACCCGCCCCTCCACCTCCCCGCGAGGGGGGAGCGAAGAAGAGCACCGGAATGAAAGCGGCCCGTATCCCGGTCCCGGTTGCCGGCAGAATGGTTTCAGGGATGGTAATGTCAAACTCCTTCAGGGCTTTTTCAACCTTGTCACCGACCCCCATAGCCGTCCCGTAGATGAGCCACTCACCCCACATCGAAAGGTCAGCCGGTGAATACTGCCGCATCAGGGCCAGATCAGAGAGGAAGTTTGCGAATGCATCCCATTGGAGTTTCTCCCGGTATGTGTCCCCTTTCCAGTGTCCAAAAAGGGTTGAGGGAAAAACCAGGGCGACCCCGGCCTGAACGATGACCGAGCCGAAAAGTATGACGGCGGGGACAAGGAGAGAGGAGAGCGTTGGCATGGTTATAATCAGGATAAATGAGAGAGCAGAGAAAGCGATGCCGGTAAAGAGAAACGGAAATACATGCTCACGGCCGTCAGCAATATATTTCGCAATCAGGGAGGGATCAGATTTCCTGGTCACCATGGCGAGGTCGCGCTGGTATGCCAGAATCTTCCGTTCTGATGGCGGGTCTGTTTTTGCCCTTGATGCAAGGAGTTCCATGTCTGCAGAATTCACCTCACTATCAACGGCAATTTCTGAGAGGAAGGAGAGCACCCGCTGTTCGTAGGGATCATCGGAACTAGTGGAATTCAGCCTGATCCTGATGTTGGAGCCTCCCGCTTCTTCTGTTATGGTGATGATCTTTTTCCGGTGTAAATCAAGGAGAGTGGCATAATATCCGTCCTGGTCAAAGACCATGGCATCCCCTTTAAAGAGGAGGTTTACCGCCCATGGTTTCATGCCGGGGTCAGGAGTTGTAGAAAGATACTCAGGGACAACAAATTCCTTCTCTCTCCCATATCTGAGATAGGTTGCCAGGAGGAGGAACGGGGTGAGAAGTGCCGCGGCAAATCCCAGGTAGCGGAGAAGATTTGCCCCATGGAACGGGATAATGTTATACCAGGGATTTGCAGCCTTGGTCCTACCCCTCACATCTTCTGTATACACCGGGAACCCGGGGATGGAGGAAAGACCTTCCCCGGAGAGAAGCATCTCAATCCCGAGCCCCTCATCTGCAACCACACTTCCGGTGATAACATACCTCTCTTCTGACCGGGAAACCCGGAGCGAAGGCGGATGCGGAAATACTTTTTCAACAAACCGTGCCGGTACCGTTATGGTAAGGTTCCGGTAGGGGATATGCCGGTCGACCAGACGGAGGTTAAGGTGGGCATCCGTCTGATCATACTCGAGAGGCGGATGGAGCGTGTAGCGGTAAGTTACTTCATACTGTCCTGCCGGAAAATAGAGGGGGTTGTAGATCCCCACCTCGCTGTTCTCGGCCATCTGCCGGATAAATGACGTGACTGCAGGATCGCTGCTTCCAAAGAGGCTCACGGTACTGTCGAATTCCTTGATATACCCTATTGTCCCGGGAGGCATCTCCATATCGCGGAATCTGATTGAAGGACTCCCCAGCGGCCCTGTTGAGAGGGGATCTTCCCAGTACCTGAAGAGCATCCTGTATCTGCCGGGAACTTTTATCTCGTAGACATATCGTTCGGTAAAAGTACCGTTCTCCCCGAGCTCTGCCGTGTATTCTGCGATGACCAAGTCTCCCTCAAAGAGTCCGGGAATGGCGATGGCCAGGATGCAGGCGCTAATGCCGATGCCAAACGCCACGGCGATGAGGATCGCGATCTGTTTCTTTTCGTCCACGATTAAAACCCTTCTAGAACTCGATTGTCGGGGGGGTGCTGATTGCCTCTTCAAACTCAAGGTAGGGGAGCTTGGCCAGTCCGAGCAGACGGGCTATGATATTGGAGGGGATGACATCACGGAGGGTGTTGTACTGCTGCGAGATATTGTTGTAGGTATACCGCTGCCGGGCAATCTCTTCCTCCACACCCCGGACGGCTTCCATAAGGTTCATGACCGTCGTATTGGTCTTGAGGTCGGGATAGTTCTCGGCAACGGCAAAGAGCCTCCCGAGAATGGACCGTGACTCCCGCTCGATCTCGTTCAGGTCACCTGCGCCGGCAGAACCGACACTGGCCCGCATGGCAGTCACCTTCTCGAAGGTCTCCTTCTCGAACCTTGCATAACTTTTAACGGAACCGAGCAGCTGTTCTATCATATCCAGACGTTTCTTCATTGCTACCCGAATCTGGCCAAGTGTCGCTTCTGATGAATTCTTCAGACTGAAGAACCGGTTATAAATCCCGATAGCATAAAGGACAAAGCCGACGATGATGAGGAGGATAATCCCCCCGATAACCCAGGGAATGATGCTTTCAAGCGCCATAGGAATTCTACAAGAGATGTGATCATCACCGGCACAAAAAGGATTGTATGGAAAAAGAGGGATCAAGCCTTATTCGATGACCATGGTTCCGGCAACGCGGAGCTTTCCTCCTTCAAGATAGTGAAGGATTATACGGTCGCCGGGGAAATACACCAGTTCCCGACTTGACCGGAGGGTAACCAGCGGCCGTCTCCAGTCTCCGGAGTTGTTCACAAATGCTACCCGGGCCGGGAGGAACTGCATCCAGTGGCCCACATGGATGATCATTTCATTCTTCAGCGGTGAAGGCCAGTACCGGACCAGGGATGCCCTGCCACTCAGGGTCAGGGAGGAGGTGAGATCGGTATTTGCAGAGAGAACAAAACCACGGTCAAGATCCTCCACCTCAACCCCTTTCAGGGCAAGTCCCACGCGGTCACCAGAAACCGCGGAATCAGAATAGTCTTCATGTTTCTGGATGGAACGGACCTGTGCGGTCAGGGTTGTGGGGTAGATACGGAGCATATCATGGCGGAAGATGGCTCCCCCCACCACCCCGCCGAGCACGACTACTCCGATCCCCTTGACCGTGAAGAAATGATCGACTGGGACTGCTCCCCTTCCGGTTGCCCTGGACGGCCCTTGAAAACCTGCCAGTTCTTCCATGAGTTCTTCACGGATTCTGGCCCGGTCGTCAGCGACCTGCTGGTACTTTTCAACCACGGTGCCTTTGATGAAGGAGGCGACTTCCTCAGGGGTAATATAGTTGCGGAGGACAAGCATCCCTCTGGTAATACCCGCACAGTCAAGCATCAGCACACATTCGCCAAAAGAAGCCGTTATCTCATCCACAACAAGGATGGCACAGTCAGCCATGGAGAGGGTATAAAAAAGCGATGAGAGCCTCTCCGGGTAGCGGCTTGGTTCACAGAAGGTGATGGTATGTTCACCTTTCTTCAGGTTATAGAAGGTGATATCCGAACTCGTTCCTTTTTTCCCAAGCTCCCCGGCATACCCTTCGGGACCGATTACAGCGACCGTGAGATTGGACATGTCCCCAGTATTATGATCCCCTGGAATATCAGTATTTATGTTCTGTCAACGCATCGGCAGGGGGATTTTACCGCGGTGATCAGCTCCTCCGGTGAACGGACCAGCACAGCAGATTGTTCGAGCATCAGATTTACATGCTCGTGACGACCAGCCATCCGGAAATCCGTTCTGATGGCGATAACCGGAATCCGGCGGGCATAGGCATACCCCATCTCCCAAGCCGTTCCGGAATCTGCATCCGGCCCGTCAATAACCGCGACAACAACATCGGTAGCTTCGAGCTCCCTGAGGTGCCGGGAAAAAATTTCCTGATGCGCACCATGGTCGCGGTGGTGCGAATCATCACCAACCTCCTGGGGCAGATACACCTCAAAGAAATGGGAGGAGAGGAGTTTAGCGAGACCGATGTTATATTCCTTCTCTGCCCGGGAAAAGAGCGGGGCGGCAAGGTAGACCCGGTAACGGGAGAAGTCAGCTACATCCACGCAGAGAAGGTCAGGGAAGCGGGAGAGAAAAATCCCGGGCCCGGGTATCCGTGAGCCTTCTGACCCGGAGGGCCCGGAGAAATGGGCGTCGATCCCACAGGTCGGGGAGGAATTGACCCCGACAATACAGAGCGGCGGTCCGTGTTTCCTGATAAGCTCCCTCACCTCAGAGGTAAGGTTCTCCAGCAGGTTCACAAACCCGGGCGTGTTCAGCCGGTCAAGGACCATACCGGGTTCACGCCCGGTTCCGAGACAGAGGGTCTCGGGGCAGGGGAGGGGGACGATTTCAATTCCGAACCGCCGGCATCGTTCGATAGCCCGGCTATACCAGTCCCTGTCCTTTTCGCTGGTAATCCCCCTGGCCCTGAGGTCGGGATTGAGGATACAGGGTGATACAAGCACGTACATTGATAGAGGATGGACGTGGAGAGATGATAGATGATCCCCCTCTATGCATTCCGGGATAACAGTTGTGATCCGCGGAAGTGCACGGTAAAACGACTGGAACGATCCGGCCTGGTGAAGGTACTCTCAAAGCTCTCCCGTATACCGAGGAATACCCTTCTGTTGGATCCTGGCGCCGAACAGGCACTCTCCCCGGCGGACAAGCCAGCCCGCTCTATCACGGTTCTGGACTGTTCCTGGGAAGTGCTCGACACCAGCGGAATCAGCAGCTTCCGGAAACGTCGTGCCCTCCCCTTCCTGGTAGCTGCAAATCCGGTCAACTTCGGGAGGCCGTGGCGACTGACCTCAATCGAGGCCTTTGCTGCTGCACTGATCATCCTCGGGGAACCGGACCAGGCTGCAGTTGTCCTTGCCACGCAGGGATGGGGAAACAGGTTCATCGAGCTGAACGAGGAACCTCTCAGCCTGTATGCCCGGGCTTCTGACAGCACGGAAGTCATCGGAATCCAGGAACACTACCTCTAGATTCACGAGAAGGTCTGCTGGAAGATGAGCACCCGTTCATCACCGGAGGGGAGCGTGGCTGTTTTTACTTCGACAGGGATGATGTGGCTTCCGGTAAGCGGGATGAGGGTGATGCGGAGTGTCCGCTCCTCTGCTGGTCCTGAGAGGATCTGCTGATCATCAGCCGGGAAAAATGTTGAGAGAGGAGCACCCAGAACAATCCGGCGGTCCCCTTCCACAAGTTCAATGAAACGCTCATTAACCCAGAGAACGGTCCCTGATTTGTCAGTAAGAAGTACTGCCTCGTTCATGAGGTCGAGGACTGATTCGAGCTCCTGTCTGACCCGGGTAAGTTCTTCAATCGTTTTTTGTTCTGCCGGAGCAGGGGTCTCTGAAGATATCCCGCCGGCATCCATTTTCCGCAGCGACTCCCGTGCCTGCTTCCATGCCGAGATATCCCTGATGGACTCGATCGCTCCGATGGTATTCCCTTCATGATCAACCAGCGAGGAGGCTTTTCCCCAGAGGTATGCACCCTTCCCCTCGTTCATGGTGGGCACGAATGTTTCCACATAGATACTGTCGCTGTATCTCCTGACAGTGGGGTACTTCCGTGCAAGTTCATGGGGAGGAAGATCAAGGATATCAACAAGGATTGGCCGTTCCATCTGAAAGAACGTAAAGGCTTTCTGGTAATCTTTCTTCCCAACGACCTGGTCTTTTTTTACCCCTGTCAATATCTCAAGAGCCCGGTTCCACGCAATCACCGTATGATTCCGGTCCACGATGAATGTCGGATCAGGCATGAACTCGATTGTTTCAGAGAGCTTTTGCTTGGTACTCTTCAGAGCTGTCTCAATACTCTTGGACTCGCTGATATTCACAAACGATGCGAGGGTATACAGGAGACTGCCCTCGCCGTCAATCGTGCTCTGGAAGGAAGCCATGAAATACTGCTGGTGACCATCGCGGGTGGTGATGCGCAGTTCTCCATTCCATTTCCCTCCACTCCTCAATTCTGCTACAATCTCTTCATACCCAGGATCAATCGAATCGAATTGCCTGATAAGATCACCGAACTGCTTTCCCCTTATTTTTTCGAGGTTAACACCGAATTCGGTTAAAAATGAATCGTTTGCGTAGATAAGGCGAGCTTCCCGATTGAATATGGCGATGGCGTTGGTAGCTGAGGCTATCGCCGTATCCTTGAGCT
>CAYGWN010000018.1:0-5271 GCA_964353765.1 uncultured Methanoregula sp. | reverse complement strand
TGGCCATTGCATCCCTTCATGCTGACCCTGCAACCACCGCCATGATCGGTGACGACGTGGTAACCGACGTGGGGGGTGCGCTCTCCTGCGGGCTATCGGGAATCCTGGTCAGGACCGGAAAATACCATGACGAGGCCCTTGTGCGATCTGCCATCCGGCCGACGGCAATCCTCACCTCCATCGCGGACCTGCCCGGATTCATAGAATCAGGGAATCCTCCCTGATGCGGGAATACTTTCGCAGACGGCCCGTTCCTGCTGGCCGGGGAAGAGGTACTCCCCCTATTTTTCTGCATTGCGCAAGGGGAACTCTCTCCCGGATATACTGCGGCCGTTTCAGACAGAGCAAACCTGGAGGCCCGGTACTCACGCATCCGGAATTAGTATATCCGGTTCTCTTCTTCCCCCTCCAGGGAGTCCGGATCGCCGGATACGCTCCAGTGCCTCCCTGCAGTACTCGGAAGAGATGTCTATTCCTATGAACCGCCGGCTGGTCTTCCACGCGGCAAGGGTGGTGGTGCCAGCCCCGTTGAAGGGGTCGAGCACCAGGTCGTTCTGGTAAGAGAACAGCTTAAGCAGCCGCCGGGGAATCTCTTCGGGAAACATGGCCGGGTGGCCGAAATCCTTCATCCGGATTTCCGGGGGAACCACCCACCGGCCAAAGACCCACTCCTTGAACTCTTCATCCGAAATGTCAATGTCCTCCTTTCTTCCCGTCTTCTTATGGGTCATCTTGTCAAAGACCTCGATGAACTCCCAGGTATACTTGAGGTAGGGCATGGAGGGGGAACGCCAGCTCCCCCAGGCCGTATATTTGGCGTTGTAGTTGTTCTTCTCCCAGAGGATCTCCGCCTTCCAGAGGAGGCCAAGCCTGAGCAGCTGGGAAGAGATGAGGTGGTGGGTGGGGATGTAGTCAGAGAAGAGCGGCTGGATGTTGACCGCCATCCTGCCCCCCGGTTTCAGCACCCGCACACATTCCTCCCAGATGGCAGAGAGGGTTGAGAAGTATACGTTCCACTCCTGGGTGTCATCATGGGGGTCGCGGGCGTACGAATGGCCGAAATTGTAAGGGGGGGAGGTGATGATGATGTCCACGCTCTCGTCGGGAATCAACCGCAGGACCTGCCCGGCATCACCGCAGATGATCCGGTTGACATAGTCCTGCACCCCTTCCGGTTCAGGGACAGGCAGCGATGACCGGGCCGATTGTGTCCCGCCCCTGATCCGTGCCTTGCCGGCCTTGTCCGGTATCTTCTCAACCCGTGCCTTTTTCGGCATTTTATGAGTAATAGTGAGGTCTTCCTGATTAATGCTTCGTGGATTTGGCAGATTCCAGCGGTCTTGCCGGAACGTATGGGAAGGTGAAAACCGTTTAGTGTGTGGATGGCGTATACTGTTCCGATTGCGCTATGCTCGAAATCCGGGATCTCCACGTTGAAATCGGGGATAAGGAAGTCCTCCACGATGTAAATCTCAAAATCGAGGATGGGGAGACCCATGTGCTGATGGGCCCCAATGGCTCGGGGAAGAGCACCCTCCTCATGACGCTCATGGGATTTGCCAACTATTCGGTCAGCAGCGGCAGTATCCGCTATAACGGTGAGGATATCACGGGTCTGCCCATCCACGAGAGGGCACAACGGGGTATGGGGATGATGTTCCAGCGCCCTCCCACCATCTCGGGCTTAAAGCTGGGCAAGCTCCTGGCAGCAACCTACGGTGATAAACCCGAAGAGATCAGGGAGATGGCCCACCGGATGAACATGGATCACTTCCTCGACCGGGATATCAACAAGGGGTTCTCCGGGGGGGAGATCAAGCGGAGCGAGGTCCTACAGCTGATGGGACAGAACCCGAAATTCGTGATGCTCGATGAACCTGAGAGCGGGGTAGACCTCGAAAACATATCCCTCATCGGGAAGGCCATCGGAAAACTCCTCGAGAAGGATGTGCACATCGTCAACAGGAAGAAGAGCGGCCTGGTGATCACCCATACCGGGTACATCCTCGACTACCTCGATGCCGACAAGGGGCATGTCATGTGCGACGGGGAGATAAAATGTCACGGGAACCCGAGGGAGATATTAAAGGAGATCAAAGCCAGGGGTTACCGGGAGTGTCTCGAATGCAGGCAGATTTAGGGAAAAGTGTCGATATCTCGGCTGAGGACCAGGAGCGACTTGCCCAGTCCGGGATCGAGCTATCCATGGCGAACCGGTGCGGCAGCTACCTCCAGATGAACCAGGATGTCATGCATGCCACCTGCTCGGAAGAAGGGATCGAAGTCGTTCCCTACGGGCTGGCAATGGAGCGGTACCCCTGGCTGAAGGAGTATGCATGGCAGCTCGTGCCAAAAGACAAGGATGAGTACACCCGCTATGTTGCCTCGCAAGAACGGCCGGTGGGGTACGTGATCATCGCCCGGAAGGGCACCAGCAACATTCTTCCCATCCAGGCCTGCCTGTTCCTGGGCCGGGACCAGATCCAGCATGTGCATAATATCCTGATCGCCGAAGAAGGTGCGGAGCTCCACGTAGTTTCAGGGTGCGCCAGCGGGAGCCACGTGGGAAAAGGCGGGGCCCACTACGGGATCAGCGAATTCTATGTCGGAAAGGATGCCAAGATCAGTTTCACCATGATCCATACCTGGGGGGAAGAGATCGAGGTCTACCCGAGGAGTGCCGCCCGGGTGGAGGAGAACGGCGTCTTTCTATCCAATTACGTCTGCATGAAGCCGGTCAAGAAGGTCCAGATGTACCCCACTGCCCATCTCGCCGGGGAGAATGCAGTTGCCCGCTTCAGCAGCGTGGTAATTGCGACGAAGGACTCGCACCTTGACCTCGGTTCCCGTGCCGTGCTCGGTGCGAAAGGCGCGAGTGCAGAACTCATCACCCGGGCCATTTCCCGCGGGGGGACGATCATCTCCCGGGGGCATATCAAGGGGGCGGTCGCTGATACCCGGGGACACCTGGAATGCAAGGGACTCATCCTCAAGGACGGGATCATCTATGCCATCCCAGAGATCGAGGGGTCGGTGGTCGGGACGGAACTTTCCCATGAGGCTGCCGTCGGTAAAATAGCCCAGGAGGAGATCGAGTACCTCATGTCCCGGGGCCTCGATGAGGATGTGGCCACCGCCACGATTATCAGGGGATTTCTGGATGTCAAGATCAGCGGGCTTCCGGATGCCCTGCAGAAACAGATCGACCTGGCTATCGATTCTGCAGACAAATCCGGGTTCTGAATCCCGCTGAGAAGGTATATCCATGGCTATGGATGAACGGACTGAAGAGCGGTCACGGATGGTGGAGACCCAGATCGCCGCACGCGGGGTGAAGGATGAGCGGGTCCTGTCAGCGATGCGTTCCGTCCCCCGGCACCTGTTCGTGCCTGCCGCTTACCGTGATGTCGCATACAGTGACTGTCCCCTCCCGATTGGAAGGGGACAGACCATCTCGCAACCCTACATTGTTGCCGTCATGACCGAGCTCCTCGCTCTCAAACCGGAGGACCGGGTGCTGGAGATCGGGGCAGGGAGCGGGTACCAGGCAGCTATTCTTGCCAATTTGGCAAGGGCTGTAATCTCCATTGAACGGATAAGCGAGGTCGCAGAGATGGCACGTGAGAATCTCTCCCGATCAGGGATCGGCAACGTGGAGATCATCACCGGTGACGGAACCATCGGCTATCCCGAACAGGCTCCGTATGACGCTGTGCTCATCACTGCTGCCACACCCGAAGTCCCGCCCCCCCTCATCGACCAGCTGGCAGAGGGAGGCCGCTTAGTAGCTCCGGTTGGCTCCCGCGACCTGCAGGAACTGGTCAGGATTACAAAGAAAAAGGACCAGGCCGTCAGGGAATTTTTCGGGGGAGTCGTCTTTGTCCCCCTGCTGGGCCGGTACGGGTGGAATGAATGAAAGGGACCGGCCGGATTTACGATATCACCCGCCCCCTTGCCCCGGGCTCTGTCGTGTATCCCGGTGACATTGTTCCGCGGTTCCGCCAGCGCGATCATGGCCAGTACCTGATTACCGATATCCGGATGAGTACCCATTCGGGCACGCACATCGACGCCCCCGCCCATTACTTTGACGATGGAGCCGGCATCGACCAGGTCCCGTTCACTGCCCTGATGGGGTGGTGCCGGGTTGTCGATCTCTCAGGATTGGACAGAGCCATTGGACCTGCCGACCTGGAAGAAAAACTGGGTGGTGTGGACAAACTCCTCCTGAAAACATCCTTCTCAGAACAATTTGAATTCGAAGAAAATTACCCTGCTCTCACACCCGGGGCCGCAGAGGTCCTGGCCGGGGCCGGGATAACCTGTGTCGGGACCGATGCACCGTCCATTGAAGAATTCAATGGCAAGGGGGATGTCCACAGGACCCTCCTCTCGAACGGCACGATCATCATCGAACTGCTCGATCTCCATAGCGTCAGGGAAGGCCAATACTGGATGATCGCCCTGCCCCTCAGGTTCAGGGGCCTCGATGGCTCACCGTGCAGGGCGCTCCTCTTTGAAGGATGGGATTGACCATGGATATCATCAGGAGAGCAGTAACCAAGCTCGAGGAGCGGATTCATGGTTCCGGTTCGGAAGACGGCATCGTAACCATAGAGACCGATCCGGACACCATGATCTGCCAGTTTGAACACGGCGCATGCCTCCGTGCACTGTATGGCGGGAGATCTGCCCAGTTCGTGACCAGCGAACCGATTACGGCAAAGACCCGGATTGGGTTCATGTTCGGCGCGACGCTTGAAAAGCTCCCCCTCCGTGCTGCTGCCTGCAGTATCCTGAATGTGGTGACCGGCTTCTTCTGCCTCTCCCGGGTACTGAAGTCCTGCGATCCCGACAGGCACAAGGACTGCCTTCTTGCGCTCAAACAGGAAATTGGCCAGGGGAGAGTTTTCCTCCCGGGTATGACCTCGAATGCAGCAGCCCGGTTTGAACGGGTGGTGGCAACACCCGGAGAAGCAGATGTCATCCTCGTGGTGGGTGACGGATTGATTGATCCCGAAACTGGGGATCTTCTGACCAAGTACCAGGGAAAAAAACACATCATTTTCCTGAGCCCGTCAACGGCCGGAGTAAGTGCCCTCATAGGATGCCCGCACTGGTGTCCGTATGGGAAGGGGTAAGAGAGACTGTCGTTTCCTTGCGAATTATTGACCTAATTCATCCACCCAATAAAGCTACACTACACTGAGGGGTCCACGGTATTCATTCTCTCGCCGCCTGGTCCGGAACAGGGCTACGGAAAAGTGAAAA
>CAYGWN010000017.1:0-7903 GCA_964353765.1 uncultured Methanoregula sp. | reverse complement strand
TTGGCCTGTGTCGACCTCTCCCAGGCACAGGACACGGGAGGGCTTGAGGCTTTGGGACACATCACGGCATCAGCTCCATTCCTGGAGAGCTCACAACAGAAGAGACACCGGGTAGCTGCAATGATAGAGTAACATTCTTTTTTCACCCGTTGTTCCCGCTCCCGCCGGTCAGAAATCCCGGCAGGCCTGCTTCCGGTCTTCAATCCCGGGAACATGGATGATCAGGACCAGGTCATGGACCGACAGGATTGCCCGGTACCGGAGCCCGATGCGAAAGGTATACACCGGGTGTCCTGGTAGTGTACCCTTCAGCTTTTTTACCTGTGCATAAGGATCTTCCGTAAGGCCGTGCAGTGCCCGGTTAATCCGTTGTGCGGTATTCCGATCGAGTTTCTGCAGGTCTTTTCGTGCCCGGGCGGTATATTCCAGCCGGTACTTCATTCAACACCGAACTCGGCTATGATCTCTTCTTCAGAATGGAGCCGGCGGTGCCTGATATCTTCAAGAGCTTCCTCAAGCCCCCTGACCGCCTCACCGTTCAGGGGATCATCATCAACCGCTGATGCCAATACTGCAGTGCTCGCACCTGCCGCCAATTGCACTCCTGATATCCCGGGCCTTCTCCGGGTGCTCTTCCAGGTAACCGGACAGCAGCATGATCGGATATCCTTGCCGGCAGGATTTAAGGATTGCTCCCGTACCCCTGCGGTCGCTTTCGTGACAGGCCCCCTGGGAAAGATCCGTTTCACGGACGCTGTGGCTGCAGGAAAGATGAACCCGGGAAAAGGAGGCAGGTTTCCTTGAGAAGCCATCGGAGAAAAAACAGGGGGTGAATTTTTTCCGGGTGTTCCGGTTACCCTGGAGAGCTGTCATTCCTTCATCCCGGGCCCGAGCAGGTACCCGACCCACCGGGTATCCTCGGACAACTCGCAGAGCAGCTGGACGGTGAGGGTGAGCGGGACGGCCAGAAGCACCCCGGCTCCGCCAAGGATCCATCCCCAGACGAAGAGGGAGATGAATACCACCGCCGGAGAGAGGTCGAGCTCCCGCCCGGCAAGGTGGGGGAACATCACGTATTCGGCAAGGATGTTCAGGACCGCTTGACCGGCCAGCACCAGCAGGGCCGGGACCGGGCCGAGTTCGATCCATGCCAGGAACATGGGGGGGATGACCGCCAGCCAGAAGCCGAGGTAGGGGATGAAACCCAGCAGGAAGGCAAGGAACCCCCAGAAGATGGCGTAATCTACCCCGATCAGCCAGAGAATGACTGCCGTGCCGACCCCCATGGCGAGGTTCACCGCGGTCCGGATGATGATGTACTGCACGCTCTTTTCAGCCAGCAGGGTGAACCGGTGGAAGTGCCCGGGAAACAGCTCCCCGATGACCTGCCGGAGCTTGGATGAAAATCCCCGGGCCTCGAAGAGGAGGAAGATGGTAGTCAGGAGGGTGATACCGGCTGCCACGGCCATGTCGAGGAGCATTCCAGCGATGCTGCGGGCATAACCCTGGAGCGACCCGGCAAGATCAGGGAGGGCGAGGGAATCGATCCCCCATGAGGAGAGGGAGGGGCCGGCCAGCTCCAGGCTCTGCTCCAGTTCATCCTGGTAGAGGGGGAGATCGGTCAGGATCCTCAGGAACGACCCGGCGATCACGACCACGAAGACCGCGATGATGGCCAGGAAGACCGCCAGGGTAAGGAGGAGGGCGTAGCGGGTGGGGATGCCCTGCTGCTCCAGCCAGTGGAGCAGTGATCCGAAGATGACCGCGAGGAAGACCGAGAAGAACAGCGGCCCGAGGATGGGAGATGCAGCCTTCATCCCGGCAAGCACGATTACGATGGCAGCACCGATGATGAGGATGCGGGCCGGTCTGGACAGGGTGAGATCGCGGGTCATGGGAAAAGGTCCCTCTGTGGTTCAGACTTTCTCCGGATGCCCCATAACGTTATTGACTCCGGTTCCCCGCATCATTACGGCTCCGGGAGGACGAATGCGATCCCTGCAGGCCGTTCCCGCTGCCACCAGGTTTGCTGCTTTCCAGGCGATATCGCGGTTTTTTCCGTTCATAGGGATCCCCTGATCAGAAATCACGGTATGCCTGCTTCCGGTCCTCGATCCCGAGCACGTGGATAATAAGAACCATATCATGGACCGACAGGATTGCCCGGTAAGAAAGCCCGATGCGGAAGGTGTATACCGGGTGCCCGGTGCCTGTGGCCTTCAGTTTCTTTATATGGGGATACGGGTCTTCCGCAAGTCCGTGCAGGGCCCGGATTATCCACTGGGCAGTTTCCCGGTCGAGCTTGTGCAGGTCTTTTCGTGCACGGGCTGTGTATTCCAGCCGGTACTTCATTCAACACCAAACTCTGCCATGATCTCTTCTTCAGAGTGGAGCCGGCGGTGCCTGATATCTTCAAGAGCTTCTTCGAGCCCCCTGATCGCCTCATCGTTCAGGGGATCACCATCAACCGCCGATGTCACCAGCCGCTCGATGACATCATTGTAGGATTCCCTGGGATGACGTTTCAACACCTGGAGTTTTTCCTTCAGGTCTTCCCTGATGTAGATGGTTGATGCAGCCGACATAGTAATAGCTATAGGTATATGTTAATATTAATATGTTGATCAGAGAGGTCCATGAACTGTTCCAGCCGGCAGAACTCCTCCGTGAGCAATGTAGATCCGGGACGGATGGTATCCGAGAAGTTTTCTGATACTCCGTTTCACCTCGTCCGTATCGTCAGCCCAGAAGGGTATTCCGGGCCGCCCGGACGGGATCTGCGGGACGATAAGGTCCCCGCAGAGTGCATCGCCGGACGAGAGGACGACCGAGACCGATCCCGGGGTATGGCCCGGCGTTGCAATCACTGTGCCGCTGATGCCGAACTCCCGGAGCTTGAATTCGTCCCCAAGGAGGATATCCGGCTCAATGGGGGGAAATGACCGTTTCCTGGCGACAGCGAGGCCAAGGATCCTCCCTGTTAACCCGTTGGGATGCAGGGGCCCCTGGTCCCCGCTCCTGACTTTTCCGGCATCGTTCTGGTGGACTGCAACGGGTGCCCCGGTCTCCCGGGCGAGGAACGCTGCTGAACCCGCATGATCTCCGTGGCCATGGGTGAGGAGGATGAGCCGGAGATCCCGTGGACCGATGCCGTGCTCTCTCATTGCTGAAAGGATGGCCTCTCCGCTCCCGGGATACCCGGTATCAACGAGGATCACGCCCTCCTGGCAGACAAGGAATGCCGTGGTGATGCCGATCTTCACGGGAATTATCATAGGTGTAGCGTTCGTTCCGGTCATGGTGGCCTTTTATCCTGACAGGAGGGGATTACCCGGGAAGAATTTAGGTGTTGTGGTGGCAGTTTTAATCCCTTCCCTGCACCTCCGCTATCCCGGTTACCCCCGGAACTCCACGAGCCGTTCGACCCGTTGCCCGCACCGGTAACAGAACCCGGGGCCCTTGCGGTCGGTGTCGCCGATCCAGGTGGAGAAGTGCATGACGCACCCAGGATACTCGCAGTGGGGGAGGCCCAGGGCGTGTCCCAGCTCATGGACCGCTTCGGTGACGACCCGCCACCGGTAGACCTTGAGGTTCGGGGGAAGCCCGTACCACTCGGGCCGGAGCCGGAAGGTGGAAATGAGCGCCCTTTCCGTGCTGGCCATGCCAAACACAAAGTTCATCCGAGGGGTAAAGAGGTCCGCATCTGTGATGCCCAACAAGAGCGTATTGCCGTTGCGGACCAGGAGGATGAGATCGGCGAGGATCCCGTCCGCAAGGTACTGGCCCCGTTCCTTCCGGAAGTGCCGGGGAGACAGGGGGAGAGGAGGGAATTCCACGATACCGGCCTGAAAGATCCCGGGGAGATCCTCTTTCAGCCAGGCAAGGGGGGCTCTCTCCACCCCGCTAACCGGAACGAGTGCGATCTCCAGGCTTCCTGCCATACGGGAGATAGGGTGGTGATCCGACTTATCCTTTCAGGGGAGCGGGGATAGTCGGTCACCCGGCTTTTCAGTTGTGAGGGCGGCCAGGGACCTCCCTCGATAGGATCCCATGGGAAGAAAATTGAAAAAAAATATTACTTTTCGATACATACCAGAAATGAGTTTCATTCGGGAAAAAAATGGAAAATTTCAAAGCCCGTCTACTTTTTTGCTGCTGTCGCGAGCTTGATATTCGCGATAGACTGGTCAACGGTAATCACGGGTTTGATGTCGAAAATAATGTTCGGAATCCATTTCAGTATCGAAGCGTGTAATGATTTTTCATCGGTCTCGGCAAAAGCGTACCCTGCAGAGAGGTCACTGCAGATACCCCAGTCCGTCATAATACCCGATTTCAGGTCTGCCTTGACCATCTCGAGCATGATCATCCAGAGTTTCACCCGCTCTTCCGGGTTCATGGGTATTGCCATCGGATTCATCGTCCATCTCATGTAATACTTCGTCATTCACCTCAATCCCCGATATACTTGTCAGCTCTGATGAGACCTGTCACCAAAAGAAAAAGAGAGAGAATGCCAATCTCCCGGAACATTCTGCATTCTTCAGAGCGATTATGCAATCTGATTACCCTGCAATAAGACTATCGCTTATTGATAAGAGATCTCCTGTGCCAGGGAGGAAAACTAAAGGCCGTATGGGGGTTCCCTGGGGGGTGATCCCGGGGTTGGGGATACCTGCTATCACTCGCCGTCAGGATAGGAGAGAGGGGAAAATCACACCCCTTACTCCGCCCAGGCAGCCTGCCAGGCCTCATATCAGGGGACTCCTTGTATCGGACACCCGGGTCCCATCAGATCGGGCACTTTTCGTACCCGCTCTCTGCACACTCCAGGAGGGAGGGGTAGTACCGGTTGGTGTACTCCTTCACCATGCGCCGGGATGAAAAGACCGGGGCGATACTCTTGATCGACTCCTTCATCATCTGTACCCACCCGTGCGGGATGCTGTCAAGGGAGACAGAGTAATAGAGCGGGATGATCTCCTTCTCGAGGATGGTATACAATTCCGCGGCATCCATCGAATCCCGTTCAGGAGACCAGCCCTCCCCTCCAAACGCCCACCCGTTCTTGCCGTTATAGCCCTCGAGCCACCAGCCATCCCGGATGCTGCAGTTCAGGACCCCGTTTACCGCAGCCTTCATACCGCTCGTCCCGCAGGCCTCCATGGGGGGCAGGGGATTATTGAGCCAGACGTCAACACCGTGGACCAGGTACTGGGCCGTCTGTTCACCATAATCTTCCACAAAGGCGATCCTCCCTTCAAAATCCGGGGACAGGGCATGCCGGTATATCCGCTGCAGGATCTGTTTTCCTTCCGTGTCGTCAGGATGGGCCTTTCCGGCAAAGATGATCTGGACCGGCCACCACTTGTTGGTCACGATCCGCTTCAGGCGGTCGATATCATGGAAGATCAGGTCCGCCCGCTTGTAGCTTGAGAAGCGGCGGGCAAACCCGATCGTGAGTACAGAGGGACTGAGCATCAGGCCGTCAGCAACCAGGTTGATGGGCTCCTTGAGGTGGGAGGCCCAGCGGAGCCGTTTCCGCTCCCTGATCCGGTTGAAGAGCTTGGCTTTGAGCCAGGTATGGAGGAGCCAGAGGTCCTCGTCGGGAACCTCATCGATCATGCCCCATAGCGTGGGATTGTCATGTTCCTGCTGCCAGTGAGGGAAGGCCGGGCTGATATACTTCGAGAAGAGCTGCTCCATCCGCGGGTTCAGCCAGGTCGGGATATGCACCCCGTTCGTGATGGCATCGATCGGGACCTTATCCTCAGGGGAACCCGGCCACAGGACCTGCCAGATCTGCCTTGATACGCTCCCGTGCCGTTGCGAGACCGCGTTGTGGAAGGCAGTCAGCTTGAGGGCAAAGGCCGCCATGTTAAATTCGCCTGACGGGTTGCCGGGATTCCGGCCAAGGTCAAGGAACGTCTCGCGGTCGATACCGAGCGCAGGGTAGTATTCCGAGAAGTACTTGTCCATGAGAGTGGGGGAGAAGCGATCATTTCCGGCCGGCACCGGTGTATGGGTCGTGAAGACCGAGGTCCCCCGCACCTGGTCCAGGGCCTCATGAAACGCGAGCCCCCGTTCAACCCGCTCCCTGATCCGCTCCAGCAGCGCAAACGCCGGGTGCCCATCGTTTAAGTGGACCGCAGAAAAAGTGATACCCAGGGTATTGAGGACCTTTCGCCCGCCGATCCCGAGCACGATCTCCTGGACGAGGCGCTGCTCCTTATCACCCGTATAGAGGCGGGATGAGATTGCACGGGCTGCAGGGTCGTTTTCAGGGATATCGGTATCAAGCAGGTAGAGCGGCACCTTCCCGACATCCACCCGCCAGACCGCAACATGGATCGGCGGGCTGATGAGCGGGACGCGGACCACCATCTGTCGCCCGGTATCGTCCATCACGCGGGAGACAGGGGCAGCGTCACGGTCGAGGTGCTCCCAGAAATTGTCCTGCCACCCGTCAGAGAGGATATGCTGGTGAAGGTACCCCTCTGAGTACATGAACCCCACTGCCACCAGCGGGAGGCCGAGGTCGCTGCATTCCTTGAGGTGATCACCAGCAAGGAATCCGAGGCCGCCTGCATAGAGCGGGAGCGAGTGGTGGAGCCCGTACTCTGCCGAGAAATAGGCGATGGTGAGGGTGCGGGAGGAGGGGTGCGCCTCGGAGAACCAGCCGTTCTGGGTCGTCATGTAGCGCCGGAACCGGTACATCGAGATATCATAACGGCGCAGATACTCCGGGTTTTCCGCGACCCGCTGGAGGAACCGATCCGGGATCGTCTGGAGCATCTTGACCGGGTTGTGGATGCTCTCCTTCCATGCCTGCTGGTTGATCTGCTTGAAGAGAATCCGGGCTTCAGGATGCCAGCTCCACCAGAGATTGTAGGCAAGGTCCACCAGTCCGTTTATCCGCCCGGGAATATGGGAGAACTTAGGCCGGGGTATCAGGTCATCCTGCACACAGAGGTATCACCGTTCAAACAGGTATAGTTATTCTCCTGCTTCATGCAGGCACCGACCCGAACGAAGGGTCCCTGCAGACAACCACGCCCAGTCATTGTCTCCCGGCTCTCCTGGACAGAGCTTCCACCGCCAGTTTCCTTCGGTTGTCCCCGGCCGGTTCATTCGTGCCTCGCTGGAAAGGCCGAGAAGGTCCTGGACCGGGACGATCACCACCCGTGCCCGGGAGTCCAGAGCCAGGGCAATCATTTCCCGGGAGAGAGCAGGGGGATCTGGCAGCCTGCCAAGGACGGAAGCGATCCGCTCCTTTTCCCCCGGTCCGATCTCCTCGTCGAACCATCCCCGGAGGGTATTGTTGTCATGGGTCCCGGTATAGAGCACCATCTCCTCTCTGATGGCCCCCGGAGCGTGCGGATTGTGGGGATCGCCGTCAAACCCGAACTGGATTACTCCCATGCCCGGGATCCCGAACGCTTCCATCAGTTCCCTCACATCCGGGGTAATCGTTCCCAGGTCCTCGGCAATCAGGGGAAGGGAGGGGAACCGGGCAGCCAGGCGGGAGAGGAGTGCTCTTCCGGGTGCCGGTACCCAGAAGCCCCCTTTGGCAGTCGCTGCCCCGGCAGGGATCTCCCAGTAGGATACCAGTCCCCGGAAATGATCCACCCTGAGGATGTCACAGAGCGAAAGGGCGTGTGAGACCCGGTCTGTCCACCAGGAGAACTCCTGCCGCTCCATCTCCTGCCACGCAAAGACAGGATTCCCCCACCACTGCCCGTTGCGGCTGAAATAGTCAGGGGGCACCCCGGCAACGGCCAGAAGCCTCCCGTCATCCGTGAGTCGGAACAGGTCCCGGCGGGCCCAGACATCAGCGCTCTCATATGCGGGATAGAGGGGGAGGTCCCCGATGATGCGGATACCGCACGTCTGAGCGTGCGCC
>CAYGWN010000016.1:0-7056 GCA_964353765.1 uncultured Methanoregula sp. | reverse complement strand
GTAAAGTGGATGGGCTTCGAGAACGGTGATGGTAAAAGCCTTCAGCATCTGAACATCTCTTCATCGGTTATGTGATCAAGTGTCTTGACCCTTTCATTGAGGCCCAGGGTCTCTATCATGTCTGATAATTCTCTTTTATTATTGATTGGGGCCTTATCGCATCGTTGGGGACGCGACAGCGGCGGGGGTAAGCCGAAGGCGAAACCCCCCAGGAGCGTCAATAATGAGATACAATCTTTTCGTTGAAGCGAAAAATTGGTGGCTGGAATGACACATGCCCTAGTTATTTCCGGAAAAACCTATAACCCCATACCCCTATCATCCTCAAAGGAGAGTGTATGAATCCCCCCCTTGAGAATGAACTGGAGAAGCTCGCGACAATTGCTGCCGGAAAAGGCGTCAAAACAAAAATCATTCCTGCATCAGACATCGTCGTCTCCACCTGGGTCCGTTTCAAATGCCGGTATGGCTGTAAGGGCTACGCGAAGCACCTGGGATGCCCCCCCTATACCCCGTCACCCGATGAGACCCGGGCCATGGTGGCCGAGTACGACACCGGCCTGCTCCTCCGCTTTGACGGGGTCCCTGGTCACGAGTCATTCGGCCCTGACGACCTGCCGGAAGACTTCCACCACTTCTACCGCGACCTGATCCTCTGGGTGAACAGTACCGTTCACCTCATCGAAAAGACCGCCTTCTATGATGGGTTCTACAAGGCGTTTGGATTCGGCGGGTATCCCTGCATCTACTGCGAGGAATGTATCGCGGAGCAGTGTGAAGGGAGCATGGATGAGAGCATGAGGAGGAAATGCCGGCACATGGATCTCGTGCGGCCGAGCATGGAGGCGGCAGGGATGGACGTGTTTGCAACGGCAAAGAATGCCGGGTGGGAACTCTCCACCATTCCCTGTAAGGACATGGAGTACGGCAAGGTCATCCACAGTAATATCGTCTCAATCGGTCTGGTCCTGGTAGAGTAGAGCGTCTGGTTCAGCAATTACCAGAGCCGTGCTCGCAAGGCAGACGGACAGAAGAGGCCCGTATCCTTATGAAAATTATAACCGTTTTTTTCTTGTTGATGGTGTAAATCATCACGGATGATCTTTTTTCACCCTGTTTAGGCACCAGGCATATATTAATAGACAGGAGAGGAGAATGATCGCTGGAAGGGTTCTCCCCTGAAAACCCTCACAACCGTGAATGGGAGCGTGTATATGAATGGCTGAATTTGCCCATGCATTTTATGGAAACGCCAGTCCCCGGAAGCTTTCGCACAGCGAACTGGTCCGGGCGATCCGGCTCATGGTCACCGATGAGTACGAGGCGATCTCGATCTACACCCAGCTCGCCGAGTCGATCGACAACGAGCTGGCAAAGGAGGTGCTCATTGACATCGCCAACGAGGAACGGGTCCATGTCGGGGAGTTCCTCCGGCTGCTGAAGGAACTCGCACCGGACGAGGAGCAGTGGTACGCGGACGGGGCAGCAGAAGTGGAAGCGGAGATCGCGAAGATGGCCGGGGCCCCAGCTGCATCCGAATCACCGGCCGGAACTGAGGATAAACCTGCTACGATTGGATCGCTGAAGGAGTGAGTGATGATGGAACTGAAGTATTTGGGAAGGGACGAAGCACCGATAAAACCGGAGACATGGAAGCTCCTTGATGCCACCATGGTGGATGCGGCAAAGACTGTCCTTGCCGGCCGGCGACTGCTGAACATCGAAGGCCCCTACGGCCTTGGCCTGAAAGCGGTGCCGCTCGAAGACTGCGCAGTCTCCGAATGCCTGCTGGTCAGCCAGTTCGTGCCGGTCCTCATGATCAGCACCACCTTCAACCTCGGCGTCAGGGACCTCATAGCCTATGAACAGAACGGCCTGCCCTTTGCCGCCGCACCGCTCTCGGATGCCGCGCTTAAGGTGGCCCGGATGGAGGACTCCATCATCTTCGAGGGTGCTCCCGGGACCCCCGGGCTGCTCAGTGCCCCGGGTGGAAACAGCCAGAAGCTCGCTTCGTGGAATACCGTGGGAAAAGCAGCGGATGATGTCATCCAGGCCATGATCACCCTCGATGAGGCCGGGTATCATGGTCCCTATGCCCTCGCCCTTGCCCCGGCCCGCTTCAACTTACTCTACCGGCGGTACCTGCAGGGGATCGGGACCGAGCTCGAACATATCAGGACCATTGTGACCGATGGCGTGTTCAAGGCCCCCGCGCTCCGGAGCGGCGGGGTTTTGATTGCCACCGGCAAGAAGTATACATCGATCGTGCTCGGCCAGGACATGACCACCGGTTTTGTCGGGCCGTCAGGAGACAGCCTCGAGTTCTCGATATCGGAAAGCCTTGCGCTGCTCATCCGGGAACCAGGCTCGATCTGCATGCTAAAAGAGAAGGCGTAACCGGTCGGGTCAACCACTCAATCTTCTTTTTCCGGAACCTTCCCCGACAGGTAGTCGAGGATCAGGGCTGTACCTCTCTTATCGAGCGGCTGGTTATCGTTCCCGCACTTCGGAGAATAAATGCAGGCCGGGCACCCTTCATCGCACGGGCATTCACCGACCAGGCGGGCGGTATGCCGGACGAGGTCTTCAAAGATGGTATATCCCTTTTCAGAAAGACCGATCCCGCCCTCATGTCCGTCGTAGATAAAAACAGTGGGGCTCCCGGTTTCCCCGTGGGCGGGGACCGAGAACCCGCCGAGGTCCCACCGGTCACAGAGCACCTGCAGCGGCATCATGGCAATGAGGGCATGCTCGGTCCCGTGCAGCCCGCCGTCCAGGTCAGCTCCGGCAGAACGCACCAGGCTCTCGAGTTCATCCGGGGGAGAGAACCAGAGTGCCGTGGTGGAAAAGGTCAGGGGAGGGAGGTCGAGGGGCTCAATTCCGAGGATGGTGTCCCCGCGGATGATCTTGTAGGCATAGTACTGCTCGGTAACCTCCACGTCGCCAAAGGAGAGCGGTACATCACCAAGCATCCGTGATTCCCTGGTACCAAGGATCCGGATATCCACCGATTTCAGCGGGCGGGTATAGTAATCGACATCAGAGGGCCGCACCCTGATGATCCCCTGTCCGGGGTCCATCGAATCAACGAGGTACTGGTCACCCTGGTGGAGGAGGACTGCACCGTGGTGGGCTTCCCGGAAGGCCTGGGCGCGGTCGAGGGTCTCCAGGGTCTGGCCGTTGCAGAGCACCCGGAACGAATCGCGGGAGATGCCCGAGAGTCCCACCAGCTCCTGCGGGCGCTTCCGACCGGAATAGACCATGCCGTGCCGTGTTTTTGAGAGGAGGTGCTCTGCCTGCAGGGCAGCAGCAAGGTCCCTGCAACCGGGACCGAAATATTCTGCATCGCGGTCGGTCAGCGGGAGTTCAGCAGCGGCACAGAGCAGCTGCCCGGACAAGATGTGGGGGTTTGCGAGGTCAATGATGGCGCTCTCGTGGGAGGCACCAAAAAAGAGGTCCGGGTGCCGCATGAAGTACTGGTCGAGCGGGTTGGCGCTGGCGACCATGACGGCCAGCGAATCCTCCCGGGACCTTCCCGCCCGCCCGGTCTGCTGCCAGGTGGCGATCATGGTCCCCGGATACCCGGTAAGGATAACACCGTCAAGGGTGCCGATGTCTATCCCCAGTTCAAGGGCGTTGGTGGAGACCACCGCTTTCAGTGAACCGGATTTCAGCCGGCTCTCAATCTCCCGCCGTTCTTCCGGAAGGTACCCGGCACGGTAGGCTGCCACCTCTTCCGGTGTGCCGATCCGTTCCCGGACCATCCCTTCCCGTGTCCAGAGGGAGACGAGCTCGGTCATCTTCCGGGACCCGGTAAAGGCAAGGGTCTGGACGCGGTGACGGACGCAGGTGACCAGCACCGACGCAGCATCCCGGTGGAAGGAACGCTCCATGTTCCCGTCCTGGAAGGGGTTATAGAGCAGAAACCTCCGGGAGCCATGGGGAGCACCATCATCATCGATGAGCCGGAACGGCACCCCGCAGAGCCGCCCGGCAAACCCGGCAGGGTTGGCCAGGGTTGCGCTGGAGATGATGAACCGGGGGTGGGATCCATATCTCCGGCAGATCCGCTGCAGCCTCCGGATCAGGAATGCTACGTTTGACCCAAAGACACCGCGGTAGCGGTGGCCTTCATCGATCACCACGCAGCACAGCCCTGAGAGAAACCGTGACCACTGGTGGTGCCAGGGAAGGATCTGGTGGAGTTCATGGGGGTTGGAGAGCACCACCCGGGAGAGCTGCCTGATCTGCGGCCTCCTGTCGCGGGGAGTATCGCCATCGTAGACCGCAGGGTGCACCGCGATCCCGGTCTCCCGGGAGAGCCCGGCAACGGTCTTGAGCTGGTCATAGGCCAGTGCCTTGGTCGGGTAGAGAAAGAGCGCCGTGGCTGACGGGTCGGTGGCGAGACGCTCGAGGACCGGGAGGAGGAAGGCAAGGGTCTTTCCCGAGGCCGTGCTGGTCGTCAGGATGAAGTTCTCACCTTCACGGAAGGCATCTCTTGCCTCTGCCTGGTGAGTATAGAGCCGCAGGTCGTTCCGGTCGAGGTACTGTTGCAGCGGGGGAGCAAGAGGGGCCTGCGGCTCCCTGTACGCTGCACCTTTCTCCGGGAAGATCCGGGTATGCACCAGGCACCCGGCAGACCGGGCATCCTGTTCAAGTGCAGCAATGAGCGATTCTGCCGTCATACCGATGCCCCGCGGAGAAAACAGAAGAGCCGGGCGAGGGAGACCAGGTCCTGCCGGTTATGGGCCACGATGGGGACCAAGGGTCCTGGGTTTCCGGTGGCCAGGAATGCCTCGTAGAATTCCGGGACCATGGCGCTCGGAATATCATCTGTCCTCTGGACACCAAACAGCTGGCGCTCCAGGGTACCCAGCCGGCAGTCTGAGAACTGCTGGCGCCACCGTTTTCTTGCGTTGTGGAGGAGGTCATAGTGCGGGTTCCGGAACACCACCGGCCGGCCGTAGAAGGCAGAACGTTCTGCCAGGAACGGGATATCAAACGCTTTTCCGTTATAGGAGATGATGACCCGGTCATCACGGAAGTGTTCATGGACCGCGGAGAGCGAAGGGAGCTCATCGTCAATACCACGGAGAAGATACTGGGATATCTCCAGTTCCCTCCCTTGTATCTCTGCGAGGCCGAAGAGGATGATGGGCCGCGAGAAGAACCCCAGGGTCTCGAGATCGATGAAGAGGAGGTCCCGTGGAGGGTAGAGCCCGGAGGTCAGGAACGAGAGCTGGTGGGAGGAGGAATGCCACCGGCAGACAAGGTCCGCGATCTCCTGGGGTGCAGAACCGGAAAGGACCTTCATGGTCATTGCTGCTGCCTTCCCGAACCGCCGGTGGGTGACCAGGTCAGGGATGGACCGGAGCCCCCGCTCCTTCAGCCGCCGCTCTGTTTTCCTCCCGATGCCGTGAACAAGCGTGAGGTCAGACAGGAGCCGCCCGCGGATCTCTTCCCGGTCGGCATCGATCAGGTCCAGTGGTTCCCTGGACCTGATGCAGTAGCACATTCCCTCGTAGGTCTCCTCTTCAGAGCCCTGGAATAGCTCATCAAGGACCATCCCCTCATGTGCTGCAAGAAGCCGGGAGAGGTGCTCAAGCGCAGCAGTATGCTGCGACGAATATACCCATGAATCATGGAAACTGGTCCTGGAAACGGTATCATTCCCGATAACGGCATAATCCGGGGATTCGTCAATCCGCGATCGCCATGCCCTGCTGACAGCAGAAAAAGCGGATCCTGACTCCATAGACGTTAATTCCGTCTCTTCAGCCAGTCCTATTTATGGCAGGGGCATGCACGGTGAAAGTAAAGACCGCACGAAAGAGCCATGAAGCTCCCGGCCAAACCCTCTCCGGAAGTATGACCGGCTTCATCAAGCCCCCGGGGGGCAATTCAGGGGATATGGCTCCCCCCGGCCGCGTATCGTCTCACAATCCCCCTGGATGTTGGTTAAAGGATAATGAGGACATTCCCGATGATGATTGAATCATGGTTGATCGACCTTGACGGCGTGATGTACATCGGCGGAATACCGGTTCCCGGTGCACGGGAAGCGATCCGGTATCTCCGGGACCACGATTACCCGTTCCGGTTCGTTTCGAACACCACCCGGAAGTCGCGGGCGACCCTTGCCCGGCAGCTGGAAGGAATGGGATTTGCTATCCCGGACTCCCACATCTTCACCCCTGCATCTGCTGCTGCTGCCTATCTGTTGGAAAACAGGAAGAGATCAGCATTCTTCCTGACCACCGAAGAGGTTGCCAGGGAGATCGCTGCCGGGAGCGGCGTCATCGGCGATAAGGGGTCGCCGGAATCGGTTGTTGTCGGTGATGCCGGGGACCGTTTCACCTACGACCGGCTGAACGAGGTCTTCCGCTACCTCCTCTCCGGGGCAGAACTAGTGGCGCTCGAGAAGGACCGGTACTGGATGGGAGCAGGCGGCCTGATGCTCTCTGCCGGCCCGTTCGTCACGGCCCTTGAATTCGCCACAGGAAAAGAAGCACGGGTGATGGGAAAACCATCAGCAGTATTTTTCCGTATGGCCATTGCATCCCTTCATGCTGACCCTGCAACCACCGCCATGATCGGTGACGACGTGGTAACCGACGTGGAGGGTGCGCTCTCCTGCGGGCTATCGGGAATCCTGGTCAGGACCGGAAAATACCATGACGAGAGCCTCGCGCGATCTGCCATCCGGCCGACGGCAACCCTCACCTCCATCGCGGACTTGCCCGGATTCATCGAATCAGGGAATCTTCCCTGATGCGGGAATACTTTCGCAGAGGGCCCGTTCCTGCTGGACGGGGAAGCGGTATCAAGAGACCCCCCTTATTTTTTCTGCATTGCGCAAGCTCTCCCGGGAATACTGCGGCCGTATCAGACAGAGCAAACCTGGAGACCCGGTACTCACGCATCCGGAATTAGGATCTCCGGTTCTCTTCTTCCCCCTCCAGGGAGTCCGGATCGCCGGATACGCTCCAGTGCCTCCCTGCAGTACTCGGAAGAGATGTCTATTCCTATGAACCGCCGGCTGGTCTTCCACGCGGC
>CAYGWN010000015.1:0-5342 GCA_964353765.1 uncultured Methanoregula sp. | reverse complement strand
AATTCCCAGTACCCCTGCTGCCTCTTTGAGGGCTGCGGGAGTTACATCAGCCATGGTGTATCTGTAGTCCCCGCCCTGCGATAAGTGTTCCCGGATAATTCCCAAACGATCTCTTTTTGGTCACAGTAACCAGATCATCTGGAAACCGAGTGCAATGGTTCCCGACAAGCCAATCATCTACCTGAACAATGCAGCGACGAGCTGGCCGAAACCTCCTGAAGTAATGGAAGCGGTTACCCGATCACTTTCTCTCCCCGTCTTCGGATCGGGCAGGACCACCGGCAGCCAGGGCGAGGACCATGTCACCCTGGCACGGGATGCTCTCTCCCACCTCCTCGCCGCAGAGCCACCTGAACAGGTGGTGTTCACCCATAATGCGACTGATTCACTCAACATCCTCATCCAGGGATATCTCACGGGAAAAGAGGACGGCTGCCATGTTCTCACCACCGCACTCGAGCACAATTCCGTCCTGAGACCGCTCTATGAATATGAACGGCAGGGCCGCCTCAGGCTGACCATCCTTCCGTTCACCCGCTGCTCTGTTCATCCCTCTGTCGTTGAAGAGGCCATCGAGCCGGATACCCGGCTCATGGTCATGACTCACGGGAGCAATGTACTGGGGTCTGTGCAGGATATCCGGAAGATCGGGGATATCCTGCATGATCACGGGATCTATTTCATCGTTGATGGTGCACAGACCGCCGGGCATATCCCAATCGGTCTTGGGGACCTCCCGGTCGATGCCTACGTCTTCACCGGCCACAAGGGCCTCTTCGGTATCCCGGGGACAGGAGGATTCTACATCCGGGATCCGGAAGCGATTGCACCGGTCCGGTTCGGCGGTACCGGCACGGACTCCTTCTCGCTCCTCCACCCCCGCGGGATGCCGGAGCGGTTCGAGGTCGGGACCCACAACTTTCCGGGTCTTGCCGCCCTCGCAGCGGGGGTGAAGTTCATCACCGAAAGAGGGATAACGGCCATTGCGGAGAAGGCGGAAAAGCAGACATCGTTTCTCATCACGGAGATGAGGAACGAGGCGAATATCACCATCTACAACGATCAGCCGGACCTGCCGATTGTCGCCTTCAATATCCGGGGGCTGGAGAACGATGATGTCGGATTCATCCTCGCCCGAACTTATGGGGTCATTGCCCGGACCGGGCTCCACTGTGCCCCGCTGGTGCACAGGGCTATTGACGGAGGCAAAGGCTGCGTGCGACTCAGCCTCTCCTGGTTCACGACCGATGAAGAGTGCCGGATTGCGGCCAAAGCCATACGGGAGATTGCACGAGATGCGGATTCTTCGGTCCGTCCGTCATAAAGTCTGTGCGGATGGCTCCTTCATGAAGGAGTTCCTGCTCGATGCCCCTGCAACGAAGGAATTTTTCACCTATCTGGGGAATTTCGGGCAGGTCGAAGCATTCCCGAAGATCGATGAGGGTTTCTACAAGTTCGAGAAGCCTGACTGGTTCTCCATCAAGGGTATGGTAGGTGACACCACGGTTGAGGTCAGGTTCAAAAAAGAGGTAATGGACCTGACCTCAGATTTTCTCTACTTCCTCTTTACATCATATCACGAGGGAACGATGGACCTCACGGTGCTGAAACAGAGGGAGCAGGCCATCGCTGAACGTGTCCGGAAGCACCTCCAGGGGAAGTGAGGAAGGGAAAAACCGTGCCACAGGACGTGTTCGAGGAATATGCAGAGGACTATGACCGGTGGTTCGATGAGCACCGCGATGAATACCACGCCGAGCTGGCCCGGGTTCGGCGCCTCCTCCCCCACCCGGACGACCGTGCCATCGAAGTAGGGGCCGGGTCCGGGCGGTTTGCTGCACCCCTGGGAATCGGCCTCGGGGTCGAGCCCTCGCGTGCCCTCTGCCGGATATCCCGGCAACGGGGGATCGAGGTCATCCGCGGGAGAGCAGAATCAATCCCGATCAGGGACGGGTCATGTTCATCGATGCTCATGGTGACCGTCATCTGTTTCCTGGATGACCCGGAAGCTGCATTCCGGGAAATTCACCGGGTTCTCGCCCGGCATGGTACGCTCGTCCTTGGATTCATCGAACGGGACGGCCAGGTCGCCCGGAAATACCTGCATGAACCAGGGAAACACCAGTTTCTCTCCCGTGCCCGCTTCTATTCACCAGACGAAGTCCTGGCACTTCTCACCCGCACCGGGTTTCGGGTAACGGAGGTTGACTGCCAGGCTGGCTTCTGCGTGATTGCCGCACAGAAGGTAGAGAATACGTTTTAGGAACCTGTTTACCCTGAATGGGTCTTCTTCCCTGGGTCCATGCATCAGCAAAACAACCGTGTTCAGATGACTTGCCCCCGGATAAATCATATATTTTCATCCTGCAAAGCTTCACCCATGCACCAGTGGATCAAGGACACCATCGGGATCGGCATACTCCTCTGGCTGATCGGGTATCTCGTATCGATCGGCCTGTTCTTCACACCCCTCGCAGAGAACATGGGCTGGATCATTACCGCCATCTTCACCCCGGTTACTATCGCGATCACCTGGTGGTGGTTCCGGGCACGGGACCTCCCCCTCTCCTATTATGCAATGGTCGGGGCGGTATGGACGATAATCGCCGTTGTGTTCGATTACCTGTTCATCGTCCGGCTGTTCCAGGCCGCCTACTACGAAACCGATGTGTTCGTGTACTACGCCCTGACCTTCCTGATCCCGGTGGGAGTCGGTCTCTACCTGACAGGGGCCCGTCGAAAACCACCGGCTGGACAGGCATGAGGTGGTGCCTGACGATTATTTCCCGGTACCGGGGGACTCATGTACCGGATTCTATGAAAAAAATTCCGGCCGCATCAGGTCTCTCCGGTCGTCAGGAAAATCCGGGATTTACCGGCGATACCGGCCTGCACCCGAAAAATAGAGAGAAATTACACTCCTCAGGCAATGTCAATAACTGCATTGTGCAGGATATCCAGCGTGTCCCGCATCGCCCGTCCTGCGTCCCGGAGGTGGTGGTAGATCTCCCGTTTCCGCAGAGCATACATGGCATCATCCGTCTTCAGCAGCTCGGTCATGCCGGTGATGTAGAGATCTTCGAGCCGGTGGTAGCTGTCCCGGGCACGGCGGATCTCCTCTTCCACGGCACCTTTATCGGAAGTGATCTTCTTGATCCCCCGGCAGATACACGTGCTGCCACTGATGAGGTGTGCTGCCATACCCAGGATGGACTGGTCCGATTCCACCCCGAAAGCATTCATCTCTTTGACCGTTTCATTTGAAAAGTTGAGGATGTAATCCATCTGGCGGGAGATGCTGTAGATATCCTGCCGGTCAAACGGCGTTGAGAAGGACCGGATCAGCTTCTCCTCCAAATCATGGCGCATACTGTCCACGCTGGTTTCTATGCGCTGGAGTTCGCCGGCATCAGCAGGGAGACGGGTTTCCAGCCATACGACGAATACCTGTAAACCGGAGACGGTCATTTCCGACTGGCGGGCAAGCATGGCTTCGAAGTCATACTCGCGGGGGAAAAATTCGAAAAACGGGTTCTTTTTTCTCCTGTTCTCCATGTCTGTGTGCTGTTCTTCCTTCCCCGTATCCATGGGCGATCACACTCCGGTACCAAGGGTAATGACCGAGTAGAGAGCGGCAGAAATAACCATGGTAACAGGTATGGTACAGAGCATAGCAATCAGAATATGCGTCCCTACTGACCATTTCACTTTCCTTGGATTCTCGGCTACGCCCACCCCGATCACGGACATGGTGATGATCTGGGTTGATGATACCGGTGCCCCTGCCAGCGTAGACAGTGCAAGGGATGAAGATGAAAAAATTTGTGAATCAAAGGAGTGGATAGGTTCGATTTTGAAGATCCTCCGGCCCAGGGTGTTCATGATACGCCACCCCCCGCTCATGGTCCCGATGGCGATCAGGGCGGCGCAGACAACCCGGGACCATAACGGCACTTCCGTAGCGGAAGAGAGCCCTGCGGAGAAGAGGGCGAGGGCAATAATGCCCAGCTGTTTCTGGGAATCGTTGGAACCGTTCGCAAAGGCCATGATCCCTGCGGCGCACCAGTTCAGGAACACAATGGGCCGGTTGATGGTCCTTTCTGCATTGCGCAGGAGAATCCCGGTGCTCTTGTGCACCAGGTAACTTCCAAAAAACCCAATCACGAGGGAGATTATAAAAAAGAGGAGGATTTTGACCAGTCCGACGACTTCAAACGGCGGAGTGGTCAGCTCGTCAAGGCCCCAGTAAATACTGCTCATTCCGGCGGCAGCAATTCCTCCCCCGATGAGTCCCCCTATCAGGGAGTGCGTCGATGAGGTGGGGAGCCCGAACTTCCAGGTTACAATGTTCCAGATCGTCGCGGTCAGCAGAGCGACCAGGAGCACCAGCAGCGTCTGTTCGGGTGAGGGCAGGAGAAGCAGTCCGGAAATGGTGAATGCGACAGCGGTCCCTCCGAGTATCGCGCCGATAAGTGCCACACCTGCAATAAAAATTATCCCGGATTTTGGTGGTGCGGACCGTGAAGCGATGAAGGTGGCTGCAATGGCACTGGCATCCTGAAACCCGTTGGTGAAGGTGAAGGCAAACGCCAGGATTACCGTAATTATTGCAATCTCAATCATGGAGGACCAGCATTCTTCGGCAGGTGGTGGGACTATCTATTCCTTATAGGCATCAAGTGATGTACCCTCAATAACATTATGGGAAAGGAAGAGAGAATTCCGGTTCACCGGGAACCTTTCCGCAGCACCGCTGCCCGGTTCACGAAAAAGAGCCTTTTTTCCACCACCCGGAACCCTGCTTCCTCTGCCTCCTTAAGGTGAGCACGGAATTCCCTGCCCGGGACAATGAAGGGGGGTTCTGTGTAGTAGAACAGTCCTCCCGGCCGGAGAGATGATGCAATTTCGCGGAACAGTCTCCGGGGATCCGGTACCTCGTGAACGACAAAGATGGCAAAAGCAATATCTACGGTGCCGTCAAGCTCCGGGGGGAGGGCCAGGGTATCCGGACTGCACTGGTGCGTCCTGACCCGGGTCATGAGGCCCTCCGGCCCGAGCTTCTCCTGCAGGATCCGGAGCATCCCCTCCTGGAGGTCCACGGCGATGACCTGGCCGGCATCACCAACCCGTTTCGCAAACTCCCGGGTAAAAAAGCCCGGCCCGCAGCCGACGTCAAGTACACGGTTGCCGGGCTGCACATACCGCTCTGCCAGGCGGTCAGGCCGGTAGAGGAAGCGCCGGAACCGGGTATCGAGGTGCCTGGCCTTCGAGGCTGAAAAGACCTTGTGGTGGTGGGGGCGGGGTGAGTCCCCGGGACTGGCTGATGGAACCCCTGTCGTTCC
>CAYGWN010000014.1:0-15024 GCA_964353765.1 uncultured Methanoregula sp. | reverse complement strand
ATGAGGTCCTCGATGATCCCCTTCTGCCCCCATCCCCACCGCTCGCAGCACTTCCCGCACTGGAGACAGTCCTGGTGAACGGTCACGATCTCTTCCTCCTGGAATTATCAGGCTGGAGGGTTATGGCTTTTCCCTTCTCCTGTTGCCTGCTCCCGAAAATATTGGAGAGTACCTCTCTTCTTCACCTTCAGAAGGACTCTCTCACCCCCACCTTGATAGGATCCCGGCACCCTGTACGATCAGGGAAGGATCATGCCTGCACGAATTCTTGTCGCATATGCGACGCGGAACGGGTCGACAGCCGGGATTGCGGACGCCATCGGAAAGGAACTGGAGCGTGCCGGTCACACCACGGTTGTAAAAGAGATGAAGGCCATCACCACGGTCGAGGGGTACGATGCCATCGTCATCGGGGCACCGGTCTACATGGGGAAGGTGATCGAAATTGCCAGATTTGTCGGCCGGAACAAGGAGAAACTCACCAGCCGGCCGGTAGCGGTCTTTGCCGTCGGGCTGGCCCCGGTCTCAAAGGACCCAAAGCAGATGGAAGATAGCATGAAAGCACTCACTACCTCGATGGTCCCCCTCCAGCCGGTGGCAGCAACCCTGTTTGCCGGCAACCTGGACCCCGGGAAGCTCTCCTTTCTCCAGCGCAAGATGACCGAGATGGTCAAAGCCCCGATGGGGGATTTCCGGGACTGGGATGCAATCGCGGCGTGGGCGAGAGAACTGCCGGGGAAGATGGGGGTATAGACCGGACCCTGACCGGTCTCCCCACAGGTTTTTTTCCGTTGCAGGAAACAGGTTGATCATGATGGCAGGGAACAGCAGGCTCCGCACGCTCCTGGGGAATGGGTATCGGGTCGGTCTCGGCGGTGAGGGAGTACTCCGCACGGAAGGAAGAACAGGGCAGGCACTCAGCGTGCTTCGTGCAGCATACGACAGCGGAATCCGGTACTTCGATTCCGCACCGGCATATGCAGGGAGCGAACGCTACCTCGGGCTCTTCTGGGGGCAACACCCGGAACGAAAGGAAGAGACATTCCAGACCAGTAAATCTGCCCGGCGGGATGCGGAGGGAGCTTCTGCAGACCTTGCGCAGACGCTTGCCCTCATGGGACGTGACCATCTCGGGCTCTGGCAGATCCACGATATCCGGGACAGGGATGATATCAGGCGCCTGGAGGACCCCCGGGGAGCCCTCCGGGCATTCACCAATGCCCGTGAAACGGGAATGGTCCGCGGGATCGGGGTCACCGGTCACCACGATCCTGCTGTCCTGCTTCATGCGGTCACCAGCTGGGATGTCGATTCGGTCCTCCTGCCGGTCAGTCCTGTGGAGACTGCTCTCGGAGGGTTTTCTGAGCGGGTGATCCCGGCGGCACGGGAACGGGGTATCGGGGTGATCGGGATGAAGGTGCTTGGTGCAGGGAACTTTATCGCCCCCGAATCGGGGCTTTTTCCGGAGATCCTGATCCGTTATGCCCTCTCCCAGGATGTCGACCTTGTCATTGCCGGATGTTCAACGCCAGGTGAAGCAGAGCTTCTTGCCCGGCTGGGGAAGGAGCATACGCCCATGGATGAGGAGACGCAGGCCCGGCTGGTCGATACCTTCCGCCCATATGCACAACGGCTCGCTTACTACCGGGGAGTATTCTGACCGTCCCTTCCCCCGTCACAGGAACTATACCAGCATCCTCCGGAAGAAGCTGATCATCTGGTTGTATGCATCCGCTGCAACAGCATCACTGGAGAGGGAGCCGTTCGTGATCATGAATCCGTGCGGCTTGCCCTGGTATACCTTGAGCTCATAGTACTTCCCTGTGGCATCGAGTTCCTTTGTGTAGTTGTAAATCCCGTCAACCGGACTTGGCCTGTCGCCTGATCCATGGATCATGAGCAGGGGGTCCCCCAGTTCCCCGATATGTTCTGCGGGAGTGGTGTTGTTCGTGTTTCCCCGTGAATAGGGAAAGCCGTAAAAAGCAACTCCTGCGTTCAACTCCTGTACCTGCGGGAGAAAGAGCATGGTGTACCTTCCCCCTGCGCAGAACCCGGTGAGACCGAGCTTTGATGCGTCGACCTCCGGGCGGGCCTGGAGTGCGGCAACCGAGGACCGGACCACTGCCTCGACTTCGGGATCTCCCGCCCGCTGGCCATAGTTCTGCCACTCGGGAGCGATCACGGTGAACCCGTCGCGGGCCATGAGGTCGATCATATCTTTGTACCCCTGCTCGAGCCCGTTAAAGGAGTGAAGAAGAACGATCCCGGGGTGTTTCCCCGGGGTTGACGGGACGGCGAGATACGCCGGATAGATCTTCCCGTCTGCAGTAATTGAGGTCATGCTCCCGGTATCGGGAGGTGGTAACGAGGTCTGATTTTGCTGCGGACCGGTTGTGCATCCTGCCACGAGAATGGCAAGGATGAGGCCACAGGAGATGAGGAACGAAAGGAGTATCCTGTTCATGGCTGTTTCACTAGTGCAAGTACCTTCTCAAAGGGGGTAAAAACATTTCTGCCCGGGAGGGGATCTCAGGGTACCCGGAATTCCCTTCACAAGGTTGGCTTCTCCCCCTAAAAAAATCCCGCATCCGGAGCCGGAAACATCTGGCAGCAACGGCGGCCTGCTCCAGGCCCGGGTCTTTTTCCATAACCTACCTCATCCTTTTATATCCCTGTTGAAAGATTCTCTGGTTGCAGTGATTCCTATGAAGAGCAGGTATGTACTAGTTACGACACTGGTCATGGCAATGCTGGTCACCGGGCTGGCTTCAGCCCAGGTGACTATCCAGTCCAGTGCCGGGGGAACCGGGAGTGTGTACACAACAGGGAGTATCTATGTCGCGTCAACGCCCTCAGGAGCTTCAGCAGTTCTTGATAGCGGAATTGGCCAGCTGTTCACTCCGGGAACGTTTACCAATGTCCCGCCCGGGCTGCACAATGTACGGGTAGCGCTCCCCGGGTTCGAGTCAACTTCAACCGATGTCACGGTGAGTGTAGGCACAACCGAGAACGTGATTGTCACTCTTCCACGGGTCGAAAATCCGGGGAGTATCTCGGTCAGCACGAGTCCCCTGGGGGTTGGGCTCTATATTGATGATCTCTACCAGGGAAAAACAAACCAGATCGTCGGCAACCTTGCACCCGGCAACCATACCGTCACTGTCGCCGAACCGGGGTATGTGACCTGGTCAGAACCGGTCACGGTGACGGGCGGTGATATGAAGACCCTGGTAGTAACCCTAGTCCCTGAATATAATCCGCCCACGGGAGACCTCCAGGTCTCATCAATTCCCACCGGTGCCGTGGTCTACCTCAACGGTGATTACCAGGGGTTCACGCCACCCGATGACCACCTTGATATTATCGACCTTGCCCCGGGCAGCTATACCCTCATCCTGAGAAAACTGGGATTTGAGGATTACTCAGTCCCGGTAACGATCCAGCAGGGAAAAGTTATGCAAATATCTGCCTCCCTCACACCGGTCAGCCAGACTCCGTCGGCAGCAACCGCTGATATTGTCTCGACTCCGAGCGGTGCCGATGTCTACGTGAATTCCCTGTACATGGGCATGACTCCTCTCTCTTTCCAGAATGTCCAGCCCGGGAATTATACGGTCGAGCTCCGCCTGCAGGGATATACACCCTTTACCACGAGCGGGCAGGCACTCCCTGGCCAGAGCATCCATATCATCGCTGCGTTGTCTCCTGCTGCGACCCCCGCTACCCCGACACCGTCAAGCCCCCTCCTGGCGCTGGTGGCACTCGGCATGGTCAGCCTTGCAGGGTACCTGGTGAAACGGCGGTAAGGTGCCGGTGAGGAGGCTTGATACCACCTCTGTTTTTACCTGATCCCGGGGACCTGCTTACGGCATCACACCTGCGGAATACTATGAGAAGGTTTATCTCTTTTTTCTCCGTCCTCCCTGTAACCAGAGTTGAGGGGGAAGGGTAAGCGATGGTATCCATAACGGTCTATGACGGGGCGAACGGTATCGGGGGAAACAAGATCTTTGTTGAGGAGAAAGGACGGGGGGTCTTCCTCGACTTCGGGCGGAACTTCGGGAAGTACGGGGTCTACTACGAGGAGTTCCTCAGGAACCGAGATACCCGGGGCATCCATGACCTCATCCAGCTCGATCTCGTGCCGAAGCTCAATATCTACCGGAGAGATCTCATCCCTGCCGATATCGATCTCTCCTCATACCCCAAACTGAACATCGCTGCCGTCCTCCTCTCCCATGCCCATCTTGACCACGCGGGGAATCTCGGCCTGCTGGAAAAAGAGATCCCGATCGTCGCCTCCCCCATCTCCATCGCCATCCTGAAGGGCATGCAGGACGCCGGGGCCTCGAACCTCGATAACGAGATAGCCTTTATCTCCCCCCGGGGCAGGACAGGTGACGGCCTCCTCCTCCCCTCCGACCGGGGTGCCGCATACGAAGGCCGGAATTTTTACTGCACGGCCGTTCCCGGTTCAGGACTGCAGGAACTGCTCTCCCACCGACCGGGAGAAGGGGGGAGGGGGGCAAAGAAGTATGAGCCGGGGTCCTGCCTCCCGCTCGATACCGTGCCCCTCCCCTTCAGGGTCAGTGCCTGCGAAGTTGACCACTCCATCTACGGGGCCGTGGGCTACCTGCTCCACGGTGATACCACCATCGCCTATACCGGGGACTTCCGGCTCCACGGGAAGCAGGGCGACCGGACCCGCGACTTCGTCCACCGGGCAAAGGAGGCATCCGTCCTGATCACCGAGGGAACCCGGGCCAGCCGCCACACCGGCCCGGAAGGAGAAGCCGCAGAGCAGCCCGCTTCCACCGAGAAGACCGTGCACGACACCTGCCGTGCTGCCGCCGAACAGGCCGGCGGCCTCATCATCGCCGACTTCTCGGCCCGGAACTTCGAGCGCCTGGAGTCATTTCTCTCCATTGCCGGGAAGACCGGGCGGAAACTGGTGGTGATGGCCAAGGATGTCTACCTCCTCCATGCCCTGGAATGTGCGGACGGGATCTGCCGCTACCGCCCGGTGGGCATCTATAGGGAGCTTGCCGACCAGGCCAAACGGAAATGGGAGACCGAGGTGGTGGAACCGAACGCCGGTGAGCAGTATGTCTCCCATACCGAGATCCGGAACCACCCGGACAGGTACATCCTCGCCTTCTCCTTCTTTGACATGAAGCACCTGCTCGATATCAAGCCTCCTGCCGGGGCCACCTACATCTACTCTTCCTGCGAGGCGTTTTCAGAGGAGATGGAGATCGACTTCATACGCCTTGCCCACTGGCTGGACCGGTTCGGCATCTCTTCCTGCGGATTCTCGCTCGATGACCAGGGAAAACCCGTCTTTGACCCGGCCTACCACGCCTCCGGCCATGCCTCCCGGGAGGACCTGGCCTGGGTGATCGACCAGGTCAGCCCCGAGGTGATCATCCCGGTGCACACGATGGGGAGGGAGTGGTTTTCAGAGATGTTCGACGGGGTGGTGAAGGTGGAAGAGGGAGTACCGCTAACGGTCTGAGGACCTGACCGGAGAATAGAAAAACGGGAATGTTCTCCCTGCTCTCCCGCAATGGATGGCTGGGGGAGCCGACTGATGGTAGAGGAGATCGCGGGGCTGATCCTGTCCCTGTCGGCCCTGGCAGACATCCCGCTGAAAATTCGAATAGGGTTCCTTCATCCTAAAAAAAGGGAAACAGAGAAGAGTACCTGGTAGCCACTACCTATCAGGGCCGGTGAGTCACCATGAAGAGGAATGTGTTCTATCTCCTTGTCGCCATCATCGCCGTTCTCGAGATCCTGCTCTTTGGATGGGCACTCGCCACCGGGAGACCGTTCCCGTTCGTGGCCGGGCTGCTCCTGGGGATAGCGGTCATCTACCTCGCGAGAATATATGTCGACGATCTCATGGAGGATGAGAGGACTCAGAAGATCCGGGAACAGACTGCACTGACAACTCTACAGATCAGCTGGATCGCCCTGCTGGCGTTCTCGCTCTGGATGATCATCGAGGGAGCAGGGAACCGGGCGAACCCGGAGCTCCGCCGGCTGGGACTGTTTGGGATCGGCCTTTTGCTGGTCAATGCCGGTATGATCATCGTGTTCATCCTGCTCTCCTTCTACTACCGGAAGCAGTACGGGGAGTGACGGGCGTGAAAAACCGGATCAAGGTCTTCCGGGCCATGCACGACCTCACCCAGGAGGCACTCGCCCACCACCTCGGGGTGACCCGCCAGACCATCCAGGCCATCGAAACAGGGAAGTACGACCCGTCGCTGCCCCTTGCCGGAAAAATTGCCCACTATTTTCATACCACCATCGAAGAGATCTTCATTTTTGACTTCGAGGATGAGCCATCCGGGTAAACTACCGCTCCGGCCAGGTCGAAGAGTATTCTCAAATCAGGTTCCGGGAGGATATGCCAACGATACATGGCTAATAGCAAAGTATATATGGCATAATGTAACTATTATTTTACAATCGGGTACACCATCCTGAAGGGAGTGTATCCGGGAATGAACCATACGAGGAAGAACCATGACCAGACGATCTCTCCTTTGGAGTGGCGCCCTGCTCTGCCTGCTTGCCATTCTTGCCGTGCCGGTCAGTGCCGCTGCTTCGGGAGCAGGACCTGCCGGACCGGGATCAGGCCGGATCGACCCCGGCCTGAAGGATGCCCTCTGGAGCATCCACGTACAGCACCGGCTTTATGACTTCGACTGGCACATCGACGCCGCCAGTGATGCCATTACCACCCTTGACGATTATGGGTATGATACCGCGGAACTGTCAGGTATCCTGGATACTATCAACGGGACACGGACGACTCTCTCCGATGCGCTGAACGACAGGGACCGTGCAGCGCTGAAGGACGTCAACACCGATCTCCGGATGCTCTGGAAGGAGTACCGTCAGGAGCTGCGGCAGCTCCTCAAGGAAGCGTAACTACCCCCCATAACCTCCCCCTATAAACCATTTTTTCCTCTTTTATCATCGGATACATCCGCCAATGATAATCTGGCGTGTCCTGTTGTCCGCCGACCACGGAGGTTCCCGGATCTCCTGGTTGATCGTGCTTCAGCAGCCCCTGCCATTCGGAAGAAAGTCTGGCACTACCCGCAGGTGAAATAAAAGGTGGCCCCCTTGTCCACCTCGGACTCTGCCCATATTTTGCCGCCGTGCAGTTCCACGATCCGGTGCACGATGGCCAGGCCAACGCCGGTTCCTTCGTATTCTTCGCTGCTGTGCAGCCGTTCGAATACCCCGAAGATCTTGTCGGTATACCGCATGTCAAACCCGATACCGTTGTCCCGTACAAAATAGACCTGTTTCCCGTCATCGATGGAGGAACCGATCTCCACCACCGGACGATCACGGGTCCGGCTGAACTTGATGGCATTGGAGAGGAGGTTTGCCATCACCTGCCTCATGAGCACCGGGTCTGCCACACAGAGCGGGAGGTCGCCGACCCTGAACTCCACCTTCGAAAGGTTCATCTCAGCACCAAGGTCCTTGATCACATCACGGACAAGGGTGGCTGGAAGGATCGTCTTCTTCTGCAGGGAAAACTGGCCAAGCCGCGAAAAACCGAGGAGGTCATCGATCAGCTGACCCATATCGTGGGCATTCTGCTGGATCAGATTCAGGTATTTCCTGTCAATTTCGGGTATATCCGGGAGATCATGCTGCAGGATGGAGGAGAACCCCGATATAGCCCTAAGCGGGGCCCGCAGGTCATGTGATACGGAGTAGGTGAAGGATTCCAGGTTCCTGTTGACCTCGACCAGCTGCCGGGTCCGGTCGGTCACCCGCTGCTCAAGCTCCTGGTTGAGCTTCCGGATTTCTGCTTCGACACTCTTGAGATGGGTGATATCTATGAAGCCTCCCCGGGTTCCAACGGGTGTCTCACCATCCATGATGGCCGTGGTATAGACCATCATTGGAAAGGTGGTGCTGTCTTTCCGGATAGCAGTGACTTCTATTCCTCTGCTCTTCCCCCCCTGCAGGATATTCTGGAACCTCTGTCTCGTCGGATCCCGATCCTGGGGGGCCAGGAGGCCAAAGATATTTACTCCCTTCCGGATATCGTCCCGAGTGAACCGGAATGCCTCGAGGGCCATAGAATTAGCAAAGGTTAGGTTCCCGTCAAGATCGGTCTCGAAGACCCCCTGCGGGAGGAGCTGGACGATGTCCATAAAGCGTTTTTCGCTCACCTGGTGCTGCCTGATGTGATCCTTCAATCCGGCTACCATGGTGGAGATGCTCTCTTCCAGTTGTATGAGTTCTGCACCAACAGGAGGGGTGAGGGGATGGTCCAGGTCCCCGCCGGCAATCCTATCCACGTCATCGACCATCTTCCTGATGGGCAGGGTGATCCACCTGATGAAGATGACTGCAACGAGAGCACAGGCCACCAGTGCGATCAACCCGAAGAGGAAATAATATATGACATTGGATTCGAGGGCATCCTGGATCGGTTGATCGGTATAGGTGAGCTCGATGATACGACTCCTATCCGATCCGAGAGCATCGACCCCCCGTTCGATAAAGAGATACCTGGTGGTGATCCCGGACTGCGGATCCGCAATCTCAAGGGTGCTCCGGTTTGCGATGACACTTCTGAGAATTTCCCTCCGTGCGGGATCTTTGGTTTCAACCGCTGTAGTATCAACGAGGTGCCTGAGTCTGGTATCAAAAATCCGCACGTTTTTTAGGTAGGGATTGCCTTGTTCCCTCTGCATGATGAGATTTTCATTCACATCTTCTGTGGACTGGAAAAGCGCCACCAGGTTGTCCTCGGTCTGGTGTTTCAGCGTCAGCGCATGTACCTGCAGGGTCCTTTCGGTAGACAGGTAGCTCAAGCCGATGAAGCCCACGACCCCGCCGGTGACAATGAGGAAAATTACAATTATGCCGACGAGGTAGTATGAGAGCGGAAAGTTTCTGAACCCCTGCTGCTTCATGGAACGAGACTGCCCTTTAGTTCTCTGTGGTGGGTCGATTGGATATGATACTTTCTCAGATTTTGCCGTTGCGTCTTATGAACACAAGCCGGATGTTTCCGACAAGGAAGGGCCACTATCATCACGAACTTTTTTCTGAATCTATCACCTGGTGATCCCCGGAAGGGAGCTTCCTTTCCATAAAAATATCCTCCCTGGCCATCCTGCACAATTATCAGGGATGGGAAGGAACAATTTCTCTCAGGAATAATCCATTGAGGGAAATTACGGGAGAACGTATGTCTATTCCGGGAAAACCGTACCACTCAGCCACCCAGGCACTCCTGTCCGGCCTGATCGGGATCATCATCTTCCTCGCTATCCTCATCATATTCCGGTATATCGCAGACAACAGTTCCAGTGCCCTCTTCTCCGGTTTCGTCAATCTCCTGTATGCAAACGTCCCGCTGATCATCCTCTTCTCACTCCTGTTCATGTTCGCCGACATCTTTGCCACCTTTCCCTACCCCCTGAACCTCCCCTTCCCGGTCTTCAGCGCCTTCGGCAGTGTGCTCATGGTCTCCTTCATCCTGCACATTATCGAATTCATAGACGCCTTCTATGCCCTCGGGATATCCCCCGCATTACAAATCATGAAGCTGATCCTGTACCCGCTGACGTTTATCGTTGTGCTGGTAACCGGCTATCTCTCGATATTCTCGAAGTGCTCAGAGAGAAGACCGGACGAGCCCGCGGTTGTTCAGGATTCAGGCACAACAGAGAAACCTGCAGGCACCCCCTCCTGGGAGGATGTGGGGGGAGAGTTCCGGCAGATGCTCTCCAACCTGTTCCGCCGGATAGGGGATGAGTTCAGCCGGAAATGAGATGAGCCCGTCCAAAGAGATATCTCATCAAACATTGCGAGGACGATCCTTCTACTACCCTCATCCTGGCTCGTGGTCGGGTCAAGGTTTCATCACAAGGTTGACTGATTCCGGCCAGAAAAACGAACGGGAACCAGGTGGTATCTCCAAGGAAAAGGAGAGGGGATATGTGATTATTTCATTTCAAATATTGTTCCAGTTCCAGGACAGGGGATAAGTCAACATCGGCAAAGGTCTTCTTCCCATATTCAAACGGATTGTCCATATCCTTGATCAGGAGCAGGATTGAGATGAGCAATGCGGTGATGATGGTGAAGATCACGATTCCTTCGTAGACGGGATCGAGTTTCACGAAGAAGAGGATCAGGATGACCCCGACCACAGAGATTTCGGCGATTGCATAGGCTGCAGGGATGAACGAGGTTTCGGCAATGGTTTTCACGCGGCTGGTCAGCCGGTCAATATTTCCCAGTTCCACCCGGAACTTTGTTATGTATTGGGGCGGTGCATTCTGGTCTACGAGACTGTAAATATCCTCATTTATCTCTGCAATTGCTGCCCTGATCCTCTCATTGTTCGCCGTGTTGGTCCTGAAATTTTCAATGATGATTCGGGCAAGAGAGCGTACATGCTCCCGAAGGTGAAGTGCTACCGGGTTGTCCGGAGGCCTGAAGAGCTGGCTGTCATGGTACAATGTGATGAGAGATACCGCTATCTCGTTGGGAATTTTTTCACTCTCCTTGTAGTCTGTAAGGGTACCGGCAAAGATTACGGCCACCGTAAATATTGCGGCGCCGATGAATGCAGTGATCAGGTTCGTCAGGGCGAGGATGTCATAATTCGAGATATCAATGATCAGCCGGATGACCACCAGGATTGCAGTAATGGCAAGTGCCTTTCCGATAAGTCCCCATTTTTTCATAAATTCACTCATACCTATATCTTTCCCGGGCCTTGATTTTGTCTTTTTTTATTCACGATCCTGCGGTATCGCTATGATATCCGCTCAAAATGTGTGCCATGACTGTAGGAGCCTCCAGGTGCGAAGAGAAATGGTAACAAAAGAGGGAGGACGAGCCTGGAATTCGTGGACTATCGATGGGAAACGATCTCTCACCCCTGCCTGCATGGCAAATGTTCCTATCAGCTGGTTCGCTACTGTCCCCTGCCTGATGAGGGTGGGGTGAACGTGATAATCGATAAAAAACACACTGGCCATACCATATTCGAACGGATATCGGAGAACGCCATGCGATAAATTCAGAGGGAGGTTGAAGGAAGGTTATCATGCCGAAGTTTCTGGTGAAATGGGAGATGAACCCCTGCATGTTCCCTGCCGATCCGGAAGAGCAGGGAAAGCTCATTGCAACGTTGTTCAAGATGGTGAAGGAAGACGAAACGGCAGGGGTCTGCCAGAACTGGGGAATGTTTCCGGAGGCAAATGCGGGGATCAGCTTCAGCGATCAGGGTGTGGAAGAACTGGCGACTATCCTGATGAAGTATACCCCGTACATTGTCTTCAGGGTATAACCGCTGCTGTCACTGGATCAGGCGGTGCGGGCGTTCCAGAAAACAGGTGAAGGCAGGAAAAAATGAGATAACTATCCTCGTTTTTCCCGTAATTGCCACGGTGAGTGAAATTTAAAAAAAATTGATTTATTTTCTCAACGGGTGCTACGGGTCCCCGGGGGTAGTAAATTCCCCCACTGGTCCGGCCACCGGCGATGACCACGGTGGAGAGCAGGCCGGGTTTCATCACGAGAGTGTCAATTTTTTTAAGCTGGTCAGGATCCACCGCTATTCCTTCGGTCTTTTCTGGAAATGCTGCATATACCACTGCACAGAACAAAAAGGAAAGATATTTATCAAGTTGATTCCCAGTAGGAGATGCCTCAGGGAAGAAAACCGGGGATACATGCAGTGACCTGACCAGCCAGGAGATCAAAACGGCTTGAGATCTTCTGGCGGCAGAGAGGTCAGATCACTTGGTTGAACAAATGTTCGGGAAGACCCGATGCAGTACGGGAATGAATCCGTCCATCTCAACGGCACAACGATGGACGGGTGGGAAAGACATTCCCCCTGACTGGGCCGGGCAGAGGTCTCAAAGAACCATGATGCCGCAGTACCGCCAGCAATCCGGCCAGAACAGCGGAAGGCCGGGGCGTGGCAAAGAGGCGGTCCTGCGGGGCTGACCATGCATTCCGGTGTGTACAACCTGGGGCCCCTTCATTTTAGGTACTCCCTCTACCCGATAGTTTTGTTTTGATTTATGCAGCAGCGGGAACCCCCCTTTCTGTCGTAATCGTCACCAGCACTCCTCCGTTGTCACCGGGCCATGACGCCGGGTACTGGTCAAGCAGGGGAAGGGGAAACCATTTGACAGTAGTCACTGATGATACTGTATGAAAGCGTTGTTCCCCCTCCTCCTCCTGGGCATAATACTCCTCCTGGTAGCCGGGTGTACGAACCCTGTCGTCACCCCGCTGGAGACCCCCGCCGTCACCCCGCCGGAGGCCCCCGCCGTCACCCCGCCTCCAACCGAAGTACCCCTGCCCACGCCGGACCTCACCCCTCAGCCGACCGACGTTGTTCCTTCGTTCCAGGTGGTTGCCATCCAGGTCACGAAGAATACCGTTTCCATCGATCCCTGGGTCTCTGTCCTCTTTGCCGGTGGACTCGGCCAGCCATATGTTACCGTGGTGACGGCAACCATTATCCGGTCTGACGGGAATACCGAGACCTCCTCAGCCCGCTACCCGGGGATCGGCACCGAGATCATCCTGCCAGGAACAACGGAGACTGACCGGGTTATGGTGAATGTTACCTTCACCAATGGAAAAACCTACAGGGTGAAGGACGAGCTGGTGCCGTTCCAGAGCCCATACTCCTGATTCTTTTTTCATGGGAGCAATCGGGATCACAGGGGCTGAAGATCCCCTCGAAGCAGCGGGATTTATCGTGGTAATCGGGGGACTGAAAGACCAGGACCTGAGGAAAAAAAGAGGGGGGTGTCATCTCGTTTCGCAGAACGGGACATACATTAATAACATCCTTCCTCCTACCCTGTAACCATGGTAGACTGGCTTCTTACCCTCGGAATCATTTTCATCGCCATCGCGATCATCCTGATGGTGCTCGGATTTGTCGGGAGGCTCGCCTGGACGATCGGAAAATGGCTGATCATCATTTTCATTGTCCTCGCTCTCATCACGTGGGCCTCTTCCTTTTTTTAATTTTTTCAGCGAAGCACCAATACTGTTCTCATCCATAACCACAGGTACCGGAACAGTATTGCCGGGAACCACCATCTCCTGCCCTTCCCCGTCTCTCTACCTGATCTTTTTCCAGGGATATCGGGTAAGGATTCGTTGAGGGTTTTTGTTAAAGAAAGGCTGGAGGAAGGGAATCACTTCCCCCCCTGCACCCCGTCCTGGCCGGTGGTCCCGATATGGTCAAGGATCCGGTCCCACATGATCAGGAGGCCGGGGATGACCACGTAGGCGAGCAGCCCGGCTCCAAGGAACATACCGGTGATGAGTACCTCGTTCTCCATGGGCATCACGCCAGGGCCGGGATGGTGTCGGCCCAGGTCTCGATCCTGGTCCGGATGGCATCGTCCGAGTAGGACGTGATGCGGACCTGGTCGCGGCTGAAGGTGACGTAGTAGACCTCACCGTTCGCATCGTGGCACCGGAGCGAACAGCTGTAGCTCTCGGACTCTCCGTCCCGGACGGCATCACCACCCATGGCGGCGGCAAGTTCGGCATTGCCGAGGATTTCCGTTATCGCTGCATTGAACCCGGCAACGGTCTTTCCCCGGGCGGTGACCAGGCCGACACTCTTTGCCTCCGCATCCTCGTAGATGACGTAGGCGGTGTAGGTCTCCCGGTTCTTTGCCACCGGGTCCTGGGGAACACTTCCCTGGGTGTAGGCGGTGCAGTTCCACGGGTTGTTCGTCAGAACCCCCGCGACAATGGTGCTGAAGGTGTTCACATCGGCGATCGGTGCTGCCAGTTCCCTGACAGCGGTCCTGGTATTGCTGGTCTGGACAAAGTCTGCCATGTTTTTTCTCCTGCCCCTGGTTTCCCGGAGGCATATACCTGTTGGTCGTCAATCATCGTAGTCCCTGGCCGGATTTTCAAACGGGGCTTGGTAGGTTGCTGGTTATGGAAACGGAGGTCATCGGTCAGGATCCGGGGTGAAAAAGGAAATATTCGGGAGGAATTACCCTGTTTAAAAGAGGATGATTTTTCAGATTTCTTGCTGAGAGGCAGGCAGGAATGGTTCTCACCGATGTTCTTCCCTTCCTTTCGCCTTCCTCTCCTCCCGTTCGCGGAGCTCGTGCCTCCGGATCTTCCCTGAGTGGGTCTTGGGGAGGGAGGTGACGAACTCGATGGCCCGGGGATACTTGTAGGGAGCGGTCACCCGCTTGACCTGCTCCTGCAGGTCGGCCACGAGCAGGAAATATCTTATAAGAGCGTATCTCCTATCTGGATCAGGAGAGCGGGTACATCATGATCGTGGAATACATTGATGCTGCACGGGCAAGGGCCAGGTATGAGATCATTGATGATGAAGAGCCGTATTACGGGGAAGTCCCCGATCTTCCCGGGGTATGGGCCACGGGAAAAACCCTGGAGGAATGCAGGAAAAACCTTGCAGAAGTGATTGATGGCTGGATCATCATCCATCTCAGGAGAGGTCTTCCCGTCCCGAAGCTCGGCGATATCACGATTGAAGAGATCACTGGATTGAATATCAGTGCCAGGGCATAGGGCAGGGCCCATCGCCTGGGCTGAATTAATTCGAAGACTTCACATATTCGGTTTTGAGGGTCCCTTCAGAGGGGGGAAACACCCGTACATGATCAAGGGTTCTCTTGTGCTGACCATCCCAAATCCCCACCGCCAGGAAATCAGTGCAGATCTTCTCATGAGGATTCTCCGCCAGGCGGGTATTTCACGGGAAGAATGGCTGGAAAAGGAATAATATGAATAGAATTCTGCAGGGGAGAGGGTAAATTTCACCCTTTATGGTCTCAGGGAGGTTCCCTTCCTTTCGCCTTCCTCTCCTCCCGTTCGCGGAGCTCGTGCCTCCGGATCTTCCCTGAGTGGGTCTTGGGGAGGGAGGTGACGAACTCGATGGCCCGGGGATACTTGTAGGGAGCGGTCACCCGTTTGACCTGCTCCTGCAGCTCGGCT
>CAYGWN010000013.1:0-3878 GCA_964353765.1 uncultured Methanoregula sp. | reverse complement strand
CCGGTCAGGGCGTAGGTGACCGGGAGGTGGTAGGCGGTCTCATCATAGGAGAATTCCCCTGAGACCTGGCTGAGGGCAGCAGCCAGTCCCTTCTTTCCCCGTGCAATGGCTTCTTCAACGTGGATCATGGGCACCAGTACTACCAGAGGTATCACGCTGAGCCAGTAAATGAGTTTGCATCGCGATACATCCGGGTGGTTCCAACGCGTTTCTGCAGTGCTTGAAAAGAAATCACGTCAAAGACGTATCATGCAATCCCTTACCTTCAGGATGCTGTTTCAATAGTGCTTACTGTCACAGATGGGTACCAGGGTGGGTAGGAGATGAGACCTCCCTCCCGAACCGGATCGCGGAAGGTGATCTCGCTCCCGTTTTTTTCAACGGTGCTAATATAGGAGAAATACTTATGTCGCTTAATTTCCGGGAGACGGTCGTAAGTGAGGGCATCTGATGGTGTGATATTCCGGTATTTCTCAAAGGTAAGTTCCCTGATAACACCACGGAAGAGATCGTAAACCACCACCGAGTACGATGTATTCTCTTCCTGTATCACAACCCATTGAAAGAAATGGAAGGTTTGATAGGATTTTCCGCGAGCCTTCTGATACACGAACCATTTCATTCCCAGGCTAATGACGATGATACCGGTAAAGATCACCCCGTATACCTCCGCGAGCTCCAGCGTGAGGCCCCACACAAAGATACCTCCAAGTGAGGCGAGAGAAAGGACTATGATCAGGAAATAGAGGGGCATGGGGAACAGGCTCAGTCCAAACCGTTTTTCTGTCAGGGGATAAAGGAGCGGCAGGCCGGGGGCTGCCAAGTAATCAAGGAACAGATGGAGGTAGGCCCCGGCCAGCACAGAGGCAATCGCCGGGATGATGAGCGCTCCCTGCAGGGGTCCCGGAAGGAGACCTGCATATGAGAGGACCAGCGTTACACCAAATGCAATGACCGAAATGATCGTGCTTCCGATGATACTGTGGTTGATTCCACCATGGAAGAGGAGGAAGAGAGAGGGATTCCTGCGGGCGATAAAGGAGTATGCCATGTCGATATCAATGATTACTGCCCCAAGGACGCCAAACGGTATGAAAGCGGTATTGCCCGTTGCAAAGAGGATTATCATAATGGCGACCGCATGGGTGAAAATATCCATAGGATCACGGTGGCAGGTGCCGGGGCAAAATCATTTGGATCTGGATCCGCGAGGATCAGGAGGAGAAGGGGATAGCAGTTCCCCCCTGGGGGGGATGAGAGGCCGGGGGACTGGGTGGCCCCGGTGGACCGGGAAAAAAAGGAAACAGAAAATCAATAAGAGGTCCCTGACCGTCCCCTCAGAACAGCCACTGCATCTTCGGCATCTTCGGCATCCTCACCGGCATCAGGTTCCTGATAGAGTCCGCCTGGTGCAGGTAATCATCGAACCACCGTGCCATGGGATTGTTCCGGTAGACCAGCGTCCTGCCGATATCAGCCGGATCCGCTGCCTGGTGGTACCGCATGACGACATGGGTTGCCGTCTTTCCCACCACCTCGATCTTGCCGGTCGCGTGAGAGATCACGAACCGTGCACTCTTGGCAAGCCCGGAGCATGCCTGCCATGCCTGCTGGATGATCTGGTATGACTGTTCAACCGGGACCTGGAATAACCGGTTGCCAAGGGAGGGGCGGCACTGGAATATATAATACGGCGTCACCCCGGCAAAGGAGAGCCTGCTGAAGAGACTGGCGAGGGTTTCCGGTGTATTGTTCACCTCATTGAGCAGGGGGGTCTGGTTGACCACCTTCACCCCGGAAGCCTGGAGTTGTTCGAGTACCTGCAGCGAAGGGCTGGTGAGCTCATGGGGATGGTTGAAATGGGCCATCAGGTAGATTTTCTTCTCGGAGCTGCTGAACTGTGAGAAGACCTCCCGGAGGCGGGGATCGTTCAGGATCCGGAAGGGATTGTAGGCAGGGATCTTGCTTCCGATACGGATAATGTTCACATGGGAGATCTCCCGCAATTCGCGGAGGATCTTTTCAAGGTACGAGGTTTCGAGGGTGAGCGGGTCTCCTCCCGTCAGCAGGACATTGGTCATCTCCGGGTGTTCCCGGATGTACTCCATCCCACCCGAAACATCTTTCACCGCTTCCTGTTCCCTGTCCATGAACAGCCGTTTCCTGAAACAGAACCGGCAGATTCCGCCGCACACATCGGAGAGGAGGAGCAGGCCGGTCTGCGGGTACTTGTGCTGCAGTCCGGGTAGTTTTGTATAATCCTTTTCTGAGGAAGGATCGAGCGAGCCCCCGCCTTTCAGTTCCCGTGGATCAGGAATGACAATTTTCCGGAGGGGGTCCCGGTCGTCCTTCCAGTCAATGAGGGACAGATAGTAATCGTTGGTCCTGAAGGGGAAGACTCCACAGACCTTTTCTATCTCACGGAAGTCTTTTTGAGAGAGCCCGACGCGGTTGTCAAGCTCGTCAGGGGTATGGATATACTTCGGATTCACGGGGTACCACTCCGGGGGGGATCTGTCAGGTCAGTCAGACAGATTACTGCTGGTTGCAGTCTTCTTGCAATGCATGCAGGGCTTTCTGAAAAATCCAGGTCGGGCCCGTGAAACCTCCTATAGTACTCATGATTTAAACCCTTTCCCTGTGCTGCGGGGAGCGATCAGCATGAAGAGCGAAGAGCTGGGTATACCGGTACCTTGGGGAAGTATGAGGATAAAAAAGAAAATTTAAAGAAAAGATTTTACCCCTCTTCCTGTTCTCTCCGCCAGGCAATAAAAGCGACAACCACCAGTGCTCCGAGAACGATGAATCCCCCCAGAAACCATATCCAGAGTGGTACTCCGCTACCCTGGGGAACACCAGGCATTGTCAGGGTGAGGGTTTGGTCAGGTACCAGGGGTGTCGTCGTCAATGGTATCTGGACAGTTTCCTGACCGGATAGAGTCGGCAGGGAGGTGCCAGGAAGAGCCAGTGATGATACTGGGGGCGCCGCAGAAGTCTGTGGTTGAGTCACGTACGATACTGAACTGCCACCGTCTCCATGCTCCCCAGACTGCGTGGCATTTCCAGGTACGATAATGTGTCCGGCATGCACTGCAGGATAGAGCGCCGCACCCCCTTCAGCATCCATATGCACCGATTCCAGCGAGATCGATGACGTGCCTTCAGAGATCCCCCGGACTTTCAGGGTAGCAAGGGGGACCGCAGTCATGCCCTGGTTTACCTGCCGGGAAAGGTCCACCCCGCTTATCCTGACTGAACGATCGGCTTTCAGCGTCGTATTGTTCAGGACTGCCCAGGACGGGTAGGTAATCACCGGGATGTCTGCTACCGTGGGATCCGAAAACCGGATGACCAGGTCATATCCGGCAAGACCTGCCCACGCATCATCAAGTACCAGGAATAGTTCCGCGGTTTCACCTTTCTGCACCGCGACCGTTGCAGGGATCACTTTGATGCTGTCAGCCCCTGCCGGGAAAAGGAGAAGTATGATTACGGCAGCTCCAATGGCAACCATCCGGACTGTGTAGCGATTCATGGATATTTTCTCTTTTGTGGAGTGTTCTGAACCCGGGAACTTCAATGCTTCGTCATCCCTGGATCCTGTGGAGCAGCCACGCCATGTTCCGGCCAAGGGTCTTCATCGTATCCATCCCTTCCCGGTCCTTTTTCACATCGCCCGGGGCGAGCCCCATGCCGATGTTCCAGTAGGATGACCCGGGGACGATCATCTGGCTGATGAGGAAGAAGTGGTTGAGCGTGTCGAAGGTGTGGATGGCACCTGCCCTCCGTGCAGCGACGACCGCCGCACCCACCTTCCGCCGGAACATGTGGTCGTTTGCCCGGGCAACATACCCCGCACGGTCGATGAGTGCCTTCAT
>CAYGWN010000012.1:0-56477 GCA_964353765.1 uncultured Methanoregula sp. | reverse complement strand
GGCATCAGCTCGATTGCATACCGCAAAGCGGTCCGAGGCATCACCGCCTTGTTCCGCATGACATAATCAAATACTTCGGTGGTATGCTTCCGGCTCGCTTCCTTCAGGAGCCATCCGTAGCCTTTCTGCACCATGTCGTCCGGATCGGTCAGGACGAGATCGGCGAGTTCAAAGGCTTCGGCGAGAAACTCACCGTGTTTTGCCGGGACGACCAGCGAGACACAGGCTGCCCGGCGCATCCACCGGTTCGGCGAGGTGGCCCAGCGTTTGAGGTCAGCGATCCGCCCGGGATATTTCATGATGAAGTCACCAACCGCGTGGTTGCAGAACCCGTCGCAGGCCGCCCAGTTGGTGATCCAGGTATCGATCCAGTGCTCAAACACCGCAAGATCCCCGGGCTCAAAGCGGTCCGCGAGGGCATGGGCCCAGGTGGAGACGATGAAGGACTCCTCCAGGTAGCCTGACCGGTAGAGTTCTTCGCAGAGAGAAAAGATCTCTTCCTTCTCCCGGGACCGGACCTCCTTCCAGTACTTCTTTGCAATCGCCGTCACCATGGGGGTCTTCATGCCGTAGCAGGTGATCTCCTCCTTGAAGAACCGCCGGGAGGATTCACGGATGGCGGGGTCGGCTTGGTCCGTAAGCTCCTTCCGGATGGCAGCGATGACCGGATCCAAACGATTACGTGCAGGAATGCTGTCTCACCTATTCCTCAGGCTCCTCTCTTCCAAATCTCCCCGGAAATCTCTCCTGCCAGCCCAACAGGCGGATGAGGGTATCCTCTTGCGATTCGTACTGGTGGTGTTCCTGCTTGACCATATCGAAGAATTGCTGGGATACCCGGATAGTTTTCATGCGAGTACATCGGTTACGGATGATGTAAACCTTCCTGCAAACAACTCACCACATTGTGTCACCGTTAATAGCATCATGAGAAAAATGGGGAAACCACGTGGCCGATCCGAGCTCACCCGGGATAACGGATGGATACGGCCGCTATTTCTCGATGCCAGGCTGCCGGAACCGCCAGTAGTAGCAGGCTCCCCACCCCTTCCTCCCGTCAGGCTCTAGCTCCCTGAGCATGGCGTCGGCATGCTCTTCGCAGACCAGCGTGCTGCAACATCCGTAACACTGGACGCCGATGGCCGTCTTCCCGCAGATATCGCAGGTCTTCGTCATCTTGGCCTCCTCTTCCCCCCTACCCGCATGTGGTTCTCACTATCCGGTATGTCGGCCCCGGTCAATAAACGGTTCTCTCCTCGGGGGGGTTTCCTGGTCGCTCTCTCCAGTGCTGGTTCTGTTACCGGTGAATCGTTCCCCGGGAGTACGATGTCCAGATCCCGATGAAGCCCAGGAGGAAGAAGATGAAAAACGCCACCGTCACGCTTACCTGAAGCTCCGGGTAAATCTCAGGGGAGATTGGCTGGGAACCAATGAAGTATGAGACGACGACCATGGCAATGGCCATGCTGATCATCTGCCCGACCGACCGCATGGTGGAGACCATGGCCGAGGCAACCCCCAGCTGCCGGACCGCAACACTACTCATGATAGCGTTCGTGTTCGGCGAGGAGAAGAGACCGTACCCAAACCCGAGGATCATCAGGCCTGCCACGATTACCATCAGGGGAGTTGCCGGAGAGACAAGGGCCATTACCCCGAGCCCTGCCGTGGTACAGGCCATCCCGGCGGTTGCCAGGACCCTTGGTTCGACAGTGTCAGAAAGGTGGCCGGCAAGGGGGGAGATCACCATCTGGACCACCGGCATGATGACCAGGATGAATCCCGTTGTCTGGGGGTCAAGGCCCCGGTTGTACTGCAGGTAGAGGCTCATGAGGAACCCTATCGCAAAGACCGTGGCATAGTTGATCATCGCGGCAATATTGGAGTAGATGAACGGGGGATTATTCCGGAAGATCGATAGGTCCAGCATCGGGGAGGCCTGCCGCCGTTCCCACCAGACAAATCCGTAGAGGACGGCTGCGCCGAGAACCATCCAGAGAATTCCCCCGGGTGTCGGGAGGAGGGTGAGACCATAGAGGATCCCGGCCAGCATGGTACAGTACAGGACGGCGCCGGTAAGGTCAAACCGGTGACTGCCCGGTTCCACCCATTCCCCGGGAATGGATACCAGGGTGGCGATGATCACCAGGATGCCGAAGGGGACGTTGACCAGGAAGATGCTCTGCCACCCGAAATGCTGGGTCAGGATGCCTCCCAGGAACGGGCCGACAGAGAGACCGGCGTAGACGGTGGCGGTGATGAGCCCGATAGCCCGGCCCCGCTCCCCGGGAGGAAAAACGGCGGTCACGATAGCAATGGAGGTGGAAAAGATCAGGGATCCTCCCAGTCCCTGGACGAACCGGGCAGCGATGATCGCAGGGCCGGACCACGAGAGAGCGGCGAAAAGCGATCCCAGGGTGAATATGATGGTTCCCAGGAGAAAGAGACGTTTTCGTCCGTAAATGTCGGCTAGTTTTCCGAAGGGGATGATGCAGACTGCTGCCGTGAGGATGTAGGCCGAGGTGACCCAGCCCATGGTCACCGGGTCGAGGGTAAACGCTGACCCGATGGCCGGGAGGGCGACTGCTATCGAGGATACGGTGTAGGGGACGAGGAACGATGCGAGCGAGGTAACGATGAGGAGGATCCTCTTCCTGACCGGACGGGTCACGAACAGAAAGGTTTGCTGTTGAGGGACATGAGGGTATTCCTTTTCCGGCTGATTGATAACGGATAATATTTTATGTCACCGGCCTCCGGACGGTTCAGAGTGTTCCGGGCATCCAGGGCAAGTCGGCTGAAAATCCAGAGGAAAGATAATATGAAAAATAAGAAAGGTGGTATCGTTTGATACTGGTTCGTCTGATAGCAGGTATTTTCCCTGCGGGGTGTTCATTCCGCCCTGATGGTTGAATACCGGCGGATATGCATTCCATTTACCCGAAATAATAACTCCCCTTCATCGAGGACAACAGTGACTGCTTGTCCTTCGACACGGTTGTCAGGGATCCAAACAGTTCGTCCTTTGATAAGGGGGAAGGTTCGGGCATGACCAGGGGGACCGGTTCCCATGACGATCCTGGATCGTCAGGCAGTGCGGGTGCAGGTTCCGGGTAGAGCCACGCAGAAAGATTAAACGGTACATACCCGGGATGGAGCCAGCCGTCCCCGAACGAAACAGGTTCATAATCATCGAAAATGCCGAAGGCACCCCATGAAGGTGCTTCAACAGGGTCGTTAAGAAATCCGCCACTACTAACCCCTATCAGGAGGCCGGCCATGATTACCAGGATAAGAACTAATTTCATCTGATTCATTCCCCAACCTATCGGGTAAACAATACCCCCCCTACCTAGTCCGGCATGAGGGAATTTGTCTCCCACGTTACATTCCCTCATTCCTCATAAGGTCTTAAAAAATGTTTCTTCCTGTCAGTTATATGTCCCAACCGGCAGGTTATGGAAACGAAACGACGGATATATATGGTGCAGCTGGCAATCAAAGATTGGTGCTGAGTGTATCAGCATTGCAAATAAGGAGGAGGTTGATGAAAAAAATCGGAATTATTGTGATTACGCTCTCCCTTCTCGTCATCGGTTGAAGAGGCTCTATCAAGCCGCCGGTCGGTCCGGCACTATGCTGCCACGCCACTGGAAATTTCAGAACTTTCCCAGCTCCTCTGGGCTGCACAGGGGGTAACCGACCCCTCGGGGCTCCGTTCTGCACCCTCTGCGGGTGCCCTTTATCCGCTTGAGGTCTACGCGGTATGCGGGGATGTGAACGGTCTCTTACCCGGTGTATACCGGTACCTGCCGGGATCCCATGCTGCTATCCAGGTTATCGATGGAGATGTCCGGGAAGATCTCTTCGCCAGTGCCCTGGGGCAGTCCTCAGTCCGGGACGCCCCTGCCGTGATCATCATCGCTGCTGATTACCAGCGGACCACAGGGAAGTATGGCGAGCGGGGTATACGGTTTGTCCAGATGGAAGCAGGTCATTCCGCCGAGAACATCTACCTGCAGGGCTACACGCTCGGGATAGGGACGGTTGCAATCGGGGCCTTTGACGATGCCGGGATTGCATCCGTGCTCGGGCTGCCCGCGAACCAGACGCCGCTGTATCTCATGCCGGTCGGAAAACTGAAAACCGGGACGTTATGAGCAGGCTTTACAAGCGGGGTCCCGGGATGGTCATATTCACCAGCCCTGCCAGGAAACCTGGTTTGGTCTGGGGCAAAAAGCCGCTATCCTGAGAAGTAGACATACCCCAGGATGCCGACAACTGCGAGGGTAAGAAGACCCCCTACGGGCTTCACCAGGAACCATCCGAGGATCTCTTCAGCCAGGATGATGATGACCACCAGGGCGATCAGCCCTGCGGCAAGAAGATCCCGCTTCTTTTCCTCGCTCTGCTCCTCCTCCATAGTCATAGGTCATTTCTTCCCGGATTATTATAGTTTTTTCCCGATTTCCCACACACAGGACCTATAATACCAGAGGCCACAGAGGGTGATAACCCAGAGAGCGAGGGAGTCGGTTTCCGGATTATCCTTGTGTTTTATTCTTCATGTGACTCCGCCTTCCTGAGCCAGAAGAACGCTCCAAGTGCCGCAACCTGCATGAACACCGTATAGGCGATGAGTGCACGGAGGTCCAGCTCGTAGAGGATCCCCAGCACCACGCTTCCGGCAAACCACGCACCGCCATAGAGGGTGTTGAAGATCCCGTAGGCCATGCCCCGCTTCTTAATCGATGTAAGGTCAGCGAGCGCTGCCCGGAGCACCGTCTCCTGGCCGCCCATGGAGACTCCCCAGAGGACTGCACCTGCCAGGGCCCCAAAGTAGCCGCCACTGAATGCCAGGGCGGCGACAGGAATATTTACCAGCGGTATGACCACCAGCACTGACAATCCCTTCCTGTCGTAGAGCCTCCCGATCACCAGGGCAACGAGAGCATCGGCTGCCATGGCAATGGCGTAGAAGACCGGGATCTGGGCATCGGGGACGATGGATGCTGCGCTGAAGTGGTAGGCCATCAGCGGGAAGACGGCAAATCCCGCCATGGTCAGGGCGGTGAAGGTCCCGTAGGGAACGAGGATCCGGGAAAACCGGGACTGGTCCGGCGCAGGCTGGTGTCCCTGCCGTTCTTCAAATGCTGCCGGATCAGGGGCACTCCTCCGGGCATAGAGCAGGGCCGCCATTAAAAGGATGAAGGGGATGGCGAGGACAGCAAACCCGGTCTGGTACCCCCCGGAAAGGACCAGGGAGACGGCGAACACCAGCGGGCCGATAACGGCCCCCACCTGGTCGAGGGCCTCGTGCAGCCCGAATCCCCAGCCCCGGCCGACCTGGTGCGAAGCGTGGGAGATGATGGTGTCCCGGGAAGGGGATCGGATCCCTTTGCCCAGCCGTTCGATGAGGATCAGTACCACCGCAGCCTCCCAGGCCTCCGCAAAGACGAGCAGCGGGATGGCTCCGATCATCAGGTACCCGATGATGGTAAACGTCCAGTAATCCCCGCTACGGTCAGCCAGGTACCCGGACACCAGCCGGGCGGCATAGCCGAGAAATTCCCCGAACCCTGCCACCAATGCTACGGTGAAGGCCGAGGCACCGAGCAGGAGCAGGTAGGGCCCGGCTATGCTCCGGCTGCCCTCGTAGATGATGTCCCCGAAGAGGCTGACGATGCCGAGGAGGAGAATGAGACGGAATGCAAGGGATCGGTCCAGGACTGGTGCCGGGTTCATGGGATACTGAATGTTGATCCGAGTGCCACGTAGTAGTTTCGAAAGGATGGAGTCGTTCAGGTTGTAGAGACAGGAAACACCTTCTTCTCTGCCCACCCGGGCACCGATCTCTTTATCATTCTATGAGGAATAGGCTCAAGCAGGTCAGGTCCATGCGTCTTACCGTGCTCAGGTTGATCCTCCCTGGTGTGGTCATCGCCGTTCTGATCCTGTCGGGGTGCAGTGCACCCGGTCAGCAAAATACTGGCAGCAGGCCCCAGGGCCCTGCCCTGGTCAATAATCCACCAGCCCTTGATGTGAACCAGTATATCCAGATGGCTTCCGGAAGCGGAACCGGTAAAGCGGTCGGGGTAATCGTCAGTCCCGACAAAACCGGGATTACCTGGGAAGGAGGTCCGGATATGATGGCAATCGTGTCGTGGGAGTCGAAACTGGCCGATGGCACCGTCCTCGCGGGAGGTTCTGCCGCACCCGGTATCGGACAGTTCAATGGATTCGGGCAGGATATCCGGGGCCAATTCCTCATCGTCACCGCACGGTTTTCCGATGGGCATGAACAGGTGCTGTTGTCCACCCGGGTTTAGCCTCTGCCACCCTGCACGAGCCGAAGGGAGGGAATGAAACCAATCATTTATGTCTCCCTGGTAACTACAAGCCATCCGTTTCTCCAAATCCCCCTCATTACCGGAACCCATCTCTCCTTTCCGCCATACGGGATCCTTGAGGAAGGAATCCTCACAGACCCTCATTCCGGCATCCGGGATCCAGGAAACGGAGACACGTCCCCCCAGGCTGTTTCACCCGTACCGGGAAGGAACCGGCCACCCCCATAACCTTTAAGGTAAAAGCAGGAGAGGCAGGTACTAAAAACATGAGAAGGGGAAAAAGATGTCAGCAAAACTGATGGAATATTTCAACAGGCAGCCGAGGATTGGAACGCTCAGCACGGCCAGCAGGGAAGGGAAGGTGGATGTCGCGGTATTCGGATCACCCAGGATGACCGATGGAAAGACCGTGGTCATGGCGCTTGGGAAGAACCGCTCATTAACTTACCTCCAGCAGAACCCTCACGCTGTATTCATGATCATGGAGCCCGGGACGACCCTTGCAGACTGGAAAGGCGTCAGGGTCTACCTGACGGTAAAAAATATTGCGACATCGGGAAAAATGCTTGATGACTTTAAAAGCAATATTGCCAAAATGGCCGGAGAAGCGGCAGCAGCCATGGTCCATGCAGCAGTCAGCTTTGAGGTGGAGGAAATCCGGCCGATTGTCGATATGGGCCAGGGATGGGAGAGTTCGATTTAAAATTACTTTTGCGTCAGCCAGCTATGATTTCGAAGGTTGATACCTGAGGACGCCATTCGTCCCCAGGTATGAAAAAGACCACATTGCATTGCATGGCATTGAAATTATTTTGAAAAATAGAAGTATCCCGGGATACTCACCGTAACGAGCGTAAGAATACCCCCTACTGGCTTTTGGAAGAACAAACCGAACACTTCCTCACCGATCACAATGATGAAGACGGCTCCTATCAGTATTGCGGCAAGAAGATCCAGCGATCTTTTTTGTGACCATGTCATAAGGGGAGATCTTCTTTGAGGGCTTAAAACATCGTATCCCTTTTTATTTCCGCTCCATAAAACCATAATTTGCCACATGATCCCCCCATTTGCCGCTGACCGTAACAGCCCGGAGATCCAGGATACGGAAATACGGGCTGTAGAGATCCCGGAGTTCCTCCTCTGACGAGAAGTAGAGCACGGTCCCTATCGGGGTGGTCCGGTATTTCCCGGAGCCGCCGAACTGGGGGTCGTCCTCGTGGAAACAGACCGAGAGGTACTTCCCGCCGGGTCTGAGCAGCCGGGCAACATTCGCCATGTAGCGGGGACGGTCGTCCGGGAAAATGTGGTGGAGCAGTTCCCAGTCGAAGCCGAAGTCAAACGGGCCCTCCACCTCCCGGAGGTCCTTGAGCACATCGGCAACGATGAACGTGCACGCCACACCCTGCCGTGCGGCATTCTTCCGGGCAAGGTCGGTGGCAGACGGGGAGATATCGATGCCGGTTACCTCAAACCCCTGCCGGGCCAGCCAGACGGCATAGTTGCCGGCACCACAGCCGAAATCGATGGTGCGGCAGGGGAAGACCTGGCCGCGCTCCACCAGCCTCACCAGGGCACCGGGAGGTTCCTCGATGTTCCACGGTATCCTGTCCGGGGGAATATTCTGGTATATATCCTCCATATCGATGGTCATGGTTATCCCGGTTCAACCGTGGCAGGAGATTTCAAACGGTTCGAAAAGGGCCGTGGATGCCTGTTCATACCCATTTTCGATTCATTATCTCCTGCCCGTTCCTGTTCAGGAAAACGCATATGTTGTACCGACGGTATTGAGAATGAACTGCCCGGGCATCTCCTCCGCAAACCGGTTGATAGCCTTCCATCCGGTGCAGTGCATGGGGACGATATAGTCAGGACCAATCTGCTTCATAGCTTCAACTGTGGGTGGGATAACAGGATCAAAGAGCGGTCCGGTCAGGTGGAATCCACCCAGCACGGCAAGCACCTTATTGGTGTGAGTGATTTTTCGGGCATGCAGGACAGTATTGATGATCCCGGCGTGGGCACACCCGCTGAGCACTACGAGTCCCTTGTCCCTGATCCTGATGATGAGCCCCTGGTCATCGGTGAAGGGATCGACCGTCCAGGTTCCGTTGATATTCGCCTCTGCCCAGGGAAAACCTTTCTCAAACAGGGTAGATCGCTCCACTTCACCGGTCGTAAGCAGGAGGTCCGATGTCAGGAGCTGGGGGTCCCTGGATTTCTGAACGACAGCCCCTGCTTCAGTCAGGGCAGCTTCATCAAGCGTGGGAATACTGGTCGGACGGCCGATCATGGGGATGTTCATGCGACGGACCAGGAAGGCGTCAGGGTGCAGAGTGACGGGCATCTTCCTGTTTCCCCGTTTCAGGAGATCGATGAGCCCGCCGAAATGGTCAAAATGCCCGTGAGAGAGGACAATACCCTCAATGCCTCCCAAATCGGCATTCAGGAGGGCTGCATTGTGAAAAAGACAGGCAGATGATACCCCTGTATCCATCAGCACCCGGTGTGTGTCAGCGCCGCTGTGGACAGTAACCAGGCATGATAATCCGTGTTCAGCGAGCGGTGCCCGTGGCGGGGGGATTTGGGGACGGCGGACAACCTCGGATCCCTGCATCATGAGGATGTCGGTATAGTTATCCGTGAGAATGGTAATTTCAACCCCGTCTGCTTGACGTAGAGTTCCATCAGACATAGGACCTGCCTCGTTTGCTTGCGAAACACTGGGGCCATGAAAAAAAACATGACGGATATGCCAGCAGGAACCGGATGTCCTGGAGGGAGGGATACCAGATGAACCCAGTGTTGATATCCCCTATTCATTCATATGATAAAAAAATATGGGCCATCAGAACGATGGTCACGGATGAATCCCGAACCTCCTCCAATTCATCTCTTACTCTGCATCCTCAAGCGGAATATACGGCAGCAGTGTCAGCAGCTCTGATCGTAACCGGTCAAATCCGATCCGCTCCAGAAACCGTGCCGCCCGCTCTTTTTCCCGGGCGTGCTCTTGGTAGTACTCGATGAGCCGCCGGACCAGGTCGAGAACGTCACCGGTTGACAGGTCCCGGGCGACTATTTTCCCGATGGACGGTCTCCTCCCGCTGTTCCCGCCGAATACTACCGTCCATCCTGTCAAAGTGCCGATGACCCCGATGTCCCGGATATAACTCTCGCTGCAGCAGCGGAGGCACCCGGATACGCCGAACTTGAGCTTGGCCGGGAATGCCATCCCGTGACAGGTTCGTTCGAGCTCACGGCCGAGGGCCATCGAGTCCTGGACGCCGTACCGGCACGTATCCGTCCCAAGACAGGACTGGACATAGCGGACGCAGGGGGCCGTTTCCTCCCCGGCAAGTACGCCGAGGTCTTTGAAGACCAGGGGGAGATCCTTTTCAGGTATCCCGACCAGCATGAACCGCTGGCCTGAGGTGAGTTTGATCAGGGGCACCCTGTATTTCCGGGCAACGGCAGCGATGGTCTCGAGCATGTCAGGGGTAACCGCCCCGGCAGGGATCCGGGTCACTATGCCAAACGTCTTCCCGTCCCGCTGGGGGATTGCACCGGTGAGGTGAGGAGTCATGGTATCACTCGTAGTAAGATGCCGATAAGCTCTTTCTCTCATAAAAGACCTCGTGTATTTATCGTGAATGAGAAACGGCAACTCTCCGGGTACCCGGTAGCCGTGGCAGGCTTTACCCTGCTCGTAATCAATGCCCTGAGCTATATCCTTGACTGGGAGATCAAATCCCCTGCAGTGACGGTCATAGGTCTTGTCTTCGTGGTCCTCGGGATGCGGCTCGCCCGGTCAGCTCAACCTCCCGGGCGCTGAAACAGGCTCTGGATCAGACCTGACCCACACCATCTTAGGTATCTGAAAAGGTAGCATCCTGGGTGCTCTGTCGGTTTTCATCATCTCTGTTCTGGTAGCCGGCCTTTGCCGGATATCCATTGCCCGGGAATCTGAAAAGAAGATAGGCAGATTTTTTGTCTATTCAGGTCGGAAAACCGGTGGTACTACGGCATAATGGTCAGTCAGCACCCCTCCCCTTCCCGTTCTCTACCATAAAACCTTTTAGGCATGGCGCCCTATCGCTTCAGTTACCGTAGTACATTATGCCACTCCTCGATCTTTCCCGGTTCACGGGCCTTTCAGCCGAAGAAGCAGAACGGCGTCTCCTCCAGGAAGGGCGAAACGAACTCGCTTCCCGGGAGACCCGGGATGTTTTCGTCATCATCGCCGATGTTGTCCGGGAGCCGATGTTCCTCCTCCTGGTAGGGGCAGGGATCATCTATTTTCTCTTGGGGGATTTCGAGGAAGGTGCCCTCCTCCTCTCGTTTGTCCTGGTAATCATCGGGATCACGGTCTACCAGGAGCGGAAGACCGAGCGGGCCCTGGAAGCATTGCGGAACCTGTCCAGCCCCCGGGCCCTGGTCATCAGGGACGGGAAGCTGCTGCGGATTGCCGGGAGAGAGGTTGTCCGGGGGGACTGCCTGTTTCTCTCCGAAGGCGATCGCGTCGCTGCCGATTCCCTCCTCCTCTCCTCAACAAATCTTTCCGTTGATGAATCCCTCCTCACCGGAGAATCGGTCCCGGTCAGGAAACTTCCTGCGGAAGGAGAGCCGGGAACCAGGCGCCCCGGCGGGGACGACCAGCCCTGGCTCTACTCCGGCACCCTGGTCGTGCAGGGGCAGGGCGTTGCTGAGGTGGTCGGCACCGGCATGAACACCGAGATGGGGAAGATCGGCAAGGCTCTGCAGGAAGTGGAGCGGGAGAAGACCCGGCTCCATATCGAGACATCCTCCATCGTACGAAGTATTGCCCTCATAGGGTTGTTTCTCTTCATCACCGTCGTGGTTGTCTACGGGCTGACCCGCGGAGACTGGCTCGAAGGGCTCCTTGCCGGCATCACCCTCGCCATGGCCATCCTCCCGGAGGAGTTTCCGGTAGTCCTGACCGTGTTCCTCGCCCTTGGTGCCTGGCGGCTCTCCAAAATAAACGTCCTCGCCCGGCAGGTCCCGGCAATCGAGGCCCTGGGTGCAACCACGGTTCTCTGCGTGGACAAGACCGGCACGCTCACCCTGAACCGGATGACCGTTGCACGGCTGATTTCAAACGGTGCAACCCTGGATTGCACCGTGGAGAGCAGGACAGCTCCCCCCGAACCTTTCCACGAGCTCCTCGAGTATGCCATCCTCTCCTGCAAGAAGGATCCTTTTGATCCGATGGAACAGGCCCTGCTCACGATGGGGAGGGATGGCCTTTCCGGCACCGAGCATATCCACCAGGACTGGGAACTCCTGGTGGAATACCCGCTCTCCCGGGAAATCCTGGCCATGTCCAATGTCTGGCAGTCAAGAACAGGTGATGAGTACATCATCGCCGCCAAGGGGGCCCCGGAGGCGATATTCGATCTCTGCCATATCGGTGAAACCCGGAGCAGGGTCCTGACCGGGGAAGTGGAAGAACTCGCAGCCCAGGGACTCCGGGTGCTGGGGGTGGCAAAAGCTCATTTCCGCCGGGGAGGCCTTCCGGACGGGCAGCACGATTTTCCGTTCACCTACCTCGGCCTCATCGGGTTTGCCGACCCGGTACGTCCGGATGCGGCCGCGGCAGTCAGTGAGTGCCGGACGGCAGGCATCCGGGTGGCCATGATCACCGGTGATTATCCTGCCACGGCACGAAACATCGCCGTGCAGATAGGACTCCCCGGGACAGACCATATCGTCACCGGCCCTGAACTGGAAGCGATGCCGGCAGAGGAGCGGGATGCGATAACCGGCTCCACATCCATCTTTGCCCGGGTCGTTCCCGAACAGAAACTCTCCATTGTCGAATCCCTCAAGTCACAGGGCGAGATTGTGGCCATGACCGGTGACGGCGTGAACGATGCACCGGCACTGAAGGCTGCTCATATCGGCATCGCCATGGGTGGGCGGGGTACGGATGTGGCCAGGGAGGCATCCTCCCTGGTTCTCCTTGACGATAATTTTGCCTCGATCGTTGCCGGTGTCCGGATGGGGAGGAGGATCTATGCGAACCTCAAGAAAGCCATGGCATATATCATCTCCGTACACGTCCCTATTGCCGGTCTCTCGCTCACGCCGGTTCTTCTCGGGTGGCCCCTCATCCTCCTGCCCATCCACATCGTCTTTCTCGAGCTGATCATCGATCCCGCCTGTTCGGTGGTATTCGAGGCTGAGGAGGAGGAGCAGGGCATTATGGAGCAACCTCCGAGAAAAACCGAACAACGTATCCTTGATCGTTCTACCGTTTCGATCGCCCTGGCCCAGGGCTTTGTCGTATTGGGCATCGTGCTTGCGTTGTATCTTTACGGGATGATGCGGGGACTGGGAGAAGACGAGCTTCGTACCTTGTCCTTCGTTACCATTGTTGTTGCGAACCTCGCCCTGATCTGTACCAACCGATCCTGGTCAGAGAGCATTGTTGCGACCTTCAGAAAACCGAATACGGCATTCTGGTGGGTGATAGGGGGGACCATTTTCTTCCTTGGCGCAGCGATCAGTATCCCTGCTATCATCAAGCTCTTTTCGTTTGCACCCATCTCCCTGGAAGAGCTCACCGTATGTGTCACCGGTGGTATCGTGAGCGTACTATGGTTTGAGCTGTTCAAAGTGATACGGGCAAAAAAGAATCAACCTCGTCTTGCAGAAGGAGCGATGAACGGGTAGAAAAAAGGAGGTGCTGCACTGGTAGTGGTGCAGGCGGTAATCCAGCTACTGGCCCGGGCTGTTCCCGCAGGAAGCGTCCTGCAGCCGGGTCTGGTTCCGGACCATGCCGCGGATCCGGTCCCGGATCTGATCAGCTGATCCTGCCGGCGACACCTGGCCGTTCCCGGATGCCAGGGCGGCCTGGATCCGTTTCTGTTCAAGCAGCCGGTTCTGTGTCTGGTTCATCTGGCCGTCCTCCTGGTGCAGGAGGCCGGTGTCTGTCCGGGTACTCGTTCCACCGCATACCCCGAATCCCCGGCATGCTCCGCCACCAGACTCCAGGCCGTTCCGCGTCTGGTTCCGGATCATGTTCTGCAGCATCTCACGGTCCTGATCGCAGGTACGGTTCCGGAGCATCTGCCCGTTCCCGTTCTCCGCGGAATTTTCGAATCCCTGCTGCTGGCAGGACCTGAGCTGCACCTGGCTGGCTGTATCACGGGTGGTCATCTGCTGTACCTGCAGGCCGTTCCCCGCTGACGTGCTCTTGCCTGCTCCCGGTCTCTCGTGCCCGGCGGCCATAGCGAACGCCGGAACGAGGATTAGGATCAGCACGGCACAGAGTGCGATCTTTTTCATCATGGATTCTTGACTCCCTGGATATTCGGGTCCGGAACAAAAAGCCCCGGAACCCCGTCTCCATCAGGACATTGGCAGGAGTTATCAAACTTTTTCTCAAACGGGAAGCTACATTCCGGGGAGAGCCGGGTAAAAATATGGAGAACAGCAGCTATATGCCGGGAATGCGGGGGGTTTGTGAAAGGGAGAGCGCCGCCGGCTCCTGAGTTCCTTTCTGCCGGTGGGGGAGAAGGTCCCCCGACACATGTCCCCCTTGGAAAATCGAGGGAGAAAATGCTCCTGTTCTCGAAAGAATTGCCAGGGCTTCGTTCGTAAGATAGTAGTGGTTCGCGTGTCCGGGAACCCTGTTTTCGACGATATTGTCATCGATAAGGTGCTTCATCTGCCGGGTCACTGACGGGCCGGAGATACCAATCGCGTCGGCAATCTGCTGGCGGGTCAGGCCGGGGGAACGGGAGAGCAGGAGGAGAATATGGCGGGGAGTATCGGACCAGAGGTAGTGCCAGATGACCTGTTCTGCGGGATCGTAGGCTCCCTGGTTGAGGAAGTACCGGACAACTGCCCGCCGGGTAAAACAGGTAATCTTCCCGGCTTCCGCGAGCTTGAACAGGTGGTACCGCAGGGTATTCTCATTGATACCGGTCACCGTAGTGAGCGTCATGACATCGATCCCCGGGTTCCGGGCGATGGCCTGGTAGATGGTCTGGCGTGTATCAAGATCAAGTACATTCTTCTTCGAAATTCTCCGGTATCCACCGAAAAGGACCAGGCTGAAGGGGAAGAGCGGGAGGCCGGCAGGTGATGAGGAGGAAGGAGCCGGCACACCCGGTTCCTGCTCCGGTTTGGGCGTCCTGGCCCGTCGGAATCGCGGCCGTGTGTCAGTCGTGTCTTTTTGCTCCACTTCTTTCTGCGGTGATGCTGTAGTGGGTGCACTGGTCTGGGCAGGAGCACAGGGATACTGCCCTGACTGCGACGGTGGTCCCTGCTGCCGCCGATGGGGGGCAGCATCATGATTGGGATCTGCCGGCATCAGATTTCCGCCTGGATACCCTGATCCTGACCAGGCCATCCCCCCACTCCCCGCCGATACAGCGACCACCATCACCGCTCCGCCGGCACCATATTGACCCTGAAACATACTTCCTGTGTCAGACCCGGATGCTCCATACCCCTGCTGGGTGCCGGTTTCTGCATCACGGGATCCCTGCCAGCCGTTTTCCCGGGCAGGATCCGCGTATTCCGGGGAACCGGTCTCCCTGGAAAACGGTGCCGAAGGTGCCTGGTCATCCTGTTGCCCCTGAAGGGGCCCTCCCGGGGATCCCGATCCTCCAGGGGAAAATCCCGTGGATTCCCCTCCTCCAGACTGGCCAAGGGGAGAGCTGCTGCCCGGTCCCGGACCACCCGCTGGTCCAGAGGGAAGATCTTGTACCCCTGGGAGATCATTTGTCCCGGACACCGCCGGTAATGGACCGGAACTGGGATAACCTCCTGCCGGGCCTGATCCCTGGACGTTCTCAGAATCTCCCGCTGCTGCCCCGGTCTGGGCACCTGACCCGGGACTTCTGGTTCCCTCCCCGGTTACGATGGCAGAACCGGGTTGCACATTGACTTCATCACTGCTGGTACTGAATGCCGGACCAAAAGATCCGGAGGAATCGAACCCTCCACTCCCTGAACTCCCGGAGGATGACATACTGCCGGCTCCTCCACCATGGGCGGCTCCTGCCGGGATAACGGCAAACAGGATAGCAAGGGATACAACTACAAATATCCAGCAGGATGGCCCTCTCATTCTGATACTCTTAGTAAAATTGTCCTTTATATACAATCTCATCCCGGCAGCTACTATCTGCCATCCCCCCGGGACACGAACGATTGACCTGAAGCCATCCCTTCAGGACCATCGGGTATTTCTCATTGACGGTGGATATGCACCTGGTCCTTTCATTCCACGGGTTTCTTCTGTTTCTTCTTCCGGACTCCCGCTTTTTTGACCGGTTCCGGTAATCCCCTCTGACAGAGATCCTCCCGGAGGCAGGCGATCTCCTCCCGGTCGGAATCGATGACATAGAGCGAGGTACCATAGCAGGGTTTCCGGAAGGGCATCAGGATCCGTTCCGCATCATCATCGATGCCGACCAGCAGTGGTTTACTGAGCAGGATAGGGATCCCGCGGAATACATAGCCGGGCTCAAGAGGATAATACTCACGGCAGATCTTTTTGACCCGGTTTTCGACCCGGAGGGGGGTGACGTTCTTGAGAAGGATCTCTGACCAGAGATCATTGAAACAGGGACCCTCAGGCATCATGGAGGGATGGCAGTCCGGCAGCAAAGAGTTTTTGGCCGGGTTTGAGGCTCGTAATTTTATAAAAAATATTCAAAGCAAAAGGGGTATTTCAGAAGATGAAGCGGTTTCTTCGTAACCATTCCGTTTGCGGCTTGAGGTATCGGTAAATAATGTCGCACTTTGCATCCTGGAAGCTCCAGGGAGTAACAATCAGGGTATCCCCTTCACGAATCCAGATCCGTTTCTTCATCTTTCCTTTGATTCTCCCCATGCGGGTGATCCCGTCAGCACACTTGACACGAATATGATTTGCCCCGAGCATCATTTCAGCAAGTGCGAACTGCTCCCTGTTCCATTTTTTTGGTATCCGCACACGAACGGCTGGCGTACCATCTGCATTTACTGCATTCGGATCCGATTCTGTTTTGCCTGCTTTTGCATAGCTTCCGTAACTTTTCATGAAACCAACTTCATATGGGTATATCAATGCTGTATGAGCCGTTGAAGGTATGTATTGGTAGATGCATCGGTAGTGCCATCACCTGCGATGGAATAATCGCACAAGCAGGAGAAAAAACAGGATACCCTGATCCCCAGGTATATCCCAGCGTGATATTTTTATGACAGACTCCCCTGTTCCGCAACTTTCCCCCGGTGATACAGGATGAGCAGCGCTGCAAGGAAGAACGGGTAGAAGAGATCGATATACATCACCGCACCGGCATTAAAGGCCGCCGTGTCCCCATGGACGACAAGCTCGTAGACATGGCCGAGCCCGGCACTGACAAAGAATATCCCGGTCCCGATGATTGTTGCCGTCCAGAACCCTTCGTCCCGGAACACCAGGCAGAGGACCCCGACAATGCCCAGGGCCAGATCCCACATCCCGACTTCCCGCTGGAACGGGCTCCCGGTCGGCCAGCCGATCCCTTCGGCAACCCTGTCTGGCATCAGGAGGTGGCCGAGGCCGCCCCAGATGAGGCCAAGTCCCAGCCCGACGGCCAGCTGCCACATCAGCACAACCCCGATGGCCTGGTAGCCGGCGATATGTTTCCATCTGATGTGAACCAGTGCGATGATGATACCGAGCAGGGGAAGGAAGAACGGCCAGATGAACCCGAGAATGTTCATAGAACGATCTGCATGCTCTTTGATGATAAAATAACAAGAAATTGTTTGTGACGGAAGGGTCAGACCTGCAAAATATTTGACCATAACGACAATCATAATTCTCGGAACAATCGCATTATATGCCCTTATTCCTCCCAAAAAAAGGACTTTTTCTGAAACCGACAGGTTCTTTTACCATGCGACCCTCCCGTCCGCATAATCATTCTTTGAATACAGAAGAGCGGAGATACCGCGGTCTGTGATTCTCCTGGACAGATATCTGTCAAATAAGGAGAAATTTTTAAATAAGGTGATTGAATTGGATCTGGTAGAGAGAGACTTCTATGTGGGATAAATTTATCAGTTTTATTAGGACAGAAGAGCAGAGGGAACCGACCGATCAGGCCCTGATAATCCTCGCAATCGCAAGCAGCGCCGGGCTGGTGGGGATTGTCCTTTTTAGCCTCCAGGCAACCTCAGTCTCACAGTTCTTCTCAATACTTGGGGTAGGATTCCTCATTTCTGGGGCATCTCTTTTCCTTGGAGGAATCGTTGGATTTTTGTTCGGAATCCCGCGGCTCACCCCGCCTGGATGGAAACCGAATGACAATGTCTCGGCAGAAATTGCGACTCCGTCACCCTCCTATCAGGAGAATACGAATCTCGAGCAAATCTCTGACTGGCTTACCAAGATCATTGTAGGGGTCGCATTAACCCAGGTCGTTCTTATTCAGGGATACCTACAGACATTTGCCGAGGCCGTCAAACCGGCATTGGGTAATTTTGATAGTAGCGGTATGTTTGGCATCGCAATTCTCGTATATTTTTCAATTGATGGATTTCTCATCGGATATTTGTGGACACGACTTTTCATGGAAGAAGGATTGACACGGAAAAAAATGGAAATTTCAAAATTGCGGGGACTTGAAGAGGAAGAGCACAAAGACGCTGAAGCATTAAAACTGATGTATGCGCTAATACGTCCAGAACGGGGTGCTTCGACAGTAAGCCAAGAAGAACTGAATAAAAAGATATCAGTGGCTTCGGATATCGTAAAAAGACTAGTGTTCTACAGTGCCGTGACCTTCCGACAAGAAAACAGGATTGATAAAAGGATGATGGAGCGGGTAATCCCGCTCTTCCGTGCTTTGATCTACTCTGAAAAAGAGAGGAGATATCATCAGAATCATGCCCAACTGGGAATCGCTCTGAAAGACAAGTGTGAACCTGACTTTGCAGACTGGACAGAAGCGGAAAAGGAACTCAGCACTGCTATCGAAATCAGGGGACAATTACAGGACCGGAGTCTGGATTATTATGAATATCACCGAGCCATTTGTAGAATTAATCTTGACGAAAATTATGTAAAGAAACCGAGTCAACAGGCCTCAGAACAGACAAAGGAGAGGATCCTCAAGGATTTGGATTATGCTTCCCGCGAATATTCAGTTTTTATCCAAAAAGACGATACCATCAATGATTGGTTACGAGTGAACGGTATCGATAATTCCCGGTTTAATCCAATTGGTTCAGCCGGATCTTGTATCCATCCGGAAAAAGGGCTTTAATTCCCTGGAATTCCCCTTTTTACCGCTATCTTTCATCAAAGCGATACCCTTTCTGGTGTCCGGGGCGAAGGGACCATGGGACTGGCAGAAAAAAAATAACATGGTCTTCTTGTTCCACGATCAAAAAATCTGCCCTGGAAGTCTGAGGTTCTGTATATGACGGCTGCTGGCATTACCGGGAACCCCGCGGCCGTCCGGAAACCGGAACCTCTCCCTGACATTTTTCCCGGGCTGATGCCGGCACACCTGGCAGCTATGGTCAAAGGATTTTCGTATTTTCAGGATTGAAGACCGCATTATCCGGGGTGTCTGCCGTCCTGCAGGTTCCGGATTTCAGTAACCAGTTCTGTGGGTCTCTCTTCGGAGACAAAATGCCCGGTATCCTCGTAGCGGACGACTCTTGCACGGGGGAATGCCATTATCCACGTGGCAAGCTCTTTTTTCCGGAATGCGATGTCCCTCGTCCCCCATGCGATAAGGACATTCTTGTCCTGCAGGACGTTTCGTTGTTCCCAGAGTGACCGGAGCCAGTCCGAAGAGCCGATGATCCGGCCGGGCAAGACCCAGCACCCCTTCCTCTCCTCCGGGCGGGCAAGCGGTGCAAGGTAGTGCTGGTGAATCTCAGGGGTCAGCCGGCTTCTTGTACCGAACATCCGCGGCATGATCGTCCTGGCAAAGAAATTGTAGCGATAGATAAGCCACCGGCCAATCACTCCGCCCATGAACCGGCTGAATACCTGGTAGTACCAGTCATCCCTGACCGGCCAGAGCCAGGTATTGGTGATAACGATGTTCCTGACCCTTCCGGGATGGCGGATTGCATACGACAGGCCGATGGGGCCGCCCCAGTCCCCGACTACCAGCGTCATGTCCTGCATGTCCAGCGATTCAAGGAACAATTCGAGATTTCCCGCATGTTCCTCCGGAAGGTACGACCAGTCCATGGGCTTATCAGACAGGCCGAAACCGAGGTGGTCCGGTGCAATACAGCGGCTGGTGCCGGAGAGTCCTTTGATGATGTTCCTGAACTGGAACGACCACGAAGGATTTCCATGGATAAAAATAACAGGTTTGCCCTTCCCCTCATCAACGTAGTGGATAGAGCCGGAAGGGGTCCGGAAAAAGTTATGGTGAAAAGGATATTCATCTGTGTCAAGCCAGCTGGTATTGTTCATAGGGATGGGAATGGAACAATCGGTAAAAAATATTGCTCTCTTGAAGTCCTCAATCAGAAATATGTTGAGCCGATTGAAAGATCTACGGTTCATTCTCTCCTTGCCCTGACTGGTGCGCAAAAATCCTGTAGACGATTAGGAGTATTATTCCAGGCCCAGCCGCTCATCCCGATATAAACCTCCCTCTGCACAGGCTCTCCTGGCGGGGTGGGACATCACCAGGTTTCCTTAAGCATCCCCCACTAGGAAGCTGTCTACATCCCTCCGTGGCGAATGGAACCCTGGTAAAGCCCTCCCTACCCGGACCAGCATCTGGACCTTCTCACCTGCCTCCTGTCCTGCGAGAATTTCGAATTCATGCCGAAGGGTGTCCATGGCCGGGTACTCCTGGAGCACCTGGTTCAGGGGGTGCATGGCCAGCCCGGTCCTGGTGGCGGCCAGGTTGAGGCGGGCATAATCCCGCCCTGATTTTACCCAGTCGAGCTGGGTATTGGTGATGGTCTTCTGGTAGAGAAATCCCCGGGCGGTTGCGATAGTCTTCCTGAACATGTCAACCGTTTTCGCTCTTGTTTTCTCTGAGAGATACTTCTCATGGGTCGAAATGCTGGCTTCAGCAAATTTCCTCATGACTCCGCCGAAAAGGCCGGAAAAGAAGCCCTGGCCCCGGACCGAGAGCCCGTCCCGGTACTCATTCGTCTCCTCGTCGTTTTTCCGCAGCCATTGCCAGGTCTCTTCGTAGGCTGCCGGATTGTAAATATCAGTTTTCACCGCTTCCTGTGTTATCCGGATATATCTCCTGACATCTTCATCCGACACGACAGGAAAGATTGCCGAATGGGTTCGGCCAACGAAAAACATGATGGTATCCCATTCTGCATTGCTGATAGGGGGGCCGGTATACGCGTTCCGGTTGGTCTGGCGACGGGAAATAGCATCACGGAGATTATCTTTCCGGATTTCGTCGTTTCTTTGCACCGTGATCCGGGCCACCGGCCTTTGCCCGCACTCTTCAACACCGTACCCACCTTCCGGGAAATAGTCGACGAGCGTTTCGTACCCTTCGCCGGTCATTCCAACCGACAGCATCTCGATGAAGGTCCCCTGCCCCAGGTGAATCTGGCGGGCAGGGGGATCTGAGGCCGGAAGCAGTCGTCTCTCATCGACATACAGCAGGAATGAACCGGCATCAAGGATTTTAATCTTCCAGGCCTGGGTGTTATGGGGATTCGGGGCTTTAATCCCGTAGGAAATGGCTTTGAAGAGGACAGGACTCAGGGTACCCATGCCCAGAAATAAGACGCCAGGTGCTTATAGGTTTGTATATACGTTCTTTTTCTGAATCTGTAGCAGGGAGAAAAGGGAGCGGACCATGGCCCGGGTTGGAGAAATGTTCAGCCTTTGAGAATTCAGTGAACCTAGGATGAATTGTGGAAACATGGCCGGTGGAGTGCAGATACCGGAAGGGCAAACGAACCGGTGCATGGAATGCATATAAACAACACAGTTATTCAAGCCACAAAATACTTCATGCTCCTGTAACTATGTGTGGTTAATCATGGCCCTGAAAATTGTTACCTGGAATATTGAACATTCAGGACGGCTGATTGACGGATTATCTGGTCCGGTTCAGCAGCGGAAAGCGCGAGTGAGAGATACGCTCGGGACGATTAATCCAGATATCCTCTGTATGGTCGAAGGCCCGAAGGGAGAGAATAATATTATCCGGTTCTCCGAAGAGGTTTTCGATGGGGCATGGGTCCCCGTAATCCTTTCTTCGGCCGGGGAGCCGATCGGTTCGCGTGACAAGGAGTATGCGACCAAAGGCACCCAGTGGATCTGGTTCCTGGTCAGGGAAGAAATCAGGGATCAGTGCACCCTCCAGTCCCCAGCAGTCTGGCAGGAACTGACCAAGAGAAAGGACTGGAAGGTGCACTGGTGGGGAAAAGAAAAGCCCGAAAAACATTCCCATTATCGTCACCCACAGGTGCTCCATTACTGCCGGGATGCCGGGACCACGCTGGAATTAATCGGGATCCACCTCAAATCAAAAGTGATCAATAATCAGGTCAATGTACAGTGGGACTCCGATGGAAACTTGGTAGGCCCGTACCGTGATGAGGCGCTGGCTAACCGGGTGAAGCTTGCAACTGAAGCGAGAGACATCAGGGACTATCTCAGTGCAAAATTTGCCCGGGAGGAACATCCCGGAATACTTATCCTGGGCGATTGTAATGACGGTCCCGGGCAGGACTATTTTGAATATAACTACCTCTTTTTTGACCTCGTCTCAAATCTCGAAGGCGATGTCGTGATGGCAGAACATTACTTCAACCATGCCCTTTTCGATTACCCCCCCAATCTCCGCTGGACTGCAAAGTACGATGATGAAATCCTCAAGAAGAAGGCAAAAGACAATCCCCTGTTACTCGACCATATCATGATGAGCCAGCCTCTCTGCCAGGGACTGCATTCACTGAAAGTCAATGCACATGCCGGAAAAGTTGAACACGATGCATATGACGAGGGCAATGCCAAATCAACGGATAAAACCAGGTCCAGTGATCACCGGCCGGTATCCGTAACGCTGGATGAAAATTGAAGGAAGACACTGATTCGATCGGGGGGACGAGGTTAAAGAGGTTGCCTCTTCTCCTCCACCGGTCATCTGATGGGGGGGCCGGACAGGGAAGCCCTGCAACGATTTCTGAGTAATTTGCGATATGAAAAAAAATCTATTTCCGTCGTCTCACCCGCACCGATTCGGCGTGGGCATGCAGACCTTCAGCATCGGCGATGGTCTCTACCGTGTCCCCGATGATCTCGAGCCCCTCGCGGGAGATCATCTCCACCGAGGCGGTCTTGCAGAAGTGCCCGACATCGAGCCCGGAGTAGGTCTTCGCGTATCCGGCGGTGGGAAGGACATGGTTGGTTCCTACTGCGTAATCCCCGCAGGCGACTGCTGAATACCGCCCGACAAAGATCGCCCCGGCGTTCCTCACCCTCATCACCACCGGCAGGGGGTCTTCGACCTGGATGGAGAGGTGTTCGGGAGCAACCGCGTCTGAAGCGGCAATCGCCTCCTCAAGGTCACGGACGACCATGTACCCGGAGTTTTTCAGCGCCTGCTCAATGATCTCCTTCCTCTGCGCTTTTACTGTCATTGCCGCCACTTCCCTCCCTACCTTCTCCGGGAGGTCCGCATCCGTGGTGATCAGGATGCAGGCGGCGTTCGGGTCGTGCTCGGCCTGGGCCAGAACATCGGCAGCAATAATCCGGGGGTCTGCGGTGTGGTCAGCGATAATGCCGATCTCGCTCGGGCCGGCCGGGAAGTCGATCTCCACCATCTCCCGGAGCATCATCTTGGCCAGGGTGACGTAGATGTTCCCCGGCCCGACAATCTTTTGCACCGGGGGGATGGTCTCCGTTCCGATTGCCATGGCAGCAATTGCCTGGGCACCACCGGAACGGTAGATCTCGGTTACCCCGGCAAGGTCCAGGGCCACGAGGGTCATGGGGCTGATGGGGGGCGGGGAGCAGGCACAGATCCCCGGGACACCGGCAACTTTGGCAGGGATGGCACACATGAGGGCTGAGGAGGGATAGGCGGCACGGCCGCCGGGGATATAGAGGCCGACCCTGCTAAGGGGGGTGGTCTTGATCCCGACCACCATGCCCGGGCCGACCTCCTCCAGCCAGAGGTCCCGCGGCCGCTGGAGCTCGTGGAAGCGTTCGATACGGGCCTTTGCGTCGGCAAGGCTCTTGACGATCTTCTTGTCGACCGCGTCATACGCCGCTTCCCGCTCCCGGTCAGATACCGCGATCTCCTTCAGCTCGACATGCCGGGAGAGCTGCCGGAGCGCTGTATCGCCATCGTTTTGGACCCGGTCGATGATACCGGTTACCGTGGCCCGGGCTTCCTCGAGACTTGATCTCCTGCCCGCGATCCAAGCATCAACCTCCACTGCCTTCCACATAGTCTCCATAGCTTCTGTAGGGAACGATGTTAATGTTTCCACAGGATTCGGGGCACCGGCAGGTGGCAGGCCCCGGACAGGCCGGGCCGGTATCTCCCGTGGCTGTGAATACTGGCAGGAACCGGATACCGGGGTCCTCTGTTGGAACGGTTTGAAAATCGCTGCTTTTCCGGTCAGGTTCTCCCGGATTATCTCCTATTTCAAGAGGAAAAAGGGGGAGGAAAAAGGTGATTGCAGATTCATATTGACAACCAGAATTTTTTTACGATTCCCTGGGGTAATTATTATACAAGATAATCTGAGTCGTGATCTCCTATGTTAGACCGGAAATGGACCATCACCCTTGCCGCTGCTCTCATTGCCCTCTCTGTTGCCCTCTATGTTCTCCATCTCGCAATATTCCATGATCCCCACCACATCTGGATATATCTCCTCGGCGACCTTGCCTTTCTGCCGATCGAAGTCCTGCTGGTGACCCTCATCCTGCACCAGCTGCTCGAGATGCGGGATCGCAAGATGAAACTAGAGAAGATGAACATGGTGATCGGGACGTTCTTCTCCACCGTTGGAACCGATCTCCTCACCTACTTCTCGGACCATGACCCCCGTATGCCGGAGGTCCGGAAAGATCTCCTGATATCGGAGAGCTGGTCGGAGCAGGATTTCAAACGGGTGAGTACTACCCTTTCCGGGTACTCATGCGGCGTGAAGATTGCCGAAATCGATATCCCCGGTCTCAAGGCGTTCCTCGTGTCAAAGGAGGATTTTCTGGTTCGCCTGCTGGAGAATCACCTGCTGCTGGAGCATGAATCGTTCACCGAACTGCTCCAGGGGGTCTTCCACCTTACCGAGGAACTCAAGCACCGGAAAGACCTGGCCCACCTGCCGGAGAATGACCAGCGACACCTGACCAATGATATCTGCCGGGCATATCACCTCCTCATCATCCAGTGGGTGGATTACATGCACTACCTGAAAGTGCACTACCCCTACCTCTTCTCATTCGCGCTCAGGACCAATCCCTTCGATGAACAGGCAAGCGTCGTGATCCGGTAACCTCCTCTTTTCCCCCGCATCGCCCTTCTCCCGTCCGGTCATCCGTCTTTCCGGAGCAGGAAGGCCTGGTAGCCGTATTCACCGGAATACTGCCGGAACAGGGCGATCTCCTTCCTCATCGAGTCAAGGATGGCCATGGCATCAGGATCACCGGCAACCTCGTCTTGAATCCGTGATATCTTCCGCTCGACCGGTTCATAGAACTCCTTCCACCATGCCTCGTCCGGAAGGCGGAAGCTACCGGCAAGCTGGTACCCTGCCTCCTTGATGATCCGTTCACATCCCGGAACGGTGGTCATCGGCGGGTATGCCTCCTGCATGAACGAAGCTGCTTCTTCGGAGGGGTGGTCCGTGAACCAGACCAGCTCGGTGACAGCCATAACCCCGCCGGGCCGGAGAAACTGTTTCCAGGAGCGGAGCCCCTTCTCAAAACCGATGACGAAGATCGAGCCCTCAGCCCAGATGACATCGAATGAAGCCGGTGGAACGGGGAGGTCGTCCATGGATGCGCAGAGCGTGGTGATCCGGTCACCGGACCCTGCTCTCTCTGCCCGCTGCCGGAGGGAATCAAGGTAGGGCCGGTGGATGTCGACCGCGGTGATGGTGCAGTCCGGACACCGGCGGGCAAGGGCAAGGGTCTGGCTCCCGGCCCCACATCCGATATCAAGGATTGCTGCAGGCACAGGGGGAGCGAGGAGGTCAAACATCCGGATGGTGCAGGCATCACTCCCGGGACCCTGCCGGTCAAGCCCCTCAAAAAGGGTGAAGAGGTATGAATCGTCCATATCCTGTCAGGTTAGCCGGACAGAAGAATATCTTAACCTGCCGGATACCTCAGCCATGTAATCAGGGTTCGGTGAAGACCAACCTCATGAAGCTGATATTACCCGGCAGCCCGCAGGAGCTCAGGGTAGTGGAAGCGCTCTTGAGGGACGGATCGGACTTCCAGGAAGACACTATACCCAAGGTTCTCCTCAAGGCTGGCCGCAAGGAGCCCGAGATCCGGGAGCGGCCCCGTTCCGGCAACCCCCACCACCACCCCGACCGGTCGCGGTATCAGGATATCTGACGGCTGGTGGACGATGGTGAGACCGGTAATCGTGTAGGGGGTATCTTCAAGCCAGGTCTCGACAGTCATCCAGGTTATGGCATAGTCCCGGTCCCGTTCCACGGTGCGGTAGCCGTTGAACCCGAGAATGAACCCGACAATAACGATCGCCACGAACGCGGTCTTGATAGCGTTTTTTCTTGCAACCTTCTCATCTGTACCGATCTTCCCGGCACTCACCCCGGAAAACCAGAACACGGCTCCGCCAATGAGCACGATTGCCAGGAAATTGGTCAGGAAGAGGACGAATGCACCGGTGGCTCCGATCCACTCGGCATGGGAAAGGGTAATACCAACGACGCAGAGGGGGGGGACCAAAGATATGGCGATGGCTACACCGGGGAGCGTATCACCAACATCCTCCCTGCTGACCGCAAACGCTCCGGCTGCACCGGAGCCAAGCGCCATGAACAGGGCGAGCATGTTGGGGGAAATCCGTCCGATGATCTCCGGGTTCGATTCGAACCCGATGAAGACCGGTGAGATGAAGACGGAAAGAACGATAGCGAGCCCGATAACGTAGAGGATGCTCAGACTGACAACCAGCACCGATCGCCACATGCGGAGACGGTTCCCTAGGATGATAGCCAGAGTGGTAGCCATGATCGGGGTCATCAGCGGAGCGATGATCATGCCCCCGATGACCGTTGCCGTTGACCCGGCAATCACCCCATAGGTGCATATTATTGTTGCCAGGGTCAACAGGATGACAAAATTGGTCGTCGAGCGTATCTTCCCTTCCCCCTCAAAGAAGAGATTCTTTTCCATAACCGGGAGGTACCCAGGATCAAACCGGTTCTTTTCAATCCATTCGGACGGCATAGTTTTGGTCTCCGACACCAAAGGAAACGATAGTGATTACCATTTATCTCCCTGTATGGTCTAATAAACCCTTGTTGGTACGACTGATTTGACGGAGAAATGGCCGTCCCGCGGGGGGAACAATACGGGGATAATAATTGAAAAAAGCCCTTTAACCCTCTGTTTTCTGGGCGAAGAGAAAAAAAATGGATCGTATCGTCCCGGAAATCAGACTTCCTGGAACAGCAGGATCAGGTCATTAAAATCAATCAGGCCGTTTCCATTATAGTCAAAACAACCTTGCGGCTGGTTATCCTCTATCCAGTCCATATTCTGGAAATAGAGGATTACATCGGCAAAATCCGTATGGCCGTTCCCGTTGAGGTCCTCATAGGAACCATCCCCGTCAGGGTCGCTGGGAGCCGGGTACCCTGCACTTTCTGTTATGCCGACCTCTCCACCCGTCCCGCCAGCTGGCAGGAAAGGACAGGGAACACCCCCTGCAGCATCAGCATCGAAAGGATCAGCAACACCCCCGCTGTCATCATCTCCGAAGGGACAGGCGACTCCCCCAGCTGCACCGGCATCGAAGGGATCAGCAACGCCAGCACTCCCATCGTCCCCGAATGGACACGAGATCGCCCCAAGAGCATCTGCTACAGCATCGAAGGGGTCAGCAACACCCCCGCTGCCACCATCGCCGAAGGGACAGGCAACACCTCCTGCAGCATCACCCTCAAAGGGGTCAGCAACGCCAGCACTGCCATCGTCCCCAAAGGGACAGGCGACACCTCCTGCAGCGTCACCCTCAAAGGGATCAGCAACACCCCCGCTGCCAATATCCCCAAAGGGATTAGGAACCCCGCTGGAACCGAAACCCCCGAACGAACAGGAATTAAAGGCAGAAGAGTACCCCATAAGGGCGACTAGTATTATCGCACCCAGGAGTAGATAACCTACACTACGATTCATAACTGCCACCTTGGATACCCGGGAACGGGACCCTTTTCTTTCAGCACCTAGAGGGCCCGTTCTGGAAAAGTATCGTACAAGAGACTTCCTGCCTCGCCCTATTTAAAGCCTGCTGATCCCGCGGGATAAAACCCCCATTCCCCTGATGCTTTACCAGAACCCGAAAAAACGAATCCCCCAAAAGAATTAATCTCCGGGGAGCAGATCCTCACACGGGATTCTGATGACCGAAGAAATCTCCTATGAAGTTACCGGGCAAATCGGTGAAGTTGAGCTCCGGCGGTACCCTGCGATCCGGGTGGCCAGTGTCTCCGGCTATGGTGATAACGAGGCCTTCATGTTTCTCTTCCGCTTTATTACCGGAAAAAACAGGGTGGAGAAGAGGATAGAGATGACCGCCCCGGTCATCACCGCGGAAACCATCCCCATGACGGCACCGGTGATATCGGATGCATCCACGATGTCCTTCGTGATGCCGGAACAGATGAGCATGGAGGACCTCCCGGAGCCCCTGGAGCCGGTAGTGAAAATCCAGGAGATCCCTCCACGGGAAGTGGCAGTGATCCGGTTTTCCGGGAGGGCCGGGAAGCAGGGGGTCGAAGAGATAACTGACCGCCTGCTCGGGGTTCTCGGGCAGGAGCATATCAGGGTGACCGGCACCCCTTTCCTGATGCGGTACAACCCTCCCTTCATGCCCGGGTTCCTCCGGAGGAACGAGGTGGGAGTTGAGATTCGGCGGGATGAAGCAGGGTAATACCGAGCCGGGGGAAGTATCATTACCGATGAAAAAAAGTTCCGATTTTTAAGCCCTGAATCTCTCTCTCTCTCTCTCCCCCTTTACCGCCACGTCACCTTTGGCGGGTTCCTCCTCGGGATCCCGTAGGTTTTAAACTCCGGGAAACCGCACATCAGGGCAAAGCTGTAGACATATCCCTCCGGGATTGCGAGGGCCTCCTTCAGTGGTGGCCAGGCCTGTACGGCCAGGGAAAGGAAGCCGGCCCAGCAGGTACCGACCCCGAAGGCCGGTGCTGCGATATCGGCATAGGTGACCGCGATGATCCCGTCAATGAACGCTGAACCGGGGCCTTCCGGAACGGTGGCGACCAGGAGGTGCGGGGCATGCCGGCATATCGGGTCACCTCCCCGGTCCCAGGCAGCAATCAGCCCGTCAAGAGAGGGTTTGGGCAGCAGGGGATGATCTTTCCCCGCTTCGTGCCTCATCCAGTCAACGGTCATACCGGCCATGCGGTGTACCTCCCCGGGATCATGGATAACCAGCCAGCGGACCGGCTGCTGGTTCACCCCTGAGGGGGCATACCGGGCGACATCCAGGATGGCTGCGATAGTATCCCGGGGGACCGGTTCCCGGGTATAGTGCCGGACGGAGCGCCGGTTCTTCAGGTAGTAGGCGATCAGGTCAGGTTCCGGAGGGAAGGCAGCAGGCCGGCCCGGTTCAAGTTCATCCTGCAGGAAGCCCAGGGTCAGGGCCCGGGTGGGGCAGCTGATCATGCAGTGTCCGCAGCGGATGCAGAAGGCCTCCCTGTCCGTGGCGGTATCAGGGGGTTCCCCGGCCGAGCCGGGGCTGATTATCCCCGGGGGACAGACTTCCGTGCAGATCCCGCAGCAGGTGCAGAGATCCCTGTCAATACGCATGGTGGTCATAGATGATATCCATGGGAGAAGGGTCGGATGTAATCCAAGATATAGGAGCTGGGAGATCTCAACCCTGCAGGACCTGGTGACGGGACCATAAAACTTAACCATCTCCCGTTCCTGCACCCGCATCCTTATGCCCGCCGGCAGGCAACCAGATCTACCATGCGGCGTGTATTCCTGAAATATCTCATCGATCTCGGGATGCTGGTCACCTTCATCCTCTGTTTCATCACCGGGATCATCAAGTTCCCCGGGTTTCTCCGGTTCATCGGCGCTACCCGGCACGTCCTCCCGATGCGGGACCTCACCCTCATCCATGACTGGAGCGGGTTGGCCCTGGGGCTCCTGGTACTTGCCCACCTGGTGCTCAATTTCTCATGGATTATGACCATGACCAGGCAGCTTGTAAGAGGGAGCGGCTGAAGAGAGCCAGGGCTTCCCGTTCCAATTCACTGCAATCCCGGGTTTCCTGTCGGGAAACTCCCGATTATCCGGTCAAAAAACTTCCTTGTTATCCGGTCAGGAACCTCTCCGTTTATCCCGGCAGGGAAGTCCCGGGAGAGCAGCGATGAGAATGGTTATATCAGAGAGGCAGGCTACCTATCAGCTATGAAGAATGTTGCTCGTTACCTCCTCCCCCTCCTTGTGGCCGCGCTTCTCCTGGCTGCCGGGTGCACCCAACCGGCTCCCACGCCACCGGTCACCCCCACCCCAACCCCAACCCTGCTCCCAACGGAGACCGCGGTTATCCCGGCAACCACCCCGCCGGCAGGGATGGGAACCCCCGGGCCTACCCAGACCCTGCCGCCGCAGTATAGTGTATTGTTTCAGGTGACACCAAACGGCCGTACCGCAGACCCCCTCACCTTCGTGGGGCTGATGGGTGGAAATGGCATGAACTTCATCACTGAAGTCGAGATCATCCTCACGGAACCGGACGGGACCCAGCACATCGAGTACATGCGCCAGCCCCTCATGATGGGACAGAATGTCGGGATCCCGTGCAGCACGTTTCGGAACCGGGTCGAGATCTGGACTACCGCCCCGACGGTGGGAAAAATAAAAGTGTACGATCAGATTGTCCCCTTCCAGTCCATCAACTGATTCTCTCTTTTTATTGGGATATTGGTTTTTTCCCGTCTTTCTCTGGTCAAAATATACTTTTAGATAATGGAAAATGACCCATTCCGGCTGATTAAGGAGTCAGCCAGGGAGGAATAAAAAAGGTTGTCGAAACGTATCGCCCCGGTCCATCAGAACGACTCTCTGTTCACCATCATTTCGTATGACCCTTCAAAACTGAGGCCAGGCGCTCGAGCTGGGAGCTGTGCACGAGGGCCAGAACGGTATCGTCGGGCTCCAGTATCGTATCCCCGCGGGGAACGATCAGCTCCCCCTTCCGGAGGATGGCCGTCAGGACACAGTCATGGGGGAGGTCAAGATCGCGGATATATTTCCCTGCCGCAAGGGACCCGGGATTTACGTGGTTTTCCACGATGGAATATTGCCCTCTCCGCAACTTGAGCAGCGTCATCATATCCCCCAGCGTCATCTCTTCGGCAATCAGGTGCGCCATCAGGTCTGCCTGGTTCAAGGCCACATCAACTCCCATATCAGGGGTGAACAGCCAGGCATTTTTCGGGGTATTGACCCGGGCAATCGTGCGGGGGACATTGAACTCAAACCGGGCGAGGCTGGTAATTACCAAGTTGGTCTCGTCTGCCCGGCTCACCGCTGCAACGACATCCGCTCTCCTTACTCCCGCCGTTTCCAGGACAGCCGGATCTGTCCCCTCGCCGACAACGAGCACCCCTTCCGGAAATTCCCGGCTCAGCCGGGAAATTTCCGCCCGGTTTCCTTCTATTACCCTGACGGTATGCCCCTCTGCGATGAGGAGCGAGGCAAGATACGCGCCCACCTTGCCGCCACCCACGATAATAACGTACTTCATAAGCTACCCCTCAAGGTATTCCGAGCAACCCTTTCAGGTAATTCGTGGAGCCCGATTCGGCTGCTATGTGGATAATGTCTTTCTCATGGAACACCGCCCCGGACATCGGGATTTCAGTCCTTTTCCCCCGGGTGATGGCCGTCACCTGGATCTCCCCCGGGACGGTCAGATCATTGATGGTCCGGCCAACAAGACCTGGAGGAACTTCGATCTCAATAATTCCCACCTCGCCATTCCCCAGCCTCTTGACAGGTTCCAGAGCGGAAAAAGTGAGTAGTTCCCTGAACCGCTGGGTTCCCAGCATCACAGGGGTAACGGTCATCAGGCCGAGCCTCTGGTAGATCTCCGCCTTGAGCGGATCATGCACCCGGGCAACAACCCGGGGAACCCGGAACACCTGGCGGGCAAGGCGAGCGACGACGATGTTGATCTCATCGCTCGCGGTGACCGCTGCCAGTCCGTCTGCTTTTTCGATTCCTCCCTGCACCAGGACATCGTGATCGATCCCATTTCCTGCAATGACTCGCCCTGCGAATGATGGACCCAGCCGTTCAAAGGTGGTCTGGTCACTATCCACCACCGTCACTTCACATCCATTCAGGCTGAGAGCTTTTGCCAGTTCAGCACCCTGCCTGCCACACCCGATAATCATGATTTCCATCGTCACCCTCCTCCTTCAGACACGTTTTTCCTCCCCTTTTCTCTCCGGCGCAGGAGCACCTTTCGGAATTCATCGGCCAGCAATAACGAGGGAGTCCATGCAAAGAGGAACACCCAGTTGGCCAGCGGAAATGACGCCGTCCTGAATAGCTGCTGGAAAAACGGGATATAAATAATCATCGACACAATCAGAAGTTCTGACACAATACCTATCCAGAGCATCCGGTTATTGAACCAGCTCAGCCGGAAGGCCGAGGTACGCTCGGTGCGCTGCGCAAAAAGGTTGCCAATCTGGGTCGTGACCACAGCTCCGAGTGTCATCGCCGTTGCAGCCTGGTACAGGATTCCGGTTGACGGAAGATCAATCCACTGCCCCCAGTAGCCATTGGTCCAGTACATGAAATAAAATGCAGCCATTGCTGCAAAACTCTGGATCAGACCGAGAAAGAGGTATGCCCTGACTACCAGGAACCGGTTGATCACGTGCTCCCTGATATCGCGGGGTGGCCTGTCCATCAGCCCCTGTTCCGGCGGCTCATTCCCCAGGGCCAGCGCCGGCACCATATCGGTACCGAGATCGATGGCAAGGATCTGCATGACATTGAGCGCAAGCGGAATCCGTCCCCGGCTGAGGGCCCAGAGGATGAACGGTACTGCTTCAGGGGTGTTACTGGTAAAGATATAGCTGATAAATTTCTTGATATTGGCGTATACCCCCCTCCCCTCCTCGATTGCATTGACAATGGAGGCAAAATTGTCATCGGTGAGGATCATGACCGCCGCTTCCTTGGCAACGTCCGTGCCGGCAATACCCATGGCTACACCGATATCAGCTTTCTTGAGCGCCGGGGCATCGTTCACCCCGTCCCCGGTTACCGCGACAATATGGCCGAGTTCCTGCAATGCCGTTACTACTCTCAGTTTATGCTCCGGAGCAGCCCGTGCAATGATGACCTCTTCATTGAGCAGCGCCTTGAGCATGGTGTCATCCATGGCATCAAGATCGTTGCCGCTTATGATACGGGGGTGTTGCTGCTGGATTATGCCGATACGCCGGGCGATGCTCTCCGCAGTCAGCCCGTAATCCCCGGTAATCATGACGATGCGGATACCGGCATGGTGACACTTTTCGACTGCCAGGGCAACTTCATTACGGGGGGGATCCATCATGGCCACCAGGCCAAGAAAGGTCAGCTCAGTTTCGATGAATTCCGGCCGGTAATCGGTAACCATTTCCGGAAGTTCCCGTTTCGCAACGGCAAGCACGCGAAGCCCGTTCCGGGCATATTCATCATTTGCTGCCATGATCTGATCCATGACCTGTTTGTCCATCAGATGGCATACCTGGTTTATCTCGATGTGTGAACACAGGCCCAGGATCTCGTGGGGGGCTCCCTTCACGAACACAGCACGGGACGAATACATCTGGTGGATGGTGCTCATCCGTTTGCGGGTAGAATTAAAGGGTATTTCGCGGAGGCGGGGCAGGGAACGGGCCTCCTTTTCCAGGTCCATTCCTGTCTTGAGCGCCACAACTTTCATAGCCGCCTCGGTTGGATCCCCGAGAATTGTCCAGTGGGCAGCCTGGGGATTCGGCGGGATAACCCGGGCATTGTTGCAGAGACTCCCTGCAAGAAGCAGCTGATGCAGATCGGTATCCAGCGGGACCGGTTCCCCGCCTTCCAGAACCTGCCCCGCCGGGGTGTATCCAACACCGGTCACCGTCAGTGAACGGTGCGAGAGCCAGAGGTCCCGGACCGTCATCTCATTCTGGGTCAGGGTCCCGGTCTTGTCCGTGCAGATGACGGTCGTGCACCCCAGGGTCTCCACGGCCGATAGGCGCTTGATCAGGGCATGCCGGCTGGCCATCCGCTGGGTTCCCATGGCAAGGGAGAGCGTCACCAGGGGCAGCATCCCTTCCGGTACAAATGCCACCACCATGCCCATAGCAAAGATGAAGCTCTCGGCAAGGTTCACACCGACCAGCACGGCGGAGAGCAGAAAAAAGATGAGGCCGACACTGCAGGCGATTACGGTTACAATTTTCGTGGCAATTCCCAGTTCTTTCTGGAGGGGACTCAGTTCATCCCTGACCGACTGGGTGAGGTTGGCGATTTTCCCAAATTCGGTACCCATCCCGGTTGCAACGACTATCGCTCTCCCGGTGCCGGTAGCGACATTTGTTCCGGCATAGACCATGTTGGGGATGTCAGCAAAAGCGAGATCAACCTGCAGCACCGGCTCACTGGCCTTGCGGACAGCCCGTGATTCACCGGTGAGAGTGGACTGGTCGACCCTGAGTTCAGCAACCTCCACCAGGCGTCCGTCGGCCGAAATGCGGTCTCCCTCAGCAATGAGCATGAGATCCCCTGGTACCAGGTCTTCTGAGAGGATCCGCTGCTCTCCACCATCCCGGAGCACGCGGGCGTATGAGGGGAGAAGTTTCTTCAGGGCTTCTGTGGCCTTTTCGGCCCGGTATTCCTGCCAGAAGGAAAAGAGGCCGTTGATGATGTTGACCATCCAGATGGCAATACCCAACTGAGGTAATTGGGCAATGAAACCGACTGCCCCCCCAATCCAGAGCATGATTGCCATCAGGTGGGTAAAATTGGCAAAGAATTTGAAAATGAGGGGTTTCCCTTTCACCTCGCGGATGACATTTTTCCCCACTTGCCGGAGCCGCTCTTCGGCTACGGCCTGTGTCAGTCCTTGGGGACCGGTTGAGTACCGCTCGTAGAGTTCCAGGACTGCCAGCGTGGGGATTAGATGAACCGGATTCTCAGGGTTTTTCTCAGGTCCAGTGCTCACATGGGGTCATCCAGGTCTTTTCAGCATGTTCCCGGTAGTCTCAGGGTCATCTGATTTTTTCTTGAGAAGGGAGGCTTTCTTTGTCAGGCTATATACTTTTACCGGTTTTTCCGGCCGAACAGGTATGGTTGCCGGTCTAAAGAGCACATCATTTAAATATCACCAGTACCGATGTATCCCGCGGGGAGAACCCATGTGCGGACCTGAAAGCCAGATGATCCTCGAGCTCGATGAGGTACCCTGGCGTTCCTTCCAGTGCCAGGATTGTGGAAAAACCTTCAGGATGATGAGTAAGAGACCCCATTGCCCGCAGTGCCAGTCAGAACACCTTACAATCCTCTGATATATCACGTTCTGACCCCGGGAGCCAAGGCCGAACGAGGTTATGCTATGGGCATCAGCCAGGCAACTATGGAGAAAGCATGAGAAAAGGAATAAAGATTGCACTGATTGTGGCGACGAGCGTCCTGCTCATCAGCCTGGCAGGGTTTATTGCCTGGGGATTAACACCCCTTGGCCCTACGGCAGAAGCTCTGGCTGCAATGGAATCCGATGCGGTGGTCACTGTCGTTGACCAGGGTGATTTCGTCACGTTCACCCCGACTGTGTCGACCCCCTTCACGGGTTTTATTCTCTACCCGGGCGGGCGCGTGGATTATCGTTCCTATGCCCCCATCGCAAGGGAGATCGCCAGCCGGGGCTACCGGGTATCGATCGTCGAGATGCCGCTCTCGCTGGCTGTGTTTGGCATCGACAGGGCTGATGGTGTGATCGCTGCTTATCCCGACATTCGTTACTGGGTCATCGGCGGACACTCCCTGGGCGGCTCGATGGCAGCTTCCTATGCAGGGATGAACCAGGTGGAGGTGCAGGGACTCGTCTTCTGGGCGTCCTATCCTAGGAGCAGCGATGACCTGTCCTCGACCGGCCTGAAAGTTCTTTCCACATACGGATCAAACGACCTTGTCCTCAACAGGGATAATTTCAATGCAACCCTGCCGCTGCTCCCGCCGGAAACGATCGTGCAATTGATCGAGGGCGGCAACCATGCCCAGTTTGGGAATTACGGTCCCCAGCCGGGGGACGGGACTGCGACAATCTCCACGGCTGACCAGCAGATGCAGGCGGCGGACCTGACGGTGCGGGTCCTCCGGACTGTTGAGGGAGAATAGCGGGACCAGGGTGAGGAACATTCCGGGGATTTATGAGTATAATGAGGCGGAGAGATTTCTGCTTCTCTTTAATTCTCTCTAATTCCACTGAACTATAAATAAAAAAAGATCAGAGAATGGGTTGATTTTTCACCGGGTACAACCGGATCTCAACCGGACTCTGACCGTGGTTGTCATAGCTCCACCAGTACTGGGAGAGGTTGCCAATGGCAAATACCGAACTGTTGGTATAGTTCGTGGTCTCGTTGGTCACCACGTCCTGGAGCGTGACGGTCGGGAAGAAGAACCCAGTGAGCCGCTCCCAGACCGGTTTCTTGCTGTGAGCAAGGGTTATATTCGCGGTGGCAAACGTCTGGGTCCCATTGATGCTGACCGTATCCTGGTAGGATGCCTGGGGTGTAATCATCACCCACTGGCCGGATTTGCCGCCTGCCCGTGCATACACTTCGTAGAATCCCGGTCCCAGCTGGAACCCGGCAGTCCCGTCCATCCCGTAGGCGTCAAGAACGGCAAAGCTGGCATTCTGACTGACCGAGATATTGGTTACTCCTGTTATTGGAACAAAGATAGTGTTCCTGGCACCGTTTGACCACCCCGTTGCATTCGGATTTTTCCCCTTGTCAACTCCGATGATATTCAGGGTATAGTGTTTTCCATTGACGGGCAGGGGTGCTGCCTGGACCGGGAAGGTTGCGAGGATCAGGGCCCCAAGCACCATCAATGCTATCGTGAATCGTATGGTCTTCCTGTTCATTGGTCATCACTTTTTTTCCTCACCAGGTGAGGAGTAATGGCGGGTCGATGGGACATGACTTAATTTTTCCACTCCGCCCGGTAGGGGGTTCAGACCGGAACGATCATGGAGAGACAGCGGGGATTCTTTATCATTCCTGAAAGGGACAAGGTTCTATCCTGGAGGATAGCTGAACTTCTCATTCCGTGTCAAGGGGGGGATGTCTCCTCGATATATAGATCCTCCAGGCGGTGCTTCTGGTTGCAACTTGATTGCATCCCGGGATCACGGCACCGTTGGAAAGAAAAGATATCCCTGACACCCGCCCGGTCAGTATTCCACATCCTCGCTCTCAACCTGGAGTCCTTCCTCCCGGTCGTAGGGCAGGACAGCCCAGACCAGCCCGTCACGGATCTGGTAGCTGGCCTTCAGCACAACTTTGACCGGTGCGGGGATGATGAAGCGGATGGGGGCTGATCCGCGCTGGTATTCGTTTTCAAGGACAACCAGGATGGAATGCCCGCCGTCACGGGTATAGCAGGAGAAGGGTTCAAGCTCTTTGGGGAGAGGGTGGGGATAGGTCCGCCCGGCCAGTATCCATGGCTCAATGCCGGCTTCGCGGATGATATCAGTGTGGTTCATCGGCACATTCTCCATCTCCTGTTCAGTCCTTCACTGTAATAACCCTGAAGATCCGTCCATCCTTGAAGAGCGATATCTTCCCCCCGCTCTGGGAGAGGACGATCCCGATTGCCGGTGTCTCCTTCGTTATTCCTGCAACTGATGCATGCCGGGTACCAAGGCCCCGGGGAATCGAAGCACGGCTGGTATCAATGGTGATGTACCGGCCCGCTGCCTGGATGGTACCATCTCCAGATATCACGAAAGCGCCGTCGATCTGGGAGAGCTCCTTGACCGTCTCCCGGATCTCGGGACTGGTCACGTTTCTCGTTGAGGGGGCATGCCCTTCAAACGGATTGAGGATCAGCTGGGTTGATTTTGCCATCACATCGGCCGCACTCCCGATCAGGAAGGTGGTCCCGATCCGCTTCCCCTCCCTCCCCTCGCGGGAGAGTTCAAGCGCCAGGCTGTACACGTCCTCAAACACGTCCTCCCTGATATCCGTCCCTTCAAGGAAGGTGCTGATCCAGGGTGCGGATCCTGAGAGGAGATCCTCGGGGTTGATCTTCCGGTCGGTGATATCATTCCCGATGGAGACCATCTCGACGATACGTCCCTGTTCATCGCGGATTGCCCGGTTGGTCCAGGCAATCCATACCCGCTCCCCGTCCCGTTTCATATTCTCATTTACGTTGATCTCGAACTCTTCCGGGTTCTGCATGACATCCCGAACCATCTTCACAAGGTCCCGTCCGGTGCGGGATTTCTGGGGAAGGATGGTGCCCACGAGGTTTTTACCGGCAAGGTCTTCCGGAGTGTAGCCAAAAAAGGCTGCCCCGAACTTGTTGATGAACCGGATGGTGCCCCGGGGATCCACGCGGAGCACGATGCTGTTTGCACTGTCCAGGAGGTCCTGGTACCGGACCTCACTCTTCCGGAGCAGGTCCCGTACCCGGACATAGTCTGTTATGTCCTGCCCGATGACGATGAGCCCTTTGCCCGGATCGGCAGGATCAATAGGGCGGGAGAGGAGGTGACAGTTGATCAGGGTACCATCTTTCCGTTTCAGCAGACCCTCGACCATTCCCCACCCCCCTTCAGGTGAGTCTTTATAGAGCCCTGCATCGATACGGCGGTGCTCCTCATCATCCGGAAAGAGCAGGGTGGGGTCCGAGCCGATCAGCTCACATCCGGTATAGCCGAGTTTCCTTGGTATGATAGCGTTCACCCAGACGATCTGGTGATCTTTAATCACACAGGCAGCAACAGGAGAGGCGTCATGGATAGCCCGCATGATCGTATTATCCTGGACCATCTGCTCTTCAGTCTCCCGGTGCAGTACCAGGTTCCTGATGACCGGGACGAGGAGGTTCTTACAATTCTCTTCCGTAACACCCCAGAGATAATAATCTGCCCCGGAATCCAGGGCCCGGGCAGCAAGGGAAGCATCGAGAGTATCGGTGAGGATGACGAAGGGAACAAGGATCTTTCGCGTGCGGATGTCGTGGAGGGTGTCAATCCCGGCAGCATCGCCCGCACGGGTATGGGTTATGATGATATCGAACGTCTCCCCTGCGAGGGCTTCTCCCCAGTCAGCTGATTCCGGCAGCCGAGATGCGATGATATCCCCGGCAGCCTCAATCCAGCGGGGTAGCGTGGGCGTGCCGGAATGATCGATCACGAGAGCCCTGATCATGGATAGTCCTCTCATTCCCTTCCTCATCAATATTTGGAAAACCCCTGGCCGTTTCCCCTGGGGAGACGGAGATCCCGGTCAGCCGGCCAGGTTCCCTGAGCGGATAATTGACGGGAGCACCTTTCAAAAGAGGAGGCTTGTACCGGTCACCTTCAGGTCACCCGGTAGACTTCATCGCCTTCATGGACGTTCTGGACTACTTTCATGCCGATATCCTGCCCCTTCAGGGCAGTGGTAAGGGTAATATGTTCGACCTGCATCGAGGTCACCTTCTGGTAAAAATCGGTATGCTTCCCAAGGATTCGGATCTCATCACCAAGGGTGAGGTTGTCGTCCAGCAGAATAACGGCAACACCAATCTTATGAAAGTAGTGGGTAATTTCTCCAATTCTCTTCTCCATGGCACTCCCCCGCAGGGTATGTGGTGAGTTATCCGTCCCATTCACATAAAAGTTATCCCGGCCGGTATTCCCCGCTGCCCGGATACCCGGTTCCTGGTCATCAGGGGAGAATCTCAGCATGTGGGGGATGCCTGCTATCTGGTCTTCCCGGGACCGTCCCCGAGCAGTCCGGATACCCGGTTCCTGGGCATCAGGGGAGAATCCCCCTGCTGTCCGGATACAACAGGCTATTAATGGAGCAGAATTAACCTGTAGGCAATGGTTCCGCCAGATCTCCTGTCGCTGTCAAATATCCTCCTCCATATCCAGGACCTCATTCCGGGACTCATGGAGACCTACGGGATCTGGATCTACGGTATCCTTTTTGCGATCATCTTCTGCGAGACCGGCCTCGTGTTCACACCGTTCCTTCCCGGTGATTCCCTGCTCTTTCTGATGGGGTTCCTCGCTGCCGGGGGCGGCCTGAATGTCGTTGCGATTATTGTCATCCTTACAGCAGCGGCTATTATCGGCGATTCAGTCAACTACAAGATCGGTACAGTATTTGGAAGCCGGATCCTGAACCGGGAAAAGAGTCTGGTCGACAAACGGCATGTCGAGATGACCCGGCTCTACTACCGCCGCTACGGGAAAAGCACCATCATCCTTGCCCGGTTCATCCCGGGCATCCGGTCATTTGCCCCGTTTGTTGCCGGAATCATAAAAATGGACTATCCCATCTTCCTTGTTTACAATATCACCGGTGGAATCCTGTGGGTAACCAGCTTTGTTCTGTTCGGCTACCTGATTGCCTCGCTGCCCGTATTTGCCGGGAGCCAGGACCTGTTCCTCTGGGCGATCCTGATCATCAGTATCGGGATGTTTTTCTTCATGATCTACAATTTCAGGAAAAATATCAAGGAGTGTGCAGAATGTCCAGAGGAGCCCGTGGATGAGCTTGAGATCTTCTGATAGCAGGGTTGCCGGCTCCCACGGGAGACCTCGCTGTCATCCCCCGCTGGTACCTGGGCCGGAAGGAGATGATTCCAGCAGGTAATGACACGGTGAAGATCAGGGCAACCGGTGAGGTAGGGAGTGTGCTTATGCTTATCTGTTCCCAGGAAAACCGTACAGTGACCCTGAAACCTATGACCTCTCCCAATACCATCCGTATCGAACCGGTCCGCGTCCCGTTCTCGGTCCCTGCTCCCGGCGGCCCCCTGTCCCGTTTCGTGTTTGTGTATCTCATCACCACTTCCGATCACATCGTCCTCATCGATACGGGAGTCCGGGGATCAGAAGAGCTGATTTTTCAGCGAATCTGTGAGATAGGGCGGGAACCTGAGGAGATCTCCCTGGTCATCCTCACCCATGCCCATCCCGATCACATCGGTGCAGCAAACGCCATCCGGCAGGCCACCGGCTGCACCATCGCCGCCCATGCTGCCGACCGGGCATGGATCGAGGACCCCGAACAGCAGGCCAGGGACCGGCCGGTCCCGGGGTTTTCGGATCTCGTCGGCGGCGGAGTGGCTGTCGACCGGGTGCTCGGGGATGGAGACAGTATCGATACCGGGGACAACCGGATGGCCGAAGTGGTCCACACTCCCGGGCATTCGCCGGGGTCGATCTGCCTGTTCCTGCATCCGGACCGGGATCTTTTCACGGGAGATGCCGTCCCGGTCCCCGGCGATTTGCCGGTCTACGATGACCCGATTGCCTCCATGCAGTCGATCAACCGGTTGAGAAAACTTGAACATATCCATCGTATCCTCACTGCATGGGATGACCCGGTGGAAGGCAAAGCCGCATACCAGGCCCTGGATGACGGCCTGGAGTACCTCCACCATATCCATGACACCGTGAAAAAGATCGTAGAAGAACATCCGGCCATCGATCCCCCGGAGCTGGCCAAAAGGACACTGGAGGCAACCGGAATGCCGGAAGAGATGGCCAGCCCCATGATCATACGCTCAGTGATGGCCCATGTCCGGGCCATCACACCACGATGATTCTATCTATTACCCTCCTGGCATCATGGTCCCGGCGGCCGGAAAGAGGTAGGTTGATTTTACGAAAAATGCCCCTGAATTCAGTTTTACTTTCCCCGTACCGGGCGATATAGGGATGTTCGCCTGCACCAAAGATGATCCTCTACACATGCTGGCGTTTGATCAGGGAGTCATACTCCGCTTTCGTCATTTTCGGAATTTTTAACGGATCCCGCATACCATAATTCCTCTGACTCATATTTTTTCGAAACCGTCATAATGATGATAACATTCGTGTCCCTTGCAGGATATCCCATAGACCCGATGACATCACTGTGTTTCAGAAATGGGTTGCGGGAATAAAATAACTCAATCCTCTCTCATCCTCTCACGATTTTTGATTTACAGAAAAATATTTCATGAAGCGTAGAGGTGAGGACCCTGAATTTTTCACCATCCTTCAGCGCTATTTCACTCTCATATGAGAAAAGGCCGGATAACCTGCCAATTTCAGGGTTGGAACAGATCGCTCATGAAAACCAGAATATTTAATCATTCAGAGAATGATTGCTCAAGTGCGAGGTGGTAACGCTGCACCGGTTTACCCGTTACTCCCAGATTGCAGATATTTTCATCAAATACGGCTTTGGCATGGTCCTTGAGGGATTTATCCCGGGACTTCCCCGGCTCCCACGGTTCTGGCGGGGAAAGGCGGAGGAGGAGACCTCACCGTATGTCCGAATCCGGATGATGATCGAGGAACTCGGCCCGACATATATCAAGCTCGGCCAGATCATGAGCACCCGGACGGAGCTCCTTCCTCCCGGGCTTATCGAGGAGCTGGACAAGCTGACCGATGAAGTCACCCCCCTGCCCTTCGACCAGATCCGGCCGGTCATCGAGGAACAGGTCGGTGCGATCGGAACGGTCTTCTCCTCGATCGATGAGACCCCCCTGGCTGCGGCATCGCTTGCCCAGGTCCACCGTGCAGTCCTCCTTGATGGGAGCCAGGTGGTGCTCAAGGTCCAGAGACCAGGAATCGAAGAACTGATCGAGACCGACATAGCAATCCTCGAGTCCCTGGCCCGCCATATCGAGCGGCGCTATCCGCATACGTGGGTCTACAACCCGCAGGGCATGATCCGGGAGTTTTCAATCCAGATCGCGAAGGAACTGGATTTCATCAGGGACGGGAAGAATGCCGAGATCCTTGCTGCCAATATGAAACATGTTCCCGGTATTAAAATCCCCAGGATCTCCTGGGAACATTCGGGCAGAAGACTGCTGGTCATGGAATACATCGAGGGGGTCCGCATCGATGATATCGAGGGAATCAAAGCCCTTGGTCATGACGTGAAAGATATTGCAGAAGTCCTGTTGTCAGCATACCTGAAACAAATTTTCCAGGACGGGTTCTTCCATGGTGACCCCCACCCGGGGAACATCCTCGTCACGAGAGGAGGAAATGTCGTGTTCCTCGACTTCGGGATTGTCGGAGTCCTCCGCCCGGAAAAAAGGGAGGTCTTCATCAGGCTCCTCTACGGGATGGTCGAGAACGATGTCGATATGATCATCGAGTCCTACCAGGACCTCGGGATCCGTATCCGGGATGAGGACATCGATGGGCTCAAGGATGACACCTACTATGTCCTGCGCGATTACCAGGAATACGAGGTCCAGCAGGTGGAGTTCCGGGGGATGATGGTCAGGATCCCGGACATTCTCCGGAAATATCACCTCCAGGTCCCTCTCTCCCTGATGCTGATGATCAAGGTGATCATGATGATGATCTCGATCAATACGAAGATCGATCCCTCGTTCAATTTCCCCAGCCGTGTGCGACCTTACCTCGAGGATATTATGCGCCACCACTACATCTCGGAAGATAAGATACGCCAGACCGCGGGGACGATATTTTCCTCAGTTGAGAGTGTCCTGGAGCTCCCGAAATCCATCAACCGGACCTTCAAGCGGATCTCTGATGGAAAACTCCGTCTTGAAATCATCGACATGGACATCCGTGAGCTCTCCCATTCGATCAAGTATGCATCAAAGATCGTACTGCTCGGACTGGTTGCATCAGCTCTTGTAATAGGGGCTTCTCTCGTGGTGATAGCGACCCATCCCTCGGTGAGTACGGCAGTCTGCAGCGATATCATGTGGGCGACCCTGCTTGGCTACCTCTTTGCCGTCATCCTCGCAATCTATGCAATTTACTGGGTTGTTGTAAAGAAGCACCAGGAGCGTTAGCGCTTCGGAAACTTCTATTGCCTTCATCAATGAGATACCTGATCGTCACAGGGATGGTGAGCATGAAGAAAGCGATTGTTGTTGGTTCAGGATTTGGCGGGCTCTCTGCAGCCGCGCTTCTGGCAAAGGACGGTTTTTCTGTCACGGTATTCGAGAAGAACGAAGGACCTGGCGGGAGGGCCAGCGTCTACTCTGAGAAAGGTTATCATTTTGATATGGGGCCCTCGTGGTACCTGATGCCGGACGTGTATGAACGGTTTTTTGCGGAGTTTTCAAAGAAGCCATCCGACTTTTTTGAGCTGAAGAAACTCGACCCCTCCTATCGCATCCATTTCGGGACCGGGAAGGTTGCCGATATCTCCCCGGACCTGGAGAAGAACCTGGCTCTCTTTGACAGCCTCGAACCTGATGGGGCTGATAAACTCAAGAAATATCTTGAATCCGCCCGGGAGAAGTATGATCTCTCGATCAACGAACTCCTGTATCGCGATTACCGGTCCATCCTCGATTTCCTTTCCGGCCGCCTGATTCTTGAAGGGAGAAAACTCCATGTCTTTGAGAACCTGGACACCTTCGTCTCGAAACATTTCAAGAGCGACGAGGCAAAGAAGATCGTCGAATACTCGATCGGGTTCCTCGGCGGGTCACCCAAAAACACCCCTTCCTTCTACCACATCATGTCCCATATCGACCTCACCCTCGGGGTCTACTATCCCGTTGGGGGGATGCGGAGAGTGGTCGCAGGCATCAGGGAGCTTGCCGAGTCATATGGCGTCAAATTCCGGTTTAACGAACCGGTCACAAAGATCACTATCGAGAAAAAGGTCGCAGAGAGCGTGACCACAACGAAAGGAACCTATCCTGCCGACCTGGTCCTTGTGAACGCCGACTATCCCTTTGCCGAGATGGAACTGATCGACCCGGGGTACCGGACCTATGATGAGGCATACTGGGACAGCCGGATTCTTGCCCCTTCAGCGATCGTCATGTATCTTGGGGTCGACCGCGTGGTCGAGTCCATCGCCCACCATACCCTGTTCCTCGATAAGAACTGGGAGCAGAACTTTGACGAGATCTTTGACCCGGAGAAGGCCGGCTGGCCGAAGAGCCCGTCATACTATGTGAATGTCCCCTCGAGAACGGACCCGACCGCTGCACCCCCCGGATGCGACACCCTTTTCATCCTCGTCGCCCTCGCCCCCGGGATTGAGGATTCCCCTGAAATCCGGGAGCGGTTCTATGAAAAGATCATGGATCATCTCGAAGCGACAACGGGGGAGAATATCAGGGACCATATCCAGGTGAAACGGATCTTTGCCCTGAATGATTTCAAAGATCGTTACAATGCATACAAAGGTACCGCGCTGGGGCTGTCCCATACGCTCTTCCAGACTGCCCTCTGGCGACCGGTACACCAGAGCAAGAAGGTGCGGAACCTCTATTACAGCGGCCACTACACGCATCCCGGGATCGGGGTGCCGATGACCCTTATCTCCTCCACAATCGTTGCCAAGGAAATCAGTAATAAATACCTTCACTGATTACACTTTTTCAGTGTTTATGACAGACAATGTCCAGTACACCATATTCAGGAACGGAAGCAGGACGTATTTTCATACGAGCCTGTTCTTTCCACCGGATATCCGGCAGGACGTGTTTGCCCTCTACGCCTTCGTCCGGACTGCCGATGATCTGGTTGATTCTGTTCCGCAGGAGAAGGACGAATTTTATCAATTCTGCACCCGCTGGGAAAGAAGTCTGTCGGGTGATACAACCGGGGATCCGGTGATTGACAGGTTTGCTGAACTCTCGGTGCGAAAAAATTTATCCGACAAATGGACTGCAGCATTCCTTTCCTCGATGGAGAGCGACCTGTATGTCAGCGACTACGGGACCGTGGCGGAACTTGACAAGTACCTCTATGGATCTGCAGAAGTCATCGGCCTCTTCATGGCAGGTATCCTTGATCTCCCGGATCAAACATTTCCCCAGGCCAGGGCACTCGGGCGGGCAATGCAGTTTGTCAATTTTATCCGGGATATTGCCGAGGATCTGTCATTCGGAAGGACCTACATGCCACAGGAAGATCTCCACCAGTTCGGTCTCCCTTCCCTGACCTATGATTCGGCATGCAACCATCCCGGGGAATTTTCCGCGTTCATCAGGTTTGAGATCGAACGGTATCGCGAATGGCAGGCAGCAGGAGAGCAGGGCTATTCGGTGATTCCGTACCGGTATCTGATCCCGATCAGGACTGCTTCAGATATGTACACCTGGACCGCCGGCCAGATCGCTCACAATCCCTTTATTATCTATGAACGGAAGGTAAAACCATCGATTGCAAGAATCATCTTCGCACTTGGTTCAAACGCCATCCGGATACCGGTCACCCGGAACAACCCGTTATTTCAGCATCCCTCCTATGGTGTTTGAAACCGGGAACCGGTACCTTTCTTCCCTCGCTTTTGCATGTTCCATTTCCCGGTTCCGGTTCTGGATTTATACCGGCGGGACCTATGTCGTAGGCTTTGCGCTCGGGATGGAGAACTGGCTTGCCTTCTTCGAACCAGTTTACTATCTGTACCTGTTCTACTTTTTCTTCCCGGCAAACATCCTCATTTACGGGGTGAACGATTTCTGGGACCAAGAGACTGACCGCGATAATCCCAAGAAATCAGAGAAGGAGCATAAGCTTATCCCCGATGAAAGGGACCTGCTGGTCCGGATCCTCCTCATCTGCGGTGCATTCTCGATTGCCCTCCTCTTCATCCAGAACAGCGCCGAGCGATTGATCTTCCTCATGTTTCTCTTTCTCGCCTATTTTTATAGTGCAAAACCTCTCAGGTTCAAGGAAGTCCCCCTCCTCGATTTTGCATCGAATATGCTCTACATCATGCCAGGGATTTTCGGGTATTACCTTGCTGCAGGCCACTACCCCCCGGTCCTGTATGTGGTTGCCGGATTTTTCCATATCGCGGCAATGCACCTCTTTTCAGCTATCCCCGATATCGAGTATGATCAGAGTGCAGGGATTCGGACCAGTGCCATCGTTTTCGGCAAACAGGTCTCGCTCCTGGTCTGCCTTGCCTTCTGGAGCTGTTTTTCCGTTCTTGTCATCCTGCTCTCCGGATACCACCCGCTCAGCCTGCTTGTCCTGGTGTATCCGCTCTTCCCGGCACTCCTGTTGCTCAGGGACTCGATCCCAATCGAGACCCCCTACTGGTACCTGCCGTATGTCAACACGTTCCTTGGCGGCCTGCTCTTTACTGCCCTGACCCTGACAAAACTGACCCCGTTCCCTCCCCCCGGATTCGGATAACCTGCCCGGAATTAACCTTATACCTCTCCAGGAGCACCTCTCTGGTATGCAGCAGGGGAGGATGGGGAACATCCTGATCGTCCTTGCCGGGGTGTTATTCATCCTGGGGTTTTTCTTTGTGAACCCTGATCCCCGGTACAGTTCCGTGTCAGGCCTCTTCATCCTCCTCCTTGCCCTCCCGTCATTTGTCGTGCTCATCCGTTGGTTGGGGGTGCGAAAGGGACTTTTCATCTTGGCGCTCTTTTCCCTTCTCCCCATAGTTATTGAGGGGGTTGCCGTTAAGACCGGTTTTCCCTACGGCCATTTTTCATACACCACTGCCATCGGGCCAGTCCTTTTCGGGCTTGTTCCCCTGACCGTGGCTTTTGCCTACCTGCCAATCCTTCTGGGAGGAGTCACCCTCTCCCGCACGGGTGGTACCCTGCTCCGGGCAGTCCTGCTTTCCACAGGGTGGGTCCTGCTTGCCGACCTGGTACTTGATCCGGCAGCAGTCCATGCCGGGTTCTGGATATGGGAGAATCCTGGCCTGTATTACGGGATCCCCTTCTCAAACTTCCTTGGATGGGCCCTGACGGGATTTATCTATTCGTGGCTTTTTTTTCTCCTCACCTCGAACCCCGGGAAACCCCTGTCTTTTCCTCCTCCCCTTATGGCGGCAAGTCTCCTTCTCATCATGGCACTCTGGAGCGGTTACCTGTTTTCGAATCTCCTCGTTCTGCCCGCTTTCATTGGGCTTGTGTACGCCATCCTTATCGGAATATTTCTCCATAAGACCGGAGATTCATAAAAAGGTTTATTGCAGGAGATTCCAAAACGAGCACTCATGAAAACGCTGGTTATCTATCACAGTGACACCGGCCATACAAAGAATGTAGCCGAATATATCGCCCGCACGACCGGGGCCGATCTTATCCAGGTCCATTCACGGTTCCCTTACAACCACCTCTCCCGGCTGATTGTCGGGGTCAGACGTGCGCTTTCAGGGACAGAGGACCCGGTTGAACCCGCCCCTATCGATGTATCAGGATACGATTGCATCGTCATCGGATCCCCGGTATGGTCCGGACATCCTACCCCGGTCATCAACGGGGCGATCGCAAATTTGAAGGGTTGTGCCGGGAAGGAAGGTGTTGTTTTCGTGACCTGCTGTCTTGCAGCTGGGATGGCACCTGATATCCTCCGGGAGTCGCTCCGGAAGCGGGAAATCAGGGTGAAGGGGTCAATTGTCGTGCATGGCAGCCAGCGGGAAGACGATGCCTACCGGAACCGGATTGTCACCATGATAACCGAAGCCCGATACGCGCAGATACCCGTGGATTAATTCCTGTTCAATCGGCTAATTTTTTAAAAAATATTTCCCTTCATTTCAAAGGAATGTCCCGGTTCATGAAGCCGCTCACTTCCTGATCCTCGCACCTTGCTTCGCATCGTGCTTGTCGCTAAGTTCTTCACGCACGCTGACGTTTCGTGACTCCCGACCACACGACCACCCGCTGATGAGTGTTGTAACCGGCGCTTGCTCGGTCTGCTCAGGCCCGAACCTCTCTTCTCTGTGAGTTTGGGAGGATTTTCGTTTCCATCAGAATCATGTTCAAGTGTGTTGCAGGAGAGTGAATTATTCACAAATATCAGAGTATGAGGGAGACGCATGGTAAGTTCAACTGATGAAACGAAAACCCAGGGTTCAGTAGTGACGTGGAAATGCACGGTCTGCGGCTTTGTCTTTCAGGGAGAGAAACCTCCCCGGGGTTGCCCCAACTGTCACAGCCCGTCCGGGGAATTCATTCAGGAAAAAGAGCATACCCCGTTCATGTATGACGGGAAACCATTCGATGTCCTGCTCATCAACGGCAGCACTCACCGGGCAGGGAACACGAGCGTGATGACAGATCTTGCCGAAAAGGTGCTCCGTGAAGAAGGAGTCTCCTTTCGGAGGTTCAACCTGAGCGAATACCGGATCGACAACTGCTGGTGCTGCTATGCCGTAAGGGCGCAATCATGTGACTACCCGTGCCGGAACCCGGATGACGACATGCCGGTATTTCACCAGATGCTTGCCGCCTCAAAAGCGGTCATCGTGGCATCACCCATCAACTGGAACACCATGTCGGCCCGGCTCAAGATTTTCCTTGACCGGACCACCTGCATGCAGAACCAGTATCACCTGAAGAAGCCGGGACTGACGGAGGCAAAAGTAGTCGGTATCCTCGTCTGCGGCCACGAGGATGGCGGGATCAAGACTGCCATGGACATCTTTCTCAACTTCCAGCAGATGGGCTACATTCTCGCTCCGTTCGGCATCGCCTATCGGACTCATGGTGCCGAGTTCAACAGCAATGCTGACAGAGAATTCTTCAGGACCGATGAGCTGCTGAAAAGCTATACCCTGGGTGTCGTGCATAATGTCATTGAACTGATGAGACTCAACCTGGAGGAGCAGCTGGAGGGAAAGCTGCTACCTGTTTCAGAATAAGAAGAGTGCATTCGGGCCACAAGAATAATTGTACCAATTCAATTTCCGGCTGTATTTCGAGAAGCAGGGGCCCCGGGCTGATTCTGGTGACCTGCGATCTCTCTTCCACAATGACCCGAGTGAAAGCAGCTGTTCCGTTTTCCGCTGCCTGCGGGGAGATACTATTAATAATCCCTGATACAATCAAGCCCGTGATGATGGAACCCTGGCAGATCCGTGCGGTTCATGCTGCTTCATCCCTGGCTGCCCAGGCCCATGACGGGCAGTACCGGGGTGACAGCACGACTCCGTACATCATCCATCCCGCCCGCGTGGCAGACCTGGTGGTGATCTTTGGCGGACAGTATACAGAAGTTATTGCCGCCTGGCTGCATGACGTGATCGAGGACTGCCACCATGGCGAGACCACTGTTGCCTATGGGCTCTCATCGCTCAGGCTCCCGGGTGATGATGCCATTACCATCTACCAGATGGTCAAGGCCCTGACCAGGGACCTCTCCGTTGAGAAAGAGCAGCGGCTGCAGGAATCACTCAAACGGGTTCTCTCTGCGCCTCCCGGGGCAACGCTGGTCAAGCTCTGCGACCGGCTGGATGATGTGCTCGATATCGGGAAGGGGAAAAAGGACAGGGAGATGTACCTGCAGGAGACCGAGATGCTGCTTTCTATGCTCTTCGGTCGGGCAGTCGAATCGGGATATGCAGAAGCCCACGAGATGCTCCGCATAAGCACACTCCTCGCCGCAAAAGAGGTCCACGGCAGCTGAAACACCGGCATGCCGGGGATACTTCCTTGTGATATGTTTTCCAATCGCTGGCATATGGCGGTGACCCGGACAGGCTGGCTCGTGATAACCGGCATTGTCGTATTTTTTGCCATCCCTGTCGCAGTTGTCGCCACAAACCCTTCCATCTCACCGCTCACCAGCGGGATACGGATTGCCGGTCTTACCGGTTTTGTGGCCCTGGCAGGAGCCATGATCATGACCCCGTTCCTGCCGGAAATCTACCGGAACTTTGGACGACCGTTTCTCCGGATCCACCATCTCTTTGCGGTTGCCGGCATCATCCTGGTAACGCTCCACCCCGTGCTCCTCGCCATCCGCCTGATGACGGTCGCGGTATTCCTCCCGGCATTCGGTTCTCTGTACGAGTTTTTTGCGCTGGGTGGCAGGCTGGCACTCATCCTCATGTATGGTGCACTGGCCGGGGTCTTCATCCGTGCGGCAATTCCGGCCTGGTGGCGGGTACTCCACGCCCTGATGTGGGTGGTGCTGGTCCTTGCCCTCCTCCATGGCATGCTCATCGGGACCGATTTCCGGGAACCCATCATAGGGGCCCTCTTTACCACGCTCACCATTGCAGCGCTCGGTGCCTTTTTCGCAAAACGGATAAAGAGGCGAAGGACCGCGGTCTGATCCGTGCTGCCAGGAAACGATTATTGCCCATCCTCTTCCCATAGTGGATCGGGTATGGCGCAGCAGTCCGAACCTCTCATCATCGCCCGGGGTGTAACCCCCCTTGGGCTCAGCCCCGATATGGCCAACCGTCATGGCCTGATCGCGGGCGCCACCGGGACCGGCAAGACGGTCAGCCTGCGGGTGCTGGCCGAGCAGTTCTCCCGGATCGGCGTCCCCGTTTTCATGGCCGATGTCAAGGGGGACTTGTCCGGGATGGCGAAAGCCGGTGGAGAGAACGAGAAGGTTGCCGGGCGGGTGCAAGAGCTCGGCCTGTCCGGGTTTGCCTACCAGGGATTCCCGGTGGTCTTCTGGGATGTCTTCTCCGGGCAGGGCCATCCGGTACGGACAACGGTCTCGGAGATGGGCCCGCTCCTGCTGTCGCGGATCCTCGACCTCTCTCTCGTCCAGGCCGATGTGCTCACCCTCATCTTCCGCATTGCTGATGAACAGGGCCTCCTGCTCCTGGATATCAAGGATCTCCAGGCCATGGTACGATTCGCCGGTGACCATGCCGCGGAGCTCCGCACTGCATACGGAAACATCTCCCCGGCCACGGTGGGAGCCATCCAGCGGAACCTGATAGCCCTCGAGGATCAGGGAGGAGGAAAGTTCTTCGGTGAGCCGGCACTGGACCCCGGGGCATTCATCCGCACCCTGGAGGGAAAAGGGGTCATCAACATCCTTGCGGCCGACAAACTGTTCCAGGCCCCGAAACTCTACTCGACCTTCCTCCTCTGGCTCCTCTCCGAGCTCTACGAGCAGCTGCCCGAAGTGGGGGACCCGGAGAAACCGAAACTGGTCTTCTTCTTTGATGAGGCCCACCTCCTCTTTGCCGATGCCCCCAAGGCACTGCTCGAGAAAGTGGTCCTGGTGGTCCGCCTGATCCGGTCAAAGGGGGTGGGGGTCTATTTCATCACCCAGAACCCTCTCGACCTGCCTGATGATGTCCTCGGGCAGCTGGGCAACCGTGTACAGCATGCCCTGCGGGCATTCACCCCCAAAGACCAGAAGGCAGTGAAGGCAGCAGCAACGACCATGCGGCAGAACCCGGCATTCGATGCAACAACGGCGATTACCGAGCTCCGGACCGGGGAAGCCCTGGTCTCATTCCTCGATGCAAAAGGCATCCCGGGCGTAACCGAACGGGCGCTCATCTACCCCCCGGCCAGCCGCCTGGCCCCGCTCACGAAAGAGGAGCGGGGAACGGTCATCCGTTCTTCACCGGTGTTCGGGACCTACGAGACCATGGTAGACCGGAAATCAGCCTACGAGATGCTGGCGGAACGGACAAAAATCCTCGCTCCTGGAGAAAAAAAGCCGGAAGCCCGGGCTCCTGCCCCGTCCAAAAAGGCCGGCACCGATATGATCAGTAAAATGGCCGGGAGTGCGGCCCGGGCTGCCGGCAGCCAGGTCGGGCGGGAGATCATCCGGGGCATCCTCGGGTCGTTTTCCCGGAAGTAGATCTCAGCCGGTCAGGCTGGTGCATTGCCGGGAAAAAAGGGGACCTCAGGTGCAGGGAAGGGACCAGGATCCTGCGGGCAGATGATGGTTCCTGCCATGCATGAGCACGAAGGTGGACGAAAGAAAAAGTAAAAAACCAGGGGATAATGGCTGTTACCGAGGTCCCACCATCCCCGCTCCGGTCACTGGTCTGCACCTCTTCATCCAACCATGGAAAACATCAGCGATGGGCTCGTATTCGCGTTCTTCAGGCAACGGAGCATGCCCCGTATGGATATTGGTTGAGGTTTCCAAAAAGTCCTTTTAAAGTCGCTGATTATCTCCGAAAAAAATCGGTTACCTTTTTCCAGAACTACCTGCACTCTCTTCGATATCACGGATCCAGCGCGCGACTGCCCGGATAACCGTTACGGTATTTTCGGTAGCATAGGATTTCTTGCTCTGGGTAAAAGTTCCGTCAGTTTCATTTGAGATCACTTCCCGAATGACCCATACTCCGAATGTATCGCGATAAGAATTGAGAGACCATTGCTGAATCCCTCGCAATTAATGAATAATTCACCGGATTGATAATCGATATCGATGTTCAAATCGCGATCTTCCCTCTCCAGCATGTCCTTCAAGTACGCGGAGAGGTCGTGCGTTGTCAGGATCTTTTCAACATCTTCCGGACGTAATATTTTCAATCATTCCTTGTTTTTCGTTACCTTTGTAAGTGGTATTGCTGACGATAATTCCGCAGTGCCTACACCATAAAGACAGGTACTGATTTCCCATAATCCTTGAGAACCGGGATATCCGGGATATCAGGGCTTTGACCCGGTCTTCGTCATCTTCTTTGAAGGCTTAATGGGTGAAGGCGGGTTTGTATGGGGGGGCAGTTCATCGCCATGGAGATGGGAATGAGCGTTGTGCCGGGGAGGAAGATCCGGCTTCACCTGGGAATGATGGGGGGTCTGGGGATGAGGATGGTCCATGGGATGATGCTGGTCCTTTTTACGATGCCGTTCTTTATCAGGGCTGTCCTCGGACCCGGGCTCGGGGGACTTAGGATAATCAGGCTGGCGATCGGGTCTATGTCGTGGCGACATAGCCAGTACTTAGTTCCCTGTTATTAAAACGATCCCAGTGCGGCGCTGGAGCACCGATTGACAGAGGCTATCATCAGACTTCCGCAGATCTTGAGAGCACTATTCCTCTATATAGTGAGAGAAAGACTCATTGATATTTATGGGGTGAAAACAGGATGGTCGGTAAAGAGAAATTTCTCTGCCAGATTTGCAGGGAATCCAAAAAAACAAGATGAAATCGTTCCTGCACTATCGGTTCCGGAGCAGATCGCAGAGCTGATCCGGAAAGAATATCCTACATGGTCATCCGGCGGGTACATCTGCCGGTCTGATCTCGACCGTTTCAGGGCGCTTTATGTCGGGGAGGTTTTGGAGAAAGAGAAAAATGAGCTCGCCGTGCTGGAAGAGGCTGTCAGACAATCAATAATAGACCACGCACTTTTCGCTAAAAATATCAATATCGAATTTGACCGGCGGTTGAGTTTCGGGGAGCGGCTTTCCGATGATGTCGCAGACTTTGCGGGGAGCTGGACATTCATCATCATTTTTACCGGAGTGATGGTCCTGTGGATCGTGATAAATACCTTCCTCATTGTGACGAGACCATTCGATCCGTATCCCTACATCCTGCTCAACCTCTTCCTCTCGGCACTTGCTGCGATCCAAGCTCCCATCATTATCATGAGTCAGAACCGGCAGGAGTCACGGGATCGCCTCAATGCCGAGCACGATTACCAGGTAAATCTGAATACTGAAATGGAAATTCATCAGTTGCATAAAAAAATTGACCACCTCCTTTTCAACCAGGGGCAGAGGCTTCTGGAGATACAGAAGATCCAGGTGGAGTTAATGGAAAACCTCGTCCGGAAAACTCCATGAAAATCGAGCGAAAGACTTGAACCAATAAGGTCAACATTCCCAACTGAGGAGCACCCCACCTAAAGGCATCAAGCCGACCGACTCTGTCATAGTATTTCCGGTCAGATCATCCACCCCTCAGATTTCCAGAGCACAGCCCGCCTTCCCGCAGACTTGTGGAGATCATCTCATGTTTTTTGGGTAAAGATGATGCATAGCGGGAGCTTATCCGGGGAATCCTTACCGAATACTTGCAGATTGATGAGGGCAGAGCTCCAGGTCCAGTTGGATCGAGGAGAGAAGTGTCCGAATGACCGAATCATCCAAACCTGGTGCTTTTAGGTTAGATTTCTTTCTTGTATGAAGGGCCGCAACTGCATCACTGATCATGCATACTACCACGCCGAGGAAGGGATGGCAGGTTTTGAGTATCGTTCCCTTCGAGCGTGAATATACTGCGTTCCCCTCCTCTTTTCCCCTTTCAACGTGAATGTGGGTATAGTGATTTTTTCTTTTCCTGCTCCCACAGCCCGAAAAGGTTCCCTTCACTGTCGATGATCGTTACGAGAGTCCCCACGGTATCAAGAGTCATTTTCGGGCTGAGGATTTTCCCCCCCAACTGCTCCACCTGGGCAAGGGCTTTGTCGATATCCTTGACCCTTGTATACATGAGCATACGGGACGATGCTTCCTGTCGCTGGTATAATCCTCCCATGTTGAGAGTATCTTTTCTAGACTTGCCCGTGGTGATATTCCAGTATTCCACCGGAATTCCCGGTACTTGGGTTCGTATGAAATCCCAGCCGAGAATTTCGGTGTAGAATTTTTTTGCCCGCGATATATCGTCTGCCGGAACCTCAAAATACGATATATTTGACATAGTTGCTACCATAGGCAACAGAGGTAAAATACGTTCCTATGACCCGGAATTCCCGACGTAGTTTGAATCTTCTCTTCCTGGAAAAACTGCCGGTCTTCCCAAAATCAATGAGCTCCCTGGAAAATTAAAGATCGTAAATTGGGGAGGAACAGAAAAAGATACCAGAGAATCATTCCGATGGGGTTCGACCGAATTTCTCCTCTCCCACCCCATATCTTCACATAACCCGGGGAATCCTATGGAGTATATCTAATCCCAGCAGAAGGTTAAAAAAAGGTCTACCTGTAAGCGGTTTACAGATGTACGTGATGATTCCAGCAGTGTGTACAAAAAGAATGGTTGCATATTTCGCAGGGTGTCAGAACATCAAAAAGTTTCTGACAAGAGTAACATCGATGAAAGGAATTTTTATGATTGGAATAACAATTCATACAAAAATAAAACCCGCAGAAGGAGCATTTTCCAAGTTTTAGTTTTCGCGTGGTACACTTTTTGCAATTTATTCCATTCAAATAATTTTTAAGAGATAAGAATCGGCCCATTACATTTTGATAATCAGGCAAAACGATAATAATTACTCTTGAAACTGGGCGGTTTTTCTCTTCTGTCCTGTTTCTTCCACATCCCGATCACCACGATAAACGCCGCCGCCTTGAGGGGATCATCAAACCTGATGATTTCTTCCTCACCAATATCCTATCAGTCAGGTGGATAGTAAGGGGTACTCAGTCCACCTGGATATTCCCGGACGACGAAGACTGGACCATCCCGACCAGCCGGTTGAGCCGGGTGAAGTTCTTCAGTTCAATCCGGGAGATCGCAACCGACCCTTTCACCCGGAGCTCCCGTCCCGTGAGCCTGCCGGCCAGCATCCGTTCAGCACCATGCGAAGCCAGGCCGCAGGTCACGAAGGCCACCGCCTCTCTTCCGGTACATCCCTGGAACCTCGCGATTGCACCGTTGATGGCCGGCGTGGGATGGCCGGCCCAGACCGGGGAGCCGACCACGAGGCAGTCGTATGCTGACACATCAATGACCGCCGGCTCTGTCTGCTCCTCGGTACCGGACAGTGCCCTCCGCACTCCCACCGCTACCCGGGAGATACCGGTATAGGGGAACCGGGAGCGTACCGGGATGAGGTCAGCCCCTGTCTGCCGGGCGATGTATTCGGCAACTTCCCTCGTATGCCCGGTCTCGCTGTTGTAGATGACTGCAATGCGCATGAGTGCTGGTATGGGGGCGGGGCGGTATAAATGTTGCCGGCTCATGACTGCAGAAGGAAATTAGAACAGTACGGGGGAATCGTCGTAGCCGGTGGACAAGG
>CAYGWN010000011.1:0-11639 GCA_964353765.1 uncultured Methanoregula sp. | reverse complement strand
AGAGCGAACCTGGTTCCCTGAAGTGACCAGCAGTCCTTCTTACATCCCTTGCACCGTGCTCTCCACCTCTGGTGATAGTAGAAATCAGAGGATGAACATGATGGACAAACGGTATTCCCCCGTTTCTTCCAAAGATACTCTGGGGAGAATCGGTCTTCAGAAACGAGCTTGCCAATCTCCCGGAAATCCATATGATCCATATCCCATTCCTAACTAAAGATTGGGGGTGGATCCTCCACAATCACCTAAGTTTTTACCAAGAAACGAAGTCCCAAAAGGAGTGTATAGTAAAGGAAGTTCATGGAATACTGCTTTTTAGTTCATGGAATACTGCTTTTTTATTGTCCAATTTGCGAAAAAATGGTAAGTGGATACATATGGATGAGCCCCCCCTTTTTGGGAAAGGACGGTATCTCCCGATGCTATAATTCCTGTCCGCAGTGTCGAAACACGTGGACATTCATCCACAAATAACCGAAGTGTGGGATAATGAAGACTCCAAAATGGCATGCGAGGGATAAGAGGTAGAACGCTGCGTTTCATGCGCCCCGATTATCCATCGCGCAGATTTTCACCCTTAAGACCAGCTTATGGCCATGACCATGCCACACGAAAAGGTTCAGTACCACCAATCCAATAATACCAGGCAGGCTACCGACGTAGATACCTTTAATACAAGTTCAGTCATTTACTCCACTTGTTGCACAAGCAACAAAAATTATGAGGGACCGCTATGAAAAAGATGAAGCCCTATATTTGTGAAGCCTGTGGTTACATTTATGATCCGGCTAGAGGTGAACCCAAGAATGGAATCCCTCCTGGAACCGCATTTGAAGATCTCCCTAATACCTATACCTGTCCCGTATGTGGAAAGGCAAAGATAGGGAAGACTGCGTTCAACCCCATGGATGCCCCATCTGGCCGGTATCGCTGCATTGCCTGCGGGTATGTCTATGATCCAGAGCGGGGAGAGCCAAAGAATAAAATAAAACCGGACACTGCCTTTGAAGATTTACCGGATACATACGTGTGCCCGGTTTGCGGTGTCTACGCAAAGATTGGAAAGAGTGCATTCGTGCCAACCGAATAATCCCCTTTTCACCATTTTCTCTTCTGTCTGGCAGGATACCAAGCTGTGAAAACGCTTGAATTAATCCGGAAGCAAATCCGGGACAGGGAGGCAGTCGTGATGACTGCCGGCGAGCTTAAGTCCCAATTATCAAAAGGAGAATCAATCGGGGTAAAAGATGTCGACGTTGTTACCTGCGGAACCTGCGGCGTAATGTCGGGTACTTATGCGGTACTGTCATTCCCAGTTGCATCCCCAGGCTTGTTTCTAAGGGCATCGGATATCACTATCAACGGAGTTCCCGGTATGCCTGGCCCGTGCCCGAACGAACGGCTCGGCCTTGTTGACCTCATCGTGTTTGGAACCGCCCATGGGACCGACCGCTACGGTGGCGGTCACTTGGTCCGGGATATCGTTGGGGGAAAGGAAGTCGAGGTTGAGGTTACCGCAGAAGGAAAGCGGTTCCTCGCACAGGTTGATATCACCAGCATGCCACACGCCCGGCTGTTCACCACCAGGAGCGCCTTTAAGAACTATGTGGCAATGGTGAATCCCTCGCCGACGCCCGAACGGACCATTTTTTCAGTGAAACCACTTGCTGGCACATGTTCTGAAACGACCGTTTCCGGATGTGGTGAGATCAGTCCCCTCCAGAACGACCCGCTCCTCCGTTTCCTGTCGCCTGGCACCCCTTTACTGGTAAACGGGGGACGAGGTTTTGTTATCGGGACCGGCACCCGATCCACCACGGAACGCCCTAATATCTCAGTCCATGCTGACCTGGCATCCATGGATACGGAATATTGCGGCGGCTTTGTAACCTCAGCTGGTCCCGAGTGCATTACCAGCATTACAACCGCTGTCCCGGTCCTTGATGATGCGGTCCTTGCCAGCCTCAAGGTGATAGATCGTGAGATCCCCTTGCCGGTCATGGATATTTCTGAACGCCGGGAGATCGGGCGGTCCTCCTATGACCGTGTCTGGCAAGGAACTTCCCGCGAGATCACTTTCGATCCATCAGCCTGCCTCCGCTGCGAACCCTGCCTGGTCCGTGACCTCTGCCCGGTTTCTGCGATCCGGGAAGACAGCACCATTGACAGGGACCGTTGCTTTGTCTGCGGGACATGTGTGCACACCTGTGCCGGGCAAGCCTACCAGGGATTTTTCGGCACCCTCCCGGTTTGCTCAAAAGAGGTTCCCATTGTGCTCCGCCAGTCAGATCGTGCCCGGGCCGAACGACTCTGCAGCCTTTTTAAAGACCGTATCATGGATGGGAGGTTTTCACTCTGACAGAGTCTCATTACCTCCTCGAATGCCCTGTCTGTCACGACCAGTTCGAGGATACCTCACAGCTCTCATGTCCCCATGGATGTCATGGCCTCATCAGGACCATCTATTCATCCCGTAAATTGAAGATCCGTGACGAGCCGGGGGTGTTCCGGTTTGCAGACTGGCTTCCTGTGAATCGCATCCTGCAGACGCGGTCGGGTCCGATATGCTACCAGAGCACGAGGCTTGCGGAAAAGATCGGGCTCTCTCGCCTCTGGATCGGCTTCACCGGCTGGTATCAACGGAAGCATGCCTACTCGCCGACTGGATCATTCAAGGAGCTTGAAGCATGGCCGACCGTAGGCCGGTTCATGGACCGGTCATCGGGAGCCATCCTGGTAATGTCCGCAGGCAACACCGGCCGTGCGTTTGCCGAGGTTTCTTCCCAAACCGGCCAGCCGGTCGTGATCGTAGTGCCGGAACAGGCTGCTTCCCGGATCTGGACCAGCCGAAGTGCTAACGATGTGCTCCTCATCACTGTTGATGGGGATTACACCGATGCCATCCGGTTCGGGGAAACATTGGCTTCGTCGTGCACCGGGATTATGCCCGAGGGCGGGGCTCGAAATGTAGCACGCCGGGATGGTATGGGAACAGTAGTATTGGAAGCGGTCCGGACAATAGGTACTCTCCCGGACGTTTACGTACAGGCAGTCGGCAGCGGGACGGGCGGGATCGCCGCATGGGAGGCAAGCGAGCGGCTCATCAGGGACGGCAGGTTCGGCAGCCGGCTCCCCCGGCTGTTCCTTGTCCAGAACGAACCCTTCATACCCATGGTACGAGCCTGGACTGCAGGGAGGAGGGAGATCCTTCCGGAAGATATGCCGGATGCCGAGAACGCAATCCGCTCGGTCTTCGCCGACGTTCTCACTAACCGATCACCACCATGGGGGATCCAGAGTGGTGTCTTCGATGCCCTCACAGTGACGGATGGCCAGATGATTTCGGCATCGGTCGCAGAGGCGCAGGATGCATACAGGCTCTTCCGGAACACTGAAGGGGTGGATCCGGATCCTGCCGCTGCAGTGGCAGTTGCGGGCCTCATTCGTGCCATTCAAGAAGGGAGGGTAGACCCCGATGCTGTTATCCTTCTCAATATTACCGGCGGCGGATATGAGCGAATCCCGGCTGAGGTAGGGGTCGTGACAAAACCGGTGGACCTTGTTCTCCAGGGGGGAGACCCCATGGAACAGGTTTGCCGTGAAATTGAGAAGAGGCTGCTTGCCCATGCATGAACAAACGGTTGCTGACATCTGTGCTTCAGCCGGGATCGAGTTTGTTGTATCACTGCCGTGTGACCGGATAAAGGTCCTGTGTGAGATACTCGAGCAGCGATTCCGATACGTGACCATTGCACGCGAGGAGGATGGTATCGGAATCTGCTCGGGGTTATCCCTTGCCGGAAAGCGCTGCCTGTTGGCGATGCAGAGCTCCGGGCTTGGCAATTCACTGAATGCCCTCATGACGCTCCCCAATCTCTACCAGCTGCCACTCCCGATCCTGGCTAGCTGGAGGGGAGTATACCATGAGAAAATCCCGGCCCAGGTTCCCTTCAACGAGAAGATCCCGGACCTGCTCTCCATGTACGGGATTCCCTGCACCACTATTCGTTCCATAAACGACCTGCCCCTGCTCGATGAAGTTATTGCCGATGCCTATGCATGCTCCCGGCCTCACGTTGCACTTATCCAGCCAAACGTCTGGGAGGGAGATGATTCAACTCCTTCTGCCGGGCCGTGTCATCCTCTACGGGAACGGCTGGTAACCCCCTTGCCTGTGTCAGCGTTCCCATTACCGGTCATGACCCGTAACGAGGCCATCCAGTCAGTTGCCTCGCTTCTTTCCGATGAAATCGTGGTAGGAAATATCGGCATACCTTCAAAAGAGCTTCATGCGGTACGAGACCGGCCGGGAAACTTCTACATGCTCGGGTCCTACTCACAGGCAACACCAATTGGCCTCGGCCTCGCCCTCGGAAGCAGCCGACAGGTTATCGTGCTTGATGGTGACGGAAGCATCCTCGGGACAGCCGTCCTCCCTACCGTTGCCGCGGAACGACCAGAAAACCTGATGATCATCTGCCTTGACAATGGGGTTTATGGAAGCACCGGGAACCAGTGCAGTCCAGCGTACGCAACCTCCGACCTCGAACTCCTTGCGAAGGCCGCTGGTATCACTGCTACAGTACGGGTCAATACCACGGGTAAACTGACGGCTGCCTTCCAATTGTTCCAAGGGCATGGCCCATCTTTCATACACTGCATCCTTCGACCAGGAAATGCTACAGTACCGGATATTCCGCTCAGCCCCCTACAGATACGGGACAGGGTTGTCGGATTCTTTAAGAAAAAAGCGTAAAGAGGGGTGATCTTACCCGTTTTTCAGCATTACAATATCTTTTATAAAAACTAGGATATCCCCGACTGTTACTCACTTCATCTGTTGAATAACCTTGATCATACCTCTTGGATATCTGTATCGGATGTAGAGGTAGGAGGCAATGGTGGTCCTCAACCGTGCACGGGCCGTGCACGGGAACTGGCCCAGAAAGAGACATTCCCGCAGAAAGTATGGTAAACTGGTAGGAGAAAGAACCAGTAGAATGAAGATGCTCCTATCATGGTCAAAAATGATAACTTACTGGATGCTGCCGAAGGCAAGGATAAAAGAGTTTTTTTTAAGGGTATAATACTATTTTGACCACTAATCTTACAATCAATTTACGACTGAAAATAGGTTGAACTTATAGTCCCAAAATCCATCACAAGAAAGGTGAATTCCCAATTAACAAAAACAAAAAAAGAATCTGATGCCTGATACTGGGCTATCGCATTGTGGGGGACGCCACAGCGGCGGGGGTAAGCCGAAGGCGCAACCCCCTGGAGCGTCTTGAAAATATGGGGCCCACTATTGGTTGAAAAAAATTGGTGGTTGAAATGCCACTATACCCTTTTTAAAATTCCACTTCAATAGCTTTTTCTAGTGGCATGATAGGGGCAACTTTGGCCACCCCATAGGGACTGAATGGTCCGGTAATTTTCAATATTGCCTCTTCATTGGGGGCATCAAAGATGGCAACCGATGCATGTCTCCCAATTACGATATACCGGTGAATCACCTTGACATCTTTGGGATACTTAAATTTTTTCCAGAGATCTAGTACTTTTTTTGTATTCTCCGGAGTGAATCTATACCAGAGGATAAACTGCATGACATCACCTCACTTATATCTCCTTCCACAGCTCTGATGGTTGGTTTGTGCGAAGGAGGAATGGAATAGATATTGACGGGATCGATGTATGGATGATGTTTGTCTCAGAGCAACCTCTGGGTTGATTTCTTACTATATAATCCTTCTTCAGATTCTCGAGAGCAGAACCTTTCATTCATCCTTGAGGGGGAAAATGAGAAGACCACCCATTATTCAAAAAACTCTGCAATGCAAATCTTCATCATCTCCTGAAGCCGTGGTAAATATTCCTTTATCGAGACATAACCATTTAAAAGGTTCTAAATCACAAAATAACTGTTTTAATCAATATTTAAAAGGCATGCGAGGGATGGGATTTGAACCCAAGAACTCCTGCGAGACTGGACCCTGAATCCAGCGCCGTTGACCTGGCTTGGCTACCCTCGCACCTCTATCTGGTTTGAACTGCAGGAAAATAAAGATGCGTATGCATCGGGAACGGGGGCGGCGTGATGACCTATTTTCGCCGGTAATGCCCGTAATCTTGGTACCTTCGCGACGAATATTGTGCGATCTTCCTGATCAGGGACCTGAATATGAGGTAACCTACCAGTAGCGGCGTGTCCTGATATAATTGCGCTCTGCCTTCAGGATCTCCCTGAAGAAAGCATCGCCATCCGCCAGGGTTGCAAGGATCCGTGATGCAATCTCAGGTCCGACTCCCTTTGCGGAAAGGGCAATTACCGCTTTTTTTCCTCCTGACAGTACGATATTGGCATTCCGCATGAGGCGGGACTCGACAGCTTTTTCCTCTGTGGATTTCTCCTTCTTCCCGGCGATGGCATAGAGGGTTTCCTCCCAGGGTTTGAGCACGGCAATCAGCCGTGCACCGCAACGGGGGCACACCGGCGGGTCCTGGACCCTCCCGGTGACTGTACTGCTCTTCCATTTCCTGCAGTTCATGCAGGCAAGGATGATCTCCTGCTGCTCAATTCTTCGCCGGAGGGTGCTGATCACGGCCTGGTCAGCTGTCGGAGGAGGCATCTGGTCCCTGGAAGAGAAGAGACCCTCGGCACCGAGAACCGATAACCTCCCTGTCCTGACCTCTATCTCACCGGCCATCACCTTCCCGAGGACCATTGCCGCAGTCGCCACATCCATGTATACCGAAAAGAGCTCACGGTAGGTTTCTTTCTGCACCACCGTGTTATCGAAAAGTTCGGTGAGCTTATAGGCACTGAGACGATCATAATCAGCATCCGGATCAATGGCTCCGAACTTTTTGGCAATCTGGACCAGCTTCCATTTGAACAGGGCTGTCCGCTTCATGGCCAGCTGGAGAATCCCCTCCACGTGGGCCGGATCGAGACCGGTCAGCAGCTCCCGGACATCTGCTGCCTTCAATGAGGAGGGAAGGCGGAACAGGATACGGTAGGCATCAATCTCAATCCCCACCGTGGTCCCGAACCTCGCGGAAAGCAGTACCGAAACCACTCTTCCGATTGCTTCATTCGCCTTATGCCCGGCACAGCAGTTGCAGACAACTCCCTCCTTCCCGTCTTCAAGCACAATCACCAGGTCGGTCGGGATAGTACTCCTGTTCCGGTCCATCTCATCCAGGAACCTTCCAGCGAAATCTGCGGATACCCTGCTCATCTGATAAGAAGAGAACAGGCGGGTCCTCCGCAGTGCACCGACCTCCCGTGCAACAGCGAATGGTACGGGTATCTGCTCGCCCTCCCATGACGGGAGCTCCCCCTTTACCCTCCGGGCAGGCTCAACGATGATCCTCCCTTCCTCCATATCGAGCACCCTCCAGAGCTGCCCCTTGGTAATGAATACAGCCCCGGTATAGATCGATCCGACGACAAAGGATTCATCGAGGGTGCCTACCGTCCGGCGGGATACCATGTCAAAGACCCCCACCTTCTTCTCGTCATGAATCATGGAGAGGTTTCCGGCAAGATACCGGCGTGCCCGCACGGTGGTAATGATGGTGTCCCCGTCCATCCGGATAAGCCGGTGATCGGCCATCTGGGCGCATACTTCGTCGAGCAGCCCGTCAGCGGTCGAAAATGAATATGACCGGCCGATAATCGTCCGGATTTCATGTTTGCTTATCTTTCCGTATTCAACGGCCATTCCGGCAACCTGGTTGGCCAGGACGTCTGCCGGATTCACCGGGGGAAGGACATGTTCAACCTTCCCTGCCTGTGCCCGTCGTGCAATGACTTGGGACTCGAGGAGGTCATCAAAACCGAGCGCAAGGATGGTCCCCCGGGAGGTCTCGTACAGGCTGTGCCCTGCTCTCCCGATACGCTGCACGAGCCTCGAGACCTCGCGCGGGGAGCCGAACTGAATGACATGCTCGATATGGCCGATATCGAGGCCAAGCTCCATGGAGGACGTGCAGATGAGGCACCGGATCTCCCCCGACTTGAACCGCTCTTCGGCGTCTATCCGGACTTCCCTGGAGAGAGAGCCATGGTGCACCTCGACATCGCCGCGGGAAAAGAGCTGGTGCCCGAGTGCCTCCGCGGTAACCCTTGTATTCACAAAAATAAGGGTTGAACGGTGGCGGTCGATGGCCTTGGATATCCACTCTGCCTGCTGCTCAAACCTGTCACCGGCAAACTCAACGGAAATCTCGAGGTGCTTGGTGACATCCACCTGGACTACCGAGAATTCCCGGTCGCCTGAAAGAAACCTGCCCATCTCATCAGGATTTCCCACCGTTGCCGAGAGCCCGATCCGCTGGAACTCTCCGGCATGGACAACAAGCCGTTCAAGGGCGACGGAGAGCTGCGCCCCCCTCTTCCCCCCGGCAAGCTCATGAATCTCATCGACAATCACATACCTGACATTCCGGAGGTGCTTCCTGAGCACCTTCCCCATGAAGAGTGCCTGGAGCGTTTCAGGGGTGGTTATGAGGAGTTCGGGAGGGGAGAGGGCCTGCTTCCGCCGCTCGGCAATTGATGTATCCCCATGCCTTACGCCGATGGTTATACCAAGCTCCCTGCCCCACCAGGAGAGCCGCTGGAGCATATCCCGGTTCAGGGAGCGAAGCGGTGTGACATAAAGGGCTGAAAAACCGGCTGATTTCTGTCTCATCAGGGCATCAAAGACGGGTATCATGGCACTCTCCGTCTTGCCCGTCCCGGTCGGGGCAATCAGGATAAGGTTTTTCCCGGTCTGCACCTGGGGGAGAGCGAGGCTCTGGATTTCTGAAAGTTCCTCAAACCCGCGTTTCAGGATACACTCCTGGATTCGCGGGTCAAGGTTCCTGATCTGCTCCATGCTCCTCCAGGGCTGATATCGGGCCGATGAACGTGCCGTCGGGGAGAAAAACTTCGGCCAGGTCAGTCTTCATACAACGGGAGAGGGGAGAGAACGGCTCTCGCACGGTCCGGAGAAGGTCATAACCCGATAACTCATTGAAAGCCGGCATCAGCAGTATCCGGGTTATCCGTCCTTCTGGTGCTTTCTTTTCCGCAAATCCAAGACAACGCTCATCGACCGGGGCAAAAAGGTAGGCTGGTGACCGCATGGCACACCCTACTTCGTCGCGGAGGCTTACCAGGGGGTGGTGGTGCCCGGCGATAATCAGATTCCCGGCAAGGGAAATGTCCGGATACATATGACCATGGACATACCCGGTTCCATCAACCACTATCCCTTCCTTTGGGAGGATTTCGTCCGGTGCAAAGAACCGCTCAATCCCGGTATCATGGTTCCCTGGCATGATTCTCAGGGGACACAATGTCCGGAGGTTTCCGATTATTTCCGGCATCTCCCGGTATTCCTGGCGGGTGGTCACGGGCACCCCGTGCTTCACATCCCCAAGAATCAGGAGGATGTCCGGATTGGTTTCAAGGACACACTGTTCCAGCCTTTCCATCCGTTCTCTGCTCCTGCTCGGAAAATGCAACCCGTGACGAGCGAGATCAGACTCAATTCCCAGGTGGAGATCGGCCACAACGAGCACCCGCAGGGAATTGGTGACCAGCAGCGCCGGACCCTTTCCGATAAATTCGAGGTTCATAACGGTTTGAAGACTTCCTTGGCCGGCTGATAGCACTCATCCTCTTCGATAAGGCTGCGGACAGCCTCCCTGACCTCCCGTTCTCCAATCCCGGATCGTCCGGCTTTGGTAATGAGAACAGGGAGCGGTATCCCTTGCAGGCCTGCAGATTCCCGGATTATCGCAAGAATATTTTCTTTGATTCCGTCCCTGTCCGGTATCGTTTTCATTTTCGAGGCAGTGCTGGAGAGGGCATGGCCCACCATCCCCGCCAGCTCCCTGATATTTTCTTCGGTAATGGTATACTGCCGGATTGCAGCGGTGGCACAGCCGGCCGGTCCCGAACCAGACCGGATCATTTCCGAAAGTGTCACAAGGCGTGCAATGGAGATTTCGGCTGTACGCAGTATCCACCAGTCCCGTATCACCCTGTCTGATACCTGTATCTGAATCAGGGAGATGCCAGGTCCTGAGTCATTCGTGCCGGAAAAAAATTGTGCTTCTCCCATCACGGTCACAAAAGCGGGTGCCTCAATATGGCGGAGAACTTCCCGGTTCTCCGCATCAGGGCGGTCAGCACGGACCTCAAATACTCCGGTCGGATCGGCCACCCTTCCATACCAGCGATCCGGACCCCGCTGTTCCGATTCGGTCAGGGTACCGGAAAGGAAGATGAGATGACAGCAGGCCCCGGAGGGGGTAAGAACCCGGTCACCTCTCCCGGGGACCTGGTAAAGGGGTAATCGCGCCTTCGTATATTCACCAGCAAAAATCCGTGCCGCTCCTTCCAAAATCTCTCATCTCCAGGAGGACTTCCGGTCAGTACAGGCCAGCCTCCATCCTGTCAGGGTTAATGATAGGGAACTATGAGAAAATATCCATTATGTTCAGGGACTAATCTTTACCTGCAGAACGTGCCGGACAAGATCCGGTTAAATCGCTGCATGTTGAAAAAGAGGGTAAAAAAAGGCTTATTGTAAGATAATTTTATATATTATGACTTCACCATCTGAAATATATCGGTGGCTTCTTATGAAAACCAAACGCATCTTGCTGCTATTATTACTCTTGGTGCCTTTAGCTGGGTTGCTCTGCATGAGCGCTGCAGGGGACATTCCTGAACTCTCTACTGCACCAGACCTACCCAGTTTTATTGCATCCCCCCAATGGGAGATAATGGGGGGACCACCATCTGTATCTCCGGAGGAACGGGACGCGGATTTCACTTCGATACCAGTACTTTTCATAAAAAACAATGGACAGTTCCGTGACGAAGTTTTATATTCGGTAATCTCTGATGCCGGTCCTGTCTCTTTTACGAAGGATGGATCTGTGCTCCGCCTTGGAAATCCGGATGATGGTACGCTCACAGTGGTCGGCTTCACCTATCCCGGCACTTACGGGGAGTCCGTTGTTGAAGGTGTTCATCTGCTTCCCTGTAAAGTCAATTTCCTTCTCGGCAGCGAACAGAGTGACTGGATAACTGACCTCGATACCTACGGGGCGGTCCGATATGCCGAACTTTATCAAGGGATAGACCTTGAATACGAAGGAACCGATGGTGGTATCAAGAGCACGTTCCATGTCCGTCCAGGTGCAAGTCCTGAAGATATCAATATCAAATACTATGGCCATGACGGGCTTGCAATCGCGGAAGACGGAACTCTGGTCATCCTGACACCTGCCGGAATAATGACCCACTCGGCACCTTACTCATACCAGGTTGTCGATGGAAATGTCGTTGAGGTCGATTCTTCTTATGTTCTGGTCGGCCAGGACCAGGTCGGATTTGCAATCGGGGAATATAACCCGGAATTCGATCTCATCATCGACCCGGTACTGATGAAATACGGCCTGTATCTCAAAGGGATTGGTATGGGAAGTGCGAACGGTGTTGCGGTGGATTCCAAGAGGAACGCATATATCACCGGAAAATCCTTCCCGGCACCGTATGATATTCCAGCCGGGGCGAATGGATCCAATGCCGGGGGGACTGACGTTATCGTCATTAAGATTAACCCGGATGGAAC
>CAYGWN010000010.1:0-6954 GCA_964353765.1 uncultured Methanoregula sp. | reverse complement strand
TGTTCGTTCAGGGATGAAAATCCACACGTTCCTGGATGATCCAGTTCGTGGTGACCGGTATCATCACTACCCCGAAAATGTCTGGATACGCACCTGCTGCCTCCAGATTTCACCAGTTCAGATATTCACCCATCTGTGAGGGATATTTCTTCTCAACCCTCTGGTAAGGATCTTCATTTAATTTGCCAAGTTATTAAGCTCTCTCTGAACAATTCCTCTTCATCTTCTTCGATGAGATGGTGGGATAATCATGAATTCTCTCTTCAGCGAGCCGATAGGAGCGCCTGGGATTATCGCCATGAAATACGATTTTTTTAATTTAACTTCCTCACAAAATTAACAATAAATGACAAGATATATCCGGGACGGCATGCAATTTTCAAACCTCTATGGTTTCCTGTCACCAACATTACCTCGTGATGAGATCTCATGATAACCGATATTATTTATTTACCCTGCTCCTCCTCGCAGGAATACTTCTCCTTGCCTGTCCGGCAACTGCAGCTACGACATCACTCCATATCGAGAAGATAGCCGGGGATGGAACGACCGTGCTTTCCTCACGGGACGTTGATGTAGCCTGGTTGGAGGCCAACCTCCCCGTCATTGGTGACGGAGTGACCCACTACTACCACCAGGGTCCGGTCTTCATCGATGACCCGGACCAGGCAACTGAAGAGCGCCTCCGGTGGAACGTTGCCGAAGATACTAATGTCCAGGAGAAGGATATGGGGGCGGTGAAGGGGACCGCTATAAAGGATCTGGTCGAGCTTGTGGGGGGGGTGAAACCGGGAGACACCGTCACCATCCGTGCAAAAGACGGATTTACCAAGACCTTTGCCTACCGGAACGTCTACCAGCCTCCTGCCCGGCAGGGACCCATGGTCATCACCTGGTACCGCGAGGGTGAAGGGTATGTCCCGGATTACAGGACCGGGATGAGGCTGGTTTTCTTTGCCGACACTTCCTCCAACCCCTGGGATATCCATGCCTTCGGCAACTGGGACTGGCATGAATCGGCAGACCCTGAGTATTACTACTATTATGTCCAGGGCGGTGAGCGATATCCCACCACCACCGGGTTATCGGTCCAGATGGTTTCCGCTATCACCGTTCATCAAAATTCTGGCTCCCCGGCCACTGAACAGACAAGCCCCTCAGCGATCCCCCTCCCCCCTCTTGCCAGCATCATCGCGCTCCTCCTGCTCACGGTGGCAGGTGCCGGAATCAACAGGATGGACCGGGGGGATAAGAAGTGAAGGGAATGCGGTTTCAGCGGTATCTCTTCATCCTCCTGCTGGTCTGCTTTATATCCAGCATCGGAGCTTCGGCCTTGCCAACGAGCGGGCTCCATGTTTCAGTATATGGACCGGATGGCACGGAACCCCTCAATGGCACCCTTGTCACCTACCAGTGGATGGAGGCCAACCTCCCGGTCCAGGGAGACGGGGTAACCCACTACTACCACCAGGGACCGGTCTTCGTTGAGTCAAAGGAAGGGCAGTGGGACCAGAACGAGACTTCGAATTTCAAGGACATGGGGGCAGTGAAAGGGACTGCTGTCCGGGACCTCTGTGACCTTGTCGGCGGCATGGTGCAAGGGGACGAGGTGATGGTGAAAGCAGTGGACGGGTACCACGTTGAGTTTCCCTACGAGAACATTTATCACCCGGAGCCCCGCCAGGGGAACATCACCGTCTGCTGGTTCAACGGGGAAGAATCTGCGGTCGGTGAACGGCAGGGTACAGGATACCCTCCGTCCTACCATGTGGGGATGCGGCTGCTCTTCCTTGCCGATACTTCGACCAACAGCGAGGGAAAACACGTGTTCGGCAACTGGGACATGCACGAAGTCATGCCCCCGGAAAAGATCCACCTCTTTGACAACCTGTACCCTTCCACGGGCGGGTACACGGTGAAGTGGGTGGATGAGGTCCGTATCTATCCCGGCGGGTATCACGGATCTGCAGATAACCTCCCCAAGTCCTATGAATCGAAGATGAACGAGACCTATCCGCCTCCGCCGACAGAAAGCCCGCTCCTGATCTCAACCATCCTTGCCGGGTTCGGATTCATCGTACTTCTCCGGGGGAAGAGTTCATGAGGAAGATGTTCTTATCCGGAGGAGCGATGCTTCTCGTGGCAGTCATCATGCTCTCCGCGGTTATTGCCGGGTGCAGCATGCCGGCACAGGATTCCCTGGCAGAAGACTGGCGGCTCTCGGTCAACGGGACGACCGAAAAAGTCCTCACCATGAACGATCTCAAGGCCCTCCCCGCGGTGAACGGGCACGGGTACTGTGTATCGACCACCGGTGCCCGCTTTGGTCCCTACACCTGTAAAGGTGCGGACCTCCGGGATATTGCCTCCCTGGTCGGCGGTATCGGTCCGGGCCAGCAGGTCTGGGTATCTGCACCGGACGGGTATCTCTGGGTCTATGATTATGACCAGCTCGAAGGCCGGGGATTCATAACCTTTGACGAAAACCTGAAAGAGATTCCCTCACCTCCGCTGCGCATCATCCTCATGTATGAGCAGAACGGGACCCCCCTCTCCTATGATGACGGGGGTCCGGCACGTATCGCCATTATCTCGGACCAACCTGGGGTTATTACCGAAGGGAGTGCATGGGTCAAATGGGTGGACCGGATCGAAATACGGGACTGATAACGGTTGCTCCGGCTTTCCTCCTCATCGGAATCCTTCTTTTTGCCGGGTGCTCTGACCAGGCTTCTCCACCCACCACGCTGAAGGTGATTGCTGCCGGCAGCCTCCTTGCCCCGTTTGCAGAGGCCGAGAAGGAATTCGAAGCAGCCCATCCCGGGGTTGATGTCCAGGTCGAGGGGCACGGGAGCATCCAGGTTATCCGGCAGGTCACCGACCTGCACCGCACGGCCGATGTCATCGCTGTTGCCGATGAATCGCTGATCCCGGATCTCATGTACCGTCCCATGGAGGGCTCGGACCGGAACTACACAGACTGGTACCTCCCCCTCTCCACGAACGAGATGGTCATTGCCTACACCAACAAGAGCCGCTACTATGAAGAGATCACTCCGGAGAACTGGTACCGGATTCTCACCCGGCCGGACGTCCGGCTGGGGTTCTCAAACCCCATGCTGGATGCTGCGGGCTACCGTGCACTGATGGTAATGCAGCTTGCAGAGGAAGAGTATGACGACCCGACACTCTTTGAACAGATCATCACGAACCACTTCCCCTCAACTATCACGGTTTTGGAAAATGGAACAACTACGACCATCGATCTTCCGGAAATTATGCGACCGTCAGATGACCAGGTCGTTATCCGGGACGGCAGCATCTATCTCCTCTCGCTCCTGGCAGCGGGGGGGATCGATTACGCCGTTGAGTACAAGAGCGTGGCGGAGGGAATGAACCTCTCGTATGTTACCCTCCCGGATTCGATCAATCTCGGGTCTGCCAATTATGCCGACCAGTATCGGCATGTTACCGTTATCCTCGGGTTCCCCCGGTTCAGCACCATCGGCAGGGAGCGGACCGGCCGTCCCATCGTGTATGCCATGACCATCCCTGCCAATGCTCCCCGGCCTGAGCTGGCCCGTGAATTTATCGATTATGTCGCGAGCGAATCGGCAAAGGGACGACCCGGCTGGCCGGCTCCCCTGGCAGAAGGGGCAGCTCCATGAGCTCCCCGGAGCTTTCCCGAAAGAAGAGACCGTGGTTTCACGGGCATTCCCTCCTTGCCTTCTGGATTCCGGGGATGATCCTGCTCGGCGTTATCGTCCTGGCCCTCATGGTCATTGCCATCCCGGTCCTGCGGAACCCGGAGTACCTTGCATCAGCTGCAGCAGACCCGGTGGTCTTCCAGGCCTTCCTGGTCACCTTCGTGGCAGGGTTCTGTGCCGTCGGGATCCTTGCCCTTTTCGGGACTCCGCTTGCCTATGCCCTCAGCCGGACCGATGCATCATGGAAGGGAGTGGTCGAGACCCTGGTGGACATCCCCCTGGTCCTCCCCCATACCGTTGCAGGGCTCATGGTCTACCTCCTCTTCATGTCCCGGGGGCTGCTCGGGGCACCGCTCGGTGAACTTGGCCTGGTCTTCGAAGACGCATTCCCCGGAATTGTTGTGGCCATGGTGTTTGTCTCCATCCCCTACTACGTGAACGCGGTCCGGGAAGGGTTCGGGCGGGTCCCGGTCCCGCTCGAGAACGTGGCCCGGACCCTGGGAGCTTCCCGGTTCAAAGCGTTCTGGTCGGTGACGCTCCCCCTCACTACCCGCCACATCCTCTACGGTGCCCTGCTTGCCTGGGGGCGGGCAATCGGGGAGTTTGCGGCCGTCATCATGATCGCCTATTTCCCCATGGTGATTTCAACCCTGATCTACTTCCGCTTCAATACCGGGGGAATTGCCGAGAGCCAGGCTATCGCTTTCCTGCTCATCCTGCTCTGCCTGGTCCTGTTTTTTGTGTTCAGGTTCCTGACCCGTCATGCCGGGGTGTATGATGATCGGAGTTGACCGGGTCAGTCTTACCCGGGGGAACTTTACCCTCTCCCGGGTCTCGCTGGCAGTGCCCGAAGGGTCATATACGGTGCTCATGGGACCTTCCGGGGCCGGAAAGACGCTCCTGCTGGAGACCATCGGCGGGTTCCATCCTGTTGGTGAGGGGAAGATTACCCTTGCAGGGAAGGACGTTACCGACCAGTTGCCTGAGACCCGCGGGATTGGTTTCGTATACCAGGACTACTCCCTCTTCCCGCACCTTACGGTTGAAGAGAATGTCGCCTACGGGCTGAGGATGAAAAAGGTCCCCTCCCGTGAACGAAGGGAGACGGTGCACACCCTCCTCTCCTCATTTTCCCTCCTCCCCCTTGCAGGCCGCTATACCGGGGCACTATCGGGAGGAGAGAAACAGCGGGTGGCCCTTGCCAGGGCCCTTGCCACCCGTCCGTCCGCACTCCTCCTCGATGAACCCTTCTCGGCGCTGGACCCGGATACCCGGTCGTCCTGCATGGACGAGGTAAAGGCCCTCCAGCGGGAGCATGGCCTGACCATCCTCCAGGTGAGCCATGACCGTGAAGAGGCCTACCGGCTCGCTGACCAGGTGGTGGTCATGGACAGGGGGGTGGTCCTCCAGTCCGGCCTCCCGGCAGCGGTCTTCTCCCACCCAGGCAACCGGACGGTTGCTTCGCTTGCCGGATTTGAGAACATGCTCGAGGGAGTTGCCGGTCTGGCGAGAGATGGAAAAACACCAATCTTGGTGGACAGGGGGGTTATTGTTGCCGATGGCTCATTCCCGGAAGGAGCCGCGTACCTCACCTGTATCAGGGCCGGGGATATTACCCTTACCCGGCCGGATACACCGGGAAATGATTCAATACCGGGTATTGAGGGACAGGTGACCTCCCTGATTGCGACCGACCAGGGGACCCGGCTCCGGTTTGACGGTCCCTTCCCGCTTACCATCGAAATCCCCCGCCACCTCTGGCCAGATCGTGGATATCAGCCGGGAGAGCGGGTAAAAGCCCTGATAGCCCCGGCAGACGTGCACCTCATTCCGCTTGCCGGGGAGCATGTTAACGGAGTGTCGCGTTCATGAAGAGCGGAATTTCCTGGACCCTCTGTATCCTGCTCTCCCTTATCATCCTTATGGCCCCTGTCACCGGATCCTCCACCCAGGTGCATATCGTCCTGTATGCAGCGGATGAGTATACCATTCTTAATGAGACCACGGTCGATTACCGGTGGATGGAGCAGAATCTCCCGGTCAGGGGGGACGGGACGACCCACTACTATGCCCAGGGACCGGTCTTCGTGGACGATCCCGACGAACGATGGAACCCTGCCGAGGACACGAACGTCCTGGAAAAGGATATGGGAGCAGTGAAGGGGACTGATCTCCGCGACCTGTGTGAGCTGGTCGGCGGCATGGAGCCCGGTGATACGGTCACCATCAGGGCCTCTGACGGATTCTCCAAGGGCTTCGCCTATGAAAATGTCTACGAACCTCCGTCCCGGCAAGGGACCATGGTCATCACCTGGTACCATGCCAACTTCTCCTATGTCCCCGGCTACGCGGACGGCATGCGGCTGGTCTTCTTTGCCGACACCTCAACCAACCCGTGGGGCATCCATGCCATGGGGAACTATGACTGGCATGAATCAGCGACCGAGGAGTACTGGTATTACTATTACCAGGAAGGAAAAACCTACCCGACCACGACCGGCCTGTCAGTAAAATATATTTCTGAGATCCAGATCTGGTCCAGCCGTGAGCCCCAGGGATCGATTGCCGTCACCTCAAATCCGGCAGGAGCCCGGGTCTACCTTGACGGTATCGATACCGGATATGATACTCCCTGTACTCTCGATGAACTCTCTGAAGGATACTACTCCCTCACCGTCCGGGAGAGCGGATACATTACCCCGGATGAACAGGACGTGGAAGTGATTGCCGGGAGGATTATGCCGGTCAGTTTTGAGATGGAGCCGGCTGCCCAGGGTGGTGGGGATCCATATTCTGGTGACGGAGGAACCACGGGCATCATCCCTGGCACAGACCAGGAAGCACTCAGTGGGGGACAGCTGATTGCAGCAGAGGACCTGCAGATCAATGGAACGTTCATCCTCCTCCCTTCAGCGACAGATCCCTTCAGACTCTGGGGAGGAGAGGAACACATCTTCACCTTTGATACCGGCACCGCCGCCCTGGATCCTGCCATAGTCCGGCTCTACGTCTTCCTCGATTCAAGCAGTGCAGATCCTGGTGTCAGTAGTCGGCCGGAGATTCTCGTTTTCAATGGTGATGATGAGTTTGCCCCTGTCCGTTCCTACTCCGAAGAGGGTGACGATGGCCGGTTGTATGCCACAACACTGGTGTACAACGTCCCGAAGGGGGTTGAAAACGGGACTTGGACCCTCTCGAGCGGGAATGGCCCTTCGTGGAATTCCACGGTTGCAGGGGCGGTGCTCCT
>CAYGWN010000009.1:0-10014 GCA_964353765.1 uncultured Methanoregula sp. | reverse complement strand
CAACCACCAATTTTTTTCAACCAATAGTGGGCCACATATTTTCAAGACGCTCCAGGGGGTTGCGCCTTCGGCTTACCCCCGCCGCTGTGGCGTCCCCCACAATGCGATAGCCCAGTATCAGGCATCAGATTCTTTTTTTGTCTTTGTAAATGGGGAATTCACTTTTTTGTGATGGATTTTGGGACTATAAGTTCAACCTGTTTTCAATCGTAAATTGATTGTAAGAAAGTGGTCAAAATAGTACTATACCCTTATTTTTCTCCCTGCAGATCACTATGCACATGAAGTCAGTTCCCGCCTCCCTCCTCCTCACGGTGCTCATTCTGGCAACGATGGGTCCCGTCACCGCGGAGACGGTGTCAGTCCCCATCGGAGACTCCCTTCCGCTTTCCGGATATGCCCCGGGAGCTGACGCGGTATACCTCTTCCTGACCGGACCAAATCTCCCGGTAAACGGCGTGAAACTGGATGACATCTCCGTCCCGGTCGTCACCGGGAAGCCCTCCACATTTGTTGAAGTCCCTGCTGAAGGTGACGGGTACTGGGAGTATACCTGGTATACGCGTACAAGAGGAGGCACGCTCGATGCCGGGACCTACACCGTCTACGTGGTGACAACCCCGGTCGGCAGGGTGGATCTTACCCGTGATGAGTCCTACGCTGTCATCTCTGTCAGCCTCACCCGGCCGACCCTCAGCATACTTCCGGGCGGGATAACCATACGAACCGAACCCTCGGGTGCAGAGGTTTGGGTCGACGGAATCGGCCAGGGGACTACCCCACTCGACCTGCCCCATGTCACCGGAGGGGATCATTTTGTAGAGATCAGAAAGGAAGGATATGAACCGGCGGCCGGAAACCTCACCGTCACCGGGGGAGAGAATGCCAGCGCCGGGATAACTCTTATTCCAGTGACGATTCCTGCCACTCTCGCAGACACGGGACCTGTATCTCCTACCGCACGAATAGCGTTCCCGGTTTCGGTAGTCCTGCTGGGGCTCGGTGCCGTACTGGTGCTTTTCCGGTCGGGTCGGTGACTACCAGGGAGAAATGGCCTCATCCCTCCCCGTACCTGCCACCAGTCCGGGTCACCCCAGCCCCACATCAAGGACCATCATGATCAGGAACCCGATCAGGAATCCGCTGGTTGCCGTTCCCTCAAATCCGTGCTGGAGTGATTCAGGGACGACTTCCTCGATCACCACGAAGACCATGGCACCCGCGGCAAACGCGAGGGCAAACGGCAGCAGGGGCCGGGCCAGCAGCACGACCGCTGCTCCCGCGACGGCTGCAACCGGCTCTACCACGGCAGAGAGCTGCCCGTAGGTAAAACTCCGGAACCGGGACATCCCCTCGCGCCGCAGGGGCATGGAGATAGCGAGGCCCTCCGGGAAATTCTGGATGCCGATGCCGATGGTAAGGGCGATGGCGCCCGCCAGCGTGGCAGCCGGGATACCGGCCGCCACAGCCCCGAAGGCTACCCCGATTGCCAGCCCCTCGGGGATATTGTGGAGGGTGATAGCCAGCACGAGCAGGGTGGTGCGGTTCAGGGAAGAGGGGATTCCTTCCGCCTGCTCTACCGGCAGCCCGAGATGCAGGTGCGGGATCAGCCGGTCAAGGAGCATGAGGAAGATCCAGCCGGCTGCAAATCCGATGGCGACAGGCATCCAGGTGATCATTCCCAGCTCGTCTGCCAGATCGAGCGCCGGGACGAGCAGGGACCAGAAACTGGCGGCGATCATCACCCCACCGGCAAACCCGAGCATACCATCAAGGAGGCGCTGATCAAAACCCCGGGTGAAGAACACAATAGATGCGCCGAGGGCGGTCACTCCCCAGGTGAAGCATCCGGCAAGGAAGGCCTGGGCGGTGGGGTTCAGGGAGAGAAACAGATCTAGCACTGCTGCCCTGCTCCTGGGGATTGTTGGTACACGGGTCTCCTCATGACAGCATGGTGCCCGGGGATGTTTAGACTTATCCCCGGGGGCACGGGATCCTGGTCAGGAAAAGAGTGGAGCCGGAAGGGACCGGCACCCTCAACGCAGGAACCTGGAGACAAACGGAGCGGTCTCTCCTTGGCGGGTTTACGCCGATGAGAGCCGGCCTGAAGCTGTAGAGGGGGTGAGACGTATCTTCATCGCCAAGGTCGAGTGCATCCGGGACCAGGCCATCGATGGGGGTCTCATTGATGCTGATACTGGGGAGAAGGGGATCCGGGATCTCTACAATATACCACGGAACACGGGGGTTCCTTTTCCTACACCTTCTTCAAGGGCACGGGAACCCGGTGTGCCTGACACTTCTGCCTTCCTGTAGTCACGGGACAGGTCACCGGGATACATTTTGGTAATCGCTGATGGTTTTCGTCAGATTTGTCCCGTATGATCTCCCCCCCTTTCAGGGATCCGGTCCGAATTCCCATAACCTGATATGGGTGCACTTCTGATAGTAGTCGTGGGAGCTGATATGCAATGGTGAAACCGCTGGCGGTGGATCAATACCGGAACAGCTACGATGCGGGAAGAGTGGAATGCGGGAGCACGGAGGAGCTGAAGCCGCTCGAGGGAATTGTGGGGCAGGACCGGGCTCTGAAAGCGCTCACCTTGGGGCTCAATATTGAGCAGGAGGGATTCAATTTATACGTCTCGGGCATTCCCGGGACCGGCAGGCAGTCTGCAGTGAAAAAGTTCATCGATGAACTGGCAAAGACCAAACCGAGAGCCCACGACTGGATTTATGTCAATAATTTTACAAACCAGTACGAGCCAAACGCCATCAGACTCCCTGCCGGGATGGGCAGGCAGTTCAGGGAGGATATGTCTGCGTTTATCAGTGAGGCAAAGCGGGTTATCCCCAAGGTCTTCGAGAGCGAAGATTACGTCAACCGGAGAGATGCCGCACTCAGGTCGGTCGAGAACGAGAAGGCACAGCGTTTCGCACACATCGATGCTGTCGCCCGCGACCGGGGCTTTCTCATCCAGCCCGGCCCCCAGGGCCTCCTCACCATTCCGGTAAAAGACGGAAAACCGCTCCAGCAGGAGGAGTTCCTGGCTCTTCCCGGGGATGAACAGGCTGCATACCAGAAGAACCGGGAAGAGCTGATGGGAGAGCTCCGGAATACCTTCCGGCAGGTTCGGGATCTCGACCAGGAGGGTGCTGAGACCCTTGAACAACTGAACCGGGAGGTAGCGCTCAATGCCATGGGCCACCGTGTTGCTGCCCTCAAGGACAAGTACGCAAAGGTCGAGGAGATCCTCCCGTATATCGATGCCATCCAGAAGGATATGGTCGAGAACCTCACCCAGTTCATGGGGGAAGGGCCGCAACAGCAGCAGGTTCCCCCGCAGTTCCAGAACCCTCTCCTCCGGGAATTGGCATTCAGGAAATACGAGGTAAACGTGCTCGTTGACAACTCTGACCCCGACGGAGCCCCAGTTGTCTTCGAGCAGAATCCCAGCTACCCGAACCTCTTCGGAAAGGTCGAGAAGGAGGTGCAGTACGGGGTGATCACCACGGACTTCACCATGATCCGGCCGGGTTCGATCCACAAGGCAAACGGTGGATACCTGGTCATGATGGTGGAGGATCTCTTCCGCACGCCGATGTCATGGGACGGGCTCAAGACCGCGCTCAAGACCGGGGAAGTCACCATCGAGGAGCCGGCCGAGCGGATGGGATTCATTACCACGAAGGGAATCAAGCCGGAGGCCATCCCGCTTTCTGTCAAAGTGGTGCTGATCGGGACCCCGGTGATCAACCAGATCCTCTATACCCAGGACCCGGACTATTCGGAGCTCTTCAAGGTCAAAGCCGAGTTCGATACCAGCATGGAACGGACCGAAGAAAATGTCAGGCACTACGCGGCATTCATCTGCAGGCTGTGCAACTCCTTCCGGCTCAGGCACCTGGACGGTTCAGCAGTGGCCAAAGTGGTCGAGTACGGTTCACGCCTTGCCGAGAACCAGAGCAAGCTTTCCACCCGGTTCTCCCACGTTGCCGATATCATCAGGGAAGCCAACTACTATGCCGTCCTTGACCAGTCAGAACGAACGATGGAAAAGCACATCCAGAAGGCCATCGAGGAGAAGATCTACCGGTCCAACCTGATCCAGGAGAAACTCCAGGAATATATCACCAGGGGGGTCTTCCTCATCGATACTGAGGGAGAGAGCGTTGGGCAGGTGAACGGGCTCTCCGTAATCAGCCTCGGCGATATCGAATTTGGCCGTCCGTCGCGGGTAACAGCAAGTATCGGGGTAGGCCGGGGCGGCATCATGGATATCGAACGGGAGGCGAGCATGGGTGGCCCGACCCATACCAAGGGCGTCCTCATCCTCTCCGGGTATCTCGCGAACAAATTTGCCCGGGACAAGCCCCTCAGCCTCAGTGCCCGGCTGGTCTTCGAGCAGAGCTATGAGGGAGTGGACGGGGACAGCGCCTCGAGTACCGAGCTCTATGCCATCCTCTCGGCGCTCTCAGGTCTCCCCCTGAACCAGTCCGTCGCGGTGACCGGATCGGTAAACCAGAAAGGGGAGGTGCAGGCCATCGGGGGGGTGAACCAGAAACTGGAAGGCTTCTTTGAGGTCTGCAAGGCAAAGGGCCTGACCGGCCGGCAGGGTGCCATGATCCCGGCGAGCAACGTCCAGAACCTGATGCTCAAGGAGGAGATCATTGAAGCGGCAAAGGCCGGGAAGTTTTCCATCTATCCGGTAAAAACCATCGATGAGGGGATCGAAGTGCTGACCGGGGTGAAGGCCGGAGAACGGAAAAAGGACGGGACCTTTGAGAAGGATACGGTGAACTACCTGGTGGATAAACGGCTGAAAGAGATGGCAGAGACGTTCCGGGAATACCAGGGACCTGAAAAATAATGGGGTGCCGGCCAGCAGGTTCATCTCCTATTATTTTTTATCATTAGCCTGCAAAACCAAGATACCATATGAGAACCGATAGCGCTCACCGCCAGAGGAGGACCCTCCTCATCGGCCTGTTCCTGGTGCTTGCCGGACTGGTTTTTGTCTGCGGATGTACCCAGCAGCCTGCCGTAACGCCAACGCCCCCACCCACTACCCCTGTATCCACTACCCCGGTTCCGGGAAAAGAGGTGCCGATGTACAATGAATCTGCAAATGGATCCACGATCATGGTTGCCACCCGAGGGGAGACCTTCGGGATCCGGCTGAACGAAAATCCCACCACCGGGTATTCCTGGAATGCAACCATTACTCCCGGACTCATCCTGGTCAGTGACGGATATGAACCGAACCCGGGGACCGCGGGACTGGTGGGGGCAGGAGGTACTCACCACTGGATTTTACGGAGCGGGAACGAGGCCGGAGAGGAGCAGTTCAGTGCCATCTACAAACGTTCCTGGGAGAATGTTACCGGGAGCGAAGAGACCTTTTTGCTCCATGTGACGATTAAAAAGGTCTGAGACAATTCCATTCTTTTTGGTACAGTCTGGTACCCGGACTCTTGCCAACCCTTATGCCCTTCATCTTTCTAATCATTGAAACGGTGAATGCAATTATCGTGGAGCACACCGGGTCCGCTGCATGCATGCCATCGAAGTAAACAATCTTTCGAAGCGGTTTGGTGACATCCTTGCGCTTGACAAGGTCAGTTTTACCGTTGAGTCCGGGGAGGTTTTTGGGTATCTCGGGCCGAATGGCGCCGGGAAGACCACCACCATACGTATCCTGACCGGCATCACCCACCCGAGCGGCGGTTCTGCCACCATCTTTGGCAGGGATATCGTGACCGAAACCATCAGGGCCCGGAGACAGATGGGAATCGTGTACGAGACCTCGAATGTATACGATGATCTCTCTGCCTGGCAGAATATGATGTTTGCCGGAGAACTCTATAATGTCGGAAAACATGACCGTGAAGCCCGAGGAAAAGAGCTCCTGGAGACCTTCGGCCTCTGGGAGCGGAGGGCGACCCGGGTCCGCGGCTTCTCGAAAGGGATGAAACGACGCCTCACCCTTGCCATGGGGCTCATCAACGACCCGCAGCTCCTGTTTCTCGATGAACCGACATCGGGCCTTGATGTCCAGAGTAACCTCATCATCCGTGAGGTTCTCCATGACCTTACTGCCCGGGGGGTAACGGTCTTTCTTACCACCCACAACATAGAGGAGGCAAACATAACCTGCGATCGGGTGGCTATCATCAACAAGGGCAAAATAGCAGCGATAGACTCTCCGGAGCGACTGAAAAAGACCATCCAGAGCGTGCAGTCTGTTGAAGTCTCCTTTGAAAATGGCAGCACCGAAGCCCTCGCTGACCTCGAGCGTCTCCCCATGGTGAGCGGGGCAAAGAAGGAAGGAGACAAGGTCAGGCTGTATACCGATGACCCCGGATCACTCCTGAAAGAGATCATGGCCTATGCCGAGGCCCACCACAACCGGGTCGTGAGTGCGACCACGCTTGGCCCGACGCTCGAGGATGTCTTTATCCGGCTGACCGGGCTTGAACGCCGGGTGAAGGGAGGCGGACCGGGTGAATGAGGGGCCGGCCGGGGATCAGCTCTCCGCGGAGGTCGTGGCAGCATGGGCCATTGCCAGGAAGGATATCACCATCTACTACCTGAAGCCGAATATCATCGTCGCAGGGCTGCTCTTTCCCCTCTTCATGTTCCTGGCATTTGCTGCCGGGAAGAATGTTGCACTTGGTGTCCTGATCCCTGGCCTGATCTCGGTCACCATCCTCTTCTCCTCATCAACTATCGAACCGGTCTCGATTCCCATCGAGCGGAGGACAAAGACCTTCGAGCGGCTCCTTTCGGCACCGGTCTCACTCCACGCCATCGTTATAGGAGAGAGCCTGAGCGGGTTCATGTACAGCATCGGGATCGCCCTCTTCCCGCTCATCCTGGGTCTCATCGTCTTTGACACCGCAATCCCCTCTCCTCTGATGCTTATCGCGGGAATGCTCCTCACTGCCCTCTGTTTCTCTACCATGGGGACCCTCTTTGCTGCCTACCCGACCGAGAGTCCCGGGGATATCATGTCGATGCTGAACCTGGTCCGGCTCCCGCTCATTTTTGTCTCCGGTACCTTCATCCCCCTTGATGCCATGCCTCCTGCCGGGAAGATCATAGCATTACTCTCCCCGCTCACCTACGGCAATGACCTTATCCAGGGGGCTTACGGGCAGCCGTCATTCTTTCACCCGCTCCTCGATGTCCTCATGCTCGTGCTCTTCTTCATCATATTCCAGTTCATCGCTTACCGGCTCTACAAGCGGTTCAATGAATAGGTTGACCTTTTTTCCGTTTCATTCCGATAAGTGCTTATTTCCCAAATTCTCCCCGCTGCACAACATGCAGGACATGAAAAAAGTTAAATATAAATAATAATATGTTAGAAATTACCAATAATATGTTGAGAATGAATAATAAAATTTTGATACCCGAAGCAGCTGCACCGATCCTTACCAGGGGGGTGTGTTCTCACCAGGGGAGAGAGCAATGAGGACCAGGCTGAAGGAATTCAGGGCGAAGCATGACCTGACCCAGGAGGACCTGGCCCGGCTGGCCGGGGTCAGGAGGGAGACCATCCTGGCTATCGAGAACGGGAAGTCCGTCCCCTCCCTCCAGCTTGCCCATGCCATAGCCCGGGCACTCCAGGCAGCCATTGACGAACTCTTCATCTTCGATGACTAAAAGGATCGGAAACAATTCCCTAAGATGAGAGCAAGTATTCAGTTTCTCGTCAATCCCATTATCAGTGGATGAATCTGAAGTTCTTTCCCCATCTCACCTGAACAACCGTTCCCCGTAATCGATGACCGTCTGCAGGGTCTTTAACCGGGCAAAATACTTGTCATCCGACTCAACAACCGTCCAGGGGGCAGGGATGGTGCTGGTCCGGGCAAGCATCTCGTCAACCGCCTCCTCGTACTGGCCCCACTTCTCCCGGTTCCTCCAGTCTTCGTCGGTCATCTTCCACTCCTTGAGCGAATCGTTCTGCCGGGCCATGAACCGGTTGTACTGCTCCTCCCTGCTCACCTCGAGCCAGAACTTGATCAGGCCTCCCCCGCTGTCGGTGTAAGCCTCCTCCATCTCGTTGATCTCGTTGTAAGCCCGCTTCCATTCCTCCCCAGTACAAAGGCCCTCCACCCTCTCGACGAGCACCCGGCCGTACCAGCTCCGGTCGAAGATGGTGATGTGCCCGGCCGGGGGAAACCGCTGGTAGAACCGCCAGAGGTAGTGGTGTTCGAGCTCGGTCTGGTCCGGGCGCCCGATGGGGACCACATCGTATCCCCGGGGATTCATGTGCCGGACCAGGCGCATGATGTTGCCGCCTTTCCCGGCGGCATCCCAGCCCTCATAGACGATGATGAGGGGTATCTTCCGCTTGAACAGCAGGTACTGGATATCCCGAACCCTGTCCTGTGCCTGCACCAGTAGCTCCTCATACTCCCGCTTCGTGTACTCAACCGGGGCCCTGGACTTCCGTTTCACCGCAGTTTTCGGGGGCTTGATGATATCGTCCCTGTGGTTGTTCTTCCCGCCGTTGTTACCGTTGCGTTCCAGACGTGCAAGCTTCTTTTCCAGGTTTTTGATAAGCGTCGTATAGACCCTGAGCCGGGTATGATTGCTGTCCGATGCCTCGACGATTGTCCACGGGGCAGCCGGTGTATCGGTCTCCTCAATATACCGCTCGATGATCGGAAGGTAGTCATCGTAATGGTGGTGGAAGTCCCAGTCGCCCTGGGTTATCATCCACGAGGTGAGTGCATCCTTCTCCCGTTCGTTAAGCCGATGTTTCTGTTCTTCCTTGCTGATATGGAGGAAGAACTTGAGGATGATCGCCCCGTCATCGGAGATCTGACGCTCAAAGCTGTTGATGCTGGTAATCGCATGCCGGATACGTGATTTCCAGTCGATGCCTGAGACCTGTTCGGCGAGGGAACGGGAATACCAGCTCCGGGCGAAGATCGCTACCCTTCCCCGGGCAGGGGTCCTTATCCAGAACCGCCAGAGGAGGGGGCGGGCACGTTCCTCGTCGTTCGGGGAACCGATGGCATGGAGGGAGAATCCCCGGGGATCGAGAAACTGGATCAGTTCGTGGATGACCATGGTGATTCCGGAGGCGTTCCAGCCTTCGACCACGATAATGATCGGGACCTTCCTGTCCCACAGGCTCCGCTGGAGGATACCAAGCTTTGTCTGGAGGGGGGCAATCTCCTTTTCAAAGGTCCGGTCATCAACTGATTTTGAGAGGTCAAGCTTGTCAAACATGGGAAGGGTGGTTGTATAGCAAGGAATCGGTACGAGGGTACTTTAAGGTTCGGAAATGGTATTGGCCCCCCATCCGGACAGGGGGAATTATCCTCTCCATCACCGGCATCTTCCCCTGTACTGCCAGCCTCCTCATATCGGGGATATGCGCCCGACCGGGATTGTTCTCTCCTGATACCCCCGCCCTTCCAGCCGTCCGTGAAGACGTACGTAAGGGGGGCCCGGGAAATCTCAAACCTCCTTTTTTTTAACACACAAAGCATAATATTTCCTCCACCGAGATTATCCAGTACGAGCATGTCGTGTCCTTCTCCCGGCGGAGACAATCGCCGAAAGACCCTTTTCCCGGTCCTTTTCACCGGGATGCTGTTCCTGCTCTGTTTCTGCCTCATCATCCCCGTATGTGCCCAGGTCCAGGCACCCGTGATCGGACAGGTAACCCCGAAGATGGCTCTCGCGCCCAAAAACCCGGTTGCTGATTTTTCTGCCGATATTATGCAGGGTCCTGTTCCGCTGACGGTGCAGTTTATGGACACGTCGCTCAATTCACCTACCTCCTGGCTATGGGACCTTAACGGAGACGGGAAGATTGACAGCCAGACCAAGAACCCCCGCTACACCTACCAGGAACCCGGGACTTACACGGTAACCGTCACCGTGGCCAACAGTGCCGGGAAGGACACGGAGACAAAAAGGGGTTTTATAACCGCTGAAAAGGGGGTCCAAGGGCCGGTTGCTGATTTTTCTGCCTGGCCGGTGAGGGG
>CAYGWN010000008.1:0-69816 GCA_964353765.1 uncultured Methanoregula sp. | reverse complement strand
GTGCATGAACTTCTCTGCCCCGATGGCACAGGCGTTATACACGTCCATGATGGTCTTGCCATCGTCAGAGACCTCGACCTCGATATCGTCACACAGTGTCCCGCAGAAGGGACAGATCACATCAGTTACCATCTTGGTCATGTCGTTTCACCACCATCCGGCACGGCCTGGCACCATGGAAAGATTTGTGAGGGGTTATACAGTTCAGGGCAGAGAGGGTCAGGGGGGGTGCCTGTATCGCGCCTATAAGTTTTACTATATACGAACATTCTATTGTATACGAACTAAACAAATATATACTTTTTTACCCATAGGAATGATATGAACAGGAGGACCAGGCCCGGGTCCGGTTTTCATAGCCCCGTTTCTCTGCCCTATATCGGTTTATATGCTTCATCGGAAGGTATCCGGGCGATCGACAGCCCCGTCAAGGGGAAGATCCTCGAGATGCTGACACGCCATGAGATGGCTTTCGATCAGCTGGTGGAGAGTTCAGGAAGGGCAAAGTCCACGATATCGGTCCACCTGAAAGATCTGGCTGATGAAGGCATAGTAGGTGCACGGGCGGATCCGGCAGACGGGAGGAAGAAAATATTTTATCTCAACTCTCTTTTCCTTGCTGGTGCTGACTCGTATGAACGGGGCAATTTTGACCTCGACCAGTTTATCCCCCGGGAATTCCCCTGTGAAGGGGATCCGGGAGCGATGTTCCGGTTCATCCTTTCAACAATCCGCCTCACCCTCATGCACCAGGGGATACTGATTGATCCCGTGCTCACCCTTGCCGGCCATAAAGCTGGAGAAGGCCTCTATCCCTGTGTGGAAGCATCCGGGGTAACCGGGATGGTTGAGAATATCGGGCAGGTATGGAGGAAGAACGGGCTTGGCAGGATTGAACTGGAACGGCTCGATCCCCTCACCCTCCGGGTTTTCGATTGCTTTGAATGCCGTGATCTCCCTATCTCAGGAAAGCCGGCATGTGCGTTTGAATCAGGTATCCTTACCTCTCTCTTCTCCGCGTTTTATGAACGGGAGATGAAAGCCATTGAAACGCACTGCTATGCTATGGGAAGCAATCTCTGCAGGTTTGAGGTCATGGATTCTGGTCCCGGCTCACAACCCCCTTAATATGATCCCCCGGCATTTACTCCCGCATAAACCGCGGGGGGATCAGCCAGACCAGTTCGCCGAAAACCGGTGATGGGGTAAAGTTTCTGATCCTGGCAAGGCCGCCTTTTTTCAGCTGTAACGATGCCTGTCCCGTCTGTGAAATTATCCGGCCGATACAGTTGGAGAGCGAAGGCTCATGGCCGATGATGAGCAGAGATGACACGTTGCTGCAGGATGCAATCTGCCCCATCAGCCGATCAAAGTCCATGCCGGGCGAGAGTTCCTGCCATACAAGCAGGTTCCTCTGGAGGCCACAAGTCTCAGCGACGATATCAGCTGTTTCGGTGGCCCGCTTCAACGGGCTGGTTGCAATCAGGCCAAACCTGCACCCCCGCCTGAGCATCCATCCAGCAATCTGACGGATTTCATCTCTTCCCTGCCGGCTGAGTGCCCGGTCGGTATCAGTCTTCTCAGCCGAGGGAAACTGCTCAGCCTTCCCATGCCTCAGCACGTAGAGATCCATGAGGAAATGATGGCATGCTACATAATCAGCATTGCCCGTGCAATATTCATATAAACCTGCAAACAGAAGATCCGGCAGGTGATACCATGCAGCCGAAAAAGATCCTTATTGCGGGGGTCCTTGGGGGATTCATACTGCTTATCACGAGTCTCCTTGGGGGATTCGTTGCAAATGCGCTCATACCCTATAACATCTTTGAAATCCCCGGAATGCGCCCGATGACCGATCCCATTGCAGCACTCTTCTTCCTCTCTCCCTTCGTGCTTGCTTTTGCCGGTGCAATTCTGTTCGATTTCATGCATATGGTTATCAAAGGAGAAAAGGTAAGGAAAGGCGTGGTTTTTGGCCTGCTCCTCTTCATCCTGGTTACCATCCCGAACCAGTTTGTAATCTGGAGCTCAATGTACTACCCGGCGGGATTCTACCTCTCCGGTATCCTCAACGGGATCATCGGTTTTCCTCTGTTCGGTATCCTCTGTGCAACACTATGGGAAAAAGAAGGAGTTGATAGGCTGAAAAAAGAATATTCAACCATCTGATTCTTTCCGGTGAATCAGGAGGAATCTCCTCTCCCTGTTTTTACTTTCTCCCCGCAGGAACAGTTCTTTTTATGTCATGGATGAAAAGGTTTCCAGGACCATGGCCATCGGCAAAGGGGCATACCTCAGGCAGATTACCGCTGGGCACCCCCTCCCCTCTGTTTCTGTGGGGACCAGGATTGACGGGAGTTCACCTCCCTCCCTCTTCATTGGGGCCTGGAACTATCCGAAGGTTTTTGCCGGGCCGATGATTGTTCCCCTCCATGGCGATACCAGGTTTATGGATATGCCCGAATCCTGGATCCCGGACCACTGCTCACAGGAAGAGATTATCTCCTACCGGATGAACCTCGTGCGGGGAAAGGTTCAGCAGGATATCAGGGATCTTGATTGCCGGTTTGTTGAACAGCTCCAGGAGATTGCGCTGGCACACAGCTCCATCGAAAGCGAAGCGTCGTTTTCCCATGTCCCGTCCGGTTTCTCCCTCGGCGAGGAGAAGACCCCGTTTGGACCGAGTGCCGGTCTTGAAAGCCTGGAGATAGAGGTACCAAAATGGGATCCAACCCTGGAAAAGGTGTATCACGATACCGACCTTCCCGCATCCGAAGCAATTTTCTCTCTCCATGCAGCCGGAAAACCGTTCACTACCATCCAGAAAGCCCTTTCTGCTGGGACAATGGGAAGGGGTAGGGGACGGAAACTCGTCCCCACACGATGGTCTATTACCGCCTGTGACACCACAATTGGCGATCACCTTCTGGCCGAAGTGAGGGGCCATCAGATGATCGATACCGTTAGGGTGCACCAGTTCTCGAGCCTCAACAATTACTATGCGGTCCTCATGCTTCCAACCCCCTGGCAGTATGAATGGATGGAGGCCTTCCTGCACATCGCAGGAGATGAGGAGCTCCTCTTTTCGGATCATGAATGGAACCGGGGAAAAAGAGGGTACTCATCAGTCGGAGGATGCTATTACTCCTGCAAAATGGCCGTCCTTGATGCCCTTGCCCGGGAGGAGAAACAGGCAGGGGCGATCATTCTTCGTGAGGCCCGGACTGGCTATGTTCCCCTGGGGGTATTCAATGTCCGGGAGAATGTCCGGAATGCCATGCTCCAGCCTCCTGAGCATTTTGAGGATCTTGGCTCTGCGCTGGAATCCCTCTCACCCAGGTTCTGGTTACCATTATCCCGTTTTATCAGGGAGAGCACCATTCTTTCTGCATCTTTGAAGAAAAAACAAACGAAGCTCTCTGATTTCCCTGGTGCCGGCCATCAGAATTCAGGGCTGCCCACGGAAGGATAGGGGATGCCTGAAGGTGTAAGGGCAGGTCCTTCCGGTATCATCAGGCTGGCATTTCTGGTATTGGTGGTTCTGGCAGCAGCTTACCTGCTCTATGAGGTTGTTCGGGTTTCATGATACCAGGGGGAATGCGTTGTTCAAGGGAGGGCCAGACCGGACAATTCTGTCCACCATCCTTAATTCCTGGAAAAACCCCGCAGGCGGCCGGGGTGCGTGCTGATTGTTATGGAAAAAAGATTAGTACCGGGGCTTCCTGTGCTTGGGAAGGCATTCCTGGCAATAAACCGGTCTTCCCTCAGTGGGCTTGAACGGTACTTCGCAATCTTTACCACAGTCTGAACAGACTACTTTTGTCATCTCGCGGGGACCAGTGCTTCTCGGCGCCCCATAATTTGATTTATACATGGTTTATACTCGAACAGTTTTAAAAACTGTGCTACTATACATGACGTCAAAGTATAACAAGTAATTGGTTCATGCAGCCGAAAAAAACCTGATCGTGGTTATCCCCCTTCTGGAGATCGGATGCGAGGGAAGGGATTCGAACCCCTGAACTCCTGCGAGACTGGACCCTAAATCCAGCGCCTTTGACCTGGCTCGGCAACCCTCGCACTGGGGATTAGATTCTTTTCAGAAAATTTCTGCTTTTCTATGATAGCTGTTACCGCCCCAATTCCAGGCATTTCTTATCAATGAGTACCTGTTCCTGGAATAACACCAATTCATAACCCGATCAGGATATGTCGTTCAAATCATAATTTTGCGTTATTTTCGCGATCTCAACAATTTTGCGCACTCTTTTCTCACCATAATAGACTCATTTCAACGAAAGGTTAGTATTTCAGGGATATAAGGACCCCTCTATCGCAAAATGTATGTTTTGCGCAAATATTATAAATGTGGAGATTTAATAGAAACATGCCATATATGAAGGCCTGGGAGCTGTTCAGTACCGGGTTCATAACCTTGTCAACAGCACCAGCAAGGTATGGCACACGCATGTCCCATAATATCCGGATAAATAAGGTAAGCAGGAAAATCACAACCCCTAGTGGGCAAAAGAAGGATCGCGGCTGCTCGCCACCTTACAGCCGGCGGTTTTTCAATGGTGATTATTCCCTCCTACGAGTGAACCTGCTTACCAAATTAAGCAATGAGGAAGTGCGTGATGTCCTTCAAATACCCGGTGACAGGCCGTTATTCTGTCATATATGGTAACCCTTTTCTGCTTTTTAGGAAAGCGGAAGGGTGAAGGGATGAATGCGGCGCCGAATCTGCAGGGCGTCGTACCATTCAATGGCATACAGACCTCCTAAACCCCTTCACTTTCGCTTACGTTTTTCACCTGTACCACGTCCAGATGAGTCCAGTCCGGAAGTCCTGGAAGACCAGGATATTTCTTCCACTGCAACCGGCAAGAGGAACTCATTGGCATAAGGAATCCGGCGACCTTCTACCCGGGCCGGAGAGAATAAAGATATTGGATGCAAGCATACCCTATCCTTGAATGAAACGCCTCGGGCACCTGGCGATCATCGCCCATGACATGGGTCTTATTTTTGAGTTCCTTGCCCTGATTACCCTGGTGCCCTTCATCATCCTCCTGATCTTCCAGGAGTGGGACATGATCATTCCCATGGGTGCAGTTCCGGCCACGTTCATCACCCTCGGTTTTTTTATTTCCAAAGTCCCCCAGAAAGAATACACCCCCTCACTTTCCGTAGCACTGGTAGCCGTTGCCCTCACCTGGCTGGCAATCGCCATTGTTGGAGCTCTACCCTTTGTTCTTGCCCTGAAGGTTTCCTGGACTGATGCCATCTTTGAAGCAATGTCGGGCTGGACCGGGACAGGATATACGATGATGACTTCGCTCGATACGATGCCAATGACCCTCATCTTCTGGCGTTCGTTCATGCAGTGGGTAGGGGGTATGGGGGTAATTGCGTTTGGTATTGCCATGCTCTCCCGATCGGGTCTTGTCCAGAGCCGGCTCTACCGGTCAGAAGGGCGGTCTGAAGCGCTCATGCCGAGCGTGGTTTCAACCGGGAGGAGAATGTGGGTCATTTATTTTGTTCTTACCGTGGTATTTACCGGAATGGTCCTCTTTTCAGGGGTCCCGCTATGGGACGCAATGAATCTGGTGATGACTGCACTCGCAACCGGAGGTTTTGCCCCCCACGATGCCGGAATGTTCTATTACAACAACCCGGTGCTCGAAGTTCTCCTGGTCCCGGTCATGCTTGCCGGTGCCCTTCCGTTCAAACTCTATTTCCTCATCTACAGGGGAAAATTCAAATCCTTCTTTCATGACCCGGTCGTGCGGCTTATCCTGATCCTCTCTCTGATCGGATCGCTCATCGTCTCCTTCAACCTCTACCTGTTCAATAATCTTGAGTTGACAGAAGCCGTGCTCCAGGGTTTCTTCTGTACCATCTCCGGGTATACCTGTACTGGTCTCCAGAATTCAATGCTCCAGTGGATTCCCCTCCCGCTCATCGTCATCACCCTCCTCATGATGATTGGCGGGGCTGCAGGGAGCACATCGGGGGGTATCAAGACGAACAGGGTAATCCTCGGCTACGAAGGGCTGGTCTGGTGGTTCAAGCGGCTCTTTGTAAGGGGAAATGTAATCATTCCCTTCAAGCATGAAGGGAGAAATATTCCGACGAGTATTTCAGAAGTTGAGCTCTCCAAGAATATGTTGATTATTTTCCTCTACGTCATCTCCATTTTCATCGCAACCATATTTGCCCTGCATCTTGCACCGACTACGTATGGAGTACACCAGGTGGTCTTCGAGCTTGTTTCAGCGCAGAGTAATGTGGGGCTTTCACTCGGGTACATCACCGCAGCGAGCCCTGACGCTATAAAATGGATCTTCATCATCGTGATGTGGGTTGGGAGGCTCGAGATTGTACCGGTCCTCATCCTGGTGATGGGGCTCATAAGGGGATTTGATGTGAAGTCGTAGAACGAAATATTGAGTAGTTTCTGCAATAAGTTAACAAAAATATCGAACAACTTCCCTTAATTATTTTTCCCGGTTCTTTTTGTTACTATGAAAATATTATTCTACTCGTATCCCCTTGTCGACTATAAAAGAGGGTTCATGATCCTTGACCCCGTGACCCTGTTCCATATTGGTGTTGCCGCAATTGTCTGCTGGATCAATTTTGTTACGATTGACCAGATCTTCAAATTGCCAGAAATAGGGGGAGTCAGCGGAGCATCGGCCATTGCCCGCGAAATCGAGCGGAAAGGCGGGGCACTCCACGGGGGGTACATGATGGGAAACATTGTCTCCTCTCCTGATGCATCGGCAGGTACACTCCTCGCATCCTGCGGCGTTTATGCAGCGGGTATTCCCGGAGGTCTTTTCGCCGCAGTGATGGTGTATATCGGCAACAGGATCTGCTATGATCCCGGGTATGCAGGGACAACCGGGTGCATAACGGCCACCTTCATCGTATACGGATTCACTACCATCGGGTTTGCAGCATCAGATTTTATCGCCGGTATGGTTATCGCCATCCTGACTATCCAGGGGATTTCTCATGTTTACGCAAGCCGGCTCCTTGCAGGACTCTGGAAGGTGAGGCAGGGATGAACGGACAGGAGACCGCCCTTTTGATCTGTGGGGTCATCGCCTTCTATGCCGTGATTCGGGTAATCCTCGAGAAGAACACCATGCGGAAGCTGCCATTCCTGAACGTGGTCTCCTTCGCTGTTTCCGGATCCATCGTCCTCATACTTCCCCATCCCCTGGCAATCATCGCTGCCGCAGCATACTTTGTCGGCTCGACTCTCGAATCAAATGCCATCGCGAGCACCTGGGCAGGAGGGCCGGAGCATGAATGAGATCCTGGTGGTGCTGTTCAGCGGGATGATCCTCCTTGGTGCCCTTGCCACCATACTTTCAAAAGACCCCTTTGATAAGCTGATCTCTCTTGGAATCCTTGTGGCGGGTGTGATGCCCTTCTTTGCAGACCGCGGCTTTCTCGATATCCTCGCGGCGACAGCCCTCATTGCCCCCCTGTCCACAATCTTCATCCTGATGGTGATGAGGAGGGACAGGCATGAGTCCTGAATTTATTATCGGCCTCATCATCCTCCTGGGGGGGAGCGTAGCATCAGCATTTCCCCGGCCAAAGACCTACCTCGTCCAGCTGATCAATCTGGAAATACCGGCCTGGGGCCTCCTGCTGGTCATGCTGTCCTACAATGAAGCCCTTGCCCTCTTCACCTTCGGGGGGGTCTCTGCCCTTTCCACGTTTATCTATGTAAGGATCATGCAGAAGAAGGAGGCCGCGGTGTGATCCAGAAGATATCATGGATAATTTCCCGATATGAAATGATTATGCCCCTTTTCGCCGGAGCTGTTACCCTCCTTTTCATTATCGCAATTTTTACGCTCCCGCTGCCCTACTATGAAGACCAGCTCTATCCAAAGACTATCAACCGGTCGAGTTCACTCGATCCCTATGATCGGGGTGGTCCACCCTTCACCCAGGCAGTAATCATAGTTCAGTATCCTGAAAATTCTCCCACAGCGGGGTATGTTACCACCTACCTGACGCCATTCTCTTGGTTCCTTGCCAACACAACGCTCTATGCCGGGACGACCATTGTTGCCCATCCGGGCGGTATCCTGGATGAGATCCTCTACAATACCCGGGGACTGGATACCGTGGTGGAACCGACCATCCTTTTCATCGCCTTTGCGATTGCCTCGTACCTGTTCAGGAAGGGATGATCCATGTGGCAGCAGTACTCGATCGGTCTCGTCCTGGTCCTGGTTGCCGGGGTCGTGGCGTTTGTCGCCCTTGTTATCGAGAAGGACGATCTCCACCGGCTCCTCCTCCTCGATCTCGTTGAGATTCCGTCACTTGGTATTATCGCCCTCCTCGGGACAGATCTGGCCGAAGCCCTGATACTTCCTGGACTGGTGGTAGGAATTGCCGAGTTGCTTGCCCTCTCCCAGATCTATATTCAGAAGGAAGGACTGAAAGACAGGGGGGTAAAGGGGCTGGATATCGAAGTGATCCAGGCCGATGCTCCTCTGATTATATCCATACTGCTCATTGTCTATGGGATCATCCTTTCGGGTTTCACCGGAGGAGGAATCGTTGGCCTCGGAGTGGTCTTCTATATCATGTCCCGCGGTCACCGGGAGAGGTTCGAACTCCTGGAGATGGCTGCGGGCATCTCATGGGCGGTCTGGATCGTGGCCTTCTTCATCTTCATGTTCTTCCCTGAATACTGGCTGACCGCTGTCTTCATGGCAGCCGTTGGGATTCTCCTGAAAGTGGCGACAAAGATGTCGCTTATCGGAACCATGTGGGGAGGGCACCATGATTAGCCTGGGAGGCAATCCTTTCTATATCCTCGAATTCGGCGATGAACTGGTGTACCTGAGCCCCTACACCGCAACCCTCTTCCTGTTCGCCCTGGTCTTTACCCTCTTTGCTATCCTCAGCCGCCCGGAGCGGCAGGTGGATATCGCCTTTGGCGGAGATGCCTACTATGCAAAGGAGACAACTCTCACCGAGATGCGATTCCGCCGGTTCATGGCTATTGCCTGCGGACTTGCGTCCATGGGGGCAGTCGTTACAGGGGACATATTCAATTTTACACTCTTCATCTCTCTGGTGGGCATCTGTAATGTCGGGATTGTTGCGGCGGTGAAAAACCAGCACGTCCAGGAAGCGGCATACCAGTACGGTATTGTAGCTCTTTCAGCTACCGTTCCCCTGTTCGGTGCTGCAGCAATCATTGCAGCAACAACGGGAACCCTTTCGATGATCGAACTCTGGAAAGATACTACCCCCGCGGTCACACTGGTTGTACGGGCACTCCTGGTGCTGGGAGTCATGGGTGAGGGGATGGCTCCATTCTATGCAGCAAAAGCTGAGATGTTCAGAGCCCCGGGAGCACCCTACGTGATCATGTGCTCGCTCTCATCCCTGCTCATCTTCCTCCGGGTTATTGAAGTCGTTCTGGTGATCTGATGGCGAGAAAAAAGCACCTTGCGATAGTGGTTCTTGTGCTGGCAACCATGATGGTGTTCGGTTTCGGGCTTGAGTATGGCGGATATATCCCCTTGTGGTTATATGAGGCATTTCTTGTCGGGAGTTTTCCGGTCTTTGTCCTTTGCACCGGGCTCTGGTGGATGGCACGGGAACACGATGAGGATACTCCATTTATAGGGTACTGATATGATCGGGTATCTCCTGTTTGCCGTGTTCTTCGGCCTTCTCCTCCTCGGTATCCACCGGAAGGTTATTGCCCGCATCCAGCGGCGCCCCGGCCCCCCTATCTGGCAGGAGATCCTCCACATGTTCAAGTTCTCCTTCAAGAGCACCTGGATTCCTGCAACTGCAAGCGATACCCTCTTTGTCGGCATTGTGCTCGTGGCCATCGGTATCTGGAGTGCAGCCCTCTTCATCGTCCTTGCCGGAGGCAGCATCCTGATCATCTTTGGCATCTATATGCTCCATAAGATTGTCGAACACGGGTTCGGCCTCTCCTCGGGTTCACCCTACGGAAAATTCGGAGGAGTCCGATCGGTCATATCTGCAGCGTCAGAGATACCGCTTTTCGTCAGTATAGCAGTTATCGCCTTCTTCACCGGTTCCCTTGAATTGTCAGAAATCATCACATACCAGGCGATTCATGGACCACTGCTGTTCATCGTGCCACTTTCTGCATTTGCCATGTACCTTGTCATCCTCTCTAAGATGCCATCAGGACCGTTTTCCATCGTGGAGAGCAAAGAGATTGTGAGCGGGTATAAAACAGAGCATTTTGGAGTGTGGCGGGCAGGACTGGAGGTCAGTAACGGATTGAAAACATACGTCCTTCTGTTCATGTTCCTTACGCTCTTTATCGGTTGGCTTCCATTCTGGGTTTTGATCATCGGAATGATCCTTCTGGTGGTATCTCTTTCCTTTACCTGTGCCCTCTGCCCGATGCTCTCACCATTCGACAGTGTAACCATTCAGATTATCATAACAGGCATCATGCTCGGATACGCTGCAGTCCTGTGGGTGATTGTATGATCCGGGAAGTTATTCTTGGAGGAGGGGTAATTTATCTGGCAATTCTGGCCATTCAGTTCCTCCAGAGGCCCTCAGAGGCACTGGGTGCGGTCATTGCAGCGAGTGTTCTTGCCCTTGCCACGGGACTGTACTGGTATGACAATCACCATCGTATCCATACCTGGGAGATGGTTGCACTCTGGTCTGTAGTCCTCCTGTTCCTTGTGTACGGGCTGGTAAAATATGCGGGAATTTTATGAGCGGATATCTCTATGAACAGGATCTTTCCTCCATGAAGTATGCAATCCTTGCAAGCAGCCGCCATGACCGGATGGTGCGGGAGATTGCAGATGATCTGGGGATACCCCACCTCAAGCTCCGGCGGTATATGATGAACCGGTTTGACATGCTGCTGATGGAGAACCTGCCGGCACGGTATGAACAGGGGAAGGCACTGATGAGGGACACTCCTTTCCCCGATCGTGACCTCCGGACGATCCTCTATTCACGTGCTGTACCTCTCCTCAGCGAAGGGCAGATGGACGGGGTCCTCACCAGCCTCAGGAAGATGATAGGTGAAGGGTCCTCGGAACAAGACGTTGTCGCGGCAGGCAAGAGGATGATCCGGGAGGTGATTCTGGGATGAGCTTCCTTCAGGCAATCAAGAACACGGTCAGGTCAAAATCGATTCATGTTTCGTATGTCGATGTCGGATCATGTAACGGGTGCGCTATTGAACTGCTTGTCTGTCTCTCCCCAAGGCATGATATCGAGCGGTACGGCATCTTTGTCCACAACCACCCGAGGGAGGCCGATGTCCTGCTGGTTATCGGCGCATTCACTCCGGGATGGGAGGAAAAACTCCATGTTCTCTGGGAGAAGATTCCTGACCCGAAAGCAGCGATAGCAATCGGGAACTGCCCCATCTCCGGTTGCCTTTTTGACCGTCCGCATACGTACGTGGATGCCCCGGTATCCAAGCATATTCCCATCGCTGCACAGGTTCCGGGATGCCCTCCAAGACCGACCGAGATACTGTCAGCAATACTCGCGGTAGCCCCGGTTGTCTTTAAAGACTATGAGGTGAGGACCCGATGAAGCGTATGGTCGATGTCTCGATTCCGCTCGGTCCGGTCCACCCATGCTGGAAGGAGCCGGCCAGGGTGAAGTGCGAGACGAAAGGAGAGTATGTCGTTTCTGCCGAGGTAGAGCTTGGCTACATGAAAAAAGGGATCGAGCGGATCATGCGGGGGCGACCGTGGCAGGAAGTTATGTTTCTTGCCGAGCGTGTCTGCGGAATCTGCTCAGTCATCCATAATATGGTGTTTATCGAAGCACTGGAGAAGGTCAGTGACATACCGGTTCCCGATCGGGCCGCACTGCTCAGGGTCGTGGTGAATGAACTTGATCGCATACAGAGTCACATCCTCGCCAATTTCTCATACTGCTACACCATCGAGCATGAAACACTCGGGATGTACCTGCTCGATGTCCGCGAGATGGTTATGGACGAGCTCGAACGGATCACCGGTGCCCGTGTAACCTGTGCCTACATAATTCCTGGCGGTGTGCGGTTTGATCTCCGAAATGAGGATGAGCTGCGGCTCAGGGCGAATCTCCTGGCAATCGAGAAAGAGGTGACGCGATACATGCGGATGTTTGAGCATGGGCCCCTGATCGCGCTCCGGAGTAAAGGGATCGGGATACTTACCCGGGAAGCTGCACGGGAGGCCTATGCCGTCGGTCCGACAGCCCGGGCAAGTGGTATGCCGGATATCGACAGGAGGCTCCGTCATCCGACATACCAGAAGCTTGGATTTACCCCGGTCTCCCGCGACGAGGGCGACAATTTTGCCCGTATCATGGTCAGGTTCCAGGAAGTACTTGCCAGTATTGGCATCATCAGGACCAGTCTTGACCAGCTGCCCGGAGGACCGATCAGGGGAGGGGGAATCCCCGGTGCAGGCGAGATCGCATATTCAGGGGAAGCACCGAGGGGAGAGCTCTCCTATTTTATCAGGACCGATGCAGCTGGAAGGGTTCTTGATATCTCTATCCAGACCCCTTCAATCATGAACATCGAGGCCTGCTGCCACTACATGCTGACGGGTGCAGCTTCACTGGCGGATGTATCATCGACGTTCGTGAGTGCAGACCCGTGTATTGCCTGCACGGAGCGGTGACATGGCACTATCCCTTGTCTATTATCTCCAGGAGTTTGCCCGGGCAGGATGGGTCAGGAAATTCCTGTTCGCCAGGACAGCACCCCTGGTTATCCCCCCTCATTTCAGGAATTTTCCTGAACGTACCGGCAAAACCTGTACGCATCACCTCTTCTGCATGATGGCCTGCCCCGCTCCCGGTGCAATCGATGTGGTCCGGACACCGGAAGGATGGACGCCGCGGATTTACCAGGGCCACTGCATACGGTGCGGGCTCTGTGTAGAGGCCTGCCCCAACGGGGTACTCACCAGCGGGCGGATCCTTGAGTCCATCTTTTATGATAATACCCGCCTCTCCTTCTCATTCCGAATCGATGTGAATACTGAACGCTGCATGGGATGCGGGAATTGTGCCGTAGCCTGCCCGGTGAACAAACTGATTGATGCCCAGATGTCGCATGGCGGGAGGGCTTCTACCGATGATCTCCTGCTGAAGGTGAGCGAAGGGAAGTGTGTGGTCCTTCACAACGAGAAGTGTACCGGATGTAAAACCTGCGAGCAGCATTGCCCGAATGAGGCCATTGCGGTGGCCAGGCTCCTCGAAGCGGTGCATGCCCCAGAGGAGGAGGTATGAAGGTCATCCTGAATACCGGACGGACCATCAGGCAGGGGTCTTACGTGGAGCGGAAGACCTCTCCTGTTTACCAGGAGGAGGCTTCGTTAGTGCAGATGAACCGGGTGGATATGCTGGATCTTGAGATTGAGGACGGGGCGAATGTCCGGGTCAGGAGTGATCATGCAGCGGTGGTGCTGAAGGCTTATCAGGCAGATGGCCTGGAGCGGGGAAGGGCGTTCATCTGCATCGGCCCCTATGCGAATTTCCTTATCAGCCCTGAAACCCACTGTACCGGGATGCCGGATTTTAAGACCACAGTGGTAGACATTGAGCCGACCGGTGATCCGGTTCTCACCGTCGCTCAGCTTATGGAGCATGCCGGAGGAGTTCCCTATGAAAGTTGAGGACGTCGTCTGTCCGTTCTGCGGCTGCCTCTGTGACGATCTGGTAGTCGAACTGGAGGATACCCGGATTGTCAGGGTGGAAAATGGCTGCACGCTCGCCAATGAGAAGTTTATGGGCGATAAGAGGCTGAAAGCCCCGATACGGCGTGACGGGAAGGGCTGGAAGGAGATCTCCTATGAGGAAGCCGTCCGGGAGACAGCAGAAATCCTGCTCGATGCCGACCGCCCCCTCCTTTATGGCTGGAGTGGTACGCACGGTGAAGCCCAGAGTATTGGTGTTCACCTTGCCGAAGTTCTCGGTGCGGTGATTGACAACACCTCTACCGTCTGCCATGGGCCCTCAATCCTTGCCATCCAGGAGGTCGGGCATCCGGGGTGTACACTCGGTCAGGTCAAGAACCGTGCAGATGTGGTGGTATACTGGGGTGCAAATCCAATCGATGCCCACCCGAGGCACATGAGCCGGTATACCACCTATACAGACGGCTTCTTTGTGAAGGATGCTTTCCGGGACCGCAAGGTGATTGTTGTTGACGTTCGCCAGACCGAAACATCCCGGGTCGCCGATGAATTTGTGATGGTTGAACCCGGTGGTGATTATGCAGTACTTTCTGCGCTCCGTGCAATCGTGCGGGGAAAGCGGGAAATTATCCCATCGTCTGTTGCAGGCGTACCGCGGGAACAACTCTTCCGGGTGGCTGACCTGTGCCTCTCGGCCAAATTCGGGGCCGTCTTCTTTGGCCTCGGCCTCACCATGACACCGGGAAAGAATAAGAATATCCGGAACGCAATCGAACTGACCGAAGAACTGAACCGTCATACCAAGTTCACTATATCCCCGATGCGGGGGCACTGGAATGTTTATGGTTCAAACGAGGTGTTTACCTGGATAACGGGGTATCCCTACGCCGTTGATTTTTCCCGGGGCATTGCTTTCTATAACCCCGGTGAGACAACCAGTGTGGACATTCTCCGGAGGGAGGAATGTGATGCCTGCCTGGTGGTGGCAAGTGATCCCGGGGCCCATTTCCCGCATGAATGCGCCCGGCATCTGGCGCGGATCCCTACCATCCAGATCGATCCCCATGTAAACGCCACCACCCCCCTTTCAACGATCCAGATCCCTGTTGCCGTGACAGGGATTGATGCAGAGGGAACAGCATACAGGATGGACGGTGTCCCGATCCGCACGCAGCGGCTCTATCAGGGGACCTATCCCGGCGATCTCGATATTCTGACGCAATTGTATGATCTGGTAAAGGAGGCAAAGAGGCCATGACGGAACTGCTGGTGAAGAACGCTTTTGTCATCGATCCCCTCTCAGGAATAAAAGGTGAAATAATGGACCTTGCAATCCGGGACGGGAAGATCGTGGAAGAGGTAGGGAATGGCGCAGTGGTTATCGATGCTGAAGGCTGCCTCACCCTTCCGGGCGGGATTGATTCGCATTCCCATGTCTGCGGGACGAAAGTAAATTTCGGCAGGTACATGAGTCCCGAGGATATGCGGGCTGGCAGGACCGCCAGGAAAGGAGTTATGCACGTGACCTCCGGTTACAGCGTCCCAACCACCTATGGGAACTCCTATCGGTACAGCACGATGGGATACACGACTGTCCTTGAAGGAGCCATGGCCCCTCTCGAGGCGCGCCACACCCATGAAGAGTTCACCGCAACACCCCACCAGGATATGCTGGCAAACACCCTCTTTGATGGCAACTGGGCAATCATGGAGGCAGTGAAGGAGAGGGATGTTAAGCGTGCCGCTGCGGTGGTAGCCTGGACGCTCTCGGCGGTGAGAGGATTTGCCATAAAACTGACCAACCCCGGCGGAACCGAGGCCTGGGGATGGGGGGAGGATGTCCGCAGCATCCATGACCCGGTCCCCCATTTCGGGGTCACTCCCGCAGAGATCATCGATACCATGATCCAGGCAAACGAGCTTCTCAACCTTCCCCATTCAGTCCACCTCCACTGCAATAATCTCGGGGTCCCCGGCAATTACCGTACCACTCTTGAGACTATCGAGCGCGTCCCCGATGTAAATCCGGATCGCCAGAGCCTGTACCTCACGCATGTGCAGTTCCATGCCTACGGAGGTTCGACCTGGCGGGATATCTGTTCCCGGTCCGAGGACATTGCGAGAGCAGTGAACCAGCGGCCGCACATTGCCATTGACATGGGCCAGATCATGTTCGGGAGAACAACGACCATGACTGCGGACGGACCCATGGAATTCAAGCTCTACATGCTCCACCACAACAAATGGAGCAACCACGATGTGGAACTCGAGACAGGGTCAGGTATCATCCCGGTCTATTATTCACGGAAGAGCCTGGTCAACTGTGTGATGTGGGCTATCGGGCTCGAACTTGCCCTTCTGGTCCGGGACCCCTGGCAGTGCATGCTCGCGACCGATAACCCGAATGGGGCTCCTTTTGTCAAATACCCCGAAATCATCGCCCTCCTCATGAGCCGCAGGTACCGGGAGAAGGAGGGGGAGATGATTGACCCGAAGACCGGCCACTATTCCCCCCTCTTTGCCATCGACCGTGAGCTTGACTGGTATGAAATCGCTGTCATGACCCGCGCTGCCCAGGCAAAGGCGCTGGGCATCACAAGGATAGGGAAGGGGTACCTCGCACCCGGCGCAGAAGCAGATATTGCCATCTATCCACTCAGGCCTGACCAGCTTGATCCTTCCACAGATTACCAGCAGGTCGCGGCCGGGTTCTCCCGGACCCGCTATACGATCAAGCGGGGCCGCATGGTGGCCAGGGACGGGGAAGTCATTGTCGAGGGTGCAAATAGTACCATCTGGTCACGGGCGCAAGTACCCGCGGAATATGATATGAATCATGATTCCGATTTTGTGAAAAAGTTCGAACAGTACTACACCGTCAGGATGCGAAATTACCCTGTCCAGGATGTCTACCTTCCAAGGGGAATCTGTATCAGGACCGAGTCATCACTATGAGAGTCATCTTAAAGACCAAGCCACGGGCGAAACCGAAGATACCAATCGAGGCAGAAACCATCATTCCCCAGAACTTCCTGGGGAATGATATCCGGGTCTTTGAAGGGAACAAAGAACGACGGCTCCAGGATCTCTTTTATGTGACCCTCGAAGGACCTGCGGTCTCCCCTGACCAGGTTGAAGTGGTCCTGACCGGGGATACCGGTGTTCTCAAACGGGTCGGCGAATACATGAATGCAGGCCGGATCATCGTTGAAGGGGATATCGGGATGCACTGTGGAAATTTCATGAGTGCCGGAGAGATTATCATCAAAGGGAATGCCGATGCCTGGCTTGGCCGCGAGATGCGCGGCGGAACAATCCGATGCGAAGGAAATGCGGGGCACTACTGTGCGGCAGGATATCGCGGGGAGAAACGGGGCATGCGGGGTGGAAAGGTGGAGGTGCTCGGGAATGCAGGGGACTTTGCGGCAGAATATCTCAGCGGGGGCGAAGTCCTCATTCATGGTAATTGCGGGGACATGCCGGGTGTTGAGATGCGGGACGGCACCCTGATTATCGGTGGTAACTGTAGTCGTCCCTGTGGAAACATGACCGGCGGCACGTGCAAAATTTTCGGGAATGCCGCCAGCTTCCTCCCGACTTTTCGCCGGACTGGAACCGAAGAGGCGGAGTATAAGAAAAAGCGCTACCTGATGGATACTTTCCGTGGTGATATTGCCAACAGGGGAAAGGGCACCATCCTTATAAAACGGTGATAACCAGCTGCCTGATGAGAGAAACTCTACCCGGTTATTTTATGATGAGGGGCAGAAAAACCCCGGAGATATGATTAATCTCAGAGAAATGGGATGAAAAAGGGGGTGTGAGGATTATTCCTCAGTAACATCTTCAGACTGGCATGCGGGGCACATGGGCCTCTTCCCCACGCTCTTGAATTTTTCACTGCATTCATTGCATTTGTAGTTCTTTCCCTTTACCCGCTCAGGGGGTATATCAATATCCATAGGGCCACCGACACTACACATCGAATGATCACCTCACTAGCATGCATCAGTGTGCATCATAATAAGGATATGCAACCCGGGGAAAACCCCGGCGGACAGGGGAACGAAGCCTGAAAACCCAAGCGGCATCAATGTCTGCATAAAGAATCCGCACTCTCACCGGTTAGGACTCCGGAAATTAACCTTCTGGCACGGCATCTTCGTTAATACCCCCTCCGGGATCCGGATTGTTTGCTGTTTGTCACCAGATCATGAATCAAAGAGATGAGCTTTATAACTTCCCGATGACGATTTGCCATCAGCCCGCTTTGACAGGGAAGGAGACTGAACTTTCCCCGGTGTTCCGATGAGGCTGAACGAGCAGGTGCCGGAGTCTTCGCGAAAAACTTCGCATAGCTCCCTGATGCATGGTTTCTTGTCAAACGGACAAACTTTCTCAGTCATCCATGCCCCCCCCATTTACCGTTCTTTCCAGGAGTTCCGTGAGATTGCGATATGCCATGACCGCCATGCCCGGGGAAAAATACCCCGCAGTGAAGGACGGGTCTTCCACAATCCAAAGAGTCGCGCTCTGCTATCGACCATGGTTACGGGAACATGGGACTGGAAAAAGGAAATAGCTGCCGGGGAATTACAAAACTGCCTCCTAGACAATAAAGAGCTGAATCACCGGTATGCATGAAAATACGAAAATTGCGGCAGCCATCGGAAAATGTTCCCTCATAGTAATCTTCCCCATTATCCAAAAAACGGCGGGATAGAGTAAATATTAGGTGGATGCTCCTGGTTCAATTGTCGTTCCGGAAGGGAGAATCCGGAAATCCCGGGAATGTGTAATTTACTGGGCGATTCCAGCCAACTCGTCAATCAGCGTCCGATCAACTTCCCTATCAGCTTCCGCCCGGGACCGGGTTTGAGGTGGACGGATCCGGAAGGACAAATTTCATGACAGCAATAGCACCGGATACAGGCCTTCCGATCAAATTCCGGCAGCCCATCCTGCATGGTGATTGCACCAGACGGGCAGATGAGCTCACACCGCCCACACCTCTGACATGTTCCCGGGTTAAAATACGGGTATAAAGCATAGAACCCTCCGAGCCGCTGAATGAGACCGAGCAGCAGACTTGGCGACAAATCCTGCCCCGGTCCGCGGTAGGTTGAGGGCATCCTGACATGCCCGGCAGGCAGCGATTCAATGGGATCACCAACAAGCCTGATATGGTCTGGATCACTGCCGATGAGTCCGCGGTTTGCTGCGATACGGATGGTGGGGACATCCAGAGGGGGGATGCCCATGATTCGGCAGGTAGTCAGGTCGATCGCGGTGGCATTGGTACTGGCCAGTATAGCACCAAGCTTTCGTGGTCTTCCGGATGAAGGGCCGTCCCCCTCCATGCCAACTACCGCATCCATGATCTGGAGTGTGGGGCGGATCAGGGCGTTGAGATCAAGGATCATCCCGGCAAAGGCATCGGGATTGCTGAACCGGGCATGGTGGAGGGGTTTCTCAATGCCGGGAATCACCCCGAAAAGATTCTTTGTCCCTCCTGTAAAGAGCGTCCAGAGGTGGGTCTTTGCTTTGGAGACCACAATGATCTGGTCTGCCTCGGTTACGGGATTGATTACCGGGAAGCTCTTCACCTGCTTCCCCTCAGGGAAGGGGAGAACGGAATACCCTGTATCACTATTGAGCTCTGCACCGGTATCCCGGGGAATACTCTCATAACCGGTGGCCTGATAGAGTTTTTTCAGATTCAGAGGGGTATATCGTATTCCTCCGCCAGGGCTGTCGGCAATTACAACAGTACATCCAAGTTCCCTGCAGATTCGTGAGAGCGCTCTGATGACTTCGGGGTGGGTGGTAACGCACCGTTCCGGAGGCAAACCCTGGAGGAGGTTTGGTTTGAGGAGCACGTGACTTCCTGGTTTGACAAATGCATCGATGCCGCCTAAAGCTTCGATAGCTTTCCTTATCGCCGGTTCGATCTCTCCCCTGGCATACGACCCACAGGCGGCTATTGATACAACGGGAAACGTCTGGTCTGCCACTCACTTCCTCCCGTCCCTCTCGATTGATGAGCGGGAAGTGAACAGGAAACAACCGCCCAGGAAGTAGGATATGGGAATGGTCCAGAGGGGGTTTGCCACCAGGAAAAAAATACCCGCAAAAGCCAGGATAAGCCGGGCCGCAGGGGTATCATTGCCAAACGCGGCCATGAACGCGGTACCATATACAAGGGCGGTAATGATCAGGCAGATGGCCACACCGGTAAGCCCGCCCCGGATATTTGAGAGAGCATCTCTCAAACTGCTCTGCATGTTCTCCCAGTCTTTTAAACCGTATGGCCAGAAAGAGCTTGCCGCACCCCGAAACGTCAAACCGCTGTGTAATTCTTTCGATACTTTCCCCGATCAAAAGGTGACAAACTTCAGTGATGCGGAATTCATACAGTACCGTTTGAAGGTCGGTGGAGGGCCATCGTCAAATACATGTCCGAGATGAGCATCACACCGTGCACAGAGTACTTCTGTTCTGCTCATCCCGAAGCTCGTATCAGATACCGTTACGATGTTATGTATATCAACCGGGGCAAAAAAACTCGGCCAACCTGTTCCCGAATCGAATTTGGTCTCAGAAATGAAGAGATCAGTACCGCAGCAAACACACCTGTACAGGCCTTTGCCATGAAAATTATGGTACTTGCCAGTAAATGCCGGCTCGGTTCCTTTCTTCCGTGCAACCTGGTATTCCTGACCAGAGAGGATCTTTTTCCATTCCTCGTCCTCCTTCCGGACTTTCTCAACATCATCAAGTTTCTGCATTGTTGCGTTGTAGATGAGAACCATGGGAGCTTCACCTGGTGCTGATTTATATCCGGAAATGGTCTCTTTTTCGCCGGTTCCGTTTGAATAAATTGGGGTCGGAAATTTCAGGACCTCTTTTGTATCAGGAAAGCGGTCGCAGCAAGAGCACCCACTAGGGACAGGGTTGAGAGGCCAATCCGTCCAGATGCAACGGATACGGGAATGAGGGTCAGGGATACGACAGTCCCGTCGGATGTGGTCACCACCGTCTCAGTGTAATCAGAATATCCTTCCATGCGGAGAATAAGCGTATGTTCCCCTTCTGCGACATTCTGGGCTGTCATGGGAGTCACCCCGATAACTTCCCCGTCAAGGTATATCTGTGCCCCGGGAGGGATTGAGGAGACCGAGAGAGAACCGGCTGAGAGCGCCTCAAGGGTGACCGGTACTTTTACTATCTCATTTTTACCGACATACTGATCAATGGTAACCGTCGTATATCCCTCCTTTGAAACCCGGATACCATGGGTTCCCGGGATAACATTCCGTATGATAAATATCCCATTCGGGGGAACCATACCTGCTTCAACGCCATCAAGATAGACCGTGGAAATGGTTGGAGTTACCAGGAGGTGAAGGGTTCCATATTCAATGATGGGCAGCGCGGAAATTTTTACATAGATATTGATAACCTGACCTTTCGCCGGGACTGAGTTGATAGCTCCCGTATAGGTCTTGTATCCCTCCTTTTGGACGGTATAGGTCCGGTAGGGGGTTCCGGTAACATAGACCGGAACATCAAGGATACCCTCTGTGATCTCTCCCTTGTAATCACTGTCGAAGTACACCTGTGCCCCGTCAACGTTCGCGTGGATCCGGTAGGTACCCATATCCCCCCCGATGGTATTTTCGGTCTGTGCAGCAGCGTTGCCAGAGATCAAAATGAACGATAAAATTACCAGTACAGCAGGAAAGCCATTATTTTTCATGATTCATCAGTCCGATATATGTATGGGTTTTTTTTACGGTATTTAAATCTATCAATCTTAAGAAGGGGAATGGCTCAGGGCCAGAAAATAATCCCTAACCACTGGTTACGCGAAGAGGTGATTGTTCGAAGATATGCATGTCTCCCCTGCACAGGGAACATTGCGATCCCTTGATGAATGGCGGCGCCAATCACCTCTCCACAGTGAAGATTGAGAAAAACCAGTCTGAAGGGTACCACATGAGAGGCGGGGAATGGCCCGAAGGTTCTCCGCGGGGCTGTATCTGTCCGAACTGCCGGTATGAACAGAGCCGTTCTCCAGAGATACCCTGTTATGCCATGAAGTGTCCGCGGTGCGGTGCGCCGATGACGGATCTCTAGGAAGCTACGAGAGACCGGCAGGAAAACGACGAAGGCCAGGGCCGAGACTCGAACCCGGGTCGGGGGATCCACAGTCCCCTAGGATGACCAACTACCCCACCCTGGCAGAATATACCCGAATACATAGGATTTCACGCTATATAATATGTGACCATACGGAGGCATTCCCGCCACCCGGAGGGGTGGATTAATAGCATTTGTGCGCGAGTATAGTACAGAAATTGGTGCCGGTTGCGTCAGATATAATAGTATTGCGTCAGTCTGGTACTCCATCCAATACATGGTCGCTGTTTCAGGTCTGCTCCAATCCATACATGATCCCAAGGGTAGTGGTCTCACGTGTCACAAAAATCAGGTATCCGAACCCCGATTGTGGCGGTGCTCGGACATGTCGACCACGGCAAGACCTCGCTGCTCGATCGGATTCGTGGTTCATCCGTGGTGAGCACCGAGGATGGCGCAATCACCCAGCACATCGGAGCCACAATTGTACCAATTGATGCTATCCGGAAGATGAGTGGTACAATGGAGAAGATGACCGTCAAGGTTCCCGGACTTCTCTTCATTGATACACCCGGGCACCATGCGTTTACCACCCTGCGGGCACGGGGCGGAGCACTTGCTGACATGGCTATACTCGTGGTAGATATCAGCCAGGGCTTCCAGCCCCAGACCATTGAAGCCCTCCAGATTCTCCGGACATATCGTACTCCCTTTGTTGTAGCAGCGACCAAGATAGACCGGATTCACGGATGGAGGCCGGCACAGGGCGCACCATTTCTGTCTTCTTTTTCCCGACAGAATGACAGGGTCAGGGACCTTGTCGAAACCAGGCTCTATGAGCTGGTGGGAAACCTTTCCGAGATGGGTTTCTCAGCTGAACGGTTCGACCGGGTATCTGATTTCCAGAGAAACCTGGCCATCGTTCCGGTCAGTGCCCACACCGGCGAAGGCATACCTGAACTCCTCATGGTTATGGTCGGTCTCGCCCAGCGATACATGGAGCAGGAACTGGGTTTCTCTGTGGACGGTCCGGGGACAGGAACTGTTCTCGAAGTAAAAGAGGAGCGGGGGCTGGGAATAACCCTCGATGTCATCCTCTATGACGGGACACTCTCAGTTGGCGATGAAATAGCCTTTGCCAGAACAGGCGGCGTAGGTCAGACGAAAGTAAGGGCGCTTCTCAAACCGCGGCCAATGAAAGAGATCCTGATTGAAGACCGGTTCGAGCGGGTAAAGAGGGTTACTGCAGCAGCAGGGATCAAGGTCAGCGCCCCGAATCTGGAAGGTACAATAGCCGGTTCTCCCATTCAGGTTATCACCGGCGATCCGGAATTGGTGAAAGAGCGGATCAGGAAGGAGATGGAAGAGATCAAAGTTAAACTCTCATCCGAAGGGCTCAAGATCAAGGCAGACACCATCGGTGCCCTGGAAGCGCTCTGCAACGAGCTTGAAACCAAGGATGTCGGTGTTATGAGTGCAGAAGTCGGGCCGGTGAGCAGGCATGATCTGATCGAGGTGGAGACGGTAAAGAATCCCTGCTACCGGTCTCTTCTGGCCTTTAATACCCCGATACTTCCCGATGCGGCAGAGATGATCAGGGATCCCGGTTTTTCGCATGTGAAGGTTTTTGACGGCAGGGTAATTTACCAGCTCGTTGATGCGTATATTGCATGGCGGGATGAACTCAGGAGAAAAGCAGAACAGCAGCGTTTTGAGCAGATTGTCATGCCTGCAAAGATCCGGGTGCTCCCTCACTGCATATTCCGGCAGAGTAACCCGGCAGTTGTCGGGATTCGGGTCCTCAGCGGGACACTTCGTACCGATGTTAACCTCATCCAGCCTGATGGCAAGAAAGTAGGACATCTCAAATCGATGCAGCTGAACCAGGAGACTATCCGCGAGGCACAGGCAGGGTCGGAAGTGGCGATTTCCATAGAGGGAGCAACGGTTGGTCGCCAGCTGAGTGAGGGGGATGACCTCTATGTCGACATCCCCGAGCGCCATGTGAAGGTGCTCGAACGTGAAATGCAGAAAAATCTTCCCATCAGCACCCAGGAAATTCTCAGCGAATTTACAGGGATGAAACGGAAGAATGATCCATTCTGGGGCAAATAGTATTTAATAGATTGTCCACCCAAAACTATGGGTACTTCCCGGAGGAATCCACGTGCATCGCCAGTTCCGGTTATGACGGAATGGCCTTGGGGGTCGCAGGAATGTCCGGGTTCAGGTTATGAGAATCGAGGAGTCTTGGCCAGATGGTGGAATTCAAAGTCGTCTTGTCTGATCAGAAGACAGGACGTGCATATAACATCGCGGTGAGTGGTGGGCCCGCAGGCGCCCTCATCGGAAAGCGAATAGGCGAAGAGCTTGATGCAGGTTCATTCGGCCTGCCAGGGTACCGCATGGAGATTACCGGGGGTTCAGACCGGAATGGTACACCGGCACGGAGGAATTTACCCCTTGGCGGCAGGAGGAAACTGCTGCTATCCGGGGGTGTCGGATTCAAGCCGGTAATGGAAGGGCAGAGGAGGAGAAAATCAATCCGCGGGAATGAAATCACTGCAGATTTTGTCCAGGTCAATGCAAGGGTCACTGCCTACGGAAATAAACCCCTCGAAGAATATTTCGCCAAGGCCGCTCCAGAAGAGAAGAAGGTCTGATCACTTATTTTTTCAGGATTGTCTCCCTGAGAGCGGGGAGTAAATCCTCAAATGGAATATGGTAGCGACGGGCAAGAATTACCAGTGCTGCTTCCGGTCGGAGATGCCCGTCAAATTCCTGGCGGATGAGGATATGTGTCTCGGCTGCGACCGTAGTGAGCGGGACATTCTGCCCCTTTGCTATCCGCTGCATCAGCTCTTCCTGGGGATCTGATTTTCTGAAGACTGCTGCGGTAGGTTTAAACCCGAGCGGAATCTCTACATCCCCCACATCGAAAAGAGGTCTGATCATATCCCCTTCATATTCGATAAGGCCCTCTTCCCTGGCTCGTGAAAGCAGCATGGTTGCCTGTTCAATATTCATCCAGCCCCGCTCGAAGGCAAGGTAGTAGACAATCTCGTTCTTTTTCAAGCGTTCCTTCCGTGTGTGTCGGAACGGGGCAGCGATAGTGATGGAAAGACTCATACCTGCTCCTGCCTGATAACAGCCGGATTTTCCACGTTTTCCGGCTGCCCGCACAGTAATTACCATATCACACCAGTTTTTATCAAACAATCGATTGAGAGCGGAAAAATCGGACGATAAGAACTTGAGAAGGCTCATATAATCAGAATGAGACAGTGAAGGGTATGACAAGAACCAGGGAATATGCGGAAATTGCTAAAAAACAGATTGATCAGGTGGCCGAAGAGATTGACCAACTTCAGGTGAAAGCGGATCAGACACTCAAGGAAATGCGGACAGAATATGATCGAAAAATTGGGGAACTTTCAGCAGAATTTGATCGGCAGTTGCAGGAGCTTCGTCAGAAAAAACATGAAGCCGACCTAAAGATAGACCGACTCATGACCGCAAGCGGGAGCGCATTTGAGGAACTGAAGATTGGAGCAGATGCGGCAATCAACGAAGTAAATACCGCTCTCCACCGGGCGAGGAAAAAATTCTGAAATCCTAGATCCCGCTGGACTCTTTTAACGAAGACAGGGGACCATCATCATCCTTATTACCGTAAAAAGGATACAGTTATTTCGACAAAAGTCGTATCCCCTCAGGCCTCCTCCTACACCTCTCGTGACGTGATACGACTTTTGGCATCAGGCGAATCAGAAATGACCAGCCTTGGTTATGGGGGCATGAATCAGCCTTTCTTTAACTGTTCTAAAAAGAGGGATTTTATTGACTATTCAATAAGGATGGCGTTGATTACACCATCCTGCCCTGGTCTGCTGATGATGCGCGCCCGTCCCGCTTCTGTTCGTATAACTGCGCCTTTCGTAAGGAGATTCCGCCGCACATAGTTCGGGTTTGCCCCATTCTCTTCAACTGTCTCGATAACAACCTTCCGGATAGTCCCGGTTGAACGGGTTGCAACGTTGGCATACCGGGCACGCATTGCCCGGATCTTTGGGTTCCCGCCATAGGAACGGATAATCCGACGGCGGTCCTCGCCAATATGGGTCTCGGCCGGAGCTGACCCTATCTCACTCCTCCGCTTTCCACGCGAGGGGCGGTATCTTCCCCCGCTTGTCCCACGGACTGATCTTCCCTGCCAGAGCATACTATCTACCTTGAGAATATTATTCGCATCATAACCTGCCAGGAACTGACCTGAACAGAGTGGAGCATATATACCCCTCTATCTTATTTAAGAACTCTGTTCAATTCAGCAGAGCATGAACAACAGCTGGGAGGCCTTCGCCGTTTTTGAGATCGGTCCGAAACACCTTCATCGAGGGGTTGTAGCGGTGCATGTCTGACTCCATCCTGTCAAGGCTGGCTCCCACCAGCTGAGCCAGGTCCACTTTATTGATAATTCCTATGTCACAGCCACGAAACATCATCGGATGTTTATTCACCACATCATCACCTTCGGTAGCACTGACGATAACCACCCGTTTTTCTGCACCGAGCAGAAAATCGGTCGGGCAGACCATATTACCGACATTTTCGATGAAGAGGATATCGATATCATCGAGAGGCAGATCAGCAGAGGCATGATCCACGAGATGAGCATCGAGGTGGCACTCCTTTCCGGTATTGGCATTTACAACCGGGATGCCGAGTGCTTTGATTCTCTGGTAATCATCGTCCCCGTACACATCACCGGCAATCGCGCCTGCCCGTAATCCTCTCTCCCGGAGGAGCGGGACCGTCTTTTCAATAAGCGCTGTCTTTCCTGAGCCAATTGCACCGAGAAGATCGATGGCCCGTATACCGTGCGCTCTGAAACGTGAGGCATTCTCCCGGGCGATGCGGTTATTGACGTCGAATATGTCTTTTTCAAGTCTGACGTCGACATGGTGCATATACCCGTATAGGATGCTACAGGGTTTATAGGTTCCATTACCACACAGTACTATGATGAAGGAAGAAATGCAGGGGGAGCGTATTTTGTATCCCTGCTATTTTGACGTTTCACTCACCAGGAATGAGGGGAGACGCGTACCCCGGTCGCGGGCCATGAAGGACCCCTCCCTTGTAGACATTGAGAAAGCCCTGAAACGTTGCCGCCTCCGTTTTCGCAGTGAACCGAAGAGTCACCCTGCATACTGGTGGAAACGTGAGGGAAGGATTGTCGTGACCTGGGGGGAAGGAAAGCAAAAACTTCTCAGCATGGTTGCAGGGTTCCTTGAGGTGAAACGGTGAGGGCCATGTATGATCTGCATACCCACAGCACGCTCACAGATGGTGAGATGATTCCGATAGAGCTGGTCAGGAGAATGGCCGTTCTTGGCTATACGACCGTCGCAATAACCGACCATGCAGACAGCACCAATCTTCACTTCCTCATTGATGCCCTGCAGAATCTGAAGGAGGCGGCACGGATCTACGGGGTTGAATTCCTGTGCGGTGTGGAGCTAACCCATATCCCCCCCCAACTTATCGGTGCAAGTGCACGGGAAGCCAGGCAGGCAGGAGCGGATATCGTTATCGTGCATGGAGAGACAACCATTGAACCTGTTGCAGAAGGGACCAACCGGGCAGCCTGTACCTGCCGTGATGTCAACATTCTCGCCCATCCGGGGCTCATCACGCGGGAAGATGCCGAAGCGGCATGTGATCACCGGGTGGCTCTGGAACTAACCTCGCGGGGCGGTCATAACCGGACAAACGGGCATGTTGTGGCGGTCTCACGGGAAGCAGGATGTGCTCTCGTCGTAAATTCCGACGCGCATGCTCCACATGATCTCCTCGATGAGCGCGCGAAATTTTTTGTTGCAAGAGGAGCGGGCCTTAAAAAGGACGAATGCGCCCGCGTGTTGGCTTTAAATATCAATTCACTGTTTTTCCCTTGAAATCGATATTTATACCTTTACGCTAACTTTTTATACTATGAATTAGAATATAAATAGATTACTAAACCATTTCAACTGCCATTATCCGGGGCAGATCTGACGGGGTTGTATCTTGAAATCGATTGGGCATGCGGTGCATACGGTAGGGAAGCGACTCCTTATTCTTCGTTGCGATCCGGCACAGCTCCCCAGGATGTATACCGAAGTCATTGACCGGAGAATGAACTCTGTGGGTAAAGTGGTGGATGTGTTTGGGAATGTGGCAGCTCCTTATGCCGCAGTGCTCTGCAGGGCAGAATGCAGGCTTGCGGCCGGGGAGAAGTTGTTCATCGCAAGGTAGGAGAATCACGATGCAGGAAGTAGAGAAATTAAAAATTCTTCAGAACGAGAGGGAAGCCCTTAAACAGCGACTGAAGGAGCGTGTGAAAGAACACGAAAAGAAGGCCGAGGATCATACTGAGACGGTCTGCCCGGAGTGTGGCAGTCGCCAGCTGGTCCATGACTATGAACGGGCAGAACTGGTCTGCCAGAGTTGCGGGCTGGTCATTGATGAAGATTTCATTGACCGCGGACCGGAATGGCGTGCGTTCGATCATGATCAGCGGATGAAGCGTTCACGGGTCGGGGCGCCCATGACCTTCACCATCCATGACAAGGGTCTCTCCACGATGATAGACTGGAGAAACAGGGACTCCTATGGAAGGGCAATCTCCAGCAAGAACCGTGCCCAGCTCTATCGCCTTCGCAAGTGGCAGCGGAGGATCAGGGTGAGCAATGCAACTGAACGAAACCTTGCATTTGCCCTTTCTGAGCTGGACCGGATGGCTTCCGCTCTCGGTCTTCCCCGCAATGTCCGGGAAACGGCTGCAGTGGTGTACCGTGATGCGGTGGATAAGAACCTGATCCGGGGAAGGAGCATTGAAGGGGTAGCAGCTGCTGCTCTTTATGCCGCATGCCGGCAGTGCAGTGTTCCCAGAACGCTTGATGAGATCGCGGAAGTTTCCCGGGTATCAAGGAAGGAGATAGGGAGAACATACCGGTTTATTTCACGGGAACTCGGCCTCAAACTCCTGCCCACCTCACCGATAGACTATGTACCGCGGTTCTGTTCGGGCCTGAACCTGAAAGGGGAAGTCCAGAGCAGGGCTGTTGAGATTCTCAGGCAGGCCGGGGAACGTGAGCTGACCAGCGGGCGGGGACCGACCGGTGTCGCCGCGGCCGCTATTTATATTTCATCAATTCTCGGTGGAGAGCGGCGTACCCAGCGTGAAGTTGCCGAGGTGGCCGGAGTCACTGAAGTGACCATAAGGAACCGGTACAAGGAACTGGCAGAAAAACTGGATATCGAGATCATCCTTTAATTCTTTTTTTAGTATATTTCTATTCTAGCCAGGGTACGGCCGGATCTCCTCAAACAATGGTCCACATCAAGACCGGATCTGAGAAGGAACAACTATATCCAACCCGAAGATACCTAGTATACCGCTTCTCGGGCTTGTAGATCAGGGGTAGATCGTTACGTTCGCAACGTAAAGGCCGCGGGTTCGAATCCCGCCAAGTCCACCTTTTCATCAGATGCCCTCCCCAGGGATCCGGGAGGATACAGATGCGCAATACCTATAAGGAATCTGCTCTGAACTATTAGGACGAAAAGGGCTCGTAGATCAGGGGTAGATCGTCACGTTGTTCCTTTTTCGAGGGATGATGGTGGTACAGGTCTATCAGTCAATCCAGTCGAGAAGAAGGCCGGGATCCTTCTTCTGCCCCCTTCCCTGAGCGGTGGACTGCTCACGGTGTTCCCCGCGGGGTCCTTTCATCGTAAGATCGCTCAACACGGGAAGAGGATCCCGGGGCGGTTCAGCCGGCCTGACAGGCACTTCATCAGCCAGGATAATCCTGTTTTTCGGGGAGGTAGCACCATCGGGAATTAGGAACTGTTCCTGTGACATCTCCGGTGCACTGGTGGTGCCCTTCTGCAGAATAAAATCGATAAAATGCTCAGCCTCATGGCGCTGTTCAGGAGAGAGCCGGGTTATTTTCTCTTCAAGCGATCCCATAGGGCAGCACCTCGTACCTGTATCACTCTCTGACCTGAAAAGTATTAAACCCACTCTCCGGAGACAGGAATCAGACTGTATATCGGGTATCATTTCAGCTGATACCGGAGCGGTCCATTCGTTTCAAAAGGAGTATGATGCAGGAGCTGTGCTCGGCAAGGGATGTAAATACATATGCTTCGTCAAGTGTCTTTCCCGCAGCAAATGTCCCGTGTCCGCGGGCAATTACCACAGGGGAAGTCCCGAGTGCACTGGCAACCCGTGAGGCAAGCTCATCACTCCCCGGCCTCCCTTCCAGAACAGGAATGACCGGTGATAACATCAGCCCCTCGGCATCAAGGGGAACTACGCGGTCACTCAGCAGCGAGCAGGCAACTGCATGGGGCGGATGGGCATGAACAATCGCAGCGTGCTGGGTATTCCGGTATATCTCCCGGTGGACCCGATATTCGTTCGATGCCTCTGCCGGCACCTCGCTGTCCGTAGAAACAAAGACTGGCGTCCCCGGTGCATCAAGGTATGATCCGGATCGGGTAATAAAAAACCCGGGACCGGACCGGACACTCATATTACCAAAGTTCCCGCCAACCAGTTTTTCGGCAAATAGCCTTGTCCCTATCCGCTCAAACTCAGACTGAATCATGGCTATCCTTGTGCGATGATTCCGGCTTTCCGTGCATTATCAGGCACTCACCTGAACTGAATTCCTACATCCCTCATCTTATTAAACCGGGCGATATTGAGGAGCAGCGGGGTTAGGCATTCGACCATACAGGATACGGCAAGAGGACCTGCATCATAGGCTTTCACTCCGGGAATGGTCCGTATCAGGTCCATTACCACTGCTTTTGCCCCGGGTTCATCCCCACAGACCGGGATGGCAAAGTCAAGCTCTTCCGATAAAGCCCTCCATTTGTTGGCTGCAACGGTGTTAAAGGCTGAACAGATCCGGGTTCCTTTGGGAAGGAGTTTCTGTACCAGCAGTGCTGCCGAACCCTCGGCGGGCGGGGTATAGACAAAATACTCCCTCTTCTCCATGGGGTTGATTGGTGAGACCACGATCTTGTCTTCAAGACCAGTCAGCGAGGCCAGTGTCGGTCCGATATGCCGGAACGGTATGGCCAGGATAACAATATCCGATCGGTCGACTGCCTCCTGGTTGGAAAGACCGCTTACGCTGCACGGGCGCCCGAGTCCGGTTACCGTGCTGTAGCAGGTGGTGCTTGATTCAACTGCCTTCTCCTGTTCACGGGACCCGATCACCACGTCGTGGCGGGAAGAGAGCCGCATCGCGATCCCCTCGCCGATATCACCGGTTCCGCCAACAATTCCTATGTTCACCTGTCCACCAGCGGGATGAGCATTCTCTCCAGCGATTCGGCGCTCGTGACCCCTTCCAGCATCTCCACCACCTTTCCATCCTTTTCAATAATAAGGGTTGGGACAACCCGAATCTCGTACTTATTGGCGAGCTCCATATGCTGGTCCACATCGATCTTTTTTATCTCGATCTGGTCACCCATCTTCTTTTTCAGTTGTTCAAGATAAGGACCCTGTCTCCTGCACGGCCCGCACCATTCAGCAAAAAAGTCAAGTACCACCGGTTTTCCCATGTACATTACCTTCAGAGTTGTCGGTGGAAAAAGGAGATAAAGATTGTTATTCGGGTTATTTGGAGAGGATTACCGCAATTATCTTTCCATAGGCAGGCCGGGTTATGAAAACCCCAATCAGGACACCAAGGATGGTGATGACGGCAAACCCACGGAGAGATTGAAGGGGCAACAGGGCAAGCGGGAGCATCGCGATGACCACGGTTGCAGCAGATACCATGATAATCCCAACCGCCCGGCTGAGCCGCTTCTCATAGAGCTGGCGGGAAGGTACCTTCCCTTCATGGAGTACTTCGTCAGTGATGATGACCAGCTGGTCGATACCAGTCCCAAGCACGGCAATCAGACCGGCGATTGCCGCCAGGTCAAGCTGTTGCTGGATAACGGCTGCGATGCCGAGCAGGATAACAATCTCGGAAAGGTTGACCCCCATCATGGGCAGCACGATGGCTGGCTCGCGGTAGCGGTAGAATATGACGACCCCGACGGCAAGGGCTGCAGCAATGAAAGCATACACACACATCCTGGTGAAATGCTCACCTAAAGGAGCTGGTATGGTACTTGTCCCGGCAACAGAAACCTGAACCGGAAGTGCCCCTGCCCGTAAATGGATCTCAAGGTTCTTGGCCTGTGTCAGACCTTCCTGGCCTGTACCTGTTGATGCCATAAGTTGCTGGACCGGCCCGGCCTGGAGCTTTGCAGCAAGGTCTGGGCTGAGCGGTGCGCTATACACAGTCTCCCCATCAAGGATCATATCCAGCCAATGGTTATCGGGATCGGTAGTGCCCCCATACCGAATTGCTGCCTCTCGGAACTGGTTTGCACCCGCCTCTGACAGGGTGAAGGAAACTCCCCACGTGTTTTTCCCTGGTTCCTGGCTTGGTATCCCTACCGTGGATATGGTATCGCCATAGAGAACGTGTTCGCTCTCATTCCCCGCGGTATGGATCCGTATCTCAAATTTCCCCTGCTTCCCAACGATATCTTCAGCCTGGCTTTTACCGACCCCGGCAAGTTCAACTCTTACATACTGGGTAGTCCCTGAAAATCCAGTGAGGAGGTTGACCTTGGCATCCCGGGTACCAAGGGCATTGAGTTTCTGCTCGAGGATCTGTTTTACCTGGTCGGCGGTCTCACGGGAAACCCCCTGCTCATAACTGGTGAGGGTTCCCCCCGCGGCTGTGAATGCCGCTTTCAGTTCACTCTCATTGTAGAACTTGCGGATTTCAATTTTATTGTCTCCGACAAGGTAGATCTCAGCATCGAGTGTTTCCTGGAGTTCGGTCAGGAACTCGGAGACAGGACGGTCAGTCTCAAATCCCACAACCTCAGCCTGGAACCTCATCTGAAGCCATGTCCCCCCTCGAAGATCGAGACCATACTGGAGGTTGGTGGTAACCCCGTCATCTAAATGCGGGTATATCGCTATTACCGAGGCTGCCACGAGGATGATGAGGAGTGCAACCTGCCAGGTCTTTAAAAGCCCGATCAGATCTTTCCTATTCATTTCACACCCCTCTTCTTTCCGGATTCTTTCCGCTGCCTGGATTCCTGCTTCTGAACGTACCACTTGATGATACCGGCATTGGTGAGCCATGTATTCATCATATCAAAAATGAGCCCGATGAAAAGCACGCTTGCAATGGCCGGAATGACCGGAACATTGCCCAGGTAGGCTACTATTCCCATCGCAGCTACAGCAGCAAGTGTTGTGGTAGTCATGATGATTCCGGTACGGAACGCGCCACCAAGTTTCTCTTCCAGCTTCCCTTGTCGTTTCAGGACTCGCATGGTCAGGAGGATATCACTGTCCACCGAATATCCTATGAGCATGAGGAGTGCGGCAAATGTTGGAAGAGTGAGTTCAATACCAACTATGACCATGACTGCTGCGGTCATGACAATGTTCGCAAATGCTGAGAGGATGACTGCCCCAGCCGGGACAAACGACCGGAATGCGAGGAAAACCACGATTGTCATGCCGATAAAAGAAAAGATAAGGGCATATATTGCGAGTTGCTGAAGAGTTTGTCCAAAGGTTGCATCAATTTGAGCAAGCTGCCATGCATCCGGGTATCGTTCATCGAGGATGGAAGTAAGCGAATCAAATGTGGCTTCGTCCATGAGTCCGAATTTTAAAAATTTCCCGTTATTGATGCCGCTCTCAATAGTGATAATCGGATATTCTGAAAGGACCGTTTTAAGAACATCAGGACTATCTTCAGTGTAAATCGTAATCGCCGTGCCCCCCGAAAAATCCATACCTGGCTTAACGGGCATCCCGGTTGTGGCCATGCTATAACCGAGGACGATAAGGGATATGATCAGGAGGATTGCGGGAAGTACCACCATCTGCCTTGGTGTATACCGGTTCACATCATAGGTGACAAATCCCATGCCATCTAAATTCGTGACCCAGAGGTAAAATCCTTCGGGTTGGGTAAGCACTCATACCGACTGAATAATCCCCTCAGTCCCGGTAGGGATAGTCAAATAAAAAAAAAAGAAAAATATTATATAAACATGGGGGTGAGGTACTCATCATGAGATCTCCGCAAGAGATCCGGACGGTTATTGAGAAGCGGCTCAGGAACTATATATCACGCGACAGGACCGGGATAAGGCGTGCCCTGTTGCAGATGTTCCTGCGTTTGAAATCACTCAGCGTTGCAGAAATCTTCGCAGCACTCAACCAACAGTTTTCTATCAGCTACCACTCCGTTGCAGCCATGGTTGGAATTATTGCCTCAAAAATCGGAATACTCCATGTAAGCAAGAACCGGGAAGGCACCGGCAGCATCTATTCCCTCAAGGAGCAGTACGTTGACACAGTCGCACGGATTGTAGGAGCAGTCTGAAATCATCCGATGATTACTTTTTTTACCAAAGCCTGCATATGCATTGGGCATAGCATGCACGCCCGACCGAACAATCATTCTCTCGTCAAGGATATCCGGATCACCGATGAGGTACTGGACTATATAGCACAACGCGGATCGGATTTCCGCATATCCACCTCCTGCGGAGGTCCTATCCTTCTGCCCGTCAGCATCAAACCTCCCAAACCTACCGACCTCCAGCTCCCTGCAGGTGATCATGTCATCTTCGTCTCTATCCACCAGGCCAGGTACCTGTCTGCGGTTCACATGGGGATGATCCCTTTCTTCATGGACGATATGGACGATGCATCTCATCCCGGATGCCATGAGTTTTGAAGAACTGGAACATACAGCTGACATCAGGGTGCGGGTGAAAGCAGGGTCGCTTGAAGAACTCTTCTCAGAGGCAGCCCGGGCCCTTATGGTAATTATGTATGGGGTGGCAGATCCCGGGATACTGCGACGGCATGTGGTAGTGGAGGGGAGGGACATAATTTCCCTGATGCATGCATTCCTCTCCGAAGTGCTTTTTGTATCAGAAGTTGATGATCTGGTGGTGTCGGGGGCTGAGGTCCGCTTGTCCGGAACAGGTCTCGAAGGGGACCTCTTCGGGGAACCCTTCTCCAGGGAGAAGCACCTTTCAGGGATGGAGGTGAAGGGAATCTCATTCTCAGGTCTCTCCATTGCCAGCGGGAATCATACTTATACCCTTGAAGTCACCTTTGATGTGTGACCTACCATGCTTCAGGGAATAACGAGAACCGGGCCATTCGAATGGGAAGTTCCGATTGGCTATGTTGGCGGCATGCGGGTTCCGGGAAGATTTTTCCTCTCCGACCAGCTGGCAGAGACCCTTGAACAGGGGGCCATCCAGCAGCTGGCGAACGTTGCCACCATGCCGGGTATTGTGAAAAACTCTCTCGCCATGCCTGATATCCACTGGGGCTACGGTTTCCCGATCGGCGGGGTTGCTGCCTTTGGCATGGATGAAGGGGTTATCTCCCCCGGGGGGGTCGGTTTTGATATCAATTGCGGCGTGCGTATCCTCAGCACTCCGCTATCCGTAAAGGATCTCTCAAAAAAACGCGAACTCATTGAGGATCTCTTCGCTGCCGTCCCGACAGGGGTTGGTGCGAAGAGCACGCTTCGCCTCGAACCAAAGGAACTGTCGGGTATACTTACCAGCGGTGCACGGTGGGCTGTGGAGCACGGGTACGGTATAGAGGAGGATATCAGACATTGTGAAGAGCAGGGGGCCATGGCAAATGCAGATCCTTCAGCCGTCTCACAGAAAGCACGGCAGCGGGGAATGCCCCAGAGCGGGACACTCGGGGCGGGAAATCACTTTCTTGAATTACAGGTAGTCCGCGAGATCTATGACCAGGAAGCCGCCCGGGCTTTTGGCATTTCTGCAGGACAGGTCTGCATCATGATTCACTGCGGTTCCCGGGGGCTTGGTCACCAGGTCTGCACCGATCATTTGAAGATTCTGGAAGGGGCGACTAAAAAATACGGGATGAACCTCCCTGACCGGCAGCTTGCCTGTGCCCCGCTCTCTTCTCCTGAAGGCAGGGCATATTTCGGCGCCATGGCTGCATCGGCAAACTATGCGTGGGCGAACCGGCAGGTTATCATGCATATGGTACGGGGAGTGTTTGCCAGGATGTTTTCAATCGGCCACGAAGAGATGCACCTGATCTATGATGTTGCCCACAACGTAGCCAAGTTCGAGGAGCATCAGATTGACGGCCGGCGCAGGAAGGTCTGCGTCCACCGGAAAGGGGCCACCCGTGCTTTCGGGCCGGGTTCGCCGGATCTGCCGGCTGAATATGCAACGACAGGCCAGCCGGTGATCATTCCCGGAAGTATGGGGACAGCATCCTATCTCCTCCATGGCACAGATCTGGCCATGGATCGCACCTTCGGGAGCACCTGCCATGGGGCGGGGAGGGTCATGAGCCGGACAAAGGCAAAGAAACAACTTTCCGGACACGAGGTAAAAGAAGCCCTGGCCAGGGAGGGAATTCTTATCCGGGCTCACCATAACGGGGCTATTGCTGATGAGGCCCCGGATGTCTACAAACCGAGTGATGAAGTGGTCAGGGTCGTGCATGAAGCGGGAATTTCCCGCCGTGTTGCCCGCTTAGTCCCGCTGGGAGTGATTAAAGGGTGATAAGCCGGTCCGGACTTCTCTGGGACGAGAAGCTGGTATTTACCCGCTATGTCGAGGAATGCGGGGTGAGCTGTGACCATATCACCCCTCACATGGTTGCCGCCCCTTTCTACAGGGGACGGTTTGTGACCCTGATTGTGCCCACAGGGTTTGCGAACCCGGAATTTTCTAATCTTCTTCCTGCGCTGAGAGCAGCAGCTTCACGGATACAGCGCTTTGTGGAAGCGGGGGGAAACCTGCTGGTCTTTGGCGCAGCTTCAGTCCGTGAGGATGCCTATGACTGGCTCCCGTTTCCGGTGCGGTATCATCACCAGTACGGGCCGGTCTCACTCGAGATAGACTCTTCCCACCCCGGTGCATGCCTGGTCGAGGGGTATGACACCGGATGTATTGAATGCGACGGTTTTTTTACTGATTTTGACGGAACCGTTATAGTGAAGGCGAAGGGATATCCGGTAATGATTGGAAGAAAAGTCGGAAAAGGTGAGGTGGTGGTAACCACTATCCATGAGTATCCGTCACGGTCGTTCCTGAAATCATTCTGCACGGCACCGGAGGAAACATTATTTTGACCAAAAGAGAGGGATGTAATGAGGAAGTACCGATGAATCGCTATGTTATTTTCCCGGGCTCGACGGCTGATGACCTTGAACCGCTGGGGCTGGCTATCCATGACCTCCTGAACCGCCTCCCCATTACGGCACGGTCACGGGATCTCCCCGGGATAAGGATCGAAGAGGGCAGGATCGTTGACCGATCCTATAGCGGACCGGTACTCGAGCGAGTTCTGCGGGATAATGTGGTCCTCAAAACAACCCCCGCATCGGGAGCATACAAGGGTGTACCCGTCATCGTAAGCCCGATACGGGATAGCAGCGGGATGGCGATCGGGGCAATAGGGGTTGTCGACATTACCGGAATCTTTGACCTGGCAACCCTGATGGAGCACCAGTCAGCAATTCTCCAGCAGGTATGCGGGAAGGATCCCTGCCCGCTTCCGACGGAACGGATCGGGGCAAAAAGGTAGGTTGTCATGTACGAAGCAGCATTCAGGGTTCTTGAAGTTCTTGAGACAAGTGACGGACCGGTATCCGGTGAATACATCAGCGGCCGGCTCGGCATTTCCCGTTCCGCGGTATGGAAGCATGTGAAAGAACTCATCAGCATGGGCTACGAGATCACGGCATCACAGAAAGAAGGCTACCGCCTCACCAAGAAGAGCAACCGCCTCCTCCCGTATGAAGTTCACAAACGGCTCCGGACAAGCTTCATTGGAAGCCAGATGCGGTACTATGAGAATACCCCGTCCACCATCTGGGTTGGCAAGCAGCTGGCAAGCGAGGGAGATGCTGAACAGATACACGGGATGGTCATCATTGCCGAAGAGCAGACCGGAGGCATCGGGAGGCTTGGTCGTTCCTGGGTCTCTCCCGCAGGCGGAGTCTGGATTACTATCGTCCTCAAACCGGATATCCCCATCGACCGGGTCTTCATGGTTACTATGGCCGGATCGGTGGCTGTTGCCCGTGCGATCAGGAAAGAGTATGACCTCGGAGCCCTCATCAAATGGCCCAATGATATCTATATCGGGGATAACAAAGTTGCAGGTCTTATTCTCGAGTTGTTTGCTGAGGCTGACCAGATCCACTATTGCCTGCTCAGTATTGGTGTTGATGTGAATATCGCCCCGGGAGATCTGAAAGGGGTGAAGAGTTCCGTCACCTCTATTAGTGCAGAGATGGGGTATGATGTCGATCGTGCCTCGTTCCTCGCACGCCTCCTGAAGGAATTCGAAAGCCGGTACCTCCTCCTCGAGGCTGGGGAGTATGAAGCCATAACACGCGAATGGAAGACTCTATCCTGCACGCTTGAACACCGGGTAAAAATCAATACGATGAAAGCGACTTTCGAGGGTGAGGCAATCGATATTGATGAATACGGGGCGCTCCTCATCAGGAAGGACAACGGCAAGATTGAACGGGTCATCGGAGGCGACTGTTACCAGCGATAGCCATTTATCGTCAACCTTAACCTAATATAGGGTTGACGATGTTGAAAAAACCCGGACGACCGTTTCTCCTGGCAGGGACCGCTGCTTTTACCAGCCTCATTGCTATCGGGTCATGGATAGCAATCCCGTTTGTTCCCGTTCCCCTCACCCTCCAGACTCTTTTTGTCCTCCTGTCAGGAGCAGTGATGGGGCGCTATGCGGCGCTCCCCAATGGTCTCTACATCCTTATGGGCATACTCAACATCCCGGTCTTTCACAGCGGTACTGCAGGGATCGCTGTCATCCTCGGCCCCACCGGTGGTTATATTCTCGGATTTCTTCCCGGGGCGCTGGTAACCGGTCTCGCCTATGAGCACCGCGAACCGTTTCTCCGGGTCATTGGCATTGCCGGGGGACTTTCCGTCATCTTCCTGTGTGGTATGGCCTGGCTTTCCTTTTCTGCAGGTATCTCCCTTTCCGCAGCATTCCTCATTGGGGTGCTTCCCTTTATTCCCGGGGATGTCGTGAAAGGATATGCTGTCTACCTGATTGCCGGGCGGCTGGAACATCTGGGTGAAGGGACTTGGAGTTCATGATCAGGATCCACAACCTTGTTTACCGTAACCTCCGTATTCCGGACCTCACGATTCATCCGGGCACCACCGCTTTGATCGGGAGAAACGGGAGTGGAAAGACCACCCTGCTCCGCATCCTTGCCGGGATTTCCCGGCCGAAATCAGGCTTCATTACTCTCAACGGGATACCCCTGGTTCCCGGGAAGGCAGGCTTTGTCAACGAGTATCCTGATAAAAATGCCCTCTTTTCCCGGGTGAGTGATGAACTGGCAGGTCCGCTCCGGTTCCGGAATTATTCCTGTGATGAGGTCCGGCGCCGTGTTCTGGATGGTGCCCGCAAGGCAGGTCTTGACCACCACCTCGACCGGACCATCGATACCCTGTCAGGTGGTGAGAAAGTGCTGATCGCGCTCCTTTCTGCTGTCATCTCCAGCCCGGAGATCCTCATCCTTGATGAGTTTGACTCCCACCTCGATTATGATACCCTCAAAGAGGCAGATCAGCTGATTGCCTCATCGGGATCAGGCCTGGTTGTCCGGTGTACGCAGAACATGGATCTCGCTGCGAGGTGCGGGGGGGTTATTGTCCTGCATCAGGGAACCGTACTGCATGAAGGGCCTCCGGAAAAGGTCTTTCCCTCCCTCGGGTCAACCTGCTGCTATCCATTCACCTGGAGGCAGGGGCGGTGAAACTCAGCCTCACTGGCATTGAAAAGAGCTATGGCGGGTGGAAGTGTGCAGCGGGGGCCGCCTTTTGCCCTGGCGTTCACCTCATTACAGGCCGGGTCGGATCAGGCAAGTCCACCCTCGCTCTCCTTGCAGCCCGGGTTATCAGGCCGGATAAGGGTATGGTGCAGTATGAAGGAATCCATTCCCATACACTCTCGTTCCAGTATCCCGAGAACCATGTTACCGCGTCCAGCCTTGAGGAGGAAGCGTTCTCGTATGGGGTGGAACCGGATCACGCCCTCGATCTCGCAGGCATCAATGCGGGAAAAACCCAGGATCCATTCCGGCTCTCGCGGGGAGAACTGAAAGCTTTTCACATCGCCTGCCTCTCCCTTCGCCCATGGGACCTGCTCATCCTCGATGAACCGTTCAGTGCACTGGACTGCAGGGGAAAAATGGCAGTATCAGGGAATATTTCTGAGCGGAAGAAGGAGATTACCCTGGTCTGTACCCACGAACAGCATTTTCTCCCCAGGACAGATTTCCTGTGGGAGATGCGGTCCGGGCTCCTCACCTATCTCGGCCCGGTCCCGGAAGCTATCCCCTCCTGGCAGTCGGCAACCGGTCCGGTCAGGAGCCTCCGTGCACAGGGAATTCTTCCGGCAAATCTCACCTGGCAGGACATTCTGGAGGCGGCATGCAGGATGCACGACTGAGGCTCATCTCGGTCATCTGCCTTTCCATCGCTGCATTCACGTCGGTATTTGGTGCGATCCTGACCCTGATCTGGCTCTTTCTCTCACCTGGTTCTCTCCTTCACCACCTGCGGTCTGCAGCATTCTGGATCATCATCCTCATAACCGGGATCATTGCATCCATCAGCCAGTATACCGGAGGGGAGGGGATATCATATTTCATCAGAATGAGTGCCCTCATCATCCTCGCATTCACCGTCTACGCTGGATGGCGCCCGGGCGAATATCTCGACCTCTCGGTCTGGCTGTTCGGGAAAAAAGCCGGATTTGATATCGGCCTTGCCGTTGAAATGAGCATCCAGGGTTTCCATGATGCCTCCCGGGAATTTCGGAGAATATTCACCGCACATACCCTGAAAGGAATACGGCCGGGTATCAGGATCATCCCGTCAGTCGGTTTTCTCCTCATTCACAGCCGCCTGGTGAGGGCACATGACCAGGCCGATCTCCTCCTCAGCCGGGGATATGTTCAGGGAGGAAGCTGCTGCCCTGAGTTCCGAACCACAAAAAAAGATATTATCACGGGATGCTTCGCAGTTCTCATTCTCATCCTGTCGTTCATCCCTGTTCGTGATATTTTTATACTTCGGATATAAAGGTTCTAGAGGTTTGGATACTTTCCCCCTTTACAATTTCACCGGAGGAGCCCCATGAGTCGAACCACGAAGCTGCTGATAACTGACACCACGCTTCGGGACGCCCACCAGTCCCTGATTGCAACCCGCATGAAGACCGAGGACATGATCCCGCTGGCCCGGGTCATCGATAAGGCGGGGTTCTTCTCGGTTGAGGCATGGGGTGGCGCAACGTTCGATTCAAGTATCCGGTTCCTGGCCGAAGATCCCTGGGATCGGGTCCGGGAGCTGAAGGAAGAGCTGAAACACACCCCCATCCAGATGCTCCTCCGCGGGCAGAACCTGGTGGGGTACCGCCACTACCCGGATGATGTGGTGGATCGGTTTATAGCCCATTCCCACAAGATCGGTGTGGATATATTCCGGGTCTTTGATGCCCTGAATGATATCCGGAACATGAAGGAATCAATGAAGATGGTGAAGGAGGTCGGGGCACACCTTCAGGGCTCAATCTGCTACACGACGAGCCCGGTCAATTCCATTCCGGGATTCATCGGGATGGTCAGAGAGTTATATTCCTTTGACTGTGACTCCATCTGTATCAAGGATATGGCCGGCCTGATTATGCCGCACACGGCAAGGGATCTGATTACCGGTATCAAGGACGAGATGGATGTCCTCGTCGACCTCCACAGCCATTCCACGAGCGGCATCGCTTCAATGAGTTACCAGGCCGCAATCGAAGCCGGGGTCGACATCGTCGATACCGCAATGTCCCCGTTTGCTCTGGGGACTTCGCAGCCCCCGACTGAGAGCATTGTGGCCTCGCTGAAAGATACACCACGGGATACGGGAATCGACCTTCATACTCTTCTCGAAGTCAGGGATTTCTGCAGCAAACTGAGGGAAAAATACGGGGGCATACTGGATCCTATCTCCGAGCGGGTGGACAGTAATGTTCTGGTCTACCAGTTACCTGGCGGAATGATATCAAATCTTGTCTCCCAGCTGAAAGATCAGGATGCTCTCGACAGGATGGATGATGTGTTTGCGGAAATCCCCTACGTGAGGGCGGATCTCGGGTACCCTCCTCTGGTCACCCCCACCTCGCAGATTGTCGGGACCCAGGCGGTCCTGAATGTCCTCCTTGGTGGTGAGCGGTACCGGAATGTCACGAATGAGGTAAAAGATTATGTGCGGGGACTCTACGGCAAACCACCTGGTCCCATCAGTCCCGAGATACAGAACCGGATTATCGGCGATGAACCGGTCATCACCGTCCGGCCCGCTGATCTCCTTGAACCGGTCTATGAAAAGATGGAAGAACAGGCCCGGGCCGAAGGTCTGGTAAAGAAGGGGGAGGAGGATGTCCTTACCTACATCCTCTACCCGGCAATCGCCCCCTCCTTCCTCAAAGGGGAACGCAAACCTGAGGAACTTCCTTCAAAAACCAGGCCGGTGTCTGCATCTGCCGATATTCCGCATACCATGGAGGTTGAGGTGGATGGGGAAGTCTTCAATATCCGGATCCTCTCGGTTGGCGGGAGTGCGGTTGCGGTGACCGCTGCGCCAGCTCAGAAGATACCGCGGGGGGATATCCAGGGCGGGGTGAAGTCGAACATGCAGGGTATGGTACTCGAGATTGCGGTCAGCAGAGGAACCGAGGTGAAGAAGGGAGATCTGCTGATCGTCCTTGAGGCCATGAAAATGGAGAATCCCATTCACGCCCCCCATGACGGAAAGGTCGCAGATATCTTCGTAAACACCGGGGACGTTGTCCAGAGCGGTGATGTGCTCATGGTGGTGGAATGAAATACTTTGAAAAGGTCCTCATTGCCAATCGCGGGGAAATTGCCATCAGGGTGATGCGGGCCTGCCGGGAGGTAAATATCGAGACGGTGGCAATATATTCAACCGCGGATAAAGATGCCCTCCACGTCAAGTATGCCGATGAGGCTTTTCTGGTGGGAGAGGCACCGCCCTCGAAGAGTTACCTCAATGTTGACCGGATTATCGATATTGCCAAAAAAAGCGGGAGTGAGGCTATCCATCCCGGATACGGATTCCTGGCAGAAAATTACCAGTTTGCCAAGCGCTGTAGTGAAGAGGGTATTATATTCATCGGCCCGTCATGGAAGACTATCCGGGCCATGGGCTCTAAAATTGAGAGCAAACAGATGATGCGGGATGCCGGGGTCCCGGTCGTTCCCGGAACTCCGGGCGGAGTGAAGAATGCCCGTGAAGCAAAGCAGGTTGCAGACGAGATCGGTTACCCGGTCATCGTGAAGGCAAGCGCCGGTGGCGGGGGTATCGGGATGCAGATCGTGAATGATGAGGCTGCTCTCGATGAGGCGATTGGTGCCGGCATGCGGATGGCTGAATCAGCGTTCGGAGATTCCACGGTTTTCATTGAGAAATACCTGGTCAAACCGCGGCACATTGAATTCCAGGTTCTGGCAGACGAGCATGGCAACATCGTCCATCTGTATGACCGGGAATGCTCTATCCAGCGGCGTCACCAGAAACTGGTCGAGGAAGCTCCCTGTCCCATCATGACCCCTGAACTCCGCAGCAGAATGTCCCAGTCGGCAATTGCGGTGGCAAAGGCCTCAGATTACTGGAATGCAGGAACAGTTGAGTTCCTCTATGCTGATGGAAATTACTACTTCATGGAGATGAACACCCGGCTCCAGGTCGAGCACACGGTTACCGAGCTGATAACCGGGATCGATATCGTAAAGCAACAGCTTGCGGTGGCTGCCGGTGAGACTCTCCCGTTTTCTCAGGAAGAGATATCCATACGGGGGCATGCCATCGAGTGCCGGATCAATGCCGAGGACCCGTTGAATAATTTCACTGCAGACCCGGGAAAGATTGTCCGGTACCGATCACCAGGGGGGCCGGGTATGAGAGTAGACTCGGGGATTCATATGGGTTATACCATCCCGGCTAGCTATGACTCCATGATTGCCAAGCTCTGTGCCTGGGGCATGAACCGGCAGGAGGCGATTGCCCGGATGCGTCGGGCCATCTATGAGTATGTGATCATCGGTGTCAAGACGACGCTCCCCCTCCACCACGCCATCATGCACAACCCGCACTTCATCAAGGGGGATACGCATACCCACTTCCTCCAGGAGGAGCACATCCTAAAGACCCTGAACCGGTACGTCCGCGAAGAGGAGAAGCGGATGCAGACGCTTGCAGCATCTCTCAGGCAGGGTAAGGAGATTGCGGCAATCACCGGAGCGGTCGGCGCCTATATCCAGAGCCAGAAGAAAGCATAGAATTTTTTTAAAACCAGGTTCAGGTTATCCTGCCATCTTTCCGCCCGCACAAGAAACGCGTTCTCCACCGGCAGAACGAACATCAGAACCTTTAATACCGTTTATAACGTTTTCATTATGCACTTTTGTGCGCTGCGGTGGCCTAGCTGGTTAGGGCGCCAGACTCATAGGGTTATTGTGCAATTCGAGGCGCCGTCATCTGAGACATCTGGAGGTCGTGGGTTCGGATCCCACCCGCAGCACTTTAACGGAAGGTTCGAATCCCCGAGGTTTTCTTTATACACTCCCTTCTCTGACCACTCTTCTATATGCCTTCCATAGATCAAACACAAAACTATTTTGCGAGCAAGAAACCCGATTACGTTCATGCAGCGATCGATCAGCCCTTCTTGCCCAGGGTGAAGTAGAAAGTCGCCCCCTTGTCGTGCTCTGATTCTGCCCAGATCCTCCCGCCGTGCCGCTGGATGATCCGGTGCACGATCGCGAGGCCCACGCCTGTCCCCTCGATCCCGGGGATCGTATGGAGCCGTTGGAAGACGCCGAAAAGCTTGTTATAAAATTTCATATCAAAGCCGATTCCGTTATCCCGTACGAAATAAACGATATCGTCATCCCTCTGGAACGATCCCACCTCGATAACCGTCTTCTTTCGGGAGCGAGTGAATTTCAGGGCGTTGGAGAGGAGATTGCTGTATACCTGCCTGATCATGAGCATATCTGCCATACAGGGGGAAAGTTTTCCGATCTCAAGGGTAATATCCCGGCCTTTCCGCTCCTCCTTCATCGTGTCAAAGACCTCCCTTACGAGAGCTTCCATGTCGATCTGCTCCTTCTGGGGGGCCTGCTTTCCTATCTTTGAGAGGTTGAGAAGGCCCTCGATGAGGAGGGCCATCTGGTTGATATTTTGCCTGATCAGGGTCAGGAGGCGGATATCGGGAGGATTGAGCCTCTCTTGGGTCTCGTTGAGGAGGATGCTAGAATATCCATCGATCGCCCTCAGCGGGGCCCGGAGGTCATGGGATACCGAGTAGCTGAATGACTCCATCTCCCTAGTGGCACGCTCGAGATCGCTGGTCCTCTGCCTGACCCGTTCCTCAAGTTCCTCGTTGAACCGCCGTATCTCCTGTTCATGGTGTATCCTTTCGGAGATGTCGACATTCACTTCGGCGACGAGCCATTCGCCATCTTCTCCTTGGAATGGGATCGTCGTGACCTGAACGGGCCGATCTCCCTCGCGGACAAGGGTTTCTTCGGTCACAATCGTCCTCCTGGTTCTGAGGGCCTCCAGGATTCCGCATCCTGGACACGGGGTGTCCCTTCCCATGAAATATTCAAAGCACTTCCTGCCAGTGAAGTTGCCGTACGTCTTCTGCCATTCCGGGTTGACATACCTGACATTAAAATCCCCGTCGATTATATCAAGGCCGGTCCTGGTCGCCCCAAGGATGAATTCTATCTGCCTGTTCAGCTGCCGTGCCTCCTCCTCTGCGTCGCGTATCTCGGTGATATCGCTGGCGACGCCGACGAGGTAATCTTCCCCGTCCGGACTTCTGAAGACCGCCTTCTTCGTCAGGAGGATATGTCGTTTTCCTGTTGCATCGGTGAGAGATTCCTCGTTGATGTCCTCCTTCCTGATGGTGAACACGCTGTCATCGCGTTCCAAGAAGATGCGATATTCACCTTCGGGGAAGAAGTCCCTGTCTGTCCGGCCGATCAGTTCCTCTCTGGAATGGCCGACCATCCGGCAGAATGCATCATTGAGGACAACCCAACGGTGGTGCCTGTCTTTCACAAAGACAGGGTCAGCGATGGAATCGATAATGGTATAAAGATGGCTCCGCGCCATGGACAGGGCATCCCGCGTCTGTTCCAGCTCGGCAATGTTGTGCTCCAGCCCCAGGAGTGTTCTTTTAAGGTTATCTGTCATCTGGTTGAAAGCCTTCGCGAGGGTACCGACCTCGTCTTCAGTGGTCACAGGAGCTTCGATTGTGAGGTCTCCCCCCGTCACCTGTATGGCAGCCTCAGTGATTGCAAGGAGGGGACGCGTGATCTGCCTGCCGACGATTAACATCAGGAGGGCAAGCACTCCCGCAAGGAAAGCCCCTATGATGAAAATGGTCCATGCAAGCCTGTTAGCAGGTTCAAAAGCCTCTTCTGCAGACATTTCCGCTATCAGTGCGACCTCGCGTTCGTCAATCCACCTATACACTCCGATGACGGGGATCCCCCCATAACTGAGGTACACCCCGGAACCGTCAATACCTGTGAGGGCCCGGTCGATACCCTCCGACCTGACCTCGCGGGAGGTGATATTCTGTCGTTTTAAGGGTAGATCGCTCACCAGATGGTGCGATTTGTCGATAAGGTAGGTCTCCCCCGTCATTCCTAAGCCTGAATTCTCGATGATAATCCGGTCGATGCGATCTTTCGAGAGGTCAGAGGCAAGCATCCCTATGCGACTCCCACGGGCATTGAAAATCGGTGTCACGATGGTGATGACCTTCCTCCCGGTCAGGGGGGAGGGATGGATACTCTGTACGTATGTCCGCTGCCGCCCCTGCTCGATGTAGGGCGCATTGGAGAGAGACATCCCCTCGTGGGAGCGATCACTCGATACAATCACTGTGCCGTTCCCGTCGGTGATCATGATCTCATCGGTGTAGGGAGACTCAGTGACAATGAGGCTGAGCAGGTCAGAGAGGTCATTGTATGCCGCCCGCTCTCCCCCAGTTGCATTATGAGGAGGTGGGAAACTGACCAGGACATCTACATTTTCATAGAGGGCAGGCATCATGCTAACGAGAACGACATTTGGTATCTGGTCATCAACCCATTTGTTGAAAGAGTCTTCCTTCAGATTTACGCTTGTGTCGAGCCGTTCAAAAACCGACTGCTTGATGGTCTCTGTCGCAATGATTCCGGCGACGAACCCCAATATCCCCACAACGAGGAGGGAGAGGAATAAAAAAGAGAGGACAAGACGGAGGGTCAGACTCCGTTTCCACGTCTTTTTCAACATCAGGTCTTTCCCCATCAGTCAAACTGGTGAAGGGCGCTGATATTGAACCTCTCTGCTTCAGAGGTGTAGTCAGCGGAGAAATATTTCATGGAGAGGTTCAGCAATGTCCCGTCCTTGTGCATCTGCTGGACCACTTCAGACACCTTGTTGACAAAGGTCTCGGGGTCCATTGAACCCTTCTTGTCAATAGCCGGTGCAACATACCCAAAGAACGCCGGATCATCCAGTTGCCTGAGTGGTAAGCCACGGCGAATCGCATCACGACCTGTCATCTGGCTTGTCAGGATCGCGTCTATCTTCCCCTGGCCTCCCGTGGAGAGATCATCGATGGCGAGGACTTCATTGATATAGGCTACTGTTGTGGCATTCTTGACGGCGAAGTTGGTGGTCCCTCCGGGAAGGGCGAGGGTACCTTTCAGGTACAGCTCATGGACGCATCCGGAACATACCCCGATACGGTGCCCAGAGAGGTCGCTCATATGTGTAAATTCCGTGTTGTTCTTATGCACAAAGAATGCCGCAGGTGTGGTGAATGTGGGTTGCGTGAAATAGTAGTCCTTCAACCTCTCTTCTGTGATGTAATGGATGGGGTAGAGGTCCCAATTATCTGCCCAGTTCCCACTCCTCGTCTGGGATCGGGGGGGCATGATATAACAGGGTTCAACACCCAGGCGCCGTGCTATCTCTGCGGTGATTTCTACGTTAAAACCCTTTACCTCATTCAAAGTGTATTCTGACGGGCTGCACCTCGTCCCGGGCGTCCTGTTCGCATTCGGTACAATCTCAGAACTTGGTGGATAATTGGGTTCCACTGCAGTGACGAGTTTACCACGTGCCTGGATAGTGGAGAGGAGATCTGAACGTGTAGTCTCCTTTGTAAAAACATCCTTCGTGGAGAGGTTGTAGAATATAAGGATTAATATACATACAAGGAGGACAATCAGGATTCCTGCGAGATAATAACGGGTCTGTTCATTCATCGGAGTGCCTCTGTCACTTCATATCTGTTTGGACCCTGCCGTGGGAGAGACATGCAGGTTCTCGTAATTCATACTCAGAGAATAGGCTCATATAAGTTATGGTATACTCCGGATACCAGAACGTATCCCTTCCTCTCTCCTATGCGATTGCTCCCTACAGCCCGTATCAAGAGTTTCTGCACGACATCTGATAGTCTGATATGATAGCGTCGTGGTTTACGACAAAGCCGGAGGCGTCTAATGACCAGGACTAGAGATAGAAAACCAGGGACATGGTGCGAGTGCAGCGGAGTGGAGAAGCACCGGGGTGGAGGCCCCGCCCATTCGGATTGGTAGGGGCGGGGTCAAGGGAGAGGTCGGTCGCAGGGGCGAATGGTTTTGAGTGGTTGGAAAAAGGACAGCATAAAACACTCTGTTCCTGGTCCCACCCGCAGCATCCTGTTTTATATTCGTTCCCCCGGCTGTACGGGAATCTTTTTGATGAAATTTCATGATACTGTAAGACCGTAATGCAGGGAAATGTACCTCATGCCCGGGTTGTCACGGGCGACCTGAATCAGCAGGAATCAGAGGCCGTCAAGTTTTTCCTGACCTATATGGACGATGTCCAGCATACGCTCAGAAATCCCCGGAAAATCCAGGACAGGGGGGAATGGGGGAATTTCCAGGCCTTCATTTCACACCTGGACTGTGCCCTGTCAAAATCGATCGTTTCACAAAAAGTTCTCCTTTACCATGGGATCAGCCCCGATCTTGCAGGAACCCTTCTCTTCATGCTTGACGTGAACCCTCTCCTCAAGGAAGGAACAGTCTCTACCGAATTTATCCCGTACCTCATTCTCGACCCCGGATATACCCTTTTTACAGAGGATCAGGGAACCATTCTCAAGGGTCTTGCCGGTCAAAAGGGAAAAACAGGTGTGATATTCACCTACTCAGGCGGGCCAGGAGACTCAGCCATCCTTCTTGGAAAGGAGTCAGGAGAGATGCTGTATCCGAGGAACAGTGCGTGGGTGACTACCGGATATACTGCGATCAGGTGGGGAACTACACGCCTTATCATCATCAGTCTTGAGAAGTATCGCGGTGGCGGGGGGCTAATATGACGAAGGATGGCCGGCTGTCCTGGAACAAACCGGATGTCTCTTTACGACGTGTGCATTTCCTCCTCACGGACCGTATGAAGTTTCAGGCAAAGAGAACGCTTTCGGAAGCAGCGGACGTGATCAGGAACTTCCGGAACGAAATAAAATGAGTATCGAACCATCGGCAGGTGCAGACTCCGCGATTTCTACCAGACGGGTGTCGTCAAGGGGGATATTCTCCCCTTCACCAATCACTATCGTGAGTTGTAACAACGGATTTGGCGCTTTTCGAATCCGGTATGATTTGCATGGTTCAGAAAACTCCGTAAATAAACGCAATATACGTAACCCATGCTGCCAGGAGGAAAAGAGCCCAGCCTTTCACCATTTTTTGGGATTTCAGGAATAAGGGAAAAAGGCCAAGGCTGAATGCGATCATGATGATTATACTCGTGTAATCTGCCACAGGAATGGTGAGGAAGAATGAGCTGATGGCCGGAATAAAGAGAATATTAAATACATTACTTCCGAGGATGTTTCCAATGGAGATATCGTAATTCTTTTTGAGGATAGCGACCACTGATGTCGATAATTCCGGGAGGGAGGTTCCAATGGCTACCATGGAAAGGCCGATTACATACGATGAGATGTTCAGGGCGATTGCGATCTGGGTGGCGCCGTTTAAAAGGAGATATGCCCCGAGTATCACCCCGGCTATCCCTGCCGGGATACGGAGAAGGTTCCTGGAGGGACCCGGTTCAGATGGTCGTTCGATCGTCTGGCTGGCTTTCCAGTAGAGCTGAATGATTAATGCAAATACCAGGAGGAATACCAAGGCAGAGAGGAAGTCAAGCACCCCTCGCAGGCTTACAAAGGCAAAAACCAGGGTTGCGATGAGGGTCATGACAGCGTCACGGAACAGGCGCTCCCGTGAATAAAGAGTATTGGATACCTTCCCGAGAACTGGGGATAACGGTATCAGGAGAAAGCACAGGGCAAGGATGAGACCGATATTTGCGATGTTGCTCCCGATGAGGTTCCCGAGGCCGATCTCATACGATCCGGTGAAAAATGCCCCGGTGCTCACAACGAGCTCCGGGACAGAAGTACCGAATGCAACGAGGGTAAGTCCGATGAGGGCAGGGGAAACACCCATCCGGGCTGCCAGCTGTTCAGCACCCTCAACAAGCAGGCCGGCCCCCTTGATGAGGAGGAAAAGTCCGATAAAAAAAAGGATAAGCGGGAGGATCATGGTTTCATTCCGGGTACACGGGGATGCCTCAGGTAAGAGTTACGCTCACACGATGATAGCTTTTATCAGCCAATAAAGGTACAGGGCGTCCGGGGATATCGTCCGGGTTCAGGTACTCTGGGAATGTCTCTGGTCAAATTTTCTCCAGTTTCTGGAGAATCTGTAAATTCTGGAGGAAAATAATTTATCCCGCAGCTGCAAAGGTAAGTTTTGCACTGACGTCCTGTTTTTGGGGAATCATGATAAAGGAACCCCGAAACACCGATCAGGGAGAATGATATGCTGGCCAAGAAGACCATGATCCAGGAGCTCGGAGAGGAAGAACTCATCCTTCCGACGCTGGTGAATACGGCACTTACCGCAAATGACCGGATCAAGTACTATTTCACCCTCCTCCAGGCCGCCCAGTCACGGGCCCGTCACCCGGGAAGAGACTTTGCTATGCTCAGGGCAGAGCGGGAAGCAGCAGGTATCGATAATCCTGCTCTTGACCGGGTTGTCGGGGAGAGTATACAGGCAGGTGAAGGCCGGTTCCGTATACCCCATGCTGCAGAGATAATATCCGGAATACGGTCCTGCCTCGAGGATATGGCCGCACCTGTCCTCGCCCGCGGGGATGAAAAGAGTGATATGTTCCGGGCGAGGCTCGATCTGCTGAACCCCGGGATCCCGAACCCTGAAGGGGACATTCTGGAGGAACGGGTCATCCAGATGATCACGGCAGGAGACCCGTCTGCCGGTGACAGTGTCCACCTGCTGGTGATCGATTTGCACAAGGCTCTCAACGCCCTGCAGGGGGACCTGGCCAGCGAGATCATTGACGGGGCAATGACCTATCTTCTGGAAGAAGATGACCAGGATCTCGTCTCCGCATTTATGGCCGGGGTGAAGCGGACCGGGCCGCTCAAATTTGATCATCCCGGACTTGGTACTACCGCTACGAGAACCGGGAAAAAACTGGTTATCCAGAATGACATCGGTATGACCGATGCCCATGTCCTGGTGGTCAATGTTGAGGGATCAACGGTTTCCGTCATCTATACTGACATCCATATGCCGAGGATCCAGTTCTTCCAGAGCCTCTTTGAGGACTGGGATATCCAGTGGGAGGACACACTCTCCCGCAAGGGCGGGGACCAGTTCGAAAAACGGATCTATCACCTTTCGGTCGGGAGGTATCCGGCAGAAAACCGGCAGGATCTCCTCGGTTTCCTGACCCACCTCGGTTCACGCCTCGTCTTTCTGATCGACTGGAACAGGGCACGGAAACGGCTCAGAAACTTCCTCCTGAACCGGGATGCCATCGGGGTTCTCAAGTGGGCAGCTGACCATGAATACGGCCACATGGCCTTTCTCCTCCTGGGGGGTGAAAAGGTCATCTATGACGCCCTGGAGCTGGCAGCAAAAATGCCCCTGCGGTATGGAGAGCCGCTGCACCAGATCCTTGGCAGGGAACGGACGGTTGAGTATCTCGAATTCGTGCTGCGTACTGCCTCCACTGGTCTGCTGGCCGGGCATTCCCGCCTCCTCATTGAAGACGGTATCAAAGCCGAACTCCTCCGCTACTTCAGGACCGCACACGAGAATCTGATGGAGATCTGCGAGGAGCATGCCATCCTCACCATTGATGTGGCCAGTATTCTGCGGGATTCCCTGCTCCAGATCCAGCGGGGTGAAGACGGGGAGTATATTGTCCGGAGTGCGAGGAGGGCCAAGCTCTGGGAGACTGAAGCCGACGGACTGGTGATCAAGGTCAGGTCGCTCTCCCGGAGGATAGAGGCAGCCGGGTTCTATTCGGAGCTCATCCTTGTTGCCGATGATGCGATTGATTACCTCGAGGAGGCCACCTTCTTTGCCACCCTTATCCCCACCATGACTTCCTCCCGCAAGATCACTGCCGAAATAACAAGCCTGGCCGAGATTGCAGTCAGGTCGAGCCAGGAATTTCTAAAGGCACTGATGGCCTCGCAGTATATCCGCAGGGGTTACAGCAGGGAGGAGATGCAGGACTTCCTCCGCCCTGTTGACCGGGTCATCGGTCTTGAACGCGAATGTGACGATGCACTCCGCAGGTCAGAAAAACTCATCCTTATGGAATCCACAGATGCCAAGGAGATGCAGGTCTTTCTGGAAGTTGCACGCATGATTGAGGAGTCTACAAATTCCTTCATGAAAGCGGTCTATACCATCAGGGACAATGTCCTTGAGGGAATGAACTGGTGAGGTGAGGGCAGTGGTGAAGATCGGTGAACGGATGGTCAGGTTCGGGTCCGGGATTGGCGATGAGGTTCCGGCAGCGGAATATGGAAATAAGGCCGCGGGCCTGGCAACCATGTCCCAGCTCGGGGTTCCGGTCCCCCCCGGATTCTCTCTCTCGGTAGCGCTCTGTGAAGAATATTACCTTAACAGAGAGCGTCTTCCGGATGACTTCTCTGACCTGCTCAAAAACGGTATTGCATTCCTTGAGAAGGCGAGTGGATCATCGTTCGGTGGTTCCCGCCGCCCCCTCCTGGTCTCGGTCAGGTCCGGTGCTCCGGTCTCCATGCCCGGGGTGATGGATTCCCTGCTCAATGTCGGATTGAACCGGGAGACTTTGCGGGGACTCATCTCCCTTTCCGGCAACCCGCGGTTTGCCTGGGACTCGTACCGGCGTCTTCTCCAGGAATTTGCACGGGTGATCTTCCGGCAGGATCCCCAGCCGTACCGGTCAGCCCTCAGGGATGCCCTTGCTGCGGAGGGTCTGGAGGATGAGATGGAATTTTCCAGCGGGAACCTGCGGGATCTGGTCGTGTCCTATGAACGGACCTTTTCTGCCGGAACCGGACGGCGGTTTCCCGCAGACATTCATGAACAACTGTCCCTGGCAGCAGAGGGAGTGATCCGGTCCTGGACAAATCCCCGTGCCGAAGCATTCCGTAAGATGAACCTTATCAGGGATGTCCGCGGAACAGCGGTGACGGTCCAGGCTATGGTATTTGGAAACATGGGATCCCGTTCCGGTGCAGGGGTGGCCTTCACCCGTAATCCCTGGAAGGGAACCGGGGGCGTCCTCATCGATTTCAAGTTCGGGGCCCAGGGAGAGGATGTCGTGTCAGGGGATCAGTCTGCAGCATCGCCCGCTGAATTCAGGAATGCCATGCCGGAGGTGTTCCGGGAGCTCGATGATATTGGGAAAAAGCTCGAATCGTTCTACCGTGACATGCAGGATCTTGAATTTACCGTCCAGGAAGGGAAGCTCTATATCCTCCAGACCCGGTCAGGCAAACGATCTCCCTTTGCGGCCCTCACCATTGCCGTCAATCTCTGCAAGGAAGGAATCATTATACCGGCCGATGTCATCTGGATGCTCCGTGATATTGATATCGACTCGATTGCAATCCAGAAGGTTTCCTCCCGTGATTACCCGGTAGCGGTGGGAATCCCTGCCTCGGGAGGTGTGGCATCTGGCTCCATTGCATTGAGCGGGGAGCGTGCCGAACGGGAAGCAGCAGAAGGACACGACGTGATCCTGGTACGGGAAACCGCGTCTCCCGATGATCTCCCGGGTATCGCCGCCGCAAAAGGCCTGCTGACTATGCGGGGGGCACGGACCTCCCATGCTGCCGTGGTAGCCCGACAGATGGGAAAGATCTGCGTGGTGAACTGCACCGGTCTTGAAATTGACCATTCCCGGAAACGGTGCAACCTGGGCGGACAGGAGCTGCGTGAGGGAGAGGTTATCAGTATCGATGGAAACTCCGGGAATGTCTATATCGGGAGTGTCGAGTTTACCGAAGAAAAACCGGTTGATCTCATCTCACTGGTCAGGGCATGGGAACAGCAGATGCAGTTCTAGACCGGAGAGAAACCAATTTTAGAAACAGCGTGGAAAGATGGGAATGCGGAGTCCCGTTCAGGGGAACTTTCCACCCCTGAGCTTCCCTGCAACAAATTTCATCAGCGAATAAACTCCATCGGCCATGGGATGGACCTCGATGAAATCATCGAATGCTTTCACCCCGATGTCCTGCTGCATGAGGAAAGCATAGTAGGCCGCAATAATGCCGGCTGACGGGGCGGCCACATGGATACCACAGAGCTTGCCGGTATCAGGGTCAACACCCACCTTGGCAAATCCGGTCATGCCTGACGGTACTGACCAGAACGTACCGGGGCCTGCCGGGCCGGGGACCGAAACAGCAATGGCACAGGGATGATCTGCCGTCACAAAAGCGTACTCGTTGAAGAGATTCATGGACTGCGGAATGCGGGTATAATCCATGAAGGTCTCCCGGCCCAGGATATTCTCGGCAGCTACAAATCCCTCGTGGCGGGCGACCGACGTCAGCAGCGGGGATCCGGTTACATCCCCGCAGGCAAAAACCTCCCGGATACTCGTCCGCATCTGCCGGTCTACCAGAATCTCACCGTCAGGCCCCTTCCTGATGCCGTCAATTGTCTCGGACCGGGGGATCAATCCTGCCGCAATGAAAACGGTATCACAGGGAATGGTGGATACTCCCGCCCTGCCCTCCAGGCGGACTCCTTCAACCTTCTCTCCCCCTTGTACTGCCTCGATACCGCAATGTTCGTAAATCCGGGTATCTCCCAGTTCTCTCCTGGCAAGGGAAACCAGTTTCGGGTCAAGGGCTTTTAAAAATCCGCTCCGGCTGACCAGGTGGACAGCCGCTCCGAATTCCTGGAAGATGTAGGCAAATTCTGCGGCCATGATCCCGCCGCCAATGATTACGATCTCCCTGGGGAGTGCTGGCATCCGGAAAACGGTCTGCGGTGAAAAGACCCCGGGAAGGGTGATACCGGGAACCCGGGGGACATTCGGGCGTGAGCCGGTGGCGATGATGACCGAATCGGCCGGGTACTCCTCTCCACTGACGCTGACCGATCGTCCCGCCACCCGTCCTTCCTTGCCGTAAACGATATTCACCCCGGCCCCCCTCGTCTCCTCATCAAGGATCCCGGCAATCTTTTTCTGGACACTTTTCATCTGTTCCAGGAGCCGGGGGAAGTTGATATCCGGAACTGTCCCGAAAATCCCCAGGTCACGGAGGTTCCGGGCACTCCCGTGTACCCGTGCTGCATCGTTTAAGGCACAGACCATCATGCACCCGTGGTGGAGACACTGGCCTCCAAGTTCCCCCTTTTCGACAAGGGTAACATCCTCACCATTGAGTGCAAGGTGGACTGCTGCTGTCCGCCCCGCAGGCCCTCCTCCCAGGACGACGATCATCAGAGTATCTCTACTCCTTCATCCATTGGCTGGGAGAGAATCTCTCCCGTAAATGCGTTAATCTCCACAATTTTCTTGCCCCTGACCTGCCAGACCGGTACATACATCTGCCGGATGTCAAGCTGGATATTCTTCCTGTCAGGCCTGATCACTTTCTCCTCGTAGAATATCGCATCTCCTTTCACCTGTTTGATCCGGACGGTCCTCGTAAGCTGGTCAGTCAGTTCCTTGTACATCCGCTCGGCGGCTTCTTCTTTTGGTATATGCGGTTTGACGACTTCAGCACCGGGGGGAATCTCCTGTTCGGTTACCTCCCTTCCGTCTGCATCGATTGAGAGTCCGTTGACAGCATTAACGGCTCCTCCCCCCTGGGCATCAAAGGCAACCCGCTGGTCCTTATAGACCTGCTCACCCGAACTCTGGAACTGGTAGACCCAGTGTGGTATGAACCGGAGGGTAACATTCCCCTGTATCCCGGCGATGTGTTCTGCGGCCTGTTTGGAAATCTTGATTGGCAGGTGCGGGATTGAAATACCTGAAGGAACCTCGCCCGCCCCCTCCTCCCCCCTGCCAGCAGGACGTTCAGCCCGCCCTACGGCAAATGAAAGGGACAGGGTTCGTTCAAGCACCCGGGCAAGGGCTGCCTCACCGGCATACTGGACAAATTCCTTGACTCCCCAGACAATACTCTGTTCTGTCCTGATATTTTCTTCAAGGGTAAAGACCAGTTTCTTACACTCCAGTTCCTGATCACCAACCCGCAGACTGAACCGGGCCTGGTCAAATCCTTCGATCTCTGAAGGATTGTTGGAACAGAGTACCAGGAGGGATTCTCCCTCCCGCATCGCGGAGAAGTCAACGGGAACGTTTACTTCCTGAATCTCAAAGCCTGCGGTCTCAAGTATGGTCTTTACCGCATTTCCTGCATTTTCCCGCAATTTTCCATCCATCAACCATACATTTCCTTCAGCATATAGAACAATTTTTCTATTGCTATATCGATGAATGTGTGATGAATCTTCCCCTGAAATTTGTCAACCAGAAGATCGAAGAATATGCGATGCAGGTGACCTACGATCCACGGGAAGGAAAAGGCACCTTCGTCTACAATCTCACACTGATTCCGACCGCGGACCTCGAGGCTGCAATCGCGGTCTACAAGGATGCCTTCAAGGCCGGGGTCTGTGTGAGCGGTCTGATCCGTTTTATTCCTGCGGGGGAAGAGATCGGTGATTTTCGCGTGCAGGCGGGCATGACCGGGATAGTGACCGTCTGCAGTTCCACGCTCGACGGGATCCTGATGAACCGGGGGGTGCCTTTGAATCCAATCGGTGGTGGTGTGGTAGAGATTGAACAGCGTATCCCGAAGCGGTTTACCCACCTGATCCGCTATGAGTATACCACCATCGATCCGCTTCAGGTGCTGATATCACAGGAGATAACCTCCATCACCGATGTGATGAGGAAGGGAAGCGGGACAATCCTTGCCAATATAAGGGAATGCCATATGGAGGCCGAGCACCTGATCGGGCAGGTCATGGATGACCTCATCGGATCTTCATTTACCGGGATCCTTGATGTCGGTCTCCCGAATACCCCGGCCCTGGGCGTTGAAGTCAGTCCCCAGTACATGGGGATTGTTGCCCTTGGGGGAAGCAATCCCATTGCGGCCATCAGGGAGGCAGGGATACCCCTGACCATGTATGCTATCAAGGGGCTGCTTGAGATTGAGACTATGTCTGAGATCCTTGACTACTGAGGCTGTACCCAGCTGGCAAAGAAATTCCAGTACATGGTAAAAAACCGGATGAAACCAGTTGCCTCCGAATAAAGAGCAGTAAATCCCTCCTCTTTTGAACCCATCAGCACCATGGCATGCTTTCCATCCACGATAAAAACGCCTCCCGCCATGCATTTCCCGCCGCCAAAACCATGAACTTCCGGGGGTTTCTTGACGGATACATGAATATGCGGAGGGATGGGACTTGTCCATCGGTCGGTTATGATCTCCACGTCAATGGTCGCTTTGAGTGAGACAAGGGTATCGATGAGTTCCTGTTTCAGGTGGTCCAGGTAGAAGATGATGTGTATGCTCTTCTCTGCACCCTGCAGGAGTTCAAGGAGCCTGGCACGGATGTGCTCATCATTGTGGATACTCCAGATGAGCTCCTGGTCACCCCGGGGCGGCCGTGATGTCTGCGAATGTATCTGGGAAAGGACTTTCTTTGCCCGGGCGGCGTCTGATTCAATTGAATGCATCAGGTGATCAATCGCTTCCTCAGGTTTGACCGGATTGAACCTTTTTGGTGAGGTGTTGGAGACTGACACCAGGTGCTTCTGGGCGAGCCGTTCGAGTACAGGGTAAACCGATGCGCGGGGGACTCCAGAGAGCTCGTGGAGTTCTGTTGCAGTCGCTCCTGATGCCCTGAGAAGGGCAACATATACGAGCGCCTCGTACTTGGTGAGCCCGAGAGATTTGAGCGATTCGGTAATCGAGGCTCCCGATGATTCCGGTTCCGCCATTGAATACATATATATAGGGTTGATTCTTAAATGTTGTTATCACAATAACAACACAGGAAATACTATGAAATTGACTTGTTTGGCAATTCTGGTCATTTTTATTGGTTTATTGATGGTCCCGGCGAATGCGGGAACAAAATATATGTCCGGAGGTCCCGAAATGACCGCATCGATTGCGGGCACCAATGAGTTTTCCCCCGGTGATGACGCAACCATCAGGATATTTATCGAGAACAGGGGACTCATCAACATCAAATTTGTGCAGTCCGGTATTGTGGAACGTGATGACCTTCCCAATACGGCAAAACTGGTCCGTGCAACCCTTCAGCCGGGCACTGCACCGCTTACGATCAAGTCGGACCCCCAGATGGTGGGAGATATCAGTGGCGGAGACCGGGTTCTGGTGCCGTTTACGACAAAGATCGATGCCAATGCAGCGGCAGGAACGTACATCCTCCCCCTCACGCTCCAGTATACCTATTTGAGAGAGGCCGAGCAGTACGGGCAGGACAGTATCACCTATACCTACAAGGAAGTGAACGAAACCATCGACCTGCCAGTAACTATCAAACCGGAGGCCTTCCTGACTATTGAGGATCTCTCGACAGAGCATCTGAATGCCGGAAATGAGGGATACCTCACCCTGCGGATTCATAACTCCGGTTTTGTCGATGCAGCATCAGCAGTTCTCAAGATCGCACGGAACGGTAACAGCCCGGTCATCCCGACCGAAAGCAGTGTCTATATCGGTGAATTTTCGGCCAATGGGACTGTGGAGACCCGTTTTAAGGTGTCGGTATCCCGTGAGGCCGGTGAGCAGAAGTATCCGCTCGATGTCTTCCTCATCTACAAGGATCAGTCCGGCGACACGGTAACCTCTGATATCCTGACTGTCGGAATTCCGGTAGAGGGAAAGATCGAATTCATGGTCACCGGAAACCCTGCATCACTCCAGGCCGGGGAAAAGGGCGTCATCGAGGTGGAATACCAGAATACCGGTGCAGCAACGGCCTACAGTGCCCAGGCCCGTATCAGTGCTGTCGATCCCTTTACCAGTAATGATGATACGGCATTCCTCGGTGATCTCCAGCCCGGGCAGACCGCTGTTGCCCGCTACGAAGTGAGCGTGGATGAATCCGCAACAATAAAGGAATACGGCCTTGATTCCGAGATCCGGTACCGGGATGCCCTTGGTAACAGCCAGATCTCTGACACCATGAAGGTCAAAATAACCATCGGAGAATCATCAATCCTCCTTCCGGCCATAGCAGGGTTTCTCCTGCTCCTTGGTGCCAGCGGGGCAGCCTATTATTTCATCAGAAAGAAAAAGAAGAGCTGATGCAGTGCTGGAAGGGGCCCCTGTCTTCTCCCGATATCCGTACTATTGAAGACATGCGGCTCGTCCTTGCAGCCCCGTCCTGCAGGGAGACCGGCCCTCTCTATTATATGTACCGTGACCTCGCCCGTACTCCTGAGGATCGTGCCTGGCTCTCCCGCCATTCTCTCCGCTATGATATAACGATTATTTCATCACGTACTCTCTGTGGGGAGTATGCCAAGACCAAAGGCCACTATCATCCGGCAGCTCCATCCGGAATCGGGTACCCGGAGCTCTACCAGGTGCTTGAGGGGAAGGCTCACTACCTCCTGCAGACCAGGGATCTTTCCGATGTGATCCTCGTACAGGCTGAAGCAGGTGATTTCGTACTGGTTCCCCCGTCATTTGGCCATGTAACCATCAATCCCGGACCATCAGACCTGGTCATGGCCAACATGGTATCATCAGCATTCACGAGTGACTACCGGGACTATGAGCAGCTCAGGGGTGGTGCCTTCTATGAGATGTCTGATGGAAGGATGGTCAGAAATCCGGCCTATGATCCCGTTCCCCCCCTCCGTTCATTTAATGCCGCTGATATCGGGCACCGCATGGGATTCTCCTGCGATGCATTGTACGATCTGGTTAGCGGAGGGGAACTCCTGTTCCTGAATTTTCCGGAACGGTATCCTGACCTGTTCAGGGTATACCAAGGAGATTAGGTGCTGAAAGCCGTTTATGCTCGGCCGATTTTACCATGGCGAGAACTTTTTCTTCGAGCGGATTTGTGCTCTTCCAGCCGTTCTTTTCAAGCGCACGGAGCGCGATATCGATTTCAGGATAGGGCAGTCCGATCTCGCTTTCGTCGCGCTGTCCCGGATAGAGACCTGCTGAGGGAGGTTTCCGGATGATGGTCTCGGGAACAGCAAGATCGCGGGCACATTCGTAAATATCGGTCTTATAGAGGTGGAGGATCGGCTGGAGGTCAGCCGCATTGTCACCGAATTTGGTACAGTAGCCGAGGAGATACTCGGTCCGGTTTGATGTTCCACAGACAAGACGGCGTTCACGGTTCGCATGGTAGTAGAGGACTGCCATCCGGGTCCGGGCCATGAGGTTTCCGGTGAGGTAGGGGGTGTCCACAAATCCAGGCATGGCGCGGTAGGCATCAAGGACCGGGTCAATAGAGATGATCCGGTGTTCAATTCCGAATGAACGACAGAGTACCCGGGCATCCTCGATATCTGTTCCCGCAGTTACCGCTGTGGGAAGGGTGAGCCCCAGTACCCGTTCACCACCCAGAGCCCTGCAGCAGAACGCCGCAGACACAGCAGAATCGATTCCTCCGGATATCCCAATGACGATCCCCTGCTGTCCGCTGCTCCAGACAGTATAGCGGATCATCTGCTCGATCCTCCCCATGGCGCAGCCCCGGTCACCGTCCATCATACGTACTCTCACAATATTCCGATTAATCTTTTGAGGTCGGCCGGAAAACCAACGGCAATTACCGCATCTCCTACACAGACGGGTTCTTGTGCCCCGGGATGGACCACGGATCTGCCTCCCCCCTCAATGCCAATAATCCTGACCCGGGATTTATGTTCGATCCATCCGACTGTCCGCGTGGCGCCCTTCATCATCCGTTTCCTGACCACCTTCTGACCATTCGGCAGGTTCAGGATAATATGCACGATATCAGAGAGGACCACGCCGCCAATGACCTGGCCGCCGATAGAGGGAAGGAGGGCCACGTAATCCGCCCCTGCCCGGTACAGTTTGGCGACCGATTCCGGTTCATTGGCCCGGGCGAGGATACGGATGCGGGGGTTGAGGTCGCGGGCAATGAGGGTGGTAAAAATATTGAGGTCATCATCATTGAGGGCGACGATAAAGATATCCGCCTCCTCGATGTGGGCTTCCCGCAGCGTCGCTTCATCCTCGGTGTTTCCAATGACCTGGCTGATGTCGTGCTTTTTCCTGTCAATGGCAATGCATCCGATCCCGAGGCTGGTAAGTTCGTGGTATGCAGAGAGACCGACATCACCGAATCCCCCGATGAGTGCGATCTCCTCCCTGCCTTCGCGGGGCATGAACTCGTTCTTCACCAGCTCCTCGATAGTGCTGACCTGCCCGATAAGGAAGAGCATCGTGCTGGTGTCGATGAACTCGTCACCTGACGGGAACAGCCGGAAATGCCCCCCGCGGGAGAGGAGGAGGGTATCAAAACCATATTTTTCGAAGAGGGCGAGGCTGCTGAGGGTTTTTCCAACCGCCCGGGAACCCTGAACGATGGGAAGGTTGATGATGCGGAGTTTTGTCCCGGCTTCCGGTACCAGGTCGTCGGGGAAGCGGTCGCTGATGGTCTCCTCGACAATGGTATCGATATGGGAGGTGAGTGCCGCGTGCCGCGCCAGTATCTGGCCGGTTACATGCTTTGCCGAGAGCACATACTCAGCTCCTGCATACCGCAGGTACCGGTCAAAAGAGAGCTTGTCAACAACGGCAATAATCCTCCCGGAGACCGATTCCCGAATCCCGAGGATGATGGCTGCCGAGGTGTGTTCATTTTCAGAAAGGATGATGGTATGGGCATGTTTTATTCCGGCATCGGACCAGAGTTCCGGAGTTGTATAGTCCCCCCAGATCACATAGGCCTTTGCACCAATCTGGCGGGCAGCCTCCCGGGCGGTATCCGGATCATCTACGACAATCAGCTGGGGAAGTGAAGAGACTGACAGGCTTTCGACAAGTGATTTTGTCAGCTCACTATATCCCACCATGACCACGTGCCCGCTGAGTTCATGGGGGGGCTTCCTGGGAGGGGCACGCTGGAAGATTGAGTTCAGGATGGGGACGAGGAGGAGGGGGATGATCATGAAGATGAGGATGACGCCGGTGATCAGCATCACGATGGTGATGAGGATGGTTATCTCGTTTTCAAAGGGGAGGAGTTCACCGTAGCCAAGGGTGGTCACCGTCTCCAGGACGAACAGGAGTGAAGACGGCCAGCTGATGGGTTTTTTTTCGAGGAGGGGATAAGCATAGTGGAAAATCGAGGTATACACGATGATCTGGGCGGCAAAGAGGAGGAAGTAGAGTCCGATCTTCACCCGCTGGGAGGTATGGAAGAGCCGCCAGACCAACCCCCGCCTAGCACCGATCATGGAGCACCTCGGAGAGTATCCGGCATGGCTGGCATTCACCAATGAACGGTTCCCCGCAGTTCCGGCATACGGTTCCGGCAGTTCCGGAAGGAGTGCCGGTCTGCGCCAGACGTTCCCCGAGGCTGACAAGGGAATACTTTGTTGCAGGATGTCGCCAGCTGTAGTCATTCAGCAGGGTCCTCACATCGGCCCGGAGAGCATTATGGGAGTACGGACACCTCCCGAGCTCAAACCCCTCCACATGGAGGAATGCATAGAGGGCAACTTCCCGCTCGGGGATATACAGGAACGGTTTTATCCTCGGGATGAGCCCTTCCACCGGCGTTATCTGCCGGAGCAACCGGTCCGTATCCCCCCGCAGGACGTTCATCAGCACACTCTGGGCTTCATCGTCAAGGTTAAATCCGAGGGCGAGCCCGGTTGCCCCATTCCGCCGTGCTGTCCGGTTCAGAAGCTGCCTTCGGAGGACTCCGCAGAAGGAGCAGGAGAGGCGGTCCCCCCTCTCTTTAACAATTTCATCGAGGGTAACCCCGAACTCTTCGCTGAAGGACGCGGTGAGGTGCTCAATGCCCAGCCATCCGGCGATTCCTGCAGCGACCCTGCAATCCCTGTAGCCCCGTATTCCTTCATCGATGGTAATGGCAAAGATACTGATATCTCTCCGTTTTCCCAGCAGCTTTGAGAGAAAATAGAGGAGGGCGCTGCTGTCCTTCCCCCCACTCAGGGCAACCGCGATCCGATCACCGGGATGAATCCACCGGTGGATCCGGACAGCCCGCTTGGCCTTTGCTTCAAAATCGGCAATAAAGTGGGTTTTACAGAGATGGAGACCAGAGTAACGCTGGAAAATGATGGCAGGCCGCCGGCACTTGCTGCAGGGGATGTCTGGCAATCAGATCAACCTTTATTTCCCGCATAGATAAAATTGTGTAGAATCATATGGGAATTTCTGCCGACCACATCCGCGGGCTCCATAAATATGAGGCTCGTATTCTCATGGTCCTGGAGCGTCTGATGCGGCGGTATCAATGGGTTCCGCTCGATATCATCAGGAGGACCATCGGGCTCTCTGAATCAGAGGTCAGCTACCGGCTTGGACGCCTGATGGAGAAAGGGATGGTCCGGTTTGACACCGTCCCCTATGAGGGCTACTCGCTGATATTCCAGGGGTATGACACGCTGGCCCTGCTGTCCCTGACCCGGAAGGGCACCGTGCAGGCACTCGGTTCTCTTATCGGGGAGGGAAAAGAGTCTGTGGTCTATGAAGCCCTCGGCCTCTCCGAGCTTGCCCTCAAGTTCCACCATGTCGGCCAGCGGTCGTTCAAGTCGGCACGGGTCACCCGGGAGTACATGCCGGAGGAGGGGCATTGTCCCTGGGTCTTTGCCTCCCGCCGGTCCGCTGAGCGGGAATACGAGGCATTGCAGTCATTGCATCCCGCGGTCAGCGTGCCGCTCCCGGTGGATATCAACCGCCATACCGTGGTGATGGAGTTTGTTCCCGGGGCAACCCTGAACCGGTGCTCACTGGAATGTCCCGAAGAGGTTCTTGCCGACATCCTCCAAAATGTCAGGCTGGCATACGGGAAGGGAATTATCCATGCCGATCTTTCGGAATACAACGTGATGCATGACGGGTACCGGAGCTATCTCATCGACTGGCCGCAGTGGGTCGGCACCGACCACCCCAATGCCGGGGAACTCCTGCAGCGGGATATCGGCAACCTCACCCGGTATTTCCAGCGGAGATACGGAGTCGAGGTCAAGATCGGCGATGTATTCAGCGAGGTGACCGGATGAGGGTCTATGGCATTGACATCATCAAGGGCTCGGTCAGGTCCCGCTCCCGGCGCCCGGTATATGCCCTGGTGAAGATGGAGGACGGGGAGATCATCTCCGAATCGGAGGTCACATGGTTTCGCCTTTTCAGAACCCTCACCGATGAAAAACCCGAGGTCCTGGCTCTCGACAGCCTCCAGGAGATCACCATCGACCAGCACGACCTCTCCATCTTTCTCCAGGCCCTTCCTCCCTCGGTGAAGCTGGTCCAGGTCACCGGCGGAGAGCGGAAGGAGACGCTCGGGAAGGTGGCCAGCCGGTATAACATCAGCTTTGACCGGTTCAATCCCTTTGACGAGGCACGGACCATCGCCCGGGTAGCCTCCCTCGGGGCCGGAGCAGAGGTTCTGGCGTTCGAAAATACCAGCGAGATCGTGGTGAGCCGGCACCGGTCTCCCGGAAAAGGAGGCTGGAGCCAGAACCGGTATGTGCGGAAAATTCATGGAGCAGTACAGCGGAAGGCACGGGAGATAGAGATGGCACTGGTTGCCGCCGGACTTCGGTACCAGAAGAAGGAGACCAGGGCTTTTGGGGGAAACAGCCGGGTATCGTTCGAGGTATCTGCACCCCGCGACCAGATACCGGTCAGCACCTATCGGGGTGCCGATGTCCAGGTACGGATCAGCGGGAAGCGTCTGGACCGCATCAGGTTCAGGCCGCTGTCAGGGAAACCACGTTACCTCATCGTGGGGATCGATCCCGGGACTACGACCGCTATTGCCGCACTCGACCTCGATGGGAATCTCCTCTACCTGAACAGCTCCCGCCAGATGACCATGTCAGGTGTCATCGAGGCTATCTATAAGGTCGGAAAACCGCTGGTTATCGCCTCAGATGTCCATGAGATGCCGTTCTCAGTGGAAAAAATCCGCCGTGCATTCAACGGGATCGGGTATTCGCCCCGGCAGGATATGAGCGTGGAGACCAAATTCGGGATCACCGCATCGTTTACCTATGGCAACGATCATGAACGGGATGCACTGGCGGCAGCCCTCGAAGCGTCCAGGAGCTACCGGAACAAGTTCCAGAACCTTCTCCGGCGGGTGCCGCCCGGTTATGACCTCGATGAGGTGCGGGCAGGGATTGTCCGGGGGCAGTCGCTCGAGCATGTGCTCGGGGAACTCCGGGGGAAGGCACCACCCCGTCCGGTTGAGATCCCGGCAGTGGAGACTGAAACCAAACGGGATGAACGTATCAGGATCCTTGACGGCACCGTGAAACGGCTGAAAGGAGTGATCAGGGAACTCCAGGAGGATCTCCAGAAGAGAGATCATGAGATTATCCGCCTCCAGGCCAGGATGAAACGGATCCGCTCACGGGAGGAGCAGAAACTCCTGGGCAATGCGGAGATTACGAGGAGGGATGCGATAATTACCAGCCTGAAAAAGAGTCTCCGGCGTGAGGAGAGAACAACCCGGAAACTCCTGAAGCGGATGGATAAGTTGAAGGCCCACGAAGAGGCATCTCCCGCTGACAAAGGAATCCCGTTGAAGATCCTCTCCACCCTTACCAGGGAGGGGATAAAGATGTTATCTGACGAGCTCGGGATCCGGGAGGGAGACCTCATCTTCGTGCCGCGCATCGATGTCTGGGGGAAGCATGCAGCCCGGGATCTTGCTGAATCCGGTATCGACGCCCTGGTGGTCAGGATTCCCGGGACCTCCCGCATCGACCCCCAGCTCGCGGGCATCTTCAGGGATGCGGATCTACCGCTGGTGACAGCAGACTCGGCTGGGGTGACCCTGAAGGGAGGAATGGCCTATGCAGACCGGGACCGTCTGGATGAGGCAATCCGGAAATGGGAAGAAGAACAGCGGGGGTATGAACGGGAGAAGAAAGAGCAGCTCCTGGAGGACATCTTCAAGGAATACAGAACCGAGCGGGGAAAGGAGATGAGGAAAAGTGGATGAGCAGGAATTAAAAAAAGTAGTGAGGGAGGTTATCGGGACTGAGCAGACGCTCGATGACTGTGCAGTCTTTTTCTGTGGTGATGAGATCCTGGTGGCCACCACCGATATGCTCCATCAGCAGACTGATTTTCCTCCCGGTATGACCGACTGGCAGATCGGGTGGATGAGTGCTGCGGTGACGCTTTCTGATATTGCAGCCATGGGAGCCCGGCCGCTTGTTCTCCTCCTGGCCATCGGCCTTGACCAGAGCGGCCGGCTCCGGGAGATCCTTGAAGGTGCTCAGGCCTGCTGTCAGTCATGCGGTACAATCCTTGCGGGGGGGGACCTTGATTCCCACCAGGAACTGACGGTCGTGAGTTCAGGTGTGGGGTGTTCAACGGATGGAAAGGTTGTCCGGAGAAGGGGGGCACGACCCGGTGACCTCATCGGCATCACCGGTCCGCTTGGCCGGGCGCAGGCCGCTCTTGACGGTCACCGGCAGTATGAACGGTTCCTGTTTGAACCGGTTCCCAGGGTTAAGGAAGGCCAGCTGCTGGCACGGGCAGGGGCGACCTCCCTGATGGATATCAGTGACGGGCTGGTACTCTCCCTGTATGATATGGCTGATGCAAACGAATGCGGTTTCTCAATCGATTCTACCGCGCTACCCCTGCTTGATGGGGTTGATCCCAATAAGAGCACGGAATATGCACTCCATGGGGGGGGTGATTTTGAGCTGTTGGTTACGTGTCCACCCGGCACCCTGCCCATCCCTGGTTTGGCGGTAACCGTGATTGGCACGGTGATAGAGGAACACATAGTCCTGGTTGATGGATTTGCAGCTGAGCGCAGGGGATACCTGCATCAATGGGAGAATTGAGAATACCAGAAGGTTCAATACCAGAACCAGTAGCATGAGAAACTTTTTATGGATCCATTCGCGAATATAAGGAACAAAGGAGGAAATATGAACACCCGGAAATACCTGCTATCATCAGCACTCATCATATTCGTTATCCTTGCTATGGCTGCACCGGTCACAGCGATAATGGGGTCTTATACCGTAGCCGTTTCATCATATGAGAGCGGATCGCTCTCATCACTTTCAGCGTCCAAACTGGCAATCATCAAAGATTATACCGGTACCAAAAATTCCGTGAGCACGTCTACCTCGACGGTAGATTCGGGAAAATCCTCAGCTTTCAACAGTATGATTTCCAGCGGGTCACCATCGCAGGGAACAGTATCTGCATTCAGTAAATACAAAGGCTACCAGGAGCTTGAGGATGGAAGTTCATCATTCATGGAATTTAGTCAGAGTGTCACCGTCACCGGTGAAATATTCACTTTCGAATTTTCCTCAATATTCTCCTGATCATTTTTTAGGGATGAAGCTCCGTGAGTTTATATCATCTATTGTGCCTCATTTTACCTTCCAATAGGCATATTATGCTATTTTTTCACAATTTTGAGCAGGAATATATATATACTATAAAAAATTAAAACCATGGTGAACAACAATCAAGGTGGCAAAATGAAGCGTAAAATTTGGCTATTGATATTTGTAGCTCTCGTACTGGTGTCTTCAGTCAGTACAGCCCAGGCTGCACGGGCCATTCCTGCCAGTAATGAGACCTCAACGCTTATCGTGGAGGTTTCTGCATATGCAGACGGAGGCCTGAGAGCCCGGACAGATATGGCTCTCTGTCAGGGAAACGAAGATCTCAGGGATAATCCACCGCTCAATACCAGCGGTGAAGGGGTAAACTGCATTATCTACCAGGAACACACGATAGCAACATCCGGATCTGTCTTATATGAGAAAGATGTTACCGTAGATACCGGCAACCAGATCGATCCGCAGAATAACCTGGAGACCACCCGGATAATTGATTTCTCAGGAAGCGCTGACGGATCACCGGAAGGTACCATGTACTCCACTGAATCGACTGCGGTATCCTCGATGTCGACTTCTGCAAACCTCGATCCGAACAGCCCGTCCGGATGCTGTCCGTGGGGAGTGCAGGACGGCGGAGTATTGCCGGCAACCAATGACCAGGTAACGGCGGGTAGCGAAGTGTGGATCTCTGAAGGACAGGTTGTAACGGACAGTTCCGCAAGGACTACGGCAGCTTCCATTGAAGAGCCGGTTGAACTGACTTATTCAGTCGAAGTCGGGCCCAGCGGTCAGAACGTGAACGGAACAGCCCGGGGAACGGCAACCGCTTACGTTGAAGCCACGATCATGGAAGGCAACGGTGACGGTACCATGGAAAGCACCGATATGAGCTATGACCAGTCCACCACCGTCCGCGGCAACATGATCGAGCTGGCAATGGATGTCAGCTTCTCATCCGGTGGATCCTGATCCCTATTTTTTTAAAAAAGGCAGATGGACATTACACCTGCCAATCCCGTAATTAATATTTTGATAAAAATGTGGCATGATCACGACCTCAAGTGGTTAAAGCGTCACCTGGCCTTTTTACACATTTATTGAATTAGCGAACATTTTACTTTTTCAGAACTTCCTTTGGGTCACGGATTTTTCTGAGGGACTGAACCGGTCTTCGGATTTTTCATAACGGGCACAAAGCTGAGCAGCAGTTATCCTCACGCAGGATGTCGGATTTGTGGATAGAAGTATAGAATAAAATGTTAGGGGATTAGGTAACATCGATCCCTAACACCCTTTAGTGTAGCATCAAATCCACCAAGACCTCAAATAAATCTTTCCCCCGATTATTGTATCGCCATTCCATTTCCTTGATGTAGTAGAGGAATTTCTTTCGCGAGATGCCATGGTGCTTAATCAACCGTTCCTTGGCAAAAGACCAGAATCCTTCAATCCCGTTGATGTAGACCTTACCCTGCTTGAATTTATAGCGATGGCCGATATTGAGATGCTTGTAGCCACAGAACATAAGAGAGTCATATCCCTGCCATTTGTCTGTGTATACGATGGAGCCTCTCCTCACTCTCTTCACCGTCTCGGTCATAAGACTCTCGGCAGAGACATCCTGAACAATACTCACCAAGACCCTCCCTCCCCGTCCCAGGATCCCGTAGACAATGGTCTTTCCTCCTGCACCTCTCCCACGCTTTCCTTTCCTTTTCCCGCCGAAGTAGGCTTC
>CAYGWN010000007.1:0-103348 GCA_964353765.1 uncultured Methanoregula sp. | reverse complement strand
ATGATGATGAGTAAATAGGAGGGAGATTCCTTCTCCCATCCAACGAGATTACCCATTCAGTTGATATTCATACGGTAAGAGAGGTCAAGCGAACCCCTGGGTATGTCTCGGTTTGATATTCACTGTAAATTCTCGACCACTCCTGTTTGTAATCTTCCTTATCCTGCCTTCTCGCCGAAGTGAAATGCGATCCTGATCCCCTGGTCCCCGATAGGAATGGTATCGTTCATTCTCATTGATGTTATCGGAGAGGACAACCACATTCCCTTCGAGAGAACGTCCGCATTGTCGACAGACCCGATCGGTTGGGGCGTTTATTCCCAGACAGCTCAAACATTGGTTTGCAGTCAGACGTTCGCTCCTGTCCATTTCAGGGCGTATAACTCCTGCCTGTCGATAGGCCCACTCTTCAGCAGCTTTTGTACCACCATGGTCATAGACTACGAGCATCTTTGTATTACGGTTCCCCCACCCCACTTCTTTCATCGTTTCGGTATCACCTCCGTTCGCTCTCGTATGGGTCGCCCATGCATGGCGGAGAGTTTTTGGAGTAACGTGCCTTTTAATCCCTGCAGAGTCCACTGCCTTGCGGAGTTGCTTGCTTACCACCGCATCAGAGAGTGAAAATCCGTTTCGGGTTACAAAAACGGGGTTGTCGCCCGTCGGTTCGAAGGGATATTCATTCATCCACTCCTCGAGATATCGCATCGAAGATACGAGAGTAACCAAACGGGAGTATTTTGTTTTGAACTTCACCCTGATCTTGATACCATCAGGATGCCAGGTGATATCCTTCCATTGCATAGCCGCGATCTCTCCAGGTCGGAATCCTACCTCGTGCATCATGGAAAACATTGCCCGATCTCGGGTTCCACTAACTCTGTAAAGCGCGAGGATTTCAGCTTCCGTTGGAATGTCCTCAAAGTGTACTGTGTTTGTATCCCATTCGGGTGGTTTTATTTTCTCAATGTCATGAAGTGAGATCGACGAGTGTTCCTTCTGAATCAACCAGCGGTAGAAGATTTTCAAGGTGATGATGTAGTCGTGCTTGGTGTTCTGTTTGAGAGGTTTTCCCCGAAAGAGGTATTCATCGAGCCGCGCGATGCCCTTGTACAGGTCCGTTATTGTGTTCGTACGATAGGGGCCGATATACTTCCGCCAGTTCTTCAGCTTGTCATAGTAATGCTCGGTTCTCTTTGGCAAAATACGGTGAGTAGCTCGGTATTCGGTGATAAAATCGGTGATTAAGCGGACATCATCGGGATCTACCAGGCCTGCGGCTTCACAGGCACGCAGGTATTTTGCTCCATTCTCGGGCCTCCTTTTATGGAAATGCCGCAGGACGGGAGCGTCTTCAACTCGCTTTTTCCGCATAAAATCATATATAATGATTGGTTCTTGGAGGAAATTACTTTCGACTCTCGTCGGGCGGTACGGTTTCGGAGAGTGTTCAACCTCAAAAGAGGGCGCAACAGAGTGTTGAACCTGAACGGCTCGAGGGCGGCGAACCCGAAGATAGGACGCCCCGGCCGGGATTCGAACCCGGGTCAAAAGCTCCGCAGGCTTCTAGGATATCCACTACCCTACCGGGACAGCATCAGTTCCTGATCTGACCATAACTATCACTTTTCATGTCATAAATACCTGTGCTTCCCCGTTTAATAACCCGGAATATCGGGATGATAAGCCATCGTGGAGGAAGAAAATGAGAGGAAAAAGCCATAAAGGGTGATATATTTATTATTCGCCGTTACGAACACTCATACCGGTGAAATCGTATGGCATTGAAAGATGAAGTACTTACCCAGATTGCCGCACTCCTGACCGTAGCATTCGGTCTGGTAGCAGCCCTGGCCTGGAACGGTGCAATCCAGGCAATCTTCAAGCAGGTATTCGGAACAGCCGACAGTATTACCGCCCAGCTGAGCTATGCTGTAATTGTTACGATTATTGCAGTTATCGTCATCATCTGGATCGCCCGGGCTGTTGCACATGCAAAGGGCGAGGGGAAAAAATAATCACCCAACTTTTTTGGTTAAGACTTCCTGTCATGATTAGATTGGCTTATATGCTGTCATCGAGAGATGTAGAACGGGAACCATGATCATCCTGAAGTGCCGGGTCTGTAACGGGACTGGCGAGATCCCCAACGAGCAGTTCCAGATCTGTGAGGCGGTCAGCTCCCATGAGATCAAACGGTACTTCCACCTCCCGACCGAGGACCAGGTCGATGAGGATACCGACCGACAGCATGACGCCTGCGTGAATGTCCCTGAGAAAGTCATCTGCCCGTTCTGCGAGGGGAATGGCACGATAACCTTCGATGAGGATGAATGGGAACTCAGGATCGTGGCAGATGAGGATGAGCAGTCCGGAGAATGATGAAGGAATCCAGCAGAGTACCTTCCGGTAAGGGAGTTTGATTTTTTTTAAAAAAATTCACAGGTTCCTGAGTTTCTGACCAAAAAACGGCAGGAAATCCTTTTTCCGTGACATGACCCCTTCCAGGAGTACCGGCTGGAACTGGTATCCGAGCGCCGAGAGCGTGCCCTGGTCGCCAGCCGCGAAGAGGTGGGTGCGGCTGGCAATGATATCCGTAAAGAGGACGAGATAGATATCGGCGCCGGTCTCTTTCCTGAGACGCCCGAGCTCCCGGATAATCTCCTCATCCCGCCCTGAAAGAAAGTCATCAGAAGCCATCATCATCTGGGAGATGGTCACCTCTGTCCCGAACAATGAATACTGCTTTGTATCCCGGGAGAGGATCTCCGCAAGCGGGGTATGCTCAAGGTCCATGCCGGTCTGGATCAGCCGGGTTCCAAAGGTTACCGGGTCCTCGCCGGTGATCCCTGCCAGATACCCGGCCGCCCGTTCGTCATCGGGGGTAGTTGTCGACATCTTCAGGACCAGCGTGTCTGAAAGGATGCCGGCAAGGAGCATTCCGGCAACCGGTCTGCTGGGCCGGATACCGGTCTCCATGAACTTCCGGGTGATGATGGTGGAGGTGGATCCCACCGGCTCGTTCTGGAACCGGACCGGCTTTAAGGTGCTGATGGCCCCGAGGCGGTGGTGATCGATGACCTCAAGGATTTCGGCGGTCTCAATCCCGTCAACAGCCTGGGCATATTCATTGTGATCGAGGAGGATTACCTGTTTGTGGATATCCTCAAGGAAGGTATTCCGGGAGATCATGCCAATCAGTCTCCCGTCACCATCGACAACGCATCCGGTGCGGTATTTGGAATCGGTCACCAGCTTCTTAGCATAGGCGATGGAGTCATCCAAGCGGAGGATGGGGACGTCAGTCGCCAGGACCTGCCCTGCAGGGAGGGAGAGGTGGACCATCCGGCCTACAGAAAAGGCATCGAGCGGGCTTGCGAGGATGGAAACACCCTTTTCCCGGGCAGATTCGAGCGTCCGGCTCCCAACTGGTGCTCCCTCGGCAATGACCAGTGCCGCAATCCCGGATGAGATAAGGGCCAGCTGGACCGGTTCATTGTCCCCCACTACCGCAATATCGTTCATGGTAAGCCGGGAGAGGGCAACAGGGAGGGCATCGATCACGATTGCCACCTTCCCGGAGAGCTCATCCCTGCCAGCCATGCATATCCGGGCATCCAGAATCCGGGCCAGGGTGGCGAGTGCGATCGGTCCGATGGAGAGCTGCGCCTCCCGCCTGGGGGTGAGGTAGGCCTTGGCAAGGCCGTACTCGCTCACGATTCCCAGAAGTCTTCCGTCATCGTCAGTAATGGGGATATTGCGGATCTCATACTCATCCATCATGGCCGCGACATCGATGGTGGGCATACCGGCTGGTGCCCGCTGTGTATAGAAAAAAGGGATGTCCCCGACACAGGGTTCAACGCTGGTGACGGGCACCGGTGCATCAATGCCAAAGATGGCAAGGGCATACCGGGTCTCCGCATTCAGGTCACCTGAATACGCAGGGATATAGGTTCCCGGTTCCCTGGCATTGAGCAGTTCGGCATAGCCAAGGACGCTGCCGATGCTGTCGGTATCGGGCTGGTGGTGCCCGATGACATAGATAGGATGCACTGATGACCACTCCCCGGGAACAAATCCAGTTCCCGAAATCATGGGATCTGCCTTTTCCCGCTACAATCCAAGAATAATGTGAAGTACACAGGTTTAACCCTCTCTCTCCCGGACAGGGAGCTGGTTCCCGGAATGTTCCCTCCAGCCGGTCAGCGCGGACAGGGGTATCTGAGCAGAAGACTCTGCCAGGTTTTTTCCGGCTGGTTTTCCATAATGAGGATATCTTTATGGTTAGAGGGGAAATTTGATCCCGCGAAACAATGAAAAAGATCACCATCAGGGGTGCGCGGCAGCATAACCTTAAGAATATCACCGTGGAACTCCCCAGGGATAAGTTCATTGTCATAACCGGCCTGTCGGGATCCGGCAAGTCCACACTGGCATTTGATACCATCTATGCCGAAGGACAGCGCCGGTACGTGGAGTCCCTCTCTGCATATGCGCGACAGTTCCTCGGGCTTATGAGCAAGCCTGACGTGGATGTCATCGAGGGGCTTTCACCGGCAATATCCATCGAACAGAAGAGCACCAGCAAGAACCCGCGGAGCACGGTTGGCACCGTGACCGAGATCTATGATTACCTGCGCCTGCTCTTTGCCCGTATCGGAGTTCCCTTCTGCCCGGTGCATACTATCAGAATTGAGGCCCAGTCTCCGGAAAGGATCGCCGACCGCATCTCTGCTGACATGCCGGGAATGATTACCATCCTCTCACCGGTCGTCAGACAGAAGAAGGGAACTTACCAGCAGCTGGTAAAAGATCTGAACCGCGAGGGATATATGCGGGTCAGGATCAATGGCGAAATACACCGGACTGATGAAGAATTTACCCTCGAGCGGTACAGGAAGCATGATATCGAAGTGGTCATCGACCGGCTGGATGTCTCTGACCGGACCAGGCTTGTGGAAGCATGCGAGAATGCCCTCACCAAATCGGGAGGGCTGGTAATTGCGGTGGATGAAACGGGCAGGGAGACTATCTTTTCCGCGATGATGGCCTGCCCGGTATGCGGCATCACCTTTGAAGAACTCCAGCCCCGGATGTTCTCCTTCAACAGCCCGTTTGGTGCCTGTGAGGAATGTAACGGGCTTGGTATCCGCATGGATTTTGATCCCGATCTCATCATCCCGGACAAGAACCTCTCGCTTGCTGACGGGGCTGTTGCTCTCTACCGGAATTTTCTGGATGGATACCGGAGCCAGTATCTGGCTGCCATCGCCCGTCACTACGATTTCTCCATCTTCACCCCCGTAAAAGACCTCACAGATGAGCAGTATCATGCCCTCATGTTCGGTTCAGCCGACCGGATCCGGTTTTCCATGAGCATGAAAAACGGCGATGCACACTGGGCCCACACCGGGTCCTGGGAAGGGCTCCTCCCGCAGGCCGAACGACTCTACCACCAGACCCAGTCAGAATACCGGAAACGGGAACTTGAGCGGTTCATGCGTATCTCCCCCTGCCAGAAATGCCACGGAAAGCGGCTGAAAGAGAAGGTGCTTGCGGTACGGGTGCATGGCAAATCCATTATCGATATCACCGACCTGTCGGTTACTTCCTGTATCCGGTTCTTCAGGGACCTTGATCTGACCGAGAAGGAGACCGGCATCGCCCGCCAGATCCTCAAAGAGATCAACGAACGGCTGGATTTCCTTGAAAAGGTCGGCCTTGGGTACCTGACCCTCTCCCGGAATGCCGGGACACTCTCAGGGGGTGAGGCCCAGCGGATCCGCCTTGCAACCCAGATCGGGTCAAACCTGATGGGCGTTCTCTACGTCCTTGATGAACCGTCCATCGGCCTCCACCAGAAGGATAACAAGAAACTGATCGATACCCTCCGCCGGCTGAGAGATCTGGGAAATACCCTCATTGTGGTGGAACATGATGAGGATACCATCAGGAGTGCGGATCACGTTGTTGACATGGGACCGGGGGCCGGGCTGCACGGCGGATACATCGTGGCCCAGGGCACTCCGGCACAAATCGCGAAGAATAAGAGATCACTCACCGGCCAGTACCTTGCAGGAGACCTGAAAATTGAGACCCCGGACAAGAGGAGACCCCATAACCGTTATCTCCGGATATACGGCTGCAGGGAGAACAACCTCAAGGATATCACCGTGAAGATCCCCCTTGCAGTTTTCAGCGTTATTACCGGTGTTTCAGGGAGTGGCAAGTCCACCCTGGTCTATGATACGCTCTACCAGGCACTCCAGAAGAAGCTCTATCATACCCGGGTGGTGCCCGGCATTTACCGGAAGATCGAGTTTGATTCAGATATCGACCGCGTCATCGTCATTGACCAGAGCCCGATTGGCAAGACTCCGCGGAGCAATCCGGCCACCTATACCAAGGTCTTTGATGAAATCCGGCGGGTGTTTGCTGAAACCAGGGAGGCAAAACTGCGGGGCTACAAGCCGGGCCGGTTTTCCTTCAACCTGAAAGGCGGACGCTGTGAGGCCTGTGAAGGTGACGGTCTGATCAGGATCGAGATGAACTTCCTTCCCGATGTCTATATCGAATGTGAGGAATGCCGGGGGAAGCGCTACAACCGCGAGACCCTCGAGGTCAGGTACAAGGGGAAGTCCATTGCTGATGTTCTTGACATGACCGTTGAGGAGGCCCTCCTCCTTTTCGCAAACATACCGGCAATCCGCCATAAACTTGAAACGCTTTCTGCAGTCGGCCTCGATTACCTCAAACTGGGACAGAGCTCGACAACACTGTCCGGTGGTGAAGCCCAGCGGATCAAGCTCACCCGTGAACTCTCCAAGAAAGCAACCGGAAAAACCATCTACCTCCTCGATGAACCAACCACCGGGCTCCATTTCCATGATGTGAAAAAATTGATTGCAGTACTGAATGAACTCGTGGATAAAGGGAATACCGTCGTGGTCATCGAACATAACCTCGATGTCATCAAGTCTGCCGATCATATTATCGATCTCGGCCCTGAGGGAGGAGATAACGGGGGGTATGTGGTCGCCTCCGGTACCCCTGAACAGGTAGCCGCTGACGAGAAGAGCTATACCGGGCTCTTCCTGAAAAAAATGCTGATGAAATCATGATCCCCGGACCCCCCCTTCCAAAGAACCCCGGATGTTATCTCTTCAGGGACGAGAAGGGGGAAATTCTCTACATCGGCAAGGCCAAAGACCTGAAAAAACGGGTCTCAAGCTACTTTCAGAAACACGATCATGACAAAAAGACCCAGATGCTGCTCGAGAATTCCGGGAGCCTGGACTTCATTGTCACCAGCACCGAAGTTGAAGCCCTCATCCTTGAAAACAGCCTCATAAAAAAACACCAGCCGCGGTTCAATATCAACCTGAAGGACGCAAAACAGTACGCATTCATCCACCTGACCAATGAACCGTTTCCGGCTATCCGGATTGCAAGGAGGGCAGCCGGGGACGGAACATTCTTTGGCCCCTTTGTTTCTGCAGCCGAACGGGACCATGTCCGCGATGTGGTGCGAAAGGCATTCCGACTGCGGACCTGTAAAAAACTTCCCCGACGGGCATGCCTCCGCTACCACATCCATACCTGTAGTGCGCCCTGTATCGGTGAGATCTCCCCCGGTGATTATGATGATGCAGTGAGGAAGGCCTCGCTTGTCCTGAAGGGGAAGACCGGGGACCTGCTCGCTTCCCTCCGCGATGAGATGGCCGGGAGATCATCGGCAGAAGCCTATGAGGACGCTCTCCTCATCCGGGACCAGATCCGGGCCCTCCAACGTCTCTCTGACCGGCAGGACATCGCCCGGAGAAAAGAGGGTGATGAGGATATCATCAACTATTGCATCCAGGCCGGGACCGTGCACCTCCTGCTCTTCAACGTGTACCGGGGAACACTCGGCAATAAGAGCGAGTACTCCTTTGACTATCATCCGGATTTTTTTGAAGAGTTCCTGGTCCAGTATTACTCTGACAACCCCATCCCGTCAGAGATCGTGCTTCCCGAGCAGGTTGCTGATTCCTTTGAAGAGTTCCTGGCGGTTACCAGGGGAAAAAAAGTGGTGGTTACGGTCCCGAAGATGGGGGCAAAGAAGAGGCTGCTGGACCTCGTTGCCCGCAACATCGAGGCTCTCCATTTCGGAAATCAGATCAAGATCCTTGAACTCCAGGAAATGCTCGGTCTCGATGCCCCACCATTGGTTATCGATTGCTTTGATATCTCACATATTTCAGGAACATCCGTCGTGGGTTCCCTGGTCCGCTTCAGGGACGGCATACCGGATAAGAAGAATTACCGCCGGTTCCGGATCAGGACGGTTGAGGGAATCGATGATCCGGCAGCCATTGCCGAGGTTGTGAGGAGGCGGCATACCCGCATGATGAGAGAGGGGGGGGAATTTCCAGACCTCATCCTGATTGACGGGGGGAAAACCCAGATGAATGCCGCCCAGAAAGAACTGAATATCCTTGGAATGGGAGTCCCTGTTATTGCCCTTGCCAAGAAGAATGAACAGGTCTATATCCCCGGCAGGGCATACCCCCTTTCCACGTCCCCCCGGCAGAAAGGATCACTCTACCTCCGGGAGATACGGGATGAAGCCCATCGTTTTGCCATCACCTACCACCGCTTGCTGCGCAAAAAGGAGGTATCCACATGACCGCTTTTTCGCTCCGTGCACCGTTCACGCCAAGGGGGTCCCAGCCTGAAGCTATCGATAAACTGGCCGAAGGCCTGGCCAGTGACCTGCGGTTCCAGACCCTCCTCGGCGTAACAGGATCCGGAAAGACCTTTACCATGGCAAATGTCATCGCCCGGGTCCAGAGACCGACGCTGGTCATTGCCCACAACAAGACCCTTGCAGCCCAGCTCTGGAACGAGTTTAAGGATTTTTTCCCCGAGAACCAGGTTGAATATTTTGTCTCGTACTATGACTACTACCAGCCGGAGTCCTATATCCCGACGAAAGACCAGTATATCGAGAAGGACGCCCAGATCAACCCGAAGATCGAACAGCTCCGCCTTTCGGCAACCGCATCGGTGCTCTCCCGGCGCGATACCATCGTGGTGGCATCGGTTTCCTGCATCTACGGACTTGGCAGGCCTGAACACTACCGGAACATGGGGTTTGAGCTCAAGGTCGGCGACCGGCTCCCGCGCAAGGAGCTTATCGCCCTCCTGATTTCAAGTCTGTACGAACGGAATGACCTTGAGTTACTACCCGGGAGATTCAGGGTGAAAGGGGACACCGTCGACCTCATCCCCGGCTACTTCAATAACATCATCCGGGTCGAACTCTTCGGAGACGAGATCGAGCGGATATCGGAGATCAACCGCATTTCCGGCTCACTGGTTGAAAAGATGGCCTATTTCTTTGTGTTTCCTGCCCGGCACTACATCATTCCCCAGGAACTCCAGCGACTGGCACTGGGGACCATCCGGGAGGAACTGCAGGAACGTCTGCCCGGACTCGGGATGCTCGAGTCGCACCGGCTGGAGCAGCGGACACTCTATGACCTCGAAATGATCGAGGAGACAGGTACCTGCAAGGGGATCGAGAATTATTCACGCCACTTCGATTTCCGCAAACCGGGTGAAAAACCATTCTGCCTCCTCGATTACTTCCCTGATGACTTCCTCATGTTCATTGACGAGAGCCACCAGACCATCCCCCAGCTCCACGGGATGTACCGCGGTGACCGGTCGCGGAAGCAGGCTCTTGTCGATTACGGGTTCCGGTTGTCGAGCGCATTTGACAACCGGCCCCTGATGTTCCGCGAATTCGAGCAGTACATGCGCCGGGTAATATTTGTATCCGCAACTCCCGGGCCCTATGAACTCGCCCATTCGTCCCGGGTTGTTGAGCAGATCATCAGGCCGACCGGCCTTATTGACCCGGTAGTCGGGATACGGCCGACTGCGGGCCAGACAGAGGACGTGATGCGGGAGATCAGGGTTGCCACCAGCCGTAATGACCGTGTTCTCCTGACAACGCTCACCAAGCGACTTGCCGAAGAACTTACCGAGTACTTGGCCGGGAAAGGGATCCGGACCCGGTACCTCCATTCCGAGATCGATACCCTTGAACGGACAGAGATCATACGCCAGCTCCGTCTCGGGAAATTCGATGTCCTGGTGGGAATCAACCTCCTCCGGGAAGGGCTTGATATCCCGGAAGTCGGATTTATCGGGATCCTTGACGCGGATAAGGAAGGTTTCCTAAGGGATGCACGGAGCCTCATCCAGATCATCGGACGGGCGGCACGAAACATCAACTCGACCGTGGTCCTGTATGCTGATTCAGTCACCGGTTCGATACGTGAGGCAGTAACCGAGACAGAACGGAGGAGGGCCCTCCAGATGGAGTACAACCGGGTTCATGGTATCAGCCCGGTGACCATCACCAAGCCAATACCCGATAAGGATGTGGATGTAAGGGATATCCGGCATATTCCAAAACAGGATATCCCGAACCTCGTGGTTGAACTCGAAGCACAGATGAAAGTTGCCGCAGAGAACCTCGAATTTGAAGAGGCTATCCGCATTCGTGACCGGTTGCGGAGCCTCAAGGAACGGCAGGCTTCGTCTTCTTCGATGATATTATAAAAAAGTGGGGGATCTCTCCGCCATCACGGCGGGAAGGGGAGGACAGTGATATAGTCCACTTTTTCCAGGTCACTGGCCGAACCGAATGCGTCCTGCACCTCGAGCTTGACCGTGTAGAGGCCTGGTTCATTAAAGGTATAGACCTGCTTCTGTTCACCAGGCCTTAAGAGGGTGACGTCTGTTCCCTTGAATATCCACCACTCTCTCTCGACCGGCTGCCCGACCGAAGTGTCGGTCAGAACCACCGTAAGGGGGGCCGAGCCGGTCATCGGCTCTGCATAGAACTCGGCCCTCAGCGGTGATTTCACAACCAGGGTCTTTGTCATTGAGTCACTTCCCGAAAAGCCGGTTACCGAAAGGGTGACATTATAGATACCGGGGGCCGGGAAATTGTGGATGGGGTGTTGCTGGTTCACCACGTACCCGTCTCCGAACCTCCAGGTCCACATGACAGGATTTCCGAGCGACCGATCGGTGAAGGCGACCGTAAGGGGGGCAGTGTTATCCGGGTTGCTGGGCTGGTAGTCAAAGTCTGCCATCATGGTCTCTCCCACCGTGATGTAGCCTGCTTTGGTCTCTGTGCTGTTGCCGGCCGTATTAGCCACATCGAGCTGCACGCTATAGGCTCCGGGACTGCTAAACACGTGTACAGGGTTCTGTTCTGATGAGTTCCAGCCATCACCAAATCTCCAGAACCATGAAGTCGGTGCACCTTCAGAGAGATCGGTGAACTGTACGGTAAGGGGACTGGTTCCGACCGTCCGGTTTGCCGCGAACCCGGCGACCGGGATCGAGGTTACGGTTATTATGTCCGTTTTGGTAACCGTATCCGAACCTGCTTCGTTATAGACGGTAAGTTTCACCGTGTATGTCCCTGCCTTCTTATAGAGGTTGTAGGGATTCTGCTGCATGGAATACCCACCATCGCCGAATGTCCAGAGCCACTTTCCGATATTCCCGCTCGAGGTATCAGTGAACCGTACCAGCAGAGGTGCAGGGCCGCTCACTGGTTCAGCGGTGAAATTGGCGATAGGTGTACTGACGACCCTGATGTACGACTGCTTCATGATCTGGCTTGTCCCGCCTTTATTTGAGACCTGGAGGAGGACGTTGTAGATACCAGGTTCCTGATAGGTGTGAACGGGATTCTTCTGGTCATCCTGTCCTACGGACGTAGTGCCGTCACCGAAGTTCCATGCCCAAACCGTTGGACCGTTCGTGGAGAGATCCTTGAAGTGTACCGTCAGGGGGGCGGTTCCGTACGTGGGCTCTGCTGAAAAATCAGGAACCGGAGGGGGTGGGGTAATTTCAAATCCCGATGCCAGGGTCCCGGACTTTCCATCGGTATTCCGGACGACGACATTCCAGTGCCCGAGAACCTTTCCGGTCAGATCAAACGTGCAGTTGACCCTCGTCATGCTCTCAATGTTGACACCGGTGGCGGTGATGGGTGCCTGGCCGGACCTGGTCAGCTGAACCGTTGCACCGGGGAGGAAGGTCGTACCGTTGATTGCAGATATGAAGACCGTACCGTTGTTTACTCCCTTGTTTGGTGTTATCGTCTTGACTGTGGGAGCAGGGTACTCAACAGTGAAGGCATTGGGCAGGATATCATACTGGTTGTCAGGATTGGTCACCACGATATTCCAGGATCCAGCCGCAGCCCCTGTAAGGTTCAGGATACAGGTTATTTTGAGGGGGTTTACCACACTGACCGCCGTTGCCCCGATGTCCGGCTGGCCGAGTTTTGAGATCTTAACCGATGCACCCGGATGGAATCCGGTGCCTGAAAGATACGTTATGAGGACAGAACCATTATTCAGGCCCTTGGAGGGAGTGATATTATTCACCGTTGGCGGCGGGAACCAGACAGTAAAGCCACCGGCAAGGGTGCCGTACTGGCCGTCATCATTGGTCACCCGGACATCCCATGCCCCCGTCTTCACACCGGTCAGGTTAAAGTCACAGGTTATCCTGTCCGGTGCGGTGACTGCCACATTTGTTCCAGGGATATTGGTTTCTCCGGATTTCTTCAGGACAACGACTGCCCCCTCTTCAAATCCGGTTCCGGCAAGGTCAGCGATGGAAACCGATCCGTCATTGAAACCGCTATTGGGGGTGATAGTGGTTATCTGGGGGGCGGAAGGGTACGAGATGGTAAAGCCGCCCGGTAATGTTCCTGCCTGCATATCCGTATTGGTTACCATGACATCCCAAGAACCGACCGCTGCACTTGAAAGATCAAAATAACAGGTAATGGTGGTTTCGTTCTCAACGACCGGGGTCCCCTTGGCAATAATGTCTGGCTGTCCGCTTTTTATCAATTTTACCGCTGTGCCGTTCAGGAACCCGGTCCCCCTGATCGTCAGCACATCGGTCATTCCATCATTTTTACCGGTATTCGGAGTGATGCTGGCCACGGTTGGTGCAGGGTTATAAATTATGAATGCACCAGCAAGGGTATCTCCCTGTCCATCGGGGTTGGTAACGGTCAGGCTCCAGAGACCGGTTATCGCACCGGTAAGATCGACACCACAGGTAATTTTTGTCGGAGTCACCACGGTAACCATACCGGTGATATTGGCTTTACCAGAGTGGGTGAGGTTGACATGGCACCCGGGGAGGAAATTGCCCCCGGTAACATTGGCCGAAAAGATTTCCCCGGATATCCCGGATGAGGGGGAGATAGCTGAGACCGAAGGGGGCGGGTACTTCACGGTAAATGCATCAGGAAGGGTCGCTGACTGGTCATCAGGGTTGGTGACCCGCACGCTCCAGATCCCTGGCTCGACTTCGGTCAAATCTATGGTGCAGTTGATCCGCGCCGGGGTCTCCACCGTCACCGGATATGCGACAATATCCGTTTTGCCGGCACGGAAAAGGGAGACTGAAGCCCCGTTCAGGAATCCTGTCCCTGAAAGGTCAGGAATAACAACCGGACCGGAATTAAATCCCCAAGGAGGATTGATTGCCAATAGGGTTGGTTCAGGATAACTGACTTTGAATACTCCTACAGATGAAAATGCCTGGCCGTCATTGTTTATTACAGTGACATCCCAATCGCCGGTTTCAGCATCAGTTATATCAAAACTACATGTTATTTTTGATGAGCTGTTTACCGTCACCAGAGTTCCCGGTATGTCAGATTCCCCGTTTTTGGACAGTTTTACTTCTGCTCCCGGTTGAAAACCAGTGCCTTCGAGATTCGATATGGACACCGGACCACCATTGTCCGCTGTTGCCGGGGTGATTCCGGTGATTGTCGGGGCCTGGGGGTAATAAATGGAAAAACCTCCAGGGAGGCTGTCATACTGTCCATCAGAATTAGCTACTACGACATTCCAGGCACCTACCGATGCACCATTCAGATCAAAGAAACAGAGGATCTTACCGGGAGTGATGATAGGACCGTTGATGGTCGGAATGTCTGCTTCCCCTGATTTATTCAGGGAAACGGTTGCACCGTCCCTGAAATTACTGCCGGAGAGATCCGTAATCCCGATAACTTCGTTGTTTTTCCCGGAGGCCGGGGTAATCCCTGTCAGTACCGGGGCCGGATAGGTCACGGTAAATGCACCGGGCAATTCCGCACTCTGCACATCGGGGTTGGTGATGGAAACATCCCATACCCCTGGCAAAACCCCTGTCAGGTTGAACCTGCACTGGAGGTGAGTGGCATTGATAAAAGCAACATCAGTTCCAATTACCGGTGTCTGTCCCGACCTTGTCAACCGGACACTGACACCAGGCAGGAAATTGGTACCTGAAATGCTGCTGATATCGATAATCCTGTTAATGACTCCCGTTTCAGGGTTTATTCCTGTGATGGTCGGGGCCGGATTCTTTATCGTGAATCCGTCCGGAAGGAGTCCTTCCGACCCGTCACTGGTATTCAGAACAACTACATCCCAATCACCCGCGGCTTTCCCGCCAAGGTCAAGCAGGCAGGTGATTCTGGTCGGACTTTCCCAATATACGAACTGTCCCGTGATGTTGGACTGGCCGGTTCGCATGAGTATCACACCGGCGTCCTGGGGAAGATCCGTTCCTGACAGGTTATTTATCCATACCAAATCGGTATTGAATCCCTGGTCAGGGTTGATGCCGGTCACTGCGAATGCCCCGGAGACCGGGAGCACCAGCAGGGTGGCTGCCAGCATCAGGAATGATATATGCAGTACCCCTTTCATGTTCATATGAACACCTCAGTTATGGTGTTTATACATCCTCCAATCATGAAATGAGACACATATTGAACCTCAAATTCATGATATAAATGTATTCATCATATCCTCTCCGGTAATATATATAAACTTTTCCCAAAAAAAAGAATAAAATATGGGTTTATTTTCACATATAAAACTCCTTAGAGTGATAAAATTTCAATTGGAGAAATGTTGCCGGGAACATCCTTCACTTCATGACCTGATGGGTCACTGATAGGTATTTCATCAAGTCTATACAACTTTTGGAGAATACTAAATAATAGCTTAACTCTATATACAAAATAAATACCATTATTAAAGGCTTGATTACCATACAAACAAGAATTTTGTAGGGAATCCCCAAAAAAACTTCAGATCCCGATTATTCAAAAATAGCGAATTTTCGCCTGGTATCCTGCATACAGTTACGGTTTATCTTTTTTAACAAAATAAGGAATTTTGAAGCAGTGAGTATCAGCTTAACATACGTTCCGGCCGATTTCCTGGAATCATGGGTGAGAAATGAACTGTCACGTTTTCCATAAAAACCAGTAATATGAAAAGGGATGGGAGTCAGAAGGCCCTCTTTCGATAAGCTTTCATGATTAATCTGAACCATCGTGTAAAAAATCGATGGCTGGGATTTTCGCGTTACAGCTTTGGCTTTGTCCTGAGCGCCTCGACCAGGAGCCTGATCCCAGCTTCGATATCCTTCGGATCCACCACTTCAACGGGAGAATGGATATAGCGGGTAGGAATACTGAGGGTGGTGCTGGGGATCCCCCCCCGCTCCAAGTGGATTGCCGTCGCATCTGTAGTTCCTCCGGCTCCCACCTCAACCTGGTAGGGGATGTCATGCCTTTTCGCAGCCTCTTTCAGCCAGGTGACCATTGCCCTGCTGGCAATGAGGCCCCTTCCTGAAGCATCAACAATGGTGATAATAGGGCCTTTCCCTATCTCAACCGGTACATCCTTCTGGTCGATGCCCGGGTGATCTCCCGGAAAGGTCACATCAGTAGCTACCGCACAATCCGGATTGAGGGAATATGCACTGGTCCGTGCTCCCTTGAGCCCGACCTCTTCCTGGACCGTGAAAACCCCATACAGGGTAAACGGGGATTTGACCTGCTGGAGGGTTTTTATGAGAAGAGCCACCCCGACCCGGTTATCGAAAGCTTTGCCGGTCAGCCGCCCGTTTGCAAGCGTGGTCATCTCCCTGTCCATGGTCCCGGGGGTGCCGATCTCAACCCCGATCTCTTCGGCCCCCTCTCTGCTGGTTGCCCCGATATCGATGAACATATCATCGATTTTTACCCCTTTCTTCCGTTCATCTTCGTCCATCTTGTGAGGTGGCTTTCCTCCGAGAACACCCGTTACGATGCCCTTTGTACCGTGCAGAATCACCCGCTGGTTATAGAGCGTGGGGGGATACCAGCCACCGAGGGTAACGAACCTGAGAAATCCTTTCTCATCAATAGATTTTACCATGAGCCCGATCTCATCGGTATGGGCTGCGAGCATGATGGAAAAATCGTTTCCCTTCCTGACCGCGATGAGATTGCCCATGGCATCCTCGGTGATCTCATCCACATGTTTTTTCAGCTCTCTTCTGATAATCCCCCTGATACTGTCCTCACTTCCGGACAGACCATGGGCATTTGAAAGTTTTTTTAGCAACTCCTGTACCATGTCATTCACCTTGTGCGGAATGTATCCGTTCCACGGCTGTCTTCAGGTCATTCCGTGATACGGCATAATTCATCCTGGCATAATCCGGCGCATTACAGCCGAATGCCTCGCCCGGGACGATGACTACACCTTTCCGGAGTACCCTTGCCACAAGCTCCTTTCCCAGCGGGGCAAACATGTAGAAAGCCCCAGCCGGCAGCGGAAACCTAAAGCCCATCTTTTTCAGTGCCGCATACAGGTAATCTCTCCGCCACCGGTATTCATCCCGCATGACCCGGACACAGTCCTGCGGCCCGGTCAAGGCGGTCAGGGCTGCATACTGGGATATCGAAGCTGCACAGGCCTGGCAGTACTGGTGAACTTTCAGGCATTGCTCGGTGTAGGCTTTCGGTCCTGCGAGGTATCCGAGTCTCCACCCGGTCATGGCATAGGTCTTGCTTGCTGCATTTACGGTCATGACATCCTCGCCAAACCTGGCGGCACTCCAGTGAGTTCCCTCGTAGATAAAGTGCTCATAGACTTCATCGCTGACAACGGTAACACCGGCGTCATTTGCATACTCGACCAGGGCTCTTATTGTATCCTTCGATTCGACGGCACCGGTCGGATTTCCAGGGGAGTTCAGCACAAACATCCGCGCCCCGTCCATCATCACCTTCGCCTTTTCGATATCAATACACAGACGGGAGTTCAGCGGAACACCTTCCGGTTTTCCTCCTGCCAGGAGAGCCAGTGACCCGTAGGAGACAAAGCCGGGGTCCGCAAACAGAACCCGGTCCCCCGGTTCGATGAGCGCATGCATGATGATATGCAGCCCTTCACTTGCACCGGCGGTGACAATGATCTGGTCGGGCTGGTAATCAAGCCCGTTCTCAGTCCTGAACTTGACCGAAAGTGCCTCCCGCAGTTCAGGAATTCCCATATTCGATGTATAACCGGTTTTTCCTTCATCAATTGCCCTGATCGCGCCTTCCTTGATATGATCCGGGGTATCATAATCAGGCTGACCCAGTCCCATGTTGATCGAACCGGGACCAGCTGATTCAAACAGCTTCCTGATGCCTGAGATTTCGATCCCGAGACACCGTGATGCACAGGTATATTCCTTCACTCTGATCTCCTCTTACTCGATATTCGCGTGCCGGTTCTTCAGTTCCTTCTCATCAATCCTGGATATTTCCATGAGCATGGAAATGCAGGCATCCGCAAAGACCATCGCTGCGGTCTCAAAAAGGGTTCCAAGGGGTGCAAAGGAACCGTGTTCCCCGGTCATCTGGCGCACTTCGAACTCTGCTGTCTCGTCTCCTACTTTATCCCGCCGGTTCTCTATGATGACAATCGCATCAGCAATTTTAGTAATCCGTGATTCACGGTTTGAGGTGATCAGGGCGATTCTTCCTCCGACTTCCCGGGCGGTCTCAGCGATATCGACAATCGTTTTTGTCTGACCCGAGCCCGAGAAGATAATGAGCAGGTTTTTCGGGCGCATGGCCGGCGTAATGGTCTCCCCGACCACGTATGCGGTGAAGCCAAGGTGCATCAGCCTCATGGCAAAGGCCTTGGCCACCAGCCCCGACCTCCCCGCCCCCATCACGTAAATCCGGTCTGCATCGAGAATTTCCTGGAGGAATGCTGTGATCTCCCCGTCCGACAGATTCGTGGCAGTCGCTCTGATCTTTGACGACATCAGACGCATCATGTCCTGCACTCTCTGCACTGGGAACATTTCCAATCAGGGTGTTCCTGCAAACTACAAGACGATTTCGCAGGTACTGGTGCAGTGCTGATAATAATTTATGTGAGCCCGGGGATACAATAACTCTGGAATAGACACACGGGTTGGATCACGACCGTTCTACCCGGTTCCGGGTACTGTCCATGGCATCATGTGAGCCTTACTTCAAGGATGGCGATTTCACCCTGTATAACGGGGACTGTATCGTGCTACTCAAAGACTTCCCAGACGATTCGGTTGATCTCATCTTTGCAGACCCTCCCTATACCCTTTCAAATGGCGGGTTCACCTGCCAGTCCGGGCGGAGGGCACCGGTTCATAAAGGGGAATGGGATATCAGCTCCGGGATTGACAATGATTTCCGGTTCCATCTGGACTGGATTGGAGAGTGCAGGAGGATTCTCCGGGAGAGTGGCTCTATCTGGATCAGTGGAACCTACCACTCGATTTATTCCTGCGGATTTGCCCTTCAGAAACTGGGTTTCCATCTCCTGAATGATGTCTGCTGGTTCAAGCCGAATGCCCCACCGAACCTCTCGGTCCGCTACTTTACCGCCAGCCACGAGACCCTCATCTGGGCGCGGAAGAATAAGGATTCCCGCCATACGTTCAACTACAGAGCCCTCAAGAATGGAACATGGCCCGAAGACGAGCTCAAGAAACCAGACCGCCAGATGAGAACCGTGTGGAGTATCCCCTCACCACGACAAGCCGAGAAACGGTTCGGCAGTCATCCGACCCAGAAACCGTGCGCTCTGCTCAGACGGATCATCCTTGCCTGTTCGCATGAGCAGGACCTTGTCCTGGATCCATTTACCGGCAGCTCGACCACCGGGCTTGCAGCCTTTGCAACTGGCCGGAAATTCATCGGGATCGACCGGAAAGCCCGGTACCTTGATCTTTCCATTGCCAGGTACAGGGATATGGCTCAGGTCCAGGAAAAAACCGATCCGGACTGGTCCGGTTACAGGAACGGAGAAGTGATCTGATATGGCTCTCCATCCCGAAGACACGTCCCTGTCTGCAATAGACCGTCTGCTGGGGGCTGAGCGCTCATCACTTGAAGACCTGTATCGTGAGTTTCACGCCAACCCCGAGCTTTCCGGACAGGAGGAATGGACATCCCGGCGCCTTGCTTCCGCTCTGGAGGCTGCCGGGTGTACGGTTAGCAGGGGCATTGGTGGCTTTGGGGTGGTCGGGCTCATGCAGAACGGACAGGGACCGGTTATTATGCTCCGGGCAGACATGGATGCACTCCCGGTCCGGGAGGAGACCGGTCTCCCCTATGCAAGCACCATTACCATGGATGATCCCCAGGGAAGGACCGTTGCTGTCATGCATGCCTGTGGCCATGACCTTCACATGACTGCCCTCGTTGGAGCTGCCCGGGTGCTGGGATCTCTCAAAGACAGGTGGAACGGGACCCTGGTCCTGATCGGGCAACCTTCAGAAGAGATGGTTTCCGGGGCAGCCAGGATGATAGGGGACGGACTCTACTCCCGGTTTCCGCGGCCTGATGCGGCACTTTCCTTCCATGTCGCCCCGGAACTCCCGTCCGGGAGCATCGGTTACCGGGAAGGTCTTATCTCGGCCGGCAGCGAGTCGCTTGATATCGTTGTCCGGGGTATCGGCGGGCATGCAGCTCATCCCGAGAAAACGAGGGATCCGGTGGTAATAGCTGCCCAGATCATCCTCGCCTGCCAGACTATCATCAGCAGGGAGATTCCCCCGGACGAGATGGCCATCCTGACCGTTGCATCGGTCCATGGTGGTCTCAAGCACAATGCCATCCCCGATGAGGTCGAACTCCAGGTCAATATCCGGTACTTCCTCCAGCCGGTCCGCGACCAGCTGCTGCATGCTATCAAACGGGTCGCGGACGGGATCGCACAGAGTGCAGGTCTGCCGCCCGACCAGATCCCGGAAATTACCCTCCTCCCCGAATCGGTCCCTCCCGTGAGAAATGATCCGGTGATCACCAGCCGGGTGGCTGCGACCTTCCTCAGGGTGTACGGCCCTGAACGGATCCGGCGGATTGAACCATCAACAGGAAGTGAGGATTTTGGTATCTTCGGTGCTGTTGAACCCCCTGTCCCGATCTGTTACTTCAGGGTCGGGTGCGGGAACGGTTCCTGCGGATTCCTGCACAGCAGCAGGTTCGCTCCGGATCCGGAAATTATCGGGAATGCAGCGCAGGCCCTGGTCATCGCGGCACTGGAACTCCTCTTACCGGAAACAGGAGGATCTTAACCTGCAGGGGTATAGGGGTCAAGAGATCCGTACGGAACGAGGGTTTCTTCGGACAGAACTGACACCGGCCCATGACCACAGCAGGGCAGACAGCCGGTTCTGCCCTGGAAAAAAGATCCGGTTCCTGCCCGAACCACATCAAGCAACCTGTCCCGTTCAGTTTTGGCCAGCTCACGGTCAACATTGACCGATGTGACAAGGATAACTGCCAGGGAATTGAATGCTGCCCGGTCAGGTGAGAGATGAGCAAGGTTGATGATGGTATCTGCAGTGAAGAGGAGGCCGAGTTCATGACAGTACAGGTATACCTGGCGGTGCAGGAGGTGACAGCGGGGAAAAGCGGGGGAGGAAAGATCCTGTTGGTTCAGGAATGATTGAGCTCTTCGTGCTCCATCAGCAGTGATCCAAAGATTATCTTTTCGAGCACCTGGGCGACGTATTTTACTTTCTGCGCCTGTTCGATATCCTCGTTCCGGTGGATGTCAGCATGGATCTGGACCCGCAGGAGGGCAAACCGGATACGATCGAGGTCCTCTTCCGGATAAGTCATTGCCTTCCGGTAGACCTTCTCAACAGCGGCCGGAAAGAGCCGGATATCAGAGAGAACAACCACGATGTCGTCATAGATATCGAGTGGTTTATCGCCGCTTTCAAGCACTTCCCGGTAATTCATCTACTGCTCAACCGCCTTGACGAGCTCTTCCATGACGTGATTGACACTCTTCCAGGTCGGGCTGTCCTTGCTCCTGATGACAAACGGGCGCCCTTCATCACCCGCCTTTCGCATATCGGGATCAAGAGGAATCGATCCGAGGTAGGGAACTCCCAGCTGCTCGGCAATCTTCTTTCCGCCACCCCGTCCGAAAATATCTATCTCTTCCCTGCAGTGGGGACAGACAAGGCCGCTCATATTTTCAACGATGCCAATGACAGGAATGTCCAGCTTTTCCACAAATTTTGCAGCTTTTAAGGCATCCATAGTGGCTACATCCTGGGGGGTGGTCACAATAACCGCTCCCCTGACATGGGGGGCAAGCTGGATGATGGAGAGGGCTTCATCACCGGTTCCGGGGGGAAGGTCAACAACAAGGAAGTCAAGCGGGCCCCAGTCGACTTCGGAGAGGAACTGGGAGATGGCCGACATCTTCATCGGTCCCCGCCAGATTACCGGAGTACTGATATCGGGAAGGAGGAAGCCCATGGATACGACCGCCAGGTTCCCGGTAATCCGTATCGGCTCTATCATAGAGCCCAGCGTGGTCAGACGCTGATTCTCGATACCTAGCATCTTCGGGATATTCGGGCCATGGATATCGAGATCCATCAGGCCGGTCCTGTAACCGTGCGCAGAGAGAGCAAAGGCAAGGTTCACGGAGACGGTTGACTTACCCACGCCCCCCTTGCCGGAGAGCACGAGAATAACATGCTTTACATCGATATCCGCTTTCCTGGGGAGTCCTGCCGGTTTGCTTTTTGCTGTATCACAGGTGGCGGAACTCGGACAGCCTTCGCACTGCTGGTCGCATTCTTCGGGTGTTGGTTTACCTTTGTCAGTCATAAAAAATGCCTCGGTATTTACCTGTCATACCATATAGGGAAAATAAAAATAAAGATATATACATAAGGGCAAGGCTGATTTGCCGTCCTCGATCGGTTATACCGGTCCATATTTCCGCACTTTATGCATCGAGTGTCCGGTTGCAGAGCTGATCTGCTCTGACGATAAAGGGATCTTCCCGTGGGACTGCACGAAATGTCACGTCAGTGAAAAGAGAGAGCAATGCCCGCGCCTGCCCATGGAGCGGCCGGAGACGGGGTGATGTGACCCGGTACCGTCCCTGCATCTGCCGGATCATCAGCTCACTGTCAGAGAGAAGAACAAGGTGCCTGCACCTGTACCGTCCAGCAGCAGAAAGTCCGGCGATAAGTCCCCTGTACTCGGCCTCGTTGTTCGTTCCTGTCCCAAGAAAAATGCCCTGCTCTTCAATCACTTCCCCGGTCTGGGTTACCAGGATATAGGCGCAAGCCGACAGGCCCGGATTTCCTCTCGATGCGCCATCCGTGTAACAGGAGAGGATCTGGCATTCCGGATATTCCATTCTGCATCAGCTTTTCATGCGAACCGATATGGTCTTTTTCCTTTCCCTCCGGGCATGTGAGCAACCACTAAATACGCTTCATTGAGACATCTGTCCATGCAAAAGCTTGTGGTGTCGCTTGATTTTCTCGTTTTCCCTCCATTGTATACCTGTGACGGCGGGAATGCCTCCCCGGGTATATCGATCTCGGGACTGTCTGCGACATCGGTTGCGATCATGGCAATCAACCCGTTCCAGCCTTCATGTTGTTCATTCTGCCCGTGGCTCATCTGGAACCTGCCCCCTGTCGACAGGATCCCTCCCGGCATACCAAAAACCGGGAGAGTAGCCGCTCCTCTCCCTGCAGTGCAGGGAAGAAATGACTTTGGGAGGATCGGGTATGACGGGCCATGCCCTCCCCAGGGTTCAACCCATCGCTATTCATTCAAGGTATACGGCCTTGATACTGTTCTCGCTCTCCAGGAAGGGGCAACGAAAGGGGAACTTATCGGCGCCATGCACGGTCATGTCCTCCAGTTCGGCAATACGACAGCCATGTACTCACGATAGTTGGAGAACAGGGGTGAGAAGAGAAGAGACGAATATACAATGCAGGAAAAATTGTGCAGGATGGTTAATCGATATCGAGCTTTCTTTTCCCAAGCGCCTCGATATAGGGCAGCTCCTTTCCAATTTCAAACATCGCTGCCTTTTCAGGGGGAATGGCGACCTCAAAATTGCCGTACTCTTTCATATCCATGAGGGTTGCTGTCGATCCGCTGATGGTGATGACCTGGCCGCTCTTCCGTTCAACGAGCGGCACATAGATCTTCGCTGAGACCGGTTGTACAATGGAGCGCTTCACCCCGTCGAAGAGACCAACCGCGTCAATACGGGCTTTTGCAGCACCGTGCTTTCCGGGCTTTGAGATCGAGATACCGAGAATCTTACAGGGCTCATCATCGACAACCACCCAGCGGCCTTCCTTGAGTTTACCGACTTCTGTCTGCTCCTTCATGTATTCACGCTCTGATCCAAACGGGTACCTAATTTATCTTTATATTATTACATAAACACACCCTATATTTCACGGGAACACACTCCATGGACTTCCTCACCTGTTGTAGGGAAATGGCTCATGAGGTGAAACGTACCGTGTCCCCCCTTATAGGAATCCCCGCTGCCGGAAGGATAATCAGGATGGGGGCTGACGGTACCCCAAGCCAGCGGATCGATCTCGTGGCAGAAGAGTGCATTCTTGCCTACCTGCAGGAGAAACCCCTGTGCAGGACACTCATCAGCGAAGAGGCAGGGCGGGTAGACATCGGCGGGGATTCCGGCACGATCTTTCTTGACCCGATTGATGGCACCTATAATGCCGTGACAGGTATTCCGTTCTTTGCTGTTTCTCTCGCGTATGCCGAGAAAGGGGCAGTACAGGAGGCGTTCGTCCAAAACCTGGCAACCGGAGAGACATTTACCGCCCGGAAAGGAAAGGGTGCGGAACTCGATGGTACTCCAATCACCGTCTCGGAAACAGCAGCACTGGATGAGAGTGCCTTCTCTGTCTATGGCCGGAAATTTGATCCGGGAAAAGTTCTCCACCTCGGACAGAAGATACGCCGCTGGCGGCTTCTTGGTGCGTCAGCACTGGAACTCTGCTATACCGGATGCGGGAGGATCGACGGGTTTATTGACCTCAGGGGAACACTCAGGGTGACCGATGCTGCAGCAGGTATGCTGGTCTGCACCGAAGCTGGCGGGATGGTCAGTGACCTCGAAGGAAATCCCCTGGTATTCCCCGATGAGGTTATCATTGGGAAATGTCTGGTGGCTACGAATGGTGTGATGCACCGGAAAGTCATCGAGTACCTGCGGTGAGCCCCATGAAATTCATGATGGTATCACGGATTGATGACCAGAAGGCGCTGGATTATACCCGGTCACTGGGGGCTGCCCTGCAGGAGAAAGGTAACAGCGTTGTCTTTGAGGAGGAGACCGCAGGAGCTCTTGGTCTACCTGGTTTTCCACTCAACAGAACAGACCCGGATCTTGTGGTTATCATCGGGGGAGACGGCACGATCCTCCTGACCGTGCAGAAAATGGAACGCCAGCTCCCGATCATCGGGATCAACTGGGGGGAAGTAGGTTTCCTTGCTGATCTGGAACCCGGCGAAGCAACAGACGTCCTGCTCGCCATTTCCGACGGGTTTTCCTTGGAGCGGCGGATGCGGCTCTCGTTTTCGATCGGGGATTGGCATGCAGGAGACGCCCTGAACGAGGTCCTTATCGTCACCAGCAGGCCGGCCAAAATGCTCCGTTTCGGGGTCATCATCGATGGAATTCTTTCCGAACAGTTCAGGGCTGACGGGGTCCTGGTCAGCACACCCACCGGCTCAACCGCATATGCAATGAGTGCCGGGGGGCCTATCGTCGATCAGCGGATGGAGGGAGTACTTCTGGTCCCCCTGGCCCCCTATATGCTCTCGGCCCGTCCCATCTTCATCGACAGTGAACGGAGCCTTGAAATCCGGCTCGAGAGCGCAAAACCAGCGACCCTTGTTGTTGACGGACAGAAGAGTGTCGACCTTGGTACAAAAGCCAGTATCGGGGTTAAAAAATCCCCCAATCCCGCTCTCTTTGTTGATATCGGACGTAATTTTTTTGAAAAAGTGGATAAAAAACTCCGCCGGCTTTGACAGTGCGATGGATCACAGAAATTTTCCGGAATTGAAGATGGCGAAATGGTGATGGGATTCCCGGCTGAGCTGCTCACGGAGATGGTCCAGGGAGTCCGTGTGGTGACAGCAGCTCCGGGATCAAAAAAATGATCTCTTTTTCTCACGGAATCCCGTGAGGAGCCCGGGCAGCAACAACTACCGTAATATTATCCCTGCTCCTCTGGCGTGCCTGCTCTACCAGGGTCTGACACACAGCAGGGAACGCACATCCTGTTACAATCGCAAGAATATCTTCTTCAGCGATCCCGTCAAGCAGACCATCAGAGCAGAGCAGCAGCCGTGAATTGTCAAGATTCCAGGAAGTGATATCTGCCTGATCTTCATCCCGTCCGATAATGCGGGTGACAATATTTTTTAAAGGATGGTGTTCCGCCTCCCTCTCAGACAGAATCCCTTTATCAATGAGCTCCTGCACCTGTGAATGATCCCGGGTTAACCGCTCCATCCGGCGGGTAATACGGTACGCCCTGCTGTCACCAATATTCCCGATGATGCAGTTATCGGTAGTACTGATCAGGGCAGCCACGAGGGTGGTTCCCATACCCTGCCAATCCGGTTCCCCTTCAGCAGCCATCATCACCCTCCTGTTTGTCTCCCGGAACGCAACCGCCATGATCCCTTTCATGATTTCAGGATCCGGTTCCGCAATGAGCGTAAGCTGTTCCCTGACAATCTGCTCAAGGGTCCTGACGGCAAGTCTGCTTGCTACCTCTCCCGCCGGATGTCCTCCCAGCCCGTCAGCAACTGAAAGGAGCATGATCGTTCCGGACGGATGTGAAATCCGACTCACGCTGCAAGCATCCTCGTTTCCAGACCTGATCCCGGCATCGGACAGGCTGCAGACATGGAGGGTTTTTTCTTCCATTCAGTACGAACTCCAGGGGTACCTCTTCTGGATAAAGGATGTGGCTGTTTCCGGTTTATCCTTTTTCTGGTTCCATAAGATATTCCGGTCATTTTTCAAGGATTAGCACCCTCCTGGTGAGACTCCGGTGGACGCGCTGGGAATAGGAAGCGAGGAACTCCATCACTTCACCGGCACAGGATGAGATGTCCCGGTGGGTCACGAGCACTGCCCTCCTGCCCGGGATGAGGACCCGACGGATCTCTTCAAGGGTATCCCTGACGAGATCATCAGGACTTGCGGCAACGATAGAAACCGACTGGCCATAGGGCAGATCCGTTGCCACGGCATGGATGCTCGAACTCCTGAACGGTAATGCTGTCGCATCAGCCAGGAAAAATTCCCCGTCCACAACATTCCTCCGGCTCCCGGAAACCATGGACGGATTGATATCGCTTCCTACCCCCCGGGCACCGCTCATGACTGCCTCGAGGACGAAACCCCCCGTACCGCAGAAGGGATCGAAGAGATACTCTCCCCTCCTGACCAGGGAGATATTGACCAGGGCACGTGCCATGCGGGGCATCATAACCCCGGGATGAAAAAAATTCCTGCTGCCCGGCCTGCGGAGATCAAAGGAACCGCGGTCGATACGTCGGATGACCCGCCCCAGGTAGCACCTGTTGTCTGAACAGACAGCCCGGTATTCAGATTCAGGTGTATCAAGCCTGACGGTTCCTGCGATATATGAACCCATAAGACGTTCAAGCTCGGGAACAGGGAGATCCAGTGCTGTTCCTGCAACCTTTTTAACCCGTGCCGCAAAGGGCCGTTCTGCAGTCAGGGCCAGATCACGAAGCATCCGGGTAAAGGATGCTGCATCGGCATCACATTCAGCGAGATATTCGAGCACGGCATGGGTAAGGGCGAGCCGGTCCGTGTCATCAGGGGTATGGCATTCGATTACCGCTACCTGTGGCCTGCGGGAAAGGATCGATCCTATGAGTTCTAGTTCAGCAAAAGGAAGCTCCGGATGTTCTCCGGAGAGTTCAGCAATCAGCTTCACGTACAGCTAAAATCTCCAGCCGAAAGGATAAAGATACGCCACAGAAGGCCGAGAATGGATCGGGTCTGCTTCCCATAGGAGTAAGATGGCAGAATCAGTTATCCTTTTCCCATGAAGCCTGCGAAGAATCCTTTCTTTGCCTCCCCGGCCTTCTTTCCTTCCAGTTCAAGGATCTTTTTATACAGATCCCGGATCTCGGGTGATGGCTGCTTGGGAACCCGGATTTTCACCCGCACCAGCAGATCCCCGGGCCTCCCCCTTCTCCTGACACCCTCACCGGGAATTTTGAGTGCGGTATCATGCTGGATTCCGGCAGGTATGGTGAGCTCGACCTGCTTGCCATCGATGGTCTCTACATCTACGGCAGATCCGGCCACTGCCTGGGCAGGAGAAATATCGATGACCGTTTCGAGATTATCACCATGGCGGGAGAACCGGTCATGGGACCTGACATGCACTTCAATGAAGAGATCCCCCTTCGGGGCCCCGTAGTCTCCTGCTTCCCCGTACCCCTCCATCCGGAGTCTCATCCCGGTATCTATACCTGCAGGGATATGGACGGTGACCTTTCTCTGTGCCTGGATTGTCCCGGATCCTTGGCATTCGCGGCACCGGGTTTCCGGAACTCTTCCAATCCCCCGGCAGTCCGGGCAGGTACTCATCCTGACGAACTGGCCGAAGATGGTCTGGCTCATCAGGCGGAGTTGCCCGCTGCCCCCGCACCGGGAACAGGATACCCGTTTCTTCGTCTCACTCCCTGTTCCGGCACATGCTGTACAGGACTCTGAGTGGGAGACTTCGATCTCCCGGTCTGTTCCAAAAACCGCTTCTTTAAGGGGGATCTGGATTTTCATCAGCAGATCGGCGCCAGCCCGGGGACCGGTCTGACGGGGACCCCCGAATCCTCCTCCGAAAAAGTCAAAAATATCCCCGAATCCGGAGAAATCGGCAGAGAATCCTCCAAACCCGCCCCCACCGGCATACGAGCCTTTTGAGGCATGTGCATAGCTCTCGTGACCGAGATGATCGTACTGTGCCCGCTTCTGCGGGTCAGAGAGGATGCTGTAGGCCTCGTTGATCTGCTTGAACCGCTCTTCTGCACCAGGTTCTTTGCAGACATCGGGATGATATTTCCGGGCAAGGGTCCGGTAAACCTTCTTTATCTCCTTCTCTTCGGCATTTTTAGGAATTCCCAGGATCTCGTAGTAATCTCCCGTGGCCATCAGCTCACTCGTCTTTCATAGTGTAATCAGCATCAACAACGGTATCTTCGGCCCCTGGTCCCTTCCCTGCTTCCTGACCGGATTGTGCCCCCCGTTCTGCCTGGACCTTCTGGTAGAGCTTGGTGGTGACAGCATATACTGCCTCGGTAAGTGCTTCCATCTGTTTTTTTATGTCTCCGGTGTCATCTCCCTCGAGCGCCTTCCTCACGGCATCCACAGAACCCTGGATCTTCTCGCGATCACCGGGTTCCATCCTGTCGCCACTTTCCTTGAGCATCTTTTCGGCATTGAAGACGGCGGTATCCGCCATATTCCGGATTTCGATCTCTTCGCGCTTTGCCTTGTCCTCGGATTCAAATTTTCTGGACTCGTTTACCATCCGTTTGATCTCTTCTTCGGATAACCGCTTGTCACCCTTGATGGTGATAGCCTGTTCATTGCCGGTGCCAAGATCTTTGGCCGAGACGTGGATGATACCGTTTGCATCAATATCGAACGTTACCTCAATCTGCGGCACTCCCCTTGGAGCGGGGGGTATACCGGTAAGCTGGAACCGTCCAAGGGTGAAATTATCTTTGGCGAGAGCTCGTTCACCCTGGACCACATGGATTTCCACACTGGTCTGCCCGTCTGCAGCGGTGCTGAATATCTGGCCCTTCCGGGTCGGTATGGTGGTGTTCCGTTCGATAAGTTTGGTTGAAATTCCACCGAGTGTCTCGATCCCGAGGGTCAGCGGGGTAACATCGAGGAGGACAATGTCTTTTGTCTCACCTGTCAGGACGCCCCCCTGGATGGCAGCGCCGAGCGCTACACATTCATCGGGATTGATCCCTTTGTCAGGTTCCTTGTTCAGGATCTTCCGGATCGTCTCCTGGACAAGGGGTACCCGAGTAGAGCCCCCGACCAGAAGGACATGGTCGATCTGCTCGGGGTTCAGCTTTGAATCAGCCAGGGCCTGCCGGACCGGCTGGACCGTTGATTCAACGAGATCTCCGATCAGCTGTTCGAGCTTCGCCCGGGTCAGGTCGATATCCAGAAACTTGGGGCCCGAAGATGTTGAGGTGATGTAGGGAAGGTTTATGGAAGTCTTCATCTTCTGGGAGAGTTCGATCTTGGCGTTTTCGGCCGCATCATGGAGCCGCTGCATGGCAATGGGATCGGACCTCAAATCGATGCCTTCCTTCTTCCTGAACTCTTCCACCATCCAGTCCATGACCCTTTTATCGAAATCATCGCCACCGAGATGATTATTCCCGGATGTCGCCTTCACCTCGAATACTCCGTCACCTAAGGTCAGGATGGAAACATCAAACGTCCCTCCGCCAAGGTCATAGACGAGCACGGTCGTATCCTGATCCTTGTCAATCCCGTAGGCCAGCGCACTTGCCGTCGGTTCGTTGATGATGCGGAGCACATCAAGGCCGGCGATCTTTCCGGCATCCTTTGTTGCCTGTCGCTGGGCGTCATTGAAATAGGCCGGGACCGTTACCACAACCTTGGTGATCTTCTCTCCAAGGTATGCCTCGGCATCGGTCTTCATCTTCTGCAGGATCATGGCCGATATCTCCTGGGGAGAATAGGCCTTGTCGTCAATGGGGATCTTCTCGGATGTACCCATCCTGCGCTTGATAGACTGGATGGTCCGGGTGGGATTGGTGATTGCCTGCCGCTTGGCAAGGCTTCCCACCAGTCGTTCCCCTTCCTTTGTAAAGGCCACCACCGATGGTGTAATTCTTCCGCCCTCAGCATTCGGGATGATGATCGGTTTTCCTGCCTCCATGATAGCCATACAGGAGAATGTTGTTCCGAGATCAATTCCCAGTACTTTTTCCTTTGCCATAGTCACCTAACCTTCCTTTCCTTTTGAAACAGCAACCTTTGCACAGCGAATTACCCGGTCATGCATACAGTATCCCTGGCAGAACTCCTCAATCACCGTTCCCTCGTCCTTTTCAGAGGGGAGTGTGACGACTGCTTCGTGGCGGGCGGGGTCAAACGGTTTTCCCACGGATTCGATGGGTCGGATACCATGCCGTTCAAGCACCGTCCTGAAGAGCTTGTAAATCTGGACCAGCCCTTCCCTTGTTGCCGGGTCCTCGGCTTTTTCCGCCCGTTCAAAATTGTCAATAACCTCGAGGAGCTCGACAGCGAACTTTTCAATAGCAAATCTGGCCTGGGCTTCAAGATCCCGTTCTGTCCGCTTCCTGAAATTATCAAAATCAGCAGCCAGACGGAGAAACCGGTCGTTCAGGTTCTGGTACTCTCTCTGCAGCTCTTCAAAGGAGGGAGTTCCTTCTTCAGGCAAAGATTCTTCGTTTTTTTCCTGAACGGACTCCAAATATTCCTCCCTCCTTTCATGAGCCATAGGTCGATCAAGATATTAATTGTATTGTAGTTCTATAAAATAATTCTCTTTGTTACAGGATGAAACCACGGATGAATGATGATCTGATTTCACCTTTACCTGCGGTAAATCCTGATCACCGCTGGGGGCTGCATGGTATGATAAATTCCGTGATTCACTAGTCCCCCGGGTCCTGAGAAATCATCCGGCGCATTTTCGGGGGAAGCGTCTCCCATCTCCACAACCCGCTGGTGATATAGCCGGATGGCAGCTCTTTCCCTGCACAGTATTCCGTGAGGAACTGGATCCACTGCCGGTACAAATCCGGATGACGGGTTCGGACCGTTTCAAACTCGCTCTCGAGCATGGCCGGGCACATCCAGCAGCCCACCCGTTCAAAACCCATGTCGTAGAGCGGATTGGTCGGCAGTCCCCTCCACCAGATATAAAAAAAGACCTCAATGGCCCGCCAGTTCCTGATCGGAGATATATTGAGCTGCCCGCGGTGGAACGGGTTCTCGCAGATGGACGGAAGACCGGCACGGGAGAATGATTCGTACCAGCGGTTCCCCTGGATGGTGACACAATCACCCTGTTCCTGCAGCCACTCCTTCACCGGCATCAGCTTGAGGAGTTCACAGCACCAGCGATTATCCTTCCGCGGGGGCCCTCGCTCACGTGCGGTCTTCAGCAACCCTCCCCCCGTGAGCCGGACCGGGATGTTCATCCCGTCCACAAACGTCAGCGTTTCGGGAAACTCCATGCCGGTATCCACAAAATAGGCGTCGGTCACCCCGGCCCTCCGTGCAAGTTCGAGCACAGCCGTGCTGTCTTTTCCGCCCGAGAACGAGACGTTCACGCAGGGGCGGTCCTGCATATGCTGGCGGATAAACCGGATGGCATGCCGTTCGAGGTTCTTGAGGTGCTGCCGGTTTCGATCTACGGCAGTCTCCCAGCCGGGATCCGGATAGTCCCGGGCCTGCACCCTTCCCAGCCTCCTGATCCTGACATGGCCTGATGAGAGCATCCCTGTTCCGGCCATTCCATGGAACCGGAGGAGTACCGGTCCGTCCGGAAGTGATGTATGAACCTTCAGGCGTTTTCCCCCGATTCTGCGATCAGCGAGGGGTTCTTTTCCCCGGTAGGCCGAATCGAGATCGAGGATGCCGTCCCCTGCCCGGGGCAGGAGAAACGGGAGTGCCTCGTATTCCGGCACAAAGGCCCAGGTCTTCTCACCGGGATGGAAGGAGAGCCATCCGAACCGCGTGCCATGAGCGATGACCAAGTCGTTCCGGTCCAGGCCCCCGCTCTTGTTGAAGAGGACAATGTGAGGGATGTCCCTGATGCCGAAGCGGGAAGAGAGAAGGGTTTGGAGCAGATCGCGGTCTGCCTGGAGGGCCGGCCGGACATCATAGGGCTTGAGAAGGGGAATGCGTTCACCCTCTGCACCGCAGGCACACTGCCGGCCGAGGAGCGGAACCCCGCAGGTATGGCACCAGTACAGGACCTTTTTCACCGGGGGTTCTCTCATACTGCTGGTAGGTTTGATCGCGAAAGGGATAACCTTTCACAACGGAGAACCACTACCTTTTCTCCATCCTGCCAGAGTGTGACCTGGATCAACCTGATATCAGATCATTGCCAAGTAGTTTTCATGAAGTGGGCTCTTCTCTCAGTGTGGGATAAGCGGGGAATCCTTGACCTGGCACGGTCGCTTGCGGATCATAAGGTCAGTCTCCTCTCATCAGGAGGTACGGGCAGCCTGTTGCAGGAGGCAGGCATTGAGTTTACGGAAGTATCAGCGTACACCGGATCACCGGAAATGATGGACGGCCGGGTCAAGACCCTCCATCCCAAAGTCCACGGAGGATTGCTCGGAAGGCGGGGGGTGGATGACCCTGCCATGAGCGCACAGGGCATTCACCCTATCGACCTGCTCGTCGCCAATCTCTACCCCTTCGAGCAGATGTCCGCCACGGTTCCTGACCTTGAGCAGCTGATCGACTACATCGATATCGGGGGGCCGGCCATGATCCGGGCAGCGGCCAAGAATTACCAGTACGTGGCGGTTATCACAGACCCGGGGGATTACTCCCTGGTTGTTCCTGCCCTTGGGCGGGGGGGTTTCTCCCGGGAAGAGCGCTTTTCCCTGGCCAGGAAAGCTTTTGCACGGACAGCTGCCTATGATGCAGCAATCAGCAACCACTTCCAGACCATCGACCGGGATATCCCGGAGATAATCTCCCTCCAGTTCCGGAACGGGCGGCAGCTCAGGTATGGCGAAAACCCCCACCAGAAGGGAGCAGTATTCGGGGAAGGGGGTATTGCAGCAGCACAACCCGTCCAGGGAAAACAGATGTCTTACAATAATTACCTTGACCTGGATGCCGCGACCAGGCTTCTCCATGAATTCGATGAACCTGCAGCGGTCATTGTCAAGCACAACAACCCCTGCGGTGTCGCAACCGGGAATGAGCCTGTGTCCGCATACCTGCATGCAAGAAATGTGGATCCGGTTTCAGCCTATGGCTCGGTTGTGGCCATGAACCGTGAGGTCGGCCTTCCTCTTGGCGAAGAGATCTGCTCGACCTTTGTGGAAGTCATCGCAGCACCATCATTCACTCCTGACGCCCTTGCAGCCATGCACCAGAAGGAGAATATGCGGGTCCTCACCCTCCCGCAGCCCTTACCGGGATTCGAACTGCGCACCATCGATGGAGGACTCCTCTTCCAGCAGACCCCGCCGTACCGTGAACACTGGAAGGTCATCACCGACAGGGATGCAACCCCCCAGGAACTCAGGGCCCTCTCATTTGCCTGGAAAGTCTGTAAACATACCAGGAGCAACACCATTATCTTTGCCGACCAGGAACGGACACTCGGCATTGGGGCGGGGCAGGTGAGCCGGGTTGATGCTGCTAAGATTGCCATCGACAAGTCCCTCTATTCACTGGAGGGATCGGTTGTCGCCTCTGATGGCTTCCTGCCCTTCCCCGACACCCTTGAGATTGCCGCGGCAGCCGGGGCAACGGCCCTCGTACAGCCCGGAGGGTCTATCCGGGACGCTGAAGTGATAGCGGCTGCAAACACCCTGAATATGGCCATGGTCTTTACCGGTGTTCGCTATTTCCGGCACTGAACAGGAGATTTAACTTCCCTCTCCCTGAACACAATTTTTAAATAATATCTTTTTATGCTCTCGCACCGATACTCCTCTGAAAAAGAGGTGATTATCGAATATGGAATATGGCACTATGCTGAATGACTCCATCAATTATGCTATTGATGCAGTCTGGAAGAAATGGGCGAGATGGATTCTGCTTATCGTATCATCCATCATATTTCCGCTGATTCTTGGGTATGTCATGGAGATTTATCGGGGTAATAAGCCGGCACCCGAACTCCAGCACTGGGGAAAACTCTTCATTGATGGATTAAAGTGGATTGTTGCATGGATCATCTATATGCTGCCGGTGCTTGCCGTCATCCTCATCTTTGGGGGGTGGGCATTCATCACCGCGATGGAGCAGTCAGCTGCTTATGGAGGATTGGAGACTCTGTTGCTGAACCCCGATCTCCTGATGCCCATCATTGGCGGATTCATGATTGGACTGGTCATCGCTATCGTGCTTGCAATCGTTATCAGCATCATTGCCATTATCGGGATCATCCGGATGGCCCGGCAAGACCGGTTCGGGGAGGCGTTCAATTTCGGAGAGATCATTGCAACCATCCGGCAGATTGGATGGGGAGGCTATATCCTTGCCCTCATCGTCCTGGCCATTGTCGTGATGATTTTCAGTATAATCCTGGCCCTGATCATGGCCATCCCCTACATCGGTTGGCTCATCTATCTATTCCTCCTCCCGCCCCTCGTTATCTTCGAGGGCCGCTACCTCACCCAGGTCTATGAGAGCGGCGGACCGGTGGCGCCGGCCCCAACTGCTGCACCCGATTCTGAATAACTTTTTTTTTCATTTCTTCCAACCAAACTGTTAAATAGGCTCATTTACCAGCTTATTCTCGTGATGGAACTTCCATGACAGATCGTTTTATTCACTGAAGGAGTCCGCTTTTTTGATACCACCCTACGGGACGGGGAACAGACTCCCGGCGTCTCGTTAACACCGGATGAAAAACTCGAAATTGCTACCCGTTTGTCTGACATCGGTGTGCACGTCATCGAGGCCGGGTCAGCAGCAGCGTCAGAAGGCGAGCGTGAGGCCCTCCGCCTGATTTCAGATGCCGGCCTGGCATCCGAGATCTGTACCTACGTCAGGGCTATGCAGCTTGACATTGATTATGCAGCAGATTTCGGGGCCGATTCGGTCCACCTGGTCATTCCGGTAAGCGACCTCCATATTGAGAAGAAAATGCGAAAAACCCGGCCGGAGATCTATACCATGGCAATGTCGGCGGTCAGCTATGCCAAGGACCGGGGTCTTATCGTGGAACTCTCCGGTGAAGATGCTTCCCGGGCTGATCCGGAGTTCATCCGGACGGTCTACGCGGGAGGACTGGAGCGGGGGGCAGACCGGCTCTGCTTCTGCGATACGGTAGGACTGCTCACCCCTGAGCGGGTGAGCGGGCTGATCCCTCCCCTCTGCCTTGCCCCACTCTCCATCCACTGCCATGATGACCTCGGCATGGGCATGGCCAATACCCTTGCCGCCCTGAAAGCGGGAGCTACCTGTGCCCACACCACGGTAAATGGGCTCGGGGAACGTGCGGGTAATGTCCCCTTCGAGGAGCTGGTGATGGCTCTGGAGATCCTCTACCAGTACCATACCGGGATCAAGACCAGCGAGATCTATTCCCTTTCGGCCATGGTCTCCCGCCTCACCGGGGTTCCGCTCCCGACCAACAAGGCAATTGTCGGAGAGATGGCCTTTACCCACGAGAGCGGCATCCATGCTTCGGGTGTACTCCGTGAACCGAGTACCTACGAACCCGTTCCTCCGGAAATGATAGGGAGAAAACGCCGAATCGTGCTCGGGAAGCATTCCGGTTCCGCAGCAGTGGAAGCAGCCCTTACCGAGCTCCATTATACTCCGGACGCGAACCAGCTGAAGGAGATCCTGCGGCGGATCAAGGAGCTTGGAGACAGGGGTATGCGCATCACTGATACCGACCTGATGGCCGTGTCTGAAGCCGTGATGGCCATCGAATGCACCCCGGTCCTGAAGATGAAGCAGGTCACCGTCGTCAGTGGGAGCCATGTCACCCCCACCGCATCCGTGACCCTGAACGTGAGAGGCGAAGAGATAACCAGTGCATCGACCGGGACCGGCCCTGTTGATGCAGCCATGGAAGCCCTCCGGAAGTCTGTGGCGGCTGTGGCAGATATCGTCCTGGAAGAGTACCACGTGGACGCCATCCACGGAGGGACAGATGCCCTGGTGGATGTGACGGTAAGATTAAGTAAAGACGGAAAGATAATTACGTCACGAGGCGCCCGCACAGACATCATCATGGCAAGTGTCGAAGCGGTGATCGCCGGAATGAACAGACTGCTGAGGGAAGAACATGAAGACCGGAGCAAAAATCCTGATTGAAGGGCTCCAGCGCGAAGGGGTGGAGACCATTTTTGGTTACCCCGGAGGAGTGGTGTTGCCGATTTATGATGAACTATATCATTCGTCGCTGCAGCACATCCTCGTACGGCATGAACAGGCAGCCGCGCACGCCGCTGACGGGTTTGCCCGTGCCAGCGGCCGTGTCGGCGTATGCCTTGCCACCTCCGGCCCCGGAGCCTGCAACCTGGTGACCGGAATTGCGACGGCTTACATGGACTCTGTTCCCATCGTGGCCATTACCGGGCAGGTCCCGACCAGCCTGCTCGGGAATGATGCATTCCAGGAATCTGATATTACCGGCATCACCCTGCCGATAACCAAGCATAACTACCTGGTCAAGCGGACGGAAGACCTTGGCCATGTGCTGCGGGAAGCCTTCTTTATTGCCGGGACAGGGCGAAAAGGCCCGGTGCTGATTGATATCCCGAAGGACGTGAGCAACAAGCCGATAGAGTACGAATTCCCGGAGCAGAAGCAGGTCTCTCTCCGTGGTTACCAGCCGACGGTCAGGGGGCATTCCAAGCAGATCGACAAGGCAGTCGAGATGATTTCAGAGGCCGAACGCCCGGTAATGTATGCCGGTGGTGGCGTAATAGCCTCAGATGCATCGCAGGAGCTGGTCGCGCTCGCGGAGACCCTGGTGATACCGGTAACCACGACCCTGATGGGGCTCGGGGCCATTCCCTGTGACCACCCGTTCAACCTGGGCATGCTCGGGATGCACGGGACCCGGTATGCCAACTATGCCGTGACGGAATGCGATCTCCTTATAGGGATCGGGGTCAGGTTCGATGACCGGGTGACCGGGAAACTGGACACCTTCGCTCCCCATGCAAGGATCGTGCATATCGATATTGACCCTGCCGAGATCGGGAAGAACAAGAAGGTCGATATCCCTATCGTGGGTGATGTGAAATCGGTCCTCCAGGACATGCTGGCAAAGATACAGAAGAAAAAGGCGTACGACAAGTGGCTCTCGCGGGTCAGGGGATGGAAGGAGAAGTATCCGCTCTCCTATAAAAAAGACGGGACACTCCGCCCCCAGTTCGTCGTTGAGCAGCTCTCCGGGCTCCTCAAGGGTGACGGGATCATCGTGAGTGAGGTCGGCCAGAACCAGATGTGGACTGCCCAGTATTATTGCTTCAGGAAGCCGAGGACCTGGATCACCTCCGGCGGCCTCGGCACGATGGGATACGGATTTCCGGCAGCGATGGGAGCCCACTTCGCATGCCCGGATGAAGTGGTCTTCGATATTGCCGGTGACGGGAGTTTCCAGATGAATATCCAGGAACTCTCCACGGTGGCCACCAACAAGATCCCGATCAAGGTTGCTATCCTCAACAACCGGTTCCTCGGGATGGTCCGGCAGTGGCAGGAGCTCTTCCACGACCGGCGGTATTCCTACACCGAGCTGCCACCCGTGGACTTTGTCAAGGTTGCCAATGCTTATGGTGTCGAGGGTATCATGGTGGAGTCCAGTGAAGAGGTCCTGCCTGCACTCAAGGCAGCTATAGAGACCGATGGTCCCTTCGTAATTGACTTCCGGGTGGAGCGGGAGGAGAATGTCTTCCCCATGGTCCCTGCCGGTGCGGCCATCAACGAAATGATCGGGGGGGGAAAGGAATGAAACCACATACCCTGAGTGTGCTTGTGGAGAACAAAGCCGGGGTACTTTCCCGTGTCAGCGGCCTCTTCTCAAGGAGAGGATTCAATATCGAGAGCCTTGCGGTCGGAACCTGCGAAGAGCCGGACATGAGCAGGATCACCATTGTCTGCATTGGCGACGATGCCCAGATCGAGCAGGTGATGAAGCAGCTCAACAAGCTCATCGATGTGATCAAGGTCTCTGACCTGACCGACAATGAACGGGTTGAGCGGGAACTCGCCCTCATCAAGGTCGCCGCAGAGCCCGGTACCAGCCGGGCAGAGATCATGCAGCTGGCCACTATCTTCAGGGCCCAGATCATCGACGTGGCATCAAAGACCATCGTTCTTGCGGTGACCGGGGATACGGAAAAGATCGATGCCATGGAAAAGCTGCTACGGCAGTATGGCATCAAGGAGCTGGTGAGAACTGGAAAGATTGCCCTCCTGAGAGGGACAAAGACGGTAAAGAGCACAAAATAGGGATATTTTTCCCATTCATTTTTTCAAATTTTCGGTAATGTCGGGATCCAGTATCTTGAGGAAAATACGGATAATTTGGGCTTCTTTTGTTATCCGGGATCTCAGGTATCTTCTGAAAAAGCCCATAAAACCGTTCTTTTTAATGTGTCAGAAAATAGGCTTAATAATTAGTCTGATTGTAGAAATAAGGCTGAATTGCACCTCAGATAAAGGCCGCTAAAGGCCTTACAATCGAGGTGATTTTTACCCCATATTTATCCCATTTCCCTACAGAATCGCTGCCAGAACGCAGCTATGAGGCCTTTTTTTTACGACGGAGATGTGAAAAATTAGGGGAGGGGGGCTGAGTGGGTTGAACCGAAGCAGTCTGGAATTGAAACTAATAATGTTTCAATTGGAACTAAAAATGTTTCAATCAGTAAATCGAATTAGAGGGATAATTTAGTGATTTCGAGTGCCGCACTCTCGATAAATACTCAAAGGAGTAATTGAGACAGCGGGAAATTTTACGCTCGACGTGGATCGACAAACTCCCTCCGCAGTTGGGTCTCGTTGAACTGACCACGTTTATAAGCTGGTTGGTGAAAACCATATTTCTCGACAAGTTTGAGAATAGCCTCCGGAACTTGTGATGATGCCTCCATGCGACCGCCTCTTAATGTAAGTTCATGCCGCGATGGACGAATAATCATTCGATACCTATGGAGTATAGTACGTCCCCTTTAAACCTGGAAAATAAAATCAACGGCGGTGAGATCATCGAACAGAGAGAGACGGGACGGTAATTTTTTCCACAGATGATTATGGTTACACCATCACAAGAGAGAATCAGGAGAAAGGTTACTCCTTCCCCCTGAACAACAGCCAGTCGTTCAGACCCGCTTTCCGGAACCTGACCAGAATGTATCTCCCGGACAGCCGCTCGCCCTTCATTACCACCTCGATGGTGTTCTCTTTCCATTCGATTACATCGTAGAGACCCCGGTCCCAGATCGTTACCTTCCCGGCACCGTATTCTCCTTCAGGAATGGTTCCTTCGAAATCTGCATATTCGAGCGGGTGGTCTTCGGTCCGGACAGCAAGGTGTTTCTCGCCTGGTTTTTCCGGAATTCCTTTCGGGACCGCAAACGAGACCAGCACCCCTTCCCGCTCCAGACGGAGGTCGTAGTGTAGGTGGCTGGCCCGGTGCTCCTGTACTACAAAGATTTTCCCAGCTCCCTTCCTCTGTTCTCCGGAACCTTCAGGCTCGGTCGTTGATGCAAAATCCCGCTTCTTCCGGTATTCATCGAGCTTCATGGTATTTTTCACCTTGTTTGGCCCGCCGGGATTATCAGTATCCCGTTTTTATCGTTCTCATTCCCCTGAATACCTGCATCTCCTGCTTACATCCCCTCATCCGGTCCCCTCATCTTTCTTCCATTCTTTCCTGCCTTTTCCGTCTGCATCCCTCGTGTGACCCTCCCCTTATTTGGCTGCTTTCAGCCTGGCGAGGGTCTCTTCAAGGGCAGACATGAGCTCCCGCGCCTCGGCAGCCTTTGGCTTCTCAACATGGAAGGCCTTTCCCTGCCGCTTTTTACTGATGAGGTCCTCGATCCGTTCCCGGTAGCTGTCCTGATAGGACGCAAGATCAAGCTCACCGGTAAGGTCATCGATTATCTTTTCGGCTATGGCCAGCTCCTTTTTCCCCGGTTCAGGTATGGCAGAGATCTCCTCCACCTTTGAGGGATTAACAATCTCGTCAGGATAATAAAGAGTAATCAGTATGAGGGCATCCTGGTATTCCCTGACCAGGGCCGGGTATTCCCGGGTCCTGAGCGTAATCCGTCCGATCCCGGCTCTTCCCTTCCGGCGGAATGCTTCTGTCAACAACGAGTAGGCATCAGGGCTCCCATCGGGGACGAGCAGGTACGTGCGGTCGTAGAAGACGGGGTCAACCTCGAGGACATTGATGAACCGGTCAATCCTGATCCTCCGGTCTGATTCAGGCCGAACGGCTTCGAGCTCCTCCCGCTCGATCATGATATACTCACCATCCCGGATTTCATATCCTTTCACGATATCCTCCCACGGGACCTCATCGTTTCCTGCAGTGCAGACACGCCTGTACTGAATCGGCTGACCATCCTTCCGGTGCAGGAGCCTGAATGGTATCGTATGCTCTTTCACCATGACCATGAGCCGGACAGGGACATTGACCAGCCCGATGCTGATACTTCCGGTCCAGAATGGACGGTGCGGGACCGGACCGCCATCTTTTTCTCCCTCAGTCATTGTTCACCGCCGGCAGCCTCTCTGCCTGATCAAAAAATCCCTTCCAGGGATCCTCCTTTCTGGAAATCGCTGTCCGGATAGTAAAATCTTCGGGTGAAACTCCGTTCGCAAGCACACTCCATGACAGGGGCATGGAAACCGTTGCATATTCCGTCGCACGAAGGCTGTAGGGGCAGATCATGGTCTTCCCCGGAGCGTTCTGGAGATAGTCAACAAAGACCGTTCCCGGGTCGTGCGTCCGGGAGATCTCTGAAACGATGTTTCCGGACTGCTCTGCCAGGAGAACTCCCACAGCGTGAATAAAATTTCTTGTTCGATCGAATGGATATTCACGGACCAGGGGGGCGACGACATGGAGCCCTTTTTTCCCGGAGGTCTTCACGAACGGAACAAGGCCAAGGTCTGTGAGCAGCTCCTGCAGGGAAAGGGCTGCGAGAGCTGCATCGGTCATCCCGGCCGGGGGCTCAGGATCGAGGTCGAAAAATACCATATCAGGTGTTTCAGGACGATCGTTCCGTGCCAGGGGAATATTCAGTTCCAGGGCGGCCAGGTTGGCCAGCCAGATGAGGGTGTCAGGAGAATCGCTGACCACGGAGCGGATCTCCTTCCCGGCTGAACGGGAAAAAGAGGTGAACAGGGTTACCCATCCGGGGGTTCCGTCAGGGGCATCCTTTTCATAGAACCCTGGATGTCCGGTACCGTCCGGAAACCGCTGCATGACCAGGGCCCTGTCTGCAAGGAACGGAAGGATCCCCGGTGCAATTCTGATGTAGTATTCGATGACGTCCTTCTTTGTGGCGGAGAGGGAAGGATACATGATCCGTTCAAGGTTCGTAAGGTGTACTCTTCCCAGGTTCGTATCCATTTCACTTTCTCTGTGGACAACTATAGGACCTTATCAGGAAAAAAATCACCCTGCTTTCCTGGGGAAGGGAAACCATGGGACATCAATCATTTAAGCCTGCAGGGTGATCTATAGTGCTGTGAAAACCGCGATTCTCGGGGGCGGGCTTTCCGGTCTTACACTTGCCCGCGTTCTTGCCGGGAGAGGAGAGGATGTCCACGTGCTGGAGGCTGAGAACACCCTTGGCGGCCTCTGCCGTTCCCGGATCGAAGGCGGATTCTGTTTTGATACCGGTGGATCCCACATCATTTTTTCAAGGGACAAGGAGGTCCTGGCCTTCATGCTCGCTGTGCTGGGTAAGAACAGGGAAGAACGGGTCAGGAATACCAAAATATATTATAAGAGCCGGTATGTGAAATATCCCTTTGAAAACGGCCTTTCCGATCTCCCCAGGGAGGATCTGTATTTCTGTCTCTTCGAGTTCATCAAGACCCTGATAGCAGCGGAAAAAGGCGAACTGCCTCCCCCTGCCACCTTCGAGGACTGGATATACCACACCTTCGGCAAAGGTATTGCCGAATGCTACCTCCTTCCCTATAACCAGAAGATCTGGAATTATCCTCCGGCAAAGATGTCTGCCCACTGGGTCGAGGGGAGAGTCCCCCGGCCTCCCGTTGAGGATATCATCAAATCAGCGGTGGGAATCGGGACAGAAGGCTACTCCCACCAGGCAGTCTTCTCTTACCCTGTAAACGGAGGCATTGAAGCCCTGGTCAGGGCAATCGCTGAACCGGTCATGGATCGGGTCACCTGCGGGTTTCCGGTCCGGAGCCTGAGAAAGGTGAACGGGGGATGGGAAATCAGTGATGGGAATCGTACCGTTTCGGCTGAAAAGGTCATCTGCACCATCCCCCTCCAGAACCTCTTTGCAGCACTTGATCGGGTACCTGAACCAGTGCAGGAAGCCGTAAATGCACTCCGCTATAATTCGGTCTGTTCGATATACATCGGCCTGAAGGGAACCGTGCCCCCTCTCTCCTGGCTCTATGTACCTGACCCGGCAATCGGGCTGATGAACCGGGTATCGTTCCCATCCAATTACAGTTCGCGGGTTTCACCGGAAGGCTGCAGCTCGGTTCTTGCAGAAATCACGTATAACCAGGGGGATCTGGTCTCCGGAATGTCAGACCCGCAGGTCATCGAGCATGTCATTTCCTCGCTTGAACGGATGAACATCGTCAGGCGGGGTGATATTGTCTATACCGGGCTCGACCGGCACACCTTTGCCTACGTCGTCTATGATACTGCGTATCTCCGGAACATTCAGGTAATCAGGGAATACTGCAGCAGTATCGGTATCGATCTGGTAGGAAGATTTGCCCAGTTTGAATACCTCAATATGGACGGATGCATCAGGAGCATCATGGACTATACCGGGTGGTCGGGATGAAGGTCAGGTTTTATGTTGAAGATATGCTTTTTTTCAAGTATATCGGCTGCGCCACCGTGGCAAAAACCCTGTACAGGCAGCTATCCTCCATGAACGGCGTGACAGTAAGCTGGAAAGGCCTCCCCGGCCAGGCTGACCTCGAACACTATCATACCTTCGGTCCCCTTGCGCTGGCACAGAGGAGAATGGCAAAAGGAAAAACCGTCCTCACCGCCCATTCCACACCGAGAATCAACGTGGGGAACATCTCGCTTGCCAGAGCCATCAATAAACGATACCCGAAAATCTACCGGAAGTTCAGTCACATCATCACTATCTCCCGGCCCTGTCACGAGGAGGTGACGGCCATGGTCCCTGACATGCCGCTCACCTTAATTCCAAACGGGGTAAACCGTGAATTTTTCAGGAGAGATGAGGAGAAGCGTACAACATTCCGGGAAATGTATGGTATCCCCGATGACCGCGAGGTAGTGCTCTCAGTTGCCCAGCTTACGCCCCGCAAGGGTCTCTATGATTTCCTTGCTCTTGCCCGGATGTTCCCTGAAAAGACCTTTGTGTGGGTCGGTGGATTTCCCTATGGAGCCCTTTCCAAGGACTGGATGCGGATACGGCGTCTGAAACGGCGGTGTGCGGATAATGTCATCTATCCTGGGTATGTCAGGGAGATCATTTCCCCCTACAGCGCGGCTGACGTATTCCTGATGCCTTCCTACGCCGAGACCTTCGGGCTCGTCATCCTCGAGGCACTCTCCTGCGGACTTCCAGTCATCGCCCGTGACATTCCTGAATTCCATGACATTTTCGGGGACAGGATTCTCTATTTCCGGACACGGGAGGAGATTGCAGCAATCCTTGACGATGGGCAGCGCCTCTCTGCCTCCGCATCAGGAGCACGGGAATTTACCGGGCAGTATGATATCAGGGACATTGCACAACGCCACATTGCGTTATACCATGAGCTGGTGGATGTATGATCTCTGTTATCGTTCCTGCCTACAATGAAGAGCAGAATATTGGAGCATGCCTCGAATCGCTATCCCACCAGACCCTCCCCCGTGACCAGTATGAGATCATCGTTGTGGATGGTGGATCAAAGGACCGGACCTCCGAGATTGCTGCCCGCTCTGCTGATATGGTCTTCATCCAGACCAGTAAAAAAGTCGGCGGCGCACGGAATGACGGGGTCCTGAAGTCCTTGGGTGAGATCATCGCCACGACTGATGCCGACTGCCTCATCCCGCAGGACTGGCTTGGGATTATCAGCACCGGATTCGAAAAGAATCCTGAGGTTGTCCAGCTCTACGGACCAGTTGATCCCATGGAAGGGGGAATAAAGAACCATCTCTTCCTTGCCCTCGCAAACACATTCTCCCGTTTCGGCTATTATTCCGGACTCTTTTACTATACGCTCGGGTGCAATAGCGCATTCCGGAAAGAGGCATTCCTACAGGCAGGTATGTACGCCTGTATCGATGCCGGGGACGACCTGGAGATTGCCAGGAGGATGAAAGACCATGGCAGGGTGAAGTTTGAGAACCGGATGCGGGTCACCTTCTCCATGCGGCGATACGAGCAGTTCGGGACGCTCCACTCTCTCTACGACTGGGTGTATATTGTTGCCAAGGGAGGAGAATCCGATAAGAAGTCCTACACGAGGAAGGAATATAAAAATAAATGACCGGTCCTGCCGAATTTTCAGAACCTATACATACGGTGAGACTCCTCTCTAATCTGTTGAATAACCATGGCCGATCATGATGGTCCACAGGAAAAAATGCGTGAGATGATTGCCCTCTTCAATACCTGCGAATTTGCCCGACTGCTCGGTATGGAAGTTGTTGAAGCCCGCCCCGGATTTGCCCGTGTGCTCATGGATGGCAGGGGAACGTCGAATCCAAACAAGGTCATCCACGGCGGCGCCATCTTTGCCCTCGCTGACCAGGCTTTTGGTATAGCCGGGAACCTTGACGCTGTTCCCCGCGTGGCAGTCTCCGCATCCATTATGTACCTCTCTCCGGCAATCGGTCCCCTGGAAGCGGTTGCCGAGCGGGTAGGCGATGATGGCCAGTATTCCCTGTACCATGCCAGGGTGTATGAGGGCAGACGACTGGTGGCAACTTTTGAGGGCGTCGGGGTGAAGACACCCCAGGCGATCTCCTGACAATTCCTGCAGAACCGGAATGAGATGTGACAGCTGATTACCAGGATTTTTCCGGTGATTCCGTCCTTTGATCCCTTGAAAGAGAGAAAATAGAGGGAATAAAGGTAATTCCGGCTATTATCCCAAGTCCTGGGCAGCATACCCCCTTCAAAGACCAGGGTGGGCCAGGAGCCCGGATCCTTCGTGATCAGCTGACGAGAGATCTGCACCTGTCTGTCCCTGGACCGGATTGGGGATGGGAGTTGCCACAGGAGAGAAGTCTGCATACAAACGGTGGTAATCAGTGCAACAGGAAGGATAACAGGGATAATTTTCGGAATCATACGAACAGCATATCCGGGTCATTATACGCTTCCCTGTAAAGGGAACACGGGCATGCAGAAACGGGTACCATTGAAAAGACGCCGAGGGGGAGATTTGAACTCCCGAGGCGCGGGGCGCCAATGGTTTTCGAGACCATCGCCTTTCCGGGCTAGACTACCTCGGCCACAGAGATCACATATTATTCTTTGCCACCAGTATAATGGTATCGAATAACGATGAAATGCAGGTTTGTGCTGGTACCGGGAGATGAGGTACGGGAATACGAGGGCACCCCGGGAGATACGTATGAAAAGGCCCTCCTCTGCCTGGGTATAAATCCCGATACCATGCTCATACTCCTGAAGAGGAAGAGTATTCCCCAGGATGCCGAGATAAAAGAAGATGTGGTCGAAATCCTGTCGACCTGTTCGCGGGGTTAGAACCCGGGGTTTTCTGATTTGGAAGGCTCACGGGTGATCATCATGTCATCCACCCTCAAAAGCATGACAGCTGCCTCCGCCGAGCTTTGGATAGACTGGCGCTTGGACCGGTGGGGTTCGATGACTCCCTCCTTGAGCATATCGATGATTTTTCCGTTATAGACATTGAGCCCTGCGTTCTTTTTTCCCTTGGCGTGGGCATTCTTCAGGTCGACCAGCTTGTCGAGAGGATTAAAACCGGAGTTCTCGGCCAGCGTGGTGGGAATGACTTCAAATGCTGCAGCATAGGCCTCGATTGCAAGCTGGACCCGTCCCCCGACACTCGCGGCATAATCGTGGATCTTCATCAGGAGTTCGGTCTCAACCGCTCCGCCGCCAACAACCAGCTTTCCGTCCTCCATCGAGTCCATCACGACACGGGTTCCATCGACCACTGCACGCTCAAGCTCATCAAGGAGGTATTCGGTTGAACCCCGGAGAAGGATGGTCACCGCTTTCGGGTTCTTGCAGCCTGAGATAATGATGATTTCGGCATCATCGGGCTGTTCTACAAGATCAGCGGTTCCCAGATTCTTTTCGGTCAGCTCGTCCACCTTGGTAACGATCTCGGCATTGAGGGCCAGTGCGGCGAATTTCATGTCCTTTTCCGGAACATCCTCAATGGCAAGAACACCGCCTTTTGCGAGGTAGTAACCGACGGCATCGGCAATCCCTTTCTGGCAGAGGAGAACATTTGCACCGCTCGCAATCACCTTGTCAGCATACTTCTTCAGGGTATCCCGTTCCTGTGCGGAAAACGCGCTGATCTGGTCCCGGGTACTGATTTTTATCTTGGCCTTCACCTGGGTCTTCTTAATCTCCAGGGGGGTTGAAACCAGTGCGACCTTCGCTGATTTGATCTTCGCCGGCATGTCTTCTGCAAACCGGGTCTTGTCGAGAACAATTCCCCGCACCAGCTCGGCTTCATCCATGGTTTCACCGGTCTGTTTCTTGATCAGAATGTTGTCTTCATCGGCAATGATCCTGCCTTCCTTCTCTACGGCAATTGTCATTACTGCATCGACGCAAATTCCGTCAAGCTTCTCCTTGACCGATTCGATCGACTTTCCGGTTATCGCGGTGTCTGTAATTTTGATGAGCATGTCACGGTCGTACGGGTCGATGGTAATGGCCAGCTCGTCAAGTATCTCAAGGGCCTTTTCCATCCCCAGACGGTAACCCTCCCCGATGACTGTGGGATGAATTTTCTTGACGAGCAGGTGTTCTGCCTGTTCCATGAGCGCCCCGACCAGCACCACCGCGGTCGTGGTTCCGTCTCCCACTTCCTCGTCCTGGGCACGGGCAACCTCGATCACCATCTTTGCACCCGGATGCTGCACCGCAATATCCTGGAGGATCGTGGCGCCGTCATTGGTGATGGTCACATCCGAAGTTCCGGAGACGAGCATCTTGTCCATCCCCCGGGGACCAAGGGTGGTCCGGACTGCACTTGCAATAGCTTTTGCTGCAGCGATATTGGAGCGCTGGGCTTCAAGCCCGCGATTTCGCTCCACATTTTCTCTCAATATGATGATCGGTTGTCCTCCAAGCATAAACTGTCCTCCAATGTTGTAAAAGATGGAATTGAACTTCTATATAAACCCAACTATATTTTAAAAAGGGAAGGTTCTGGTATCAGTCGATACGGGATATTCTGAAGAGCGAGTGGACCGGCACTCCGTCCACATCCTTGATACCGCGCTTGTCGAAGATGACCAGGATTGCAACCGGGTTTCCGCCATGCTTCCTCATGTACCTGACCACCTCCTGGAGTGTCGTCCCCGATGTGATGACGTCATCGACAATAAGACAGCGCTCGCCTGATATCTGGGCAAAATTGCCGCTTATCGAACCCACCGGAGGATCACGGGTACTCTGTTTTGCGGGATGGTACACTGCCAGTGCCACATCTTCGGCAACGGCGATCAAGGTCGCCAGCGGTATCCCTGAGATCGCGATCCCGACAATGGTGGTCGGGAACTGTTCAGGCTGGATTTCTCCCTTCGGCTCCCGGCTGACCGCTGAATAATAGTGCTTCAGCATCATCATGGCAAGTTCATCAAGCAGCGGGCCCTGGCTGCTTACCGGTGTCCAGTCGATTCCCACGTCTTTGGGAACTGCACCACCTTTCTGCTGGGTCAGGAGCCAGGTGACAGTCTCGACGGAAAGGCTCAGCTCGTCGGCTATCTGTCCCGGGTTGTGGCCATCAGAAAGCAGTGTTCTGGCCCTCTGAATCAGCTCGTCAAGGGTTGACATTGCAAAAGAAGTATGCACCGTGCTACTTAAGTTTTCTTTTGATCCGAGCTCCGCAGACCGGGCACTCCCCGGGACCTTCAGCATATTTTCCGCAACCTGAGCATCTGAAACGCCAGCGGTATCTCCGGGCACCCTTCTGGACAAGAGGAATTACAGTCAGCTTAAGCCTGCCTGCCACGTTCTGGATTGCATAATCATCAGTGAGGATGCCGGCATCCAGTTCGAGGGCCAGGGCAAGCACTTCGGAATCTGTTCCGGACAACACTTCACCTTCCCCGCACCGGGATGCTGTGTCCCTCACCCTGGCAGATGCCTCTTTTCCGGGTCTGATAACCTGGAGGCCGGATTCCTCCAGCAGCCCGAAACGGGTTTTTGACCTGAGGTCTTTCAATTCACTCACCACCAGGGGTGTGGTAAAGAGGTCTCCCGCGACTTCGATCCCGGAGAAGAATACGGAACTGTCAAGAACAAGTTTCATGCAGAAAATTCCACCATTCCCGTGTTCCTTATCTCCACCGGCATACCGAACAACGACAGGAGCCAGCACACGGTCTTTGCATGGAGTGTGAACCGGAACGCAGTATAGAATCCCCCGGCCCTGGCCAGATAGAAAAGGAGCTGATCACTCAGATGGAGGTCGACATCCCCTCCCTGCTCAATCCCGGTAATCAATCCGGACGCCGCCATCATCCCCACATCTTCTGCCGGCAGACCTCTCTTTCCGATTGCACAGGATCCCTGTGACCCCTTCCATACCGTGCAGGAACTTCCCGGTCCTGGTCCCTCCGAGCGCTGGATACTGACCGGATACACCTCTCCTGTTTTTCCGGCAAGGAATGCCTGGGCACTTGCTGCCTGGCGTTCCGCCACATGGAAAGGCAGGTTTGTTGAGCAGGACCGGATACCGCTGCTCCCTGTCCTGCCAATCCTGATGGGAGAAGGGGGTACGGATTCAGCCGTTACCCGGACCCGGCCTCCGCCTCCCGGGTAATATCCCCGTCTCATGATGTCCATCGTGATCCCCCTGCCGGCTTCTCCAAGTGCCGGGAGAAAAACCTCGGTGATATAATCAATGGTCGGGCTGGATGGCACTTCGGTACCGCCGGAAATAGCGAGGGAGCCACCCTTTACCAGTGCCACGGGGAGCCATGCCTGAATGACCAGCGGAATACTGCCTGCCGTTCCCACATCGACCGATAGATCCTGGCGGACGATATCCCCAGGAGAGAATGTAAGGGAGTGGCTGCCCGGGAGGTTCCCGGTGACCGTTCCCCTGCAGGCACCGGCAACAGCCCTGACTGCAGCGCAATGCTGGTGGGCGAGACCCGGTTTTGACCGTTTCTCCCGGATACGGATGATCTCTACCGGAATGCCGGTTACCGCGGAGAGAGAGACTGCCGATCGGATAATCTGGCCACCCCCTTCAAGGGAGGAACCATCAATTCTCAGCATCGCTTAAGTCCGCTGACAACAGTCCCGGCAGCCGAATAGACACTGCACCCGCATTCGATGGTGTCACTCGCAAAAACCTCCCGTATACCCGAGGCGATGAGGTGGGAGAATGCCCCTCCCGCAAAAATCCCGTGGACGCAGGCAGCAGCGACGGTCCGGGCACCCTGTTCATAGAGGAGGCGGGTGGCTGTGGCCAGTGTGCCACCCGTGGATATGATATCGTCAACGATTACGACATCCCGGCCTTCGGCGCAGAGTGTCTTTGGCTCGAACCTTACTTCATCACCGGAAATTCTCGTTTTTTCAAGATAATCGCACTCCCAGGCCTCGGCAGCGGCAACGACAGAAGCAAAGCCGGCTGCCCCGTCATCCGGGGCCAGGATAAGCGGATCGGTGTGGCCGGTTGCTGAAAGGTACACGCCGATATCCGCTGCGAGGGACAGGTTGACAGCAGGTACCGAAAAATGAGAGAGGACCCCGGGATCATGGACATTGACAGCTATGACACGGGACACCCCAAGGGAGAGGACTCTCGCCACGGCCCGTGCAGAGAGGGGCTCTCCCTGAAGGAACTGTTTATCCTGCCGGGCATACCCCATGTACGGGAGGAGGAGCGTGAGCCGGGATCCGGAACAGGCATCGATGAGGAGCAGGAGCTGAACCAGCGAATCGCTGTTCACCACACTCCCCACCACCACCATATCTTTGTCCACCGGGCCGGTTCTCAAGTAGTGCTCACCATCAGGAAACCGTGAGAATTTTACTTCCACGATATCCATGCTGCCCTGTTTTGCGATACGTGCGGCCAGCATTTGCGAGTATTCCGTGCTAATTACCTTCATCCCATCCTACCTTATGCTGAAAGTACTTAAACTACCATGCATAATTTATATTACCGTAGATCTTTTCATGAGGTAAATCCGAGCATGGAACACGAAGAATCCGGTCATGAGAGCCAGGAAGAGGTTATTTCCTTTGATATCACTGAAGTGAGCTCATCTGATATCGAGATACCCCCGACCCTCATCGACCAGGTCATCGGCCAGGAACATGCTGTTGAGGTCATCCGGAAAGCGGCAATCCAGCGACGGCATGTGATGATGATCGGGAGCCCCGGAACCGGCAAGTCCATGCTTGCAAAGGCGATGGCTGAGCTGCTACCCAAAGAGGACCTCCAGGACATCCTCGTCTACCCAAATTCGGATGACCAGAATAACCCCGTTGTAAGAACTGTTCCCGCCGGCAGGGGTAAACAGATTGTGAACGCCCACAAGGCCGAGGCACGAAAGAAGATTCAGCTCCGGAATACCCTGCTCATGCTGCTGATCTTTGCGATTATCGGGTACTCGTTTATCACCTACCAGTGGCTCATGGGAATCATCGCGGGAGCATTTGTTTTCATGGCAATGCGGTATGCTACTCCGCGGGAAGAGACCATGGTCCCCAAACTGCTGGTTGCCAATGATGCCACTGCAACCGCCCCGTTCATTGATGCCACCGGTTCCCACGCAGGTGCATTACTCGGCGATGTCCGGCATGATCCGTTCCAGAGTGGCGGCCTTGAGACCCCCAGCCATGACCGGGTGGAAGCAGGAGCGATCCACCGGTCCCACAAAGGGGTGCTCTTCATCGATGAGATTAATACCCTGGACCAACATTCCCAGCAGAACCTGCTAAGTGCTCTCCAGGAGGGGGAGTTCCCAATCACCGGCCAGAGCGAGCGGTCGAGCGGGGCAATGGTCAGGACAGAACCGGTCCCGTGCAGGTTCATCATGATTGCCGCAGGCAACCTTGATGCCATCCAGAACATGCACCCCGCACTCCGATCCCGTATCCGGGGTTACGGGTATGAAGTCTACATGAGCGACAGTATGCTCGATACCCCGGAAAACCGTGAAAAGTTTATCCGCTTCATTGCCCAGGAAGTCAAGAATGACGGGAAGATCCCCCATTTTGACAAGAGTGCCATGGAGGAGATTCTCCGGGAGGCACGGAGAAGGTCCAACCGCAAAGGACACCTCACGCTCAAGCTTCGGGATGTTGGCGGACTGATCCGGGTGGCTGGCGATCTGGCCCGTCAGCGGGGATCTGATGTTACCACCGCTGACCACGTGGTAGCAGCGAAGAAGACCGCCCGATCAATCGAGGACCAGGTCTCTGATGAATACATTGGGCGGAGCCGTGAATATGAGCTCACGGTGGTGGAAGGAACCCGAATCGGAAGGGTGAATGGCCTCGCTGTAACGGGAAGCGACTCGGGATCCGTGCTTCCCATCATGGCCGAAGTGACCCCGGCACAGGGAGAGAGCGGGCAGATCATCGCCACCGGTATCTCCGGCAGGCGGCAGGAACCGTGGCTCAAAGATGAGGAATCGATCGCCCAGCAGTCCATCAAGAACGTCAGTGCCCTTATCAAGAAATTCACCGGCAAAGACATCAAGAACATGGACGTGCACATCCAGTTCATCGGGACCTATGGTGCTGAAGGAGACTCTGCCTCGATCTCCATTGCCACGGCCGTGATCAGCGCGATTGAGAGCATTCCTGTCCGGCAGGACATCGCGATGACCGGTTCCCTGTCCGTCAGAGGGGATGTCCTGCCTATCGGCGGGGTAACCTACAAGATTGAAGCTGCAGCAAAGGCCGAAATCAAGACGGTCCTCATTCCCCGGATGAATGTCGGCGACGTGCTGATCGAGGAACGGTATCGGGAGGTTGTGACCATCATTCCAGTCGACGATCTTGAGGATGTGCTCAAGATCGCCCTCATGCCCGAGAACAGAGAAGGGTTCCTGAAGAAGCTTCGCAAGATGGCGATAACAACTTCCGAAAAACTGATTGATGGATCCGGGTTCTCTCCCTCCGCGGTATAAGGGCATGGAAGGGATCAGGTACTACGATATCCGGCATGTGCAGGGCGAGTCCACCCATATCGATATCGACAATGGGGTTATTGAATCCGCAGGTACTTCTTTTTTCGACCATGCCGTCATCCGGGCCCTCACACGGAACGGATGGGGCATCCTGACTGTCGACAATTTTCAGGGTAAAGGAAAACACGAAATAGAGGCCCTGATAGCAGAAACGGCAGTTATTTCTTCGATTTGCAGGGAGGAGGTCTCGCTTGCCGAACCCGAGCGAGGTATCCGGAAGGTCCCCCCCCTTATTGAAGATCCACGGACGGTCGATCTCGAAGAAAAAACCGGGATTCTCCTTGATCTTGAGCAGAGCGCAAGAATTCCGGGGATTGGAAATACCAAAGTCAGTTACACTGAGCGGTTCGATAAGGTCAGATTCGAGGACAGCACCGGTTTTGAGGGCGGCTATGAGATCTGCAGGAGTGGTTTTGGTATCATGGCTGTTGCTGCACGGAACGGGTCCCTCCAGATGGGGTATGAGCGGAGGCATACGATACACGGGTTAAATATCCGTCACCAGCAGGACCTTGCCCGGGAAGCGGCTGAACGGGCAGTATTGCTCCTCGATGCCCGTCCGGCACGAGGGGGGACCATGCATGCTGTCCTCGATCCGGAACTTGCCGGTGTATTTGCCCATGAGGCAGTCGGCCATGCCAGTGAAGCCGACCTGATCCAGGAGGGAAATTCTGTCCTTGCAGGCAAGGTCGGCCAGCAGATCGGGAGCACCATGGTTACCATTGCTGACGACCCCTCGCTTCCGGAATTCGGTTTTGAGCCGTTCGATGCGGAGGGTTCAGCGGTGGGAAGGACTGAGATCATCAGCAGGGGGATATGCGCAAACTACCTGCATTCACGTGAAACCCTTACCTCGATAGGGAACGGCCATGCCGGTCATGCCCGTGCCATGGCCGGCGAACCCCCGCTGGTCAGGATGAGCAATACATTCATCGAGGCCGGGGAGAGCTCCCTTGAAGAGATCCTGGCTGAGTGCAGGGAGGGGATACTCCTGAAGGGTTCGAGGGGCGGCCAGGTCGATCCCGGGAGAGGGATCTTTCAGTTCAATGCTGAATACGGGTATCTCATCGAACACGGTGAATACACCAGGATGGTACGGGACGTATCGCTGTCAGGGGAGATCTTACAGACCCTCTTCTCGATCAGGCTCTGTGGAAGAGACAGGCTGATGCACCAGGGATACTGCGGGAAAGGCGGCCAGAGTGTCCCGGTCAGTGATGGTGCACCCCATATACTCCTTGACAATGCGGTGGTGGGCGGCATTGGAGATTCTTAATCCGATTCTTGAGGCAGGAAAGGGCCTTGTGGACGAGATCGAAGCCTACCTCATCGAAGGGCGGTCGGTATCTGCGGAACTCAAGCGGGACGTGGTGAGTAAATCCATCAAATCCCACCATTACGGCCTTTCCATCCGGTGTATTACAGGCGGTCGCATCGGGACGTCATCGACAAGTAATCCGGCCGACTGGAAAAAGTGTCTTTTAGCCTCGATTGCCAGTGCGAAGATGGCCACTTCCCAGGTCTGGAGCGGCCTGCCTGATCCCCGGCCCCTTCATGGACCGCCTCTCGCTTTTGATTCTTCCCTTGAACCCGAACCGGGAGCGGTACAGGATATTCTGCAGGGGATGCTGGAAGGAGCTTCCCGCCACCCAGTATCGGTGACCTCGGGTGGAGCTTCCATCTCTCTGGACACCATAACCCTTGCAAACAGCCATGGCGTCCTGTATTCCCGTCCCCAGAGCCTGGTGTCTGCATCCCTTGAGACCATCAGGGAGACTTCCACCGGATATGAGTTCAACAGTTCCTGTTCCCGTGATTTTGACCCGTCTGCAATCGGAGACCGGGCAGGATTCCTCTCTTCTGCTTCCGTAAACGGAAAGGAGATCAGGACAGGAGCCTACGATGTCGTCCTTTCCCCGCTCGCGTTTGCACAGCTCCTCTCTGCAGTGGTGGTCCCGGCACTCTCAGGGAGAAATGTCCATGCCGGTCGCTCACGGTTGGCTGGTTCACTTGGTATGCAGGTTACTGATTCCAGGATATCAGTCATTGATGAGCCACTGCGCCGGGGAGGGCCGGGAAGCACACGGTGGGATGCAGAAGGAACCCCGACCAGGCGCCTCCCGTTGATCCATGGGGGTATCCTCGAATCGTTTGCCTACGATCTGAAGACCGCATACCGGTACGGGGCGATGACAACGGGAAGTGCAGTCCGCTCCGGTTCCGGTGGCTTACCGGCTATCGGCCATCATAACCTCGTAATTGAAGGAGCGGGTGCTGACCTGATGGAGGAGCCATCTCTCTATGTACAGGATGTGGTCGGAGCCCATACCGCAAACCCGCTCTCCGGGGATTTTTCGGTTGAACTGACCAATCCCTTCATGGTGAGCGGGGGGACCTACGAATTCCCGGTGAGGAAAGCAATGATGTCGGGAAATGTCTTTGAGATGCTCCGCGAGATTGCCGGTCTCGGAAATGACCAGCGGTTTATTGGTTCTCTGCTGATTCCTTCAATAAAATTAAAGAAACAGCAGATCATTGGTAAATAAATGACATTTGATCTGGCCTTTCTTGTCGCCGGACTCCTGATTGCAGTTGTTCTCATTTTCATCCTGAAGGATATTGTAAAAATCGTTATCAATTCCATCCTGGGGCTCCTTATCCTCTTCTTCATCAATTACTTTGATCTCATGGCATATGTCGGACGTCCTGACATCCCGTATACTCCGGTGAACATCATTCTCTGTGCACTGGGGGGCGTTCCTGGTGCCCTCATCGTTGTTATCATGCAGCTGTTCGGAACTCCCGTAACCTGATGAATCCCAGCTCCAAAAACCGGGATGCTGCATTTTAACTATGCCTGATTCCCATACTATTCCAGATCAAACAGAGGACCCAGGAATCGTATGTCTCCCTGCGTTGCCATGCCGGACCTGCAGACACTTCTCTTCATCGAGGGAACCCGATCCTTTGTTATCGCTGGAATTATCGGGAAAAGATTTCCCCTCTGCCTTGAAACCCTGACCGGGGAGGTTTGCGTAACGCTCGACAGGGGTGACATTGTAGCGGTATCTGCACCTGAAGGCGGACCTCTGGAACCAGCGGTGATGCTCCTCGAGCTGGTACGATCCTACCACCACCCGGTTGTTGTACTCCCCTCCGGTCACCCTGGTTCAAAAAGACTCCGGTTCATCGTCTCTGCTGCATCTGAAATTTCCCTCTCCTGTACCATTCAGCGGGGCACTCACCCCGAACAGCATCTCCTCTGTTCATCTGATGAACTGGCCGGGGTTGTCCTCCGGAGAAAAGAGTGTGGGATCGAGATCCACCACCTGCCCCCGGCTATCCACGCAAGGCTCATACGACCTTCTCTTGCCATGGATGCCCCCAACCCGGACTGAGCCAATGACCAGCCCGGTCCTCTGATCCCCGAAAACCCCTTTCCAGACGGTACCCTATCCGCGCATAAGAATGGGAGAGAAAAATCCCTGATTTCGAAATATCGACCTTATTTCTCCAGAATTGTTCACTTTTCATAAAATAACCGTTTTCCGGAGAGATAAATATCAACAGATATAAGAACAATTCATGGCAAATATCTCTTTTGCCGTAAAAGAGGAGGTTGGATGAAGACTGATGTGTTAAAGAACATCAAAGCAACCGAAGATGAGTACCAGTCATTAATCAGCACGGTCATGGCAGAGAGAAAACGCAGTCTTTCCGATGCTGAACTCGAAGCCGACAACCTTGTGATAAAGGCAAGTGCCGGTGCCGAAGAGTATAAAAAGATGCAGCTTGCAGAGGCACGGCAGCAAGCAGAGAGAAAACATGCCGAGATCGTCAGGGATGGCGAGCGTACAGCGGCAGAACTGAAGGCAAAGGGCGGTAAAAACCTTAATACGGCTGTGGAACTGCTCGTTTCACGTTTTAAGGAGAAACTGCATGTTAACTCCTGAACAGATGAGCAAGGTTCTTATCGCCGCACCGAAGGATGTGATAGAACCGGTCATCCGGGAGCTCTACCGGAAACGTCTCTTCCATATCCAGGACTTTGTCGAAGATGAACATGAGGAGTACCAGGGATATCGCATCGGCAATCCGCTTTCAGGAGCCGGCGAAACCTCGAAAGAATTACTCAGGCTGAGATCCGTCACCAATGCCTTTTCCCTGAGATCCGATGATATTGACCCTGCTGAAAAAATCAGGGAATCACGGTTACAGGAGAGGATTGAACAGGAACTCCCGGCAATCGAGCAGGAAGTGGAAGATCTTCTGTCCCGCCGTTCGACTCTGGAAAACCAGAAGAAGGAGATTGAGCAGAAAATCGATTTACTCCTGCCTTTTGCCGATGTACCCGTTGATCTCCCACTGCTCCGTGGATATAGGACCATGGCCGTGATTGCAGGGTATCTGGCAAAGAGGATCAGCCTCAATGTTCCCTGCGAGGAGTATTATTCTGAATCGAAGAGAGGGAACCTGCTCATCATCGTGACGCCGAATGAGTACCGTCCTGAAGTGGAAAGGATGCTGCTCGATGCACACGTCCAGGCAATCCCCATTCCCGATGAGAAAGGGTCGGCAAAGGACCGGATAGCGGAATACCAGGTTCAGGCCAGATCAGTCGAGCAGGAAATTTCAGGGATCTCGGAAAAAATTCAGGCATTGAAAGCGAACCACGCCGGGTTCCTGGTCGCCTGTGACGAGCTCCTTTCAATGGACGTGGAGAGGGCAGAGGTTCCGCTTCGTTTTGCAACAACGGATCATGCTTTCATAGCCGAGGGGTGGGTGCCATCAGATACCGTACGCCCACTCACCGAAGATCTCATCACTGCATCAGGCGGCAGGGCTTTCGTGACGGAGCTTCCCATCCAGAAAGGGAAAGATGTTGTTCCTGTCGAATACGATAACATCAGTTTTGCCAGGCCAACCCAGTTCCTGATGGATATTTACTCCCGTCCGAAATATACCGAGCTCGATCCTACCCTGATAGTCTCGATCGTGTTTCCCATATTCTTCGGGCTGATTCTCGGAGATGTCGGCTATGGGGCTTTGCTCCTCGCAGCAAGTTTTGGCCTCCGGAAACTCCTGAAAGGGCCTGAAGGGAAGATGCTCCTTGATATCATGCGGAATGCCAGTATCTCGAGTATTTTCTTTGGTATCCTGTTCAGTGAATGTTTCGGGTTCAAACTACCCTGGCCGTCTGTCCTTCCCAGCAGGCACCTCAACATCGGGGGTGAAGCAGGTGGTCACGGGCCGGCAATCCCTGAACTGATGATCATGTGTGTCTGGATCGGGGTCTTACATATCACCGCCGGGCGGCTCCTCGGGATACTGAACCACGCACGGCAGGATCACGGTTCCCACCGCGTCTGGGCCATGCTGGCAAATCTCGGCTGGATCATGGTTATGTGGGGGATTTTAATTATGATCTGGTCGGCATTTCCGATGCCGCTCATGCCTGACCTGACCGGATTTTCCCCTCTGGTTCTGGGACTTTCACTGCCAGCGATCATCGGCTTGCTGATTATTGTGCTGGGTGTCGTTTTCATTGTGAAGGAGTCAGCACTCGAGCTCGTCGAACTCCCCACCATCCTCTCGCACGTGCTCTCGTATGCACGTCTGGTCGGGGTAGGAATCTCTTCAGTTGCTATTGCGATGGTGATAAACTTTATCGCCATCGGAATGATTATTGAACCGCAATTAGAAAATATAACCATTTTTAGTGTAATTGTCATAGTGGTCGGGGTCATCGTCTGGATAATCGGGCAGATCCTGAACACCATCCTCGGGATGATTGGGGGCGGACTCCAGTCCCTCAGGTTGCAGTATGTTGAATTCTTCACCAAGTTCTACAAGGGTGGAGGCGTTAAATACAACCCATTTGGAGTTATGAGAAAATTTTCGGAGGATTAAAAAAATGGCAGTAGAAGTTGGAACAGCAATTACAGATGTTGCAGTTATGGAAGCATCGCAGATGGGCATGAAGGCAATGGCCGCAGCTATTGCCGTCGGATCGACCGGTATTGCCTCGGCGGCAGCCGAAATGGTGATCGGTTCTGCGGCAGTCGGTGCAACTGCAGAGAACAAAGACGTATTCGGGCTTGTCCTGTTACTTACCGTCATTCCGGAAACCATTGTTATTTTCGGGCTCGTTGTGGCGCTGCTGCTCATATTCTGAACGCGGGGCTGACAATGGGACTGGAAGTGGTCATCGAACAGATCAGGGACAAAGGAAAGAGAGAGGCGGACCAGATCAGGCAGGACACCAGGGCAGAAGTCCAGAGTATCCTCAAGACCGCCCAGGAAAAGGCAGAACGGATCAAGCTGGCGGTTGACCAGGATGTGGAGAGGCAAAAATCCCACATCATGAACCAGGAGGTTTCTGCTGCAAACCTGGTAGTCAAGAGGCAGCTCCTGAACACCCAGAAACAGCTCCTTGATCAGGTCCATTCGGATGCCCTCTCTTCAATAGCCAGGCTGCCTGCAGATTTTCACCGTGAAGCCCTGCAACGCCTCCTTTTAAAAGTAAAATCAGAGATCCCTGATGGCATTGTCCACTGCAGCAGGAGGGACAGTGAGACCCTTAACCGGCTTCTTTCCGGAGATCCATCCCTGAAAGGGTATGTCATGGGAGAACCGGTTGAGACTGAAGGTGGTATCATCGTCGAAAGCAAGGATGGTGAGCTCCAGATTGACTACGGCTACCGGACGTTCCTGAACATGGTATGGGAGACAGGATTAAAAGATGCTTCTGAAATCCTGTTCAAGTGAGGTGATCGAGGATGGCTGAAGTCAGCGCAGGCCCGGTTCCCTATGTGTACGTATGCACGAGGTTGCGGGTCAGAAAATCAAAGCTCATCCCGAGGCAGGAGTATCTCAGGCTGCTCAATATGGGCATTCCTGAAATAACCCGGTTCATCGAAGAGACCCAGTACAAAAAAGAGATTGATGAACTTGCCTCTTCGTTCCATGGCATTGATCTCCTGGAACTGGCTCTCTCCTGGAACCTGGCCAAGGAATACCAGAGCATCCAGGATATCACCCCCGGCGTGCTGAAGCGGTTTACCCAGTCGTATCTCAGAAAATGGGATATCCAGAATGTTCTCACCATCCTCAGGGGAAAAGCTCAGGGGATGAAGGCCGGCAAGATCAGGGAGATCCTTGTCCCCGCCGGTGAGCTGGACAAAACATTTCTCGACAGGCTGCTGACGGAGGACACCCCCGAACGAATAGTTGAGACACTCAAGGGTCAGTCTATCCATCCTGTCATCGCAGCTGGTATTGCCACGGCAATTGAGGAGGAATCCTTTGCGAAGATCGAGAATGATCTCTACAAGGAGTTCTATGAAAACCTCCTCGAGGAAGCGAGAAGTGGATTTAAAGGAGGCAAACAGTTCCTGGAATACATCCTCCTCGATATTGACATGATCAATATCAGGAATATGTTCAGGCTCAGGGCAGACAAACTCCCCGAAGACGCCAGTGCGATGGCAATACAGGGAGGGGCGTTTTCAGTCCGGGATTTCCAGGACCTCATCAGCATCGAGGACGAGAAAAGTTTCATTGATGGCCTGAAATCAAAAGTGACCTTAAAACCACTCCTGGTACTCCTCGATGCGATGAGTGGCGCAAAATCCCTCCGTGAGATCGAGATCGAATTGATCAAGGTGCAGCTCGCCCAGATGGAGTCTTTTTCCAAAAAGAGCCCGTTCTCGATCCACCCCATCCTTACCTACCTTGAGAAAAAGAAGTATGAGATCTTCAATCTCCGGGCGATCGCCAGGGGGAAGGAAGTCAATCTCCCGACTGACCGGATCCGCGGATACCTGGTGATGTGACATGGAGATAGCAGTTATCGGCAGCAGTGAGTTTGTCCTCGGATTCAGACTGGCAGGAATCAGGAGAACCTATACTGCTGAGACCGATGAAAAACTGGTCGAGCACATAACCAGAGCCCTCGATGATGGGACGATCGGAATCCTTGTCCTGCAGAGCAAGGACATGAACAGGATCCCGCGACGTCTCCAGACCACAATCGAGAATTCCGTGAAACCGACTGTTATCGCAGTCGGGGGCGAGGAAGGGGGATTGTCCATGAGGGAGAAAATTAAGCGATCAGTGGGTGTTGATCTGTGGAAGTAAAAGAGAAGACAGAAAAAGGCAGGACCGGAGTCCTCAAGAGGATCGCCGGCCCGGTCGTTACCGCGGTCAATATTGATGCACATATGTATGACGTGGTGAAGGTCGGGCACGAGGAACTCATGGGAGAGGTCATCAAGATCCAGGGTGACGAGACAATCATCCAGGTATACGAGGACACCTCAGGGATCAGACCCGGAGAACCCGTCATCAACACGGGACTTTCTCTCGCCGTAGAGCTTGGTCCGGGACTCCTGACCAGTATTTATGATGGAATCCAGAGACCCCTGTCGGTCCTTGTGGACAAGATGGGAGATTTTATCCAGCGGGGGGTTTCTGCCCCCGGGCTCGATCACCAGAAGAAGTGGGAATTCAGGCCGCTGGTAAAGGAAGGGGATAAGGTATCGCCCGGATCGATTATCGGCGAAGTCCAGGAGACAAATATTGTTCACCGGATCCTGGTTCCACCGAATGTCCGGGGCGGAACGATCACGGGTATCAAATCCGGTTCATTTACCATAGAAGAGACGATCTGCACACTCGATTCGGGAACCACGCTCACCATGATGCAGAAGTGGCCGGTAAGAGTTCCGCGTCCGGTCAGAGAGAAGATGAATCCGACCATTCCTCTCATCACCGGACAGCGGATTCTCGACGGCCTGTTCCCGATCGCCAAGGGTGGCACCGCAGCTATTCCGGGACCATTCGGGAGCGGAAAGACCGTTACCCAGCAGCAGCTTGCCAAGTGGAGTGACGCAGAGATCGTCGTCTACATCGGCTGCGGTGAGCGCGGGAACGAGATGACCGAAGTACTCACCGAGTTCCCGGAACTCGAGGATCCAAAGACCGGCAAACCGCTCATGGAGCGGACGGTGCTTATCGCCAATACGAGCAATATGCCTGTCGCTGCCCGCGAGGCATCGGTATACACCGGGATCACTATCGCCGAGTATTTCCGCGATATGGGGTATGATGTCTCCCTGATGGCGGATTCGACCTCGCGCTGGGCTGAAGCCATGCGTGAGATCTCATCGCGTCTTGAAGAAATGCCCGGTGAAGAGGGGTACCCGGCATACCTTGCCGCACGGCTCTCGGAGTTCTATGAACGTGCCGGCCTCGTAAAGACCCTGGGAGGAAAGAACGGTTCCGTATCGGTTATTGGTGCGGTTTCACCGCCGGGTGGTGACTTCTCTGAACCGGTCACCCAGAATACACTCCGTATCGTGAAGGTTTTCTGGGCTCTGGATGCAAAACTTTCCCAGCGTCGTCATTTCCCGGCAATCAACTGGCTCAACTCGTACTCGCTCTATCTAGATACACTCAACGACTGGTACGACAAAGAGGTTTCTCCGGAGTGGAATGTCCTCCGCTCATGGGCAATGGAGGTCCTCCAGAAAGAGGCAGAGCTCCAGGAGATAGTCCAGCTGGTGGGATCTGACGCTCTCCCGGAAACCGAGCAGGTGACCATCGAAGTGGCGAGAATGATCCGTGAGATATTCCTCCAGCAGAATGCGTATGACCCGGTGGACACTTTCTGTGACATGTCAAAACAGTATGACATGATGAAAGCGATCCGGATCTTCTCTGACCAGGCCTATGCCGCACAGTCTGCAGGGGTATCTCCCCTGCAGATCATCGGGGTCCAGTCAAAGAATGATCTCCCCCAGATCAAATTCATCAAGGATTACCGGCCGGAGCTCGAGAAGATCCTGAAGGCCATGGATAGTGAATTCAATAAACTGAGGTCGTCGGTATGAAGGAGTACAGAACCATATCAAAGATCGCTGGTCCCCTGGTCTTCGTAGAGAAGACCGAGCCGGTAGGCTACGGCGAGCTGGTCAATATCTCCCTCTGGGACGGCAGCGTCAAGAGGGGACAGGTCCTCGATACCAGCGATGACCTGGTGGTCGTGCAGGTCTTTGAGACCACGGCTGGCATCGGGAAAGACAGCGGTGTCCGGTTCCTCGGTGAGACCATCAAAATGCCGGTCGGCCGGGAGATGCTGGGGAGGATACTTTCCGGGGGGGGAAAACCAATCGATGGCGGACCGGAGATCGTGCCGGAAAAAAGGCTCGACATCACCGGTGCTGCAATCAACCCCTATGCCCGGGCATCCCCCGAGGAATTTATCCAGACTGGTATTTCAACGATTGATGGGACGAATACCCTGGTCCGTGGCCAGAAGCTGCCGATCTTCAGCGGTGCCGGTCTTCCCCATAATAACATCGCCCTCCAGATAGCACGTCAGGCCAAGGCTCTCGGGTCAAAGGAAGAGTTTGCCGTGGTATTTGCCGCCATGGGTATCACCAAGGAGGAGGCCAACCACTTCATGCAGGACTTCGAGCGCACCGGGGCTCTCGAACGGGCGGTGGTCTTCCTGAACCTCGCTGACGATCCCGCTGTGGAACGAATTATTACGCCGAGGCTAGCGCTTACCACTGCCGAGTACCTTGCCTTTGATATCGGAATGCACGTGCTCGTCATCCTGACCGATATGACCAACTATTGCGAAGCACTCCGTCAGATCGGTGCAGCTCGCGAGGAGGTGCCTGGCCGGCGGGGGTATCCGGGATACATGTATACCGACCTTGCCAGCATCTACGAGAGGGCAGGAATTATCAAAGGAAAGAAAGGGTCAATCACCCAGTTCCCCATCCTCACCATGCCCGGTGATGATATCACGCATCCGATCCCTGACCTGACCGGGTATATCACTGAAGGACAGATTGTGGTGAGCCGGGAGCTGCACCGGAAAGGGATCTATCCTCCCATCAACGTTCTCCCGTCCCTCTCCCGCCTTATGAACCTTGGTATCGGAAAGGATCATACCCGTGAAGATCACAAGAAAGTCTCCGATCAGCTCTATGCTGCGTATGCAGAGGGGAATGACCTGAGAGGCCTTGTGGCAATCGTCGGGAAAGATGCCCTCTCCGAACGTGACCGTATGTTCCTTGAATTTGCTGATATCTTCGAAAACCGGTTTGTCCGCCAGGGATACCGTGAAGACCGCACGATCTTCGACACGCTGGATATCGGCTGGAACCTGCTCGCAACCCTCCCGGTCGAGCAGCTGGTCCGGATCGATCGCGACCTGATTGCCAGGTACCACCCGAAATTCAGGCAGACCGCCAAGGCACCGGGGTAAGTTCACATGGCGCTGCGAGATATCAAGCCCACGAGATCAGAACTGATCAACCTGAAGCGGCGGATAGCCCTCTCCGAGCGTGGGTATAAGATCCTCAAGATGAAGCGCGACGGACTGATTATTGAGTTTTTCAAGGTGCTTGAATCGGCAAAGGACAGCAGGAGTGAACTTCTGGATAAATACACCCGGGCAATGGAGATGATGGCTTTTGCCGAGACCGTGGAAGGAGCCATCGGGGTAAAGTCCGCAGCCTTTTCGGTTCAGGAAGTGCCGGACATCACCCTTACCAGCAAGAATATCATGGGGGTTGTGGTGCCGGAAATCGATTCCACGAAGGTCAAAAAGAGCCTGGTCGACCGGGGATATGGCCTCCTGGGAACGACCTCGGCAATCGATGAAGCTGCATCATCGTATGAGGATCTCGTCGAGGCGATTATCGAAAGTGCCGAGATCGAGACCACCATGAAGAAACTGCTCGATGAGATCGAATCCACCAAGCGAAGGGTCAATGCCCTTGAGTACAAGGTAATCCCGGAGCTGAGCGAAGCACGGGACTTTATCAAGATGCGGCTTGATGAGATGGAACGTGAGGAACTCTTCCGGTTAAAAAAGATCAAGGCAAGGAATGTCTGAAGGGGGGCAAGGGTATGAGTGCAATCGGTGTGTTGAGTGATATACCCCGGGCAGGCAAGACCATTCTGCTCAGACTTGACCTGAACTCACCCATCGATCCCTCGTCCCGGACCATCCTTGACGACAAGAGGTTCCGTGAGCATGTCCCGACCATCCAGGCCTTAAAAGAGAGCAGGGTGGTCATCGTTACCCACCAGAGCAGACCTGGAAAAAAAGACTTTACGACCCTTGAGACTCACGCTGAAAAACTTGGACAACTCATTGGCAGACCTGTCAAATATATCGATGACATTTTCGGGCACTATGCCCGGGAATCCGTCAGGAAAATGCATCCGGGTGACGTACTGATGCTTGAGAACGTAAGGTTCAGCGCTGAGGAGAATCTCACCGTCAAGCCAGAGGATGCAGCAAAATTTCATATCGTCCGGGGACTGGCAGCCCTCGGCGACCTGTTTGTAAATGATGCGTTTGGCACCTCCCACCGGTCTCAGCCCACGATGGTTGGTCTTCCCATGGTCATGCGATCGGTCGGAGGCCTCCTTATGGAGAAGGAAGTGCTGACGCTTTCCCGGGTCTTTGAGAATGCACCAAAACCCGTCTGCATCGTACTGGGGGGTACCAAGGTCGATGACTCGATTGCCGTAGCATCTCACATGCTCAAATTCCATATCGCTGACCAGGTCATGGTAACCGGCGTAGTCGCCAATGTTTTCCTCGCTGCTTCCGGACGCGATATCGGGAAACCCTCGTTGCAGCTGATCCATCAGCTGAAATATGAGCGGGAAATCGATCGGGCCCGCCAGCTCCTTGAGCAGTACAGGGATCGGATTATCCTCCCGGAATGGGTTGCGGTACGGGAAGAGGGCGGACGGGTTGAATATCCGGTGCATGCCATCCCGAAAGAGGCTCCCGTCCTTGATCTCGGTATCGAAGCAGTAATTGGCTTTTCCGACAGAATCAGGAACGCAGGAACGGTGGTGTTCAATGGTCCGGCAGGTGTCTTCGAAGAGAAGGACTTTGCCACCGGAACCTATGAACTCCTGAAAGCAGCATCAAAAGTTCCGTTCTCCATAATCGGAGGAGGCCACACCGCAGCGGTGGTACAGAAGCTGGGGATAGAAAAGAACTTCACCCACATCTCAACCGGTGGCGGTGCCTGTATCGAATTTCTTACCGGAAAAAAACTGCCTGCGGTCGCTGCCCTGGAACGGTCTAAGGAACTGTTCGGTTAACGGAAAGGAATGCTTCCTTGAGGCAGATGAACGGACAGGGGAGATGCCCCTGCTCCGTGAACCCTCATGCCGGGAATCCCGAAAACGATCTTTTTTCTCCGGGCTTCATTGCTCAGGAGGGGATATCCCGTTCCTGCCGGCCCTGGAACCCATCATCTTCAGGACTGCCATCGAGAAAATTACCGCGGTTGCTAAAAAGAGGACCAGGCCGGCCAGCAACGCGATGCCCCCGACCATCAGGCCCCTTGACGGCTGCAGGGCCATCCACGCGGCAGGGATAAAAAGCACCCAGGAGACAACCACTGAGATCCGGGTGAATTCACGGGGACTCCAGCGGGTCCTGTCCCGTTCAACCTCTTCCCCTGTGGGAAAACGGTCGATGATTTCGCCAAACCTGATGAGGATGACAGAAAGGACCATGCAAACCACCGCAGCACCTGCAAGTCCGATAATGAGAAATTCCTGCATTCTTCGTACTAGCTGCTTCATAGGGCAGAATTCTATAAAAAGCATTCTTTTAGGAATTAAACCGTTATTTCGAAAATTCTTTCAGAATTAACCATTTTCTTTACATTCCTGATGGTGCGGTGAAAAACGGGAAATCCGGCGAGGGCATAACCAGAGGGCAGACCAGGAATATAATTCCGGAATTACGGAATCATACCAGTCCCGGATCATGAATATCCTTACTATGGTCCCCATCACATGCAACCCTTTTTCCGGCTGATGGTGTACTGAACTATGGAAGAAGACCGCCATGACATTCCCAAAGGATAATCCCGGAAGAAAGACGCTTGTTCAGGCAGCACGGGGAATAGTCCCTGCGGATATCCTTTTCACTGATGCCGAACTATTCAACCCGTTCACCGGTACCTGGGAAGATAACAGTTTTGCGGTCAGGAGCGGCATTGTCACCGGGATCGGGTCCTGCCGGGCGAAAAAGGAAGTGAACCTGAAAAACAGGAGGGTGGTTCCCGGCCTGATAGATGCCCATGTCCACATCGAGAGTTCCCTCCTCGCCCCCCCTGAATTTGCCCGCCTTGTGGCATCCCACGGAACAACCTCCATCATTGCCGACCCTCACGAGATTGCCAATGTCTGTGGAGCCGATGGTATCCGGTTCATGCTCTCGTTCCGGGGTTTACTCCCCCTCGATCTCTTCATCATGCTCCCTTCCTGTGTCCCTGCAACTCCCCGTGATACAGGGGGAGCTGTCCTTCGTGCAGGTGATCTTGCACCATTTGCGGGAGAGGATGGGGTGCTCGGCCTCGGGGAGATGATGGATGTCGCCGGGGTGCTGAACGGAGACCCTGATGTTTTCCGGAAACTGGATCTCTTTTCCCTTATTGACGGACACGCTCCCCTCCTTTCCGGAAAAGACCTCGATGCGTACATCATTGCCGGAATCCAGAGTGATCATGAGAGCACGGGTGCAGAAGAAGCCCGCCAGAAACTCGGACGCGGGATGTATCTTTTTGTCCGTGAGGGGTCTGCGGAGAGAAACATCGCGGCCATCTCGCCTCTCATCACCCGGTGGAACTGCCCGCGGTGTGCATTTGCTACCGATGACCGCCACGTGGACATGCTGGTCGATGAAGGCCATATCGATGACTGCATAAGAAAAGCGGTTGCCGGCGGGGTGGAGCTTGAGGCTGCTCTCCGGATGGCAACCCTCACTCCGGCAGAACGGTTCCGGCTTGATGACCGCGGGGCGCTCGTTCCGGGGAGGGTGGCTGATTTCTGCCTGCTTGAGAAAGGAAGGATATTCTCCGTCGAAAAGATGTTCCGCAGAGGAATGATTCCTGACCTTGCCAGTCCGGTACCATGCATTCCGGTACCGGGGAGATTCAGCTGCAACGCACCACAGCCGGACGAGATCTCACTCCAGGGTTCAGGAACGGCAAAGGTCATCGGTCTCGTCCCCGGCCAGATCATCACCGAGAGGCTTGACCTTCCTGTCAGGGCGGACAGTGTCCCGGATATCAGGCAGGATATCCTCAAAGCAGTGGTCTGCAACAGGTATAAAGCCGGCCGCATAGGAACCGCCCTTGTCCACGGCTTCTTACTCTCCCGCGGTGCAATTGCCGGAAGCGTCTCGCACGATTCGCACCACGTTGTTGCGGTCGGCGTGGAGGATCAGGATATCTGCAGGGCTGTTGCCCTCGTGATTCGGAGCGGCGGTGGCCTGGCAGTAGTCAGTGGTGATGAGGAATCGGTCCTCCCCCTCCCGTGTGCAGGTCTCATGTCGATAGAGCCCTATGAGGCCGTCTATGATTCGCTGGCAGAGCTCAACGATCATGTCGAACGTCTCGGTGGCATCGAAAATGCATTCATGTATCTCTCGTTCCTCGCCCTTTCCGTTCTTCCGCGTCTCAGGATCACTGACCGGGGCCTCTTTGACAGCGAGATATCCCAGGATATCCCCGTGTTTGCCGGGCAGTGAATATTCCACAAAACACTGTTTTTCAGAAGATTTCGTGGGTAGAGACTTGCCAGCACAGACCAGCTGCCCCCCTGCTTCCCTGGCAGGGAACCGCCTCATCCTGCGGGGAACGGGATGGACGGCGATATCCCCATGATACCTGAAATGAACAGGATGAGCCCGATAATAACCGGCTGGTGGACCAGGTATACAGCCAGGGAATGCTGCCCGAGGTATTCAAGCGGCCCGAGGGATGGTACCGCGACCGAAAATCCGGGTCTCCTCATACCCCCCGGATAGAGCAGTTTGCCAGCGAAAACACCGATGAGAACAACCCCGAACCAGGGAACGAGCGGCGTGTAATCGATGCTGGCAAAACCCTCCGGATGAATACCTGCCCACAGCAGCCAGGAATTCCCCCTTAGTCCTGCAACCAGCGGACCCAGGGCAATAATGATAGCTCCCACGATGAGGTTTGGCCAGAGATACCGGATGTAGAGAGGACTCATCATGACAGCAATTCCTATCAGGTGGAGTATCCCGAACCGGATGAAACCTCCCGGAATGAGGAACCAGGTTACTGCAGTGATGAGGAGACCGAGCGCGAGAATGAATCCACCACGGCTGACATACTTCAGGATGAACTCACGGCGGGTAAGCGTTCTGGCCGCATATGCCGAGCTGATGGAAAGGGATATCCCGACCAGGAAGAGGAAGAGGCTTGCCGTGGAGAGGGCAAGGAGTCGCCAGAGTCCCTGGTTGGCAGGGATGGGTGCTATGCCGAGGAAATAGAGGTCGAATGCGATGTGAAATACCACCATCATGATGATGGCTACTCCCCTCGCCTGATCTATCTCCGGAAAGCGTGCCGGCACCTGCGAACTCCTCATGGGAAACAGTCTGACAGCCAGAACAATCGGCACGGGGCGTGATAAGTATGCGCATGAGAGGGGATACATACCGGGCCGGGAGTAAATATCAATCTTTAATTGGTCTTATTGGAGACATACTCATTACGGCAGAATGGTTGTCCTCCAGCTGCCGGACAGCAAGCATGTCACCAGACAGGATTGTGAACCATGATTGAACAACTGCTTCTTGGAAACATGAAATTCCGGGAGACCGACTTTGACGAGAATATCGAGCTCTTCAAGAATCTCGTCCTCGGCCAGAAACCAAAAGTACTCTGGATCGGGTGTTCCGATTCCCGGGTCCCGCCTGAGCGGATAACCAGTCAGCCCCCCGGTGAAATTTTTGTCCAGCGGAACATCGGCAATATCATACCGGTCCACGACTGGAATTTCGCAACCGTTCTTGAATATGCGGTAGTGCACCTCAAAGTCACCGACATCGTGGTCTGCGGTCATTCCGACTGCGGTGCCATGAAAGCGCTTGACAAGGAGAGCAAGGACGCTTATATCCCGCTGTGGCTGAATAATGCCCGGGAGGTGAAGGTGAAGGTCGATGGCCGGATAAAACCGCCGCAGACCCCTGATGAGCAGCGGGAACGGTCACGCCAGATAGAGACTGAAAATATCAAGCTTCAGATCGAACATCTCAAGACATATCCCCTCGTCAAGACTGCGATGGAGGCCGGAAAAATCGAAATACATGGCCTCTACTACGATCTGGCCACCGGCGTTCTGTCGAGGGTGTCCTGACCAGCGGACGTGATCCGCTCGATCTCTTTTTCAATAAGCGGAAGGGATATTTTTCCCATCGGGATGTATTCACCGTTCACCAGGACAAGAGGGAGCGGAGGGTAATGCTCTTCGATTACCTTTTCGATATATGAGGGTAAACCGTCATCGATCAGGGTGAGCTTCATCTCCACCTTCTCTGCATATTCCTTCCTGATCTCGCTGGCGAGCGCTTCGAAGGCCACCACCAGTTTTCCTGAGGGGTAACAGTCATACAGTCCGCAGCTCCGGGTATTGTCACAGGGGAACGGGGAGCAGGAGAGGTCCTTTAAACCGATGATCTCGATCCTGATCGGATAATCCATAGTACTCTATTGGAAAAGAGGCTACTTTATGATTCAGATAGGGAACCCCGCGGAAAAAAAGGTATTCAGAGGAACCGTTCAAACCGGTCCTTGGTCGCCTTGCAGACAGGGCAGATGAGCGGCGGGGCTTCCCGTGCGCAGAGGTACCCGCAGACCCTGCACCGCCATACCGGGTAGGACATTGTTGGCAGGACGACCTTGCCGGTCTGCATTCCGCCCTTCTTCCGCTCACTTCGCGGCGGTCTCCGTTCCGGAATAGAAACGACAGGAACCTTCCTCGCGAGCATTTCTCCGCTGAAATACAGAGCGCAATAGCAGGTCCCGTACTCATTCAGGTCGGTATCGCGGTAATCACAGGGACAGATGATATCCCGGTCCTCATCCCTGGTCCCGGATGACAACCGGCAGGGACATGCCGGGTATCCGAACCGTTTTTCGTTCACCAGCAGCCCCCTCACCAGGTTCCTGGTAAAATCTGCATCAGGATTGAGATGATACCCGCCTTCCTCAGCCTCGCGATCCAGTTTCCTGTACCGGGCATCGACTTCCTGATCGGATATTTCCCCTGAGGTCATCCCAGCGCCTCCCGTATCTCCTGTTCCCTGAATCCGATGATGACCTTCTTCTCATCGATGACCAGCGTGGGAAAAGAACCGTGGGGGTTGAACCGTTCGACCATCCGGATGGCCTGCTCCAGTTCGTCACCCTGCAGGAGGTCGACATAGACATACGAGTGCTCTACGCCGAGTTCTTTTAAGAGGGCTTTTGTTTTTGCACACCACCCGCAGGTGGAGAGCGCATACAGGGTAATCGTTCCTTTCTTTTTTCCCGGGATATTCTCCATCTTCATCGGTATCCATGCTCCCTGTAGGAGAGTAGCCGGGCGACCTATATAAGGGTATCAAACCTGGCTTTGGGCCTTATTAATTCCATTAGACGTGTAAATAGTGATAATTTTCAGTATTCAGGAATCGGCAGATCCAATCTCACGGGTATCCCGGTTGCGATGACCAGAAGTGGACGTTTCATCCGGGTTCTGGATTCACGTACTGATCCCCGGAGATTCAGCATGAAGGGGAGAAGGGGGATTCAAAGAGCCGCTCCGATCTTCTGCAACGAACTCCAGGCGGGTATTAAAAACCCATAGGGGGAGGACCCCTGCCCGGCTCACGACCTGAATTTTCACCCCGGTAACGGTGGAGCGATTTAAAAAAGAATATCCGGTTATTACGAGGGGTGAGATGAAGTTTTTCCCGTACTAATCAGAATGATCCGGATAACTGCTGGATCTGGCCTACGATATATTCGAGCCATGCAGCCGCTGTGGTGACAATTTCCACCAGGAATGACTCGATTGAATAGACCACCCCGTATACACCGGAAATTTCCCCTTCGGGAGGATTACCGGTGGAAAGGAGCAGGGCTGCTGCCACGAGTATGATAACGATGAGGAGAAGGATGATCAGGATCACGCTGCCGATGAGCATACGCCATGATACCGACTTCATAAATCCTTACTTCCCTATCATGTTCCTCCTTTATTTAAAATGACCCTTCATGCCCTGGGAGAACCTGCCAGCCCGTTCACCCGGGAACCAGTCCGGGGCACCTGCCGCTCCGGTCCTGAAAAACAGGGGCGAGCGAGGGAGAAAAGCTGGGAAAATCGAAAGATATAAGGGAACTGCGCCTTACATTCGAATGTACATGTGCGCCCGCTTTTTTGATCGCTTTTTTAAACCAAAACCCCACATTGTGGAGAGTCCGCCGCCTCCCTCCATAGCCCATGGCGCCGGGGTTTATATTCCTGAATACAAGGTGAAGCCCTATTTTATCGTAGCATCAGTAGAGATGGGAAATACCACCACCAAGTGCATTCTCACCGGGGTGAACCTGGAGACCGGGATGTCCTATGTCATCAACAAGACGGTGAAGATGAGCAGGGATGTACGGAAACCGAAACCGGGCGAAGAGATATTCGGTGAGACCCTTGACGGGACCCTGCTCACCAAGGAATCGGTCACGGCTCTGGTGCGTGAAACCCTCCTCCAGTGCCACCGCGACGTACATCTCGATATCCAGAAAGATCTTGATTTTGTGGTGAGGAGCACGGGAGTGGTGGCAGCGATGGACTCGCCCGATCAGGTCGGCATTTTCGTGCTTGCCCTGGCGAACGGATGCCTGAATGCCGGGGTTCCGCCACGGAAGATGACTCCCCCGATGTCCAAAGCAAACCAGTCGGAAAAACTCCAACCCTTCAGCTACGCCGACAAGGTTGTCTTTGTCGGGGCCGTCGCGGGAGTTATTCCCCCTGTCGGGAGCACCGGCGTCGAGATGGTGGCAAATGAGATGGAGGGGGAGCTTGCCATGGCCGGCATCAAGGAAGGGGCCAAATGGACCCCGGTAGATTTCCGCAATCCCTGTGTCTCCATCGACTTCGGCACCACGCTCGACGGGCGGATTACGAGCGATGTTGCCCCTGCTGACCCCAACCCCTTTGCCAAGACCATTGGTAATTTCTGCGGTCTGGCCGGTGCTATCCCCGATGCAATTATCAAAGGTACCGGGCTTGTCGATTCAAGGACCGGGACAGCCCTCGATATATTCGGTGACCGGAGCGTTGTTTCAGAGTTTTCCCTCAGAGGTCAGAGCGAGACCGTCAGGGAGTATGTCCGGCAATGCCATGAACTGATAGATATCCGGATTGTGCCCCCGGAGCGGCGCCGGTTCGGGAGAGTCCCGGTATACGCTGATGTCGCCAAGGAGTCCGGGGTAGCCCTGATAGGGAGTGATGCCGGTGAGAACGGGAGCAACCTCGAAAAATTGAAGGAGATCGGGACAAAGATCTATAAGGACCACAGCCTGAGCCTCCTGAACGAGGTGATCGATCGTGTCTGCGCCGGCATGGCACTGAGGCTTATTGATGTGGCACAGGAAGAAGGAATGATCTTCCCCAACAGCACTATCGGGTTCACCGGCCGGGCGGCAATTTCCGGCAGGAAACCGGAATATATCGTTGAGGGGGTCGCAGAACGAAACCTGTTCGAGAACCCCAATGACCGGATCGTATTTGTCGATGACGGCCTGGCACGGGGGGCGGCGCTGATGGGCCGGTGTATGAACTCCCTCGGGAAGCCCAAGAATCCGATCGGGGGTATCAGGGGCGGGCCATGCATCATGGCACGGAGAATAAAGGCAGGCAAATGAGGTGGTAAGAGTTTATGGATGAAAAAAAGCAGCAAACAGAGCCCAATTCCGCTCCTCACGAGGAAAGCGGGGATACAGAAGAGCAGCTGTTCGATCTCCTGATCCCACCGGGAGTTCCCCTGAAGATCATCACGGATATCACACAGAAGTTTGATGTTCAGGTTGTAGCCCGGAAAGAACGGCTCTATTTTGCCAATATGGACGGGGATGAACGTGAACTCCTGGCGTTCCGGGGAAGGCGGGAGGTAATAGAGAAGGTCCAGGATTACCTGTTTGCGGAAATGAAAAAATTCATTGAAGAGTGAACGGTTTCCAGGGATACTGTCACACTGCCCATCTTTTCCCTCTTCCTTTGGGATAACGTTTCAGATGTCCGGCATTTCCCGTGCGATATACCAGGCGTGCAGTGCAAGGACGAGGTAGGCAGGCAGAAGAAAGTCCAGTGAGGCGAACTCTCCCTGGGTCTGGAATATCCAGACCGTCGCATAAATATCGATCTGGAAGATGATAATTCCCCACCATTTTCCCAGCCAGAAATAGCCAATGCCGGGAAGAACAAAGTTCAGGAACCCTGCAATGAGCGGATTCTTCCGGCTCGGCGGCCGCCTTGCGAGACCCCGGGGAATGAATTTTGGTGAGATTCCGCATTTTGGCGCAGCCATGACAGCCTCCCACCGTACCTGGTCATCGGGATCGCGAAGTGCACGGTAGATTGCAGGGATCGCTTTTTCTTCCCTGATTTTGCCAAGGGTCCGGATCGCATGAATCCGCACGCTTCGCTCAAGGTCGGTCGCCGCAAGCGAAAGTGCCCCAACCGAGGCAACTCCGAAGGATGTCAGTGAATCCCAGTCCTGCTTTCCTGCAAGGTAGAACGCATACTCCCTGCTGTCAGCCGGTGACCAGGGAAGCTTTTCCAGAGCGACGGCTGCTCCATACCTGACGTAGCGATCCGTATCCCTGAGCGCTGCCTTGAGAGGGTCAACGCCACGGGGATCACCAATCTCTCCAAGGGCAAGTGCAGCTTCCCAGCGGATCTCATTGCTCTTGTCGTTGAGGAGTGCGATCAGGGGATCAACTGCACGCGGATCCCTGATCTCTCCGAGAGCCTCGATAATTCCCAGCCGGGTATCCTTGTTCCAGGAACGAAGCCCGGCGAGCAGGTGGTCTATCCCCTCTGAGCCAAGCCCTGCGAGGGCCCGTGATGCTTCCCACTGGATATCGAGATCACGGTGCCGGAGTGCCCTGATCAGGCCGCGGAAGTCCTTCCGGTTTTTCATAGCGGCAATATCGGGCGGTTTGAGAGAGATATCCCATAGCATGATCACTGGTTACCAGCCTCCCCTGTTCTTCCCGCCTGGAAAGGTGCGGGGAGAGGTGTGCAGTTGCTGTGCCTGTCCGGGTCTCATATATCCGGCAGCCCCCTGACATAGGACCATGTATGCACGACAGCCACCACAGATACGATATAGGAGGCAAGGTAGGGGACGAGGGGACCGATCAGGAGTCCCAGGATAACGATCGCCGTAACATTCAGCTGAAAGAGAACCAGGCCCCACCAGAACCCGAGGTAATTGTAGCCAAGACCAAGGAAGAGGAAGTTCAAGAGGCATGCTGCAAATGCGCTCTTCCTCTCCCGCTTCCTCCGTGAAAGGCCCCGGGGAAGGTGCATCAGCGGGATACCGCAGTCAGGAAATGCAAGGATCCCCTTCCAGCGGACATCGCCGTTGACATCCTTCAGAACGGTTTCACAGGCCCCTTTTGCATCGGGGTTACGGAGTTTTCCCAGTATCTCGACGGCATGAGCCCTGATGGACGGGTCGGTATCATGGAGGTGATGGAGAAAGGGCGCGGCAGGAATGTCCTTATGGTAGAGAATCTCCTCCCACCTCTGGGCCGCAGAGAGGAAATAGGCGTATTCTTCAGGTGTCCCCGGATTCCACCCCAGCTCTTCAAGGGCAAGTGCCGCTCCGTACCGGACGTACTTGTCAGGATCCTGGAGGGCACCGACCAGGAGAGGGATTGCAGTTTTATCGCCGATTTCTCCGAGTGCAATTGCCGAAGCCCAGCGAACCTCAATACTCTCGTCATGCACGAGGAGGTCTATCAGTTTCCTGCCCGCCTCCTGTTCCCGCATCTCGGTAAGGGTCTCGATAATCCCGATACGAATTGCCCGGTTCGGGTGATGGGTCTGCTCGATCAGCTTTATTGCGGCTGGTTTACCCATCCGGATGAGCGCCTCGGCCGCCCTCAACTGGATGATGTCATCAGGATATGAGAGGAGCCTGATCAGCCGGTCAATGTCACCGTTCCGTTCAAGGGTTTCGATATCCGGCTTTTTTTCAAAAAAGGAGATTCCCCGTAATCTCATGGTACTCCTGACACCCCGGGCATGTTATCCACGCTTCCCGTTCCCTTCATCTGATTAAGACTACGACGGTAATGAAATTACCGGCCAGCGGGTATTCCTGATGAGACGAAGGACTGGACCGGAAGTGGATGTCGAGAGAACAAATAACCAGAAGTACCCAAAAAAATTTACTCTTCCTTTTTCTTCCACCTGAGATAAAATACAACAGTGACGAAGATAACCACAAAGACAATCGAGAGGTTCTTCAGGATACTGAAGGTCAATGTCCCAATTGGCAAGGGGTTGGATGGAGGTCCCTGCTGATCTTCACCGTTTGTCTGCGGTGGAGCCGGTTCCCCGGGTTCCATTGTCACTCCAGGTGAGACTGTAATGCCCGTATTAGCGTCCCCCTGCGATTCGGTGAAGGATCCTTCAGATGGTGGTGATGGAGTCGGGACACGGGTTGTCCCCTGAGCTGGTGCATTTTCGGATACCCATGAGCTCCCGCTGCTACCACTATGACCACCACCGCCACCACCGCCCCCACTGCTACCGCTGCTAGGCCCAACCACTTTAGCGGTAATCAATTGGATGAGCTGGAAAATATTTCCTTCCTGCCAGACTGAAACAATACCAAATTTTGAAAAACCTTCGGGAGAATATGCCTGGAAATAATCCATGCCGGATGCATTATCATGATACAGGAACCGGGTGTCCAGCAGCGATCCCTCTCCCCAGTCAGACATGCGGATCACCCGGATGTAATCCCTTTTATCTTCAAGCGTAATCGTGGAATTATTACTCTCGAATCCGTATTTGTAGACCGTCATGGTATGATTACCCGGGGATAACCTCTCGCTCAGACACAAGGGTGTGTTTCCTATGTAAGTTCCATCAATATAGATCATGCACTGCTCGACATTGCCTTCAATCTGGATACACGGTCTCCACCCATATTCTTCAATCCAGTCTGAATCGATTCCGAAGGTGAGGGTCGCAGGTCCGGATGACCATATGTTTTCCTGTTGGAACAGGATAGTATACGCAGTATTCTTCACGTGGTGCTGATTATCAATAGCAATAATTTCAAAAAGTATCTGGTCTTCAGGGGTTGAACCTTCCCAGAGTAGTGAAGTAATTTTCCCATTTTGAGGATAGTGAGGGAGGAACGCTGAATAATTGTAGTTCCAGACGAGTCCCTCGGTCGAATTCCTGTTCTCAGACTGGAAGTCAAGGCTCAAAACTTCGATACCTGAAAGGTTTCCTTCGATGGTATCATTTCCGGTTAGCGAAAATCCTCCCGGGTCATCCGTAAGAAACTGCAGGGCTGCTATCCCCGAATACGGATAGGGAATACAGGTAATAATCGACTGATTGACAAGGGGATCGAATTCGGTTGCATTGAATGGGCTACAATTTAGTATGAGGTAGATTCCATCCGGACCTTCCAGATTAACCCCATCAACTGGTAAAATTACTTCGTGAGTGTCCGCATCCATAACGGTAATGCAAGACTCTTTTTCAACAGTCCCGTTTCCCCATTTGTTTTCCGCGGTGAGTTTAACCGTGTAAGTTCCGGCTGAATTATACTCGTGGAATGGATTCTGGTTATTGTCCGTATCCCCATCACCGAAATCCCAGAGCCACTTTTCGGGATAACCGACGGAACCATCCCAGAACTGGACACTGAGCGGGGCAGGGCCGGAATACACATCCGCGGTGAAATCCGGCCGGGGAGCTGTCCCGGCGGTGATGACCCCCTCTCTCTCAACTGCACTTCTTTGCCATGGATTATTTATTGTCAGGATAACGGAGTAAATTTCAGGATCCACATACGTATGCACGGGATTCTGTTCCCTAGACTCAGTACCGTCTCCAAAATCCCACCACCAGCCGTAAATATTTCCGATACTGCTATCCGTGAATTTCACATCAAGCGGGGCCATTCCTTCGGTTATATTTGAAATAAAATCGGCAGTCAGAGGCGAGAGAGAGATTCCAAATGTACAGAGGTAAATATCATATGCGTGGCTCCGGTCGTCTTTCCATACGATCCGCTTGTCCCAGATGGCAGGCTGATCCTGGGCAGAATCCGGAGTTTCCGGACTAAGAAGAACCTCGTTCCCTGTTGTGATGTTAAGGAGTGAAATATCCGGTTTATCCTTTTCTTCTTTCTTATATTCGTAGGCAATGGTATCCCCAAAAATTACAGGAATTCTGTGGTACCAGGGATCTGAGGTCAGATTTGTCCTTATGCCTGTCGTGATATTATACAGGGACAGCTGACGGTACCCATCACGATATTCCATCCAGACTATTCTGTCCTCCCATATTGAAGGGTATTCCTGGTTTTCGGCGTCGAAAGTGATTCTTTGGCGTGTATGATTGCTGATGTTATAGAGCATGATTTCCGAGTTATCCCCAAACAACTGTTCCCAGACGATAAAATTGCCCCAGACATCAGGTTTTTTTGAGGTGAAGCCAGGTTCTGAAGCCTCGACCACTTCACTCGTATTCAAATCATAATAGAAGATTGCTTTCTGATCTCCTCTCTGATCTTCCCAGGCAATGATCGGCCCCCAGATGGTTGGATTGACCTGATCCTGGATTTCATCAGTTATGGGGACCTCTTCATGGCTGTTCAAATCATAGAGTATGATATTGTAGTTCTCATCACTCCATTCTTCCCAAACGACAAAATCACCGAAAATATCCGGATGAATTTCATCGCTGCCGCCTGTTGTAAGGCGAATCTCTTCTCCCGATGTGGAGTTATACAGAATAATTTCGTAATTGTAATCAATCCGATCCTGCCAGACTATTCTGTCTTCCCAAATAGCCGGCATTTCCGTATCAAAATTGAAAGTAACAACTGTGATAGGTGTAATAGTAAAATTATCTGCGACGACAACAGCAACTGTTGCAACACTGAAAACAGAGATGAGTAAAATAATAAAAATAATAAATTTAGGATATTTATTCGGTGTTTTCGGTGTTTTTCGGTGTTGCATAGTTTTCACCTATGGTTAATACACATACCCAATTGTCAAGCCATTCGTTATCGCCTTGAAATTGAGGGCAAATATTCCGTCCGATGGATTGTATTTACTGAAATCAATTGGTCCATTTACTGTACTAGGCCACTTACCCGCAGTGAGCAGTTTAGCGTTGGGCGGTTGTGGTTCTACTTTACAAGGATTTCGTAGGACAATATAGTAATCTGGATTTTTGTCAACATAACCCAGATAGGAATACGTGTGACCGCTAACAATTTCATTTGTGGCAGTTCCTGTCCATGCAACGGCGGGTTTAGTGGTTTTTGCACCAGGATTAGTAATAGCATCTAATGCTTGTTTCATCTTCGCAATGTCACCTGCAACTTGATATTTAATGGTAAAACCAGGTTTATTGTTATTAGGGTAATTCACAGCGATTTCAATCAGGGAATCCATTCCGGCACCCGCAGGGATATTACAGACATTCGGGCAAGAAACATTTGTTTTTGGATCTGTCCAATTTGCGCAACCCTTTAATTTTGCAAAGGCTTTTTCATACCACAATGGCCACATAGCGTTATTCGGTCCAAACTGGGCACCAGATGGTGTACTGTTATTATAAAGAATTTCTTTTGTAATGGTCTGATTTCCTGACTTGAATGCATACGTGCCTGCTGCACCGGACCGGGACAAATCCTGTTCCTTAACCCATGCCATCGATGCAAGAGCTGCGATGAGATGACAGTCTGGGACAGGGCCCTGCACAGGATCGAAGACCGAGAAAGTCCCACCTTCTAGCTTAGCCGTATCGTACCGACATGAGGTTGGTGCGCAATTACCTGAACAAGACGCACTTTGCAGGACGTTTACCAATTTTTTCTGCCTCTTTTGACTCATTTATTTACCTCCATTAATATAAACCGATAAGAATTTTATTTCCTTGTTACATCTTTGAGGATGCTCTGTAACGCCTGAAAACACTGAATTTTGTAGGGTAAAGGAGACTCCATATCTCGACATTTCCATCCCCCTCATAGGATCAATTATGATTCTTGAACTCTGAACCCTCTGGCGTTCAGTGATTACTTCAACCTAGGTATCAAATACTTTTGCCTAGCAAATCAAGATTGCAGTAGGTGAAAAATCTGATTAATTTTTATCGATAAAATCGAATTTTAAAATTTACTCTTCCATTCTCTTCAATTTAAGGTAGAAAACCGTCGTCACCAAGATGACTGGCCCTGCCCTACACCTCCCTCCCCAGCAGCTTTACCAGTAGCGCCTTCTGGGCATGGAGGCGGTTCTCTGCTTCATCAAAGACCAGGCTCCGGGGACCCTCGATGACCTCATCGGCAACCTCCTGGTCCCGGTGGGCCGGCAGGCAGTGCATGAAGATTGCGTCCGGTGAGGCTTTTTTCATAAGGGCTCCGGTGACGGTGTATCCCTGGAACTCTTTTAGCCGTGTCGTCTTCTCGGCTTCCTCACCCATGGACACCCAGGTATCGGTCACCACCACATCGGCATCCCGTATTGCCTTTTCCGGCTCCCGGACAATGGCAACCTTCCCGCCCAGGGAGAGGGCCCGCTGGACGATCTCGCTTCTCGGCTGGAACCGGGCAGGTGAAGCTACCGTGATCTCGTAGCCGGTCAGGGCCGATGCCAGCACAAAGGAATTGCAGACGTTGTTCCCGTCCCCGATCCAGGCGACTTTCAGCCCGGACAGCGTCCCGAAATGCTCCCTGATGGTCAGCATATCGGCGATGATCTGGCAGGGGTGCTCCCGGTCAGAGAGCCCGTTGATGACCGGCACATCTGAATACCGGGCAAACTCCTCGATATTCTCGTGCCGGTAAGCCCGGATCATGACCCCGTCAACATACCGGGACATCACCCGTGCCGTGTCCCGGATCTCCTCTCCCCGCCCTATCTGGAGGTCCTGGGGGTTGAGGAAGAGGGCATGCCCGCCAAGCTCGTACATCCCGGTCTCAAAGGATATCCTCGTCCGCGTGGAGGCCTTCTCAAAGACCATGGCCAGGGACTTTCCCTTCAGGAACTCATGGGGCCGGCTCTCCCGCCGGAGCATCTTCAGGTTCCCCGCATCCCTGATAATTTCGTCAAGTTCCCCGGCCGAAAGGTCGAGAATGGATAAAAGGTCCCGTTTCATCGTAGCTCCTTCATGTGTGCAATCCGTTTCTGGAGCATCGCAGCGGTCCCGATATCCCGCCGGTGCCTGACCCGGCCGGCAACTGATGACGCTGCCTGTTCCGCGATCTGCTCCGCCTCTTCCAACGACTCCCCCAGGCCCACATAGGCCATGGTCCGGGAGGTCTGGGTAAAGTACCGGTCATCCTGCTCATCGATATTTGCATAGTAGAGGATGGCACGGGAATTCCCGCCAATCCGGAGCTCTTCCCCTGTTTTCGGGGCGTGGGGATAGCCCTCCGGTACCAGGTACTTGCATACCGTGGCTTTCTTCGAGAAGGATACATCAGATGGGGAGAGTGTCCCGGAAACGATCTTCTCGATGATCGAGGAAAAGTCCGATTCAAGGAGCGAGAGGACGTTCATCGCTTCCGGGTCCCCGAACCGGGCATTGAACTCGATTACCATCGGCCCGCTGGCAGTGTTCATGAACTGTCCATACAGGATTCCCCGGAACGGAAACCCGGCCTTTTCCATCGCAGAGACCGCTTCCTTCATGATGACCAGGGCCTGTCCGGCATCATCCCGGGTAACAAAAGGAAGGGTATGGTCCGGCATGGAGTATGACCCCATCCCCCCGGTGTTGGGACCCTCGTCATCCTCGTATGCCCGTTTGTGGTCCTGGACCAGCGGCATCGGCACCAGGTGCCGTCCGTCGACGAAGGCCTGGAGCGTGAATTCTTCCCCGATCAGTCGATCCTCGAGCACGACATTTCCTCCCAGCGAACGGACATACGCAATGGCCCCGTCGCGGTCAAGGTGCTCGCCCATGATCCGGACCCCCTTGCCCCCGGTAAGTCCGATTGGTTTGATGGCAAGGTCCCCTTCGTATGCCCGGATGAATGCCTCAGCATCCTGTGCATTGTAAGCGATGCGATACCGCGGGCAGCCGGCTATGCTGTTCCGTCCCATCATCTCACGGCAGAAGGCTTTATCGGTCTCAAGCCGCGCTGCGGAGACAGTCGGCCCTACACAGGGAATACCCGCGTCCTCCAGCCGATCGACGATGCCGGCTTCAAGGGGTGCTTCGGGGCCGATAACTGCATAATCTGCCTTCCGGGAGAGAGCAAATTTTACCGCCGCAGGAACATTGGTCTCCTTCTCGATCAGCACGTCCTTTGAGAGTGCGGCAATCCCGGGATTTTTCCTGGCCATGACCGAACAGATGGTGGTTTCCCTGCAGGAGGAGAGAGCCCTGGCAATGGCATGCTCCCTGCCCCCGCCGCCAACAAGGAGAACCTTCATAGTCATGTGTGTTACCCTGCGCATCATATCATCATTTCTAATGAGATCCGGTTCCGGCCGGATGAAGCCAGGGTCATGCGTGCCGTTTCCTGTCACGATACCGGATATACATGAACATTCCGGCCGCAGCGGTGAGGATGACCAGGAGGGCTACCGTCACCCCGACGATAAAATTCGTAAGAATCAGTCTCAGTATGAGTTCTGACCCGATGGCAAAGAGAAGGCACTCAGCCGATGCTCCAATGCCGACAGCAAGGAGGATTTCTGCAGAAGTAAGTCCGGCCATCATCCCCACGACTGTGGCCCCCACCCCACCCGTGCCCTGGAAGGGAAGGAAAACAAAGAACGCTACTCCCAAGATCCTCCAGCGGGCGAGCCAGGGCCTATCTGCCATAAAGGCCGTGCCGGAACCGAGGAACTTTGTAACCCAGGGTCCCACATAGGGAAGGCGGAGCACGATATCGAAATTGAGGATCATAAAGAGAGCAGTCACGACATCGAGATAGGCGAGGGTACATGCCATCAGCCACCAGGGAATTCCCAGTGCTATTCCCAGGGGAATGAGCGATTCCTTCCCGGAAGGAGGTATGAAATAGGCAAGCATCAGACCTCCCAGGATCAGGGTCTTGTCAGGGGGAATGATGAGAAAACACCCAAAAAAAAAGGTAACGGCCAGGAAAACCGGCAACAGGAACCGGATCGCGGGGGAGAGCGGGGCAGGCGACTGATTCTTAAGGGGGAACGATTTCAGGTCCATAAGCCCCTTCATTGAATAGCGTGGTCAGTCCTGCTCCGGGACCTGGATGATCTCTTTTGCTGTCGAGAGGGCATGCAACCGGACTCCCACCTTTTCCAGTGCCGATGCTGCCCCTGCTTCCCGGTCGACCACGGTGATCACGGTATCGATAACGGCCCCTTCTGCCCGGAGTGCTTCGATCCCGGTTACTACAGATCCTCCGGAAGTAGTGACATCCTCAACCAGCACCACCCGCTTTCCTCTGACATCCCCGATTATTCTCCCGGATTTGCCGTGCGATTTTTCAGTACTCCTGATGATTGCATAAGGCCTGTTACTGGCAATCGATGCCGCAACAGCGAGAGGTACTGCTCCTACTGCTACCCCGGCAACAACCTCAAAGGAGGTGCTCTGTGCAATCTCCTCTCCTATGGCCATCAGTACATCCGGATGAATGAGAGCCGATTTCACATCAAGGTAGTACGAGCTCTTTGCACCGGATGCCAGCGTAAAATCGCCATACTCAACTGCTCCGTGCTCCCGTAACAGATCCGCGATCCTGTTCACCATGGTACGTCCTTCACCCCGGTAAGATACCCGATAATATTAACCACCCGGTGGAGCAGGGGGGTGATGAGAACGATCCAGAGCAGGATGAGGGGGGTTATGGTAGTGACCACCCATGCATACTGGAAAAGGAGGAGCATGACAAATGCACCCAGGACAAAATCATACTGATCAGCGAGTGTCCACTCTGCTCCCCGTTCCTTATTGAGCCTCCGCTTGAAGAAGCTCTTGACAAGGTCTCCGAGCAATGCTCCTGCGGCAAGGAGAATGACTACCGGAAAGGTGAGTTCCGGCAGTACCAGAAGACCAGCTGCATCCCTCACCAGGATCTGGATGACCCCAATCATAATCCCGGCGATGATTCCTGAAAAGAGGCCCCGCCAGGTCTTGCCATCGCCAAAGATCCTCCTCCCGTCTGAAAACACCCGGCCCCCGTCAATCGCTTTTCCCCCGCCCAGAACAGCAGCCACCGAATTTGGCAGGTAGGCTGGGAGCATAATCCACAGCGCGGATATCAGGGAAATGAAGAGGAAATCGGGGCTAATAGTAACCTCCCAGTATCTGTTATAAACAGCAGATATAAACATTAAGATATCCCAGAATCTAACCACTTCTATGGACGATCGGAGGGGACCTGAACGCACCTGAAGACAACCAAGACCCTGTGCCCGATCTGCAACGCCGTGCTCGAAGGCAGGATCCTCGAAGAGGAAGGCCGGATTTGGCTTGAACGCACCTGCCAGGACCACGGGCAGTTCCGTGACCTCTACTGGTCTGATGCCGCGTTATGGCATAAATTCGAAGAGTACGAGACGCTGGGGCGGGGTATTGAGAATCCCATGGTGATTGCACAGCCAGACAACTGTCCGGCGTACTGCGGGTTGTGCAATTATCACAAATCCGGTACCCTCCTCGCAAACATTGACCTGACCAACCGGTGCAATCTGGACTGCGATTTCTGTTTTGCCAATGCACAGGCATGCGGGTTCGTGTATGAGCCTCCCTATGACGTCATTATCGATATGCTGAAGATGCTCCGGGATCAAAAACCGGTCCCTGCTCCGGCAGTCCAGTTCTCTGGAGGGGAGCCCACCATGCGGGATGATCTTCCGGAAATTATCCGGAAGGCAAAGGAGCTCGGGTTTCCCCAGGTTCAGATCGCAACGAACGGGATCAAACTGGCAAAAAATATCAAATACGTTGAGGAACTCAAGAATGCCGGGCTCTCAACAATCTACCTCCATTTTGACGGGGTTTCGAAGAAGACCAACTTCAAGATCACTTCCGATGAAAAAGCGGTGAAAAACTGCGAAGAGGCAGGGATGGGACTGGTTCTGGTCCCGACGATCATTAAGGGGAGGAATGATCACGAGGTTGGTGATATCATCCGGTTTGCCGCCGAGCATATCAGAGTTGTCAGGGGAGTAAATTTCCAGCCGATTGCGTTCACCGGTGCAGCAAGTGAGGAGGATGTCTCCAGGGAACGTATTACAATTCCCGAACTCCTCAAGGACATTGAGGAGCAGACGGAGGGTGTTATCAGGAAAGCGGATTTCTATCCGGTCCCCTGTGTGGTGCCCTTCTCTGATCTGGTGGAGGCTTACACCGGAAAGCCCCAGGTCAGGTTTACCCCTCACCAGCACTGCGGGGCGGCCACCTACGTCTTCATCACTGATCAGGGCATGGTTCCCATCAACCGGATGATCGATGTGGAGAGTTTTTTCAAATCTGTTGAGAGCATGACGGAGAAGCTGAAGAAGGGCGGGTCCCTGAACAAGTATAAATCCCTTATCGAGGGTATCCGGGAGATGCACGAATCAGTAAAGAAGAGTGAGAGCGGGAGCACCACCCAGTTCTGGAAGCTGATCGGAAAGACGCTCGTGATGCAGAACTTTGACGCCCTTCGTGATTTTCACTGGACTGCCCTCTTCATCGGCACCATGCACTTCATGGATCGCTATAACTACGATCTCTCACGGGTTCAGCGGTGCTGTATCCATTACGCAACCCCGGATGGCCAGCTGATTCCGTTCTGTACTTACAACAGCGGTCCGGTCTACCGGGAAGCTATCTGGAGAAAGTTCCGGAGAGATTGATCTCTTTTTTCCCGAAAATTGATGGGAATACCTGATCCGGGTAATCCCAATACCCGGCTGGTACAACGAAACATCTCTACGGAAACCTGAGGCTGATGAAATTGCCGCTCCTCATGGCAATCCTGGCGATAGCCAGGTCCTGGATGGCAAGGCCGGTCGAATCAAAGAGGGTGATCTCATCCCTCTCCTCCCGCCCCTTCCTTCCGAGCACGACCTCTCCCATGGTCCCTGCAATCTGGTCAGCAGAAAAGAGCCCTTCCCGGATGGGGACATTGATCTCGCCCGAATGAACTGCCTGTACCGGGTCATCGACAAATACCCGTGCCCTCGGAAGAATAGCCGGATCAAGCTCCTGTTTACCCGGTGCATCGGCACCGATGGCATTGATATGGGTTCCGTCCCGTATCCACCCTTCCCGGATCAACGGTTTTCTCGACGGCGTTGTTGTAACCAGGATGTCACAGTCACACACCTTTTCAAGGGAGACGCTGGTGCATTCCCAGTCCGCATAGTTCCTGCAAAAAGATATCGCATTCGCTTCGTTCCTGCTCCAGACCCGGATCCCGCTGATGGTCAGTTCCCTGCCAATGGCCTCTACCTGTGCCCGGGCCTGACGTCCGGTGCCGGCAAGCCCGAGAACAACCGATTTTTTGGGAGAAAGATACTTTGCCGCGACCGCTCCTGCTGCCCCGGTCCTGAGATCGGTGAGAGCGGTGGCATTCAGGATTGCTTCGGGAATACCGGTCTCCGCATTCAGGATGACCGTCAGGGCCATAACTGTCGGCAGACCGATGGCAGGGTTCCCGGGATGGACGTTCACGATCTTCACCCCTCCCATGGAGAGAGAGGGTATCGCGGCAGGCATGGTCCGGAAGTCACCATGGTCGAAGGTGATGTACACTTTTGGCGGCATCTGGACCTTCCCCCGTCCATGCTCAGCGAATGCCTCCTCGATTGCTGCATTCACATCGTGGATATCCAGTCCGCTGGCCGGGTTGGGATAATAATGCATAGAGAAGACTCGTCCCTTCTCTGCCAAGAATATGTCCCCTCCCGGTCCGCGGGCATTATCTGGATCAGAGAATAACCCTTCTTTCAAGAGGACATGTGTTCCATGATCCACATCGTTCCGAAACCAACTGATACACCGGATGACAATTCAACTGCCATGGTTGCCCGGGAGATCCGGAACCAGGGGGGGACCTGCCGCTACCTCGACCTCGATCGTATCGATCCGTTTGAGTCCGGTATTGAAAACGAGCTGATCTGGGCCTGCGGGATAAAGCAGGATCAACACCAGTTTGAAGTTCTCCAGGCGCTGTCTATCAGTAATACCGTGGTCAACTCCCCGCTTGCCATCTTCACCTGCGCAAGCAAGGTAATGACCAGTGCCCTCCTTGTCCGGCAGGGGATTCCCACCCCGAGAACCCTGTTTACCGCATCCAGGGATACCGCTTCAGACTTCCTGGCTGAACAGGGCCGGGCAGTGATAAAACCGGTCTATGGGTATGACGGAAACGGAATATTTCTGATCCGTTCTCCTGAAGAACTGGGGGAGTCGCCCTACTATCTCCAGGAATATGTGCCCAATGATGGTGACTTCAGAGTTTTTGTTATCGATGAGGTTGCAGTGGGAGCCATCATGCGGGTTTCAGATAATCTCGCCCACAATATCCACCAGGGCGGGAGGGGAATTCCCGTTGACATTCCTCCGGAGATGCAGGAGATCTCCGGGGCAGCGGCACGGGCGGTCGGCGTGGACTATGGAGGGGTTGACCTGCTCAGGTATCATGACGGCTACTGTGTCCTTGAGGTGAATGGCACACCCAACTGGCACTGCATGGCCGCGCCTGTCCCGCGGCTCCTTGCCGGCTATCTCATGAAAAAAGAACGTTATTTCAGGAGATGAGAGAGTCCTACTGGATATATTCCATCTCTTTTAAGGTCTTTGCCGCAAGCTCCCGCATCCGGGCAGCTATCCTTCCGGATGCAGAGAATTCTACCTCTTTCATGGCATTGGCCAGTTCGTTCCCGAGCACAAAGATGGCATACTTATGCTCCATCTTGCTCTTGTGAAGCTGTGATGGATTGATTTTTAAGGAGTGATAATCAGAGAATTTCAACTCAGGATTGGAACATTCAAAAAAGTCTTTGATTTCATACAGCATCTGGTGCAACGAGATCAGTTCCTCTTTGTGCATAGGATCGCTCCAAGCTATTCATGATGCTGCTGAAAAATAAATAGGTATCCCAGGAGGAAAATCAGGCGATTTTGAGAAGTCTGATTGTCAAAGGACGCTTGATAATACCTTTGAAATGACGGGCTGCGATGTATTCAAGGCCCTTGTTGACCATAAGGTCCAGGATCCGCTGGTTTACTTCTCCGTCAGTGACAAGACCGGTCACATCACCGTTCAACTCTCCGGCGATCTTCTCAACTTCGTCAGGTCTGGATTCACGGATGATCCCCAGATCCGCGGATAAAAACCGGGCGATCCGTTTCCCGCGAACGGCATCGATCTGGTCACCGAGGGTCTGTGGCTTCTTCTCGTCCTTCTCGGGCCGTTTCTTCGGGGAATTCTTCTTCGGGGAAGATCTCCCGGCAGATGCTTCACCGGGAGGGTTTGTGTCAGCAGTTCCGGCCTCCTCAGATTCTGCTTCCTGCTCCTTGACGTATTCAACGGGGACTTTATTCCGGAGTGCTTTGATGATCTCCTTCCGGGACAGGTCCTCTACGCTCTTTCCCCGCGGGCAATAGGCCACGTAATCAATCTCTGCCAGCTGCAGGAGTTCCTGGAGGATGAGGTCGCCACCCCGGTCCCCGTCAAAGAATGCCGTTGCGGTCTTCTTCTCGCAGAGGTCAATGATAGTCTTTGAGATATTGGTCCCTTCCACCCCGACGGCATTTTTGATGCCGTACCTGAGCAGGTTGATTACATCTGCACGGCCTTCGACAACGATAATGGCGTCAGATTCAGGCACATTCGGGCCGGCCGGGACCCTGTCGTCCCCGATCGTGCTGATCTTTTCAATGCGCATACTCTCCCGCACACTGTCAATCAGTTCATTACTGTCGATGGTGCCCTCCTCAAATGAACCAATCAGGATCTCTTTTGCCCGGTTAACAATCTTTTTCCGCTTACTTACCCTGATATCCTCTACTGATACAACACTCACCCGGGCTATGCACGGTCCGACCCGGTCAATAGTCTCAAGGGATGCAGCGAGGATAGCCGTCTCTGCACGATCGAGAGAGGAGGCTATGTAAATATCTCCCCGGGTCTCGCCTTTTTTGCTCGAAATCTGGACGTCGATTCTGCCTACCCGTCCGGTCCGCTGGAGATCACGGAGATCAAGGTCTTCGCCGAGCAACCCTTCCGTCTGGCCAAATATGGCCCCAACTACATCGGGTTTCTCGACCACCCCCTCGGCCTCAAGGAACAGGTGAATAAGGTACTTGGTAGTATCTGATGAGTACATTGGAATGCACCCCCATGCATCATGCAATAACCGGTATGCCTGATCATAGGTACATAAAATAGTGTATTTTCAGAGGAGATAAACTATATGATGCTAATGAATATTATATAATTTATTAATCTCAATAAATAATTTCAGGAACACCGCAGAGCCTCAATGAGAATCCGCAGGATCGAATCCCTCTCACCATGTTCTATGAGGATCTTCTTTACCGCTGAAGTCTCGCCCGACAGAATCCGGACCCGGTTCCTGGGAATACCGAGAGCCATGGAGATAAGGGTTACCACTTCCCGGTTTGCCTTCCCCTCCCGGGCAGGTGCCTGAACTGAACACCCCACCGCTTTCCTCCACTCGTTGTAACCGGCCGGAAAGATCGGTTTTTTTGAGCCTGCTGATACCTCAATGGTGAGTATCGTTCCCGCCTCAGCCGCGGATACTGCAGGAGAGATATCGGTCGTATCCATGATGATCTGTCGCCCGGCTTTAACAACTGTAGTTCATTGGTGGCTGATGCCGTCCCTCACCAGTTTTTACCCTCAGCCGGGCGGTGCCTGTCGCACAGCCGGGTTGTCCCGCGGCTCATCTCCAGGACTTCGCCAGCTGATCACCCGGGGACCTATGGCTGTGCTGTATCGGCACAAGGATTTGTGTGCCGTCAGGGATGATAACCTCTTCCCGGATACCAGCAGGGAGAGGCTTCCAGGAATTCCCCTTCCCGGTAAGCCGGGGCCCCGCCAAGGATCACCAGATCAGGGAAAACAGCAGGGAACCCTTCATAGGGTGTCCACCCCGCCCTGCTGTGGAGAGCATCGGCACTGACGGGTACGGGACTGTCACCAAAGATGGCGAAGTCGGCCCGCTCTCCGGTGAGAAAACCTGCTCTGGGGATCCCGAGAATTTCGGCCGGGTTCCAGGAAGTCTTCTCGATAAGAGAGAGCAGGTGAATCCTGCCCCCCAGATACTCAGAAAAAAGCAGGGGGAGCATGGTCTCTACTCCCGGTATACCGGAGGGTGCCTGTCCGAATGGGACATCCTTTTCCCTGCGAGTGTGGGGGGCATGATCCGATGCGATGACATCGATCCGGTCCCAGGTATTCCAGAGTTTCTTCCGTTCATGCTCGTGCCGGACCGGCGGGTTGACCTTGCGGAGAGGGTCATCAGGGACACTCTGCTCAATGGAGAGAAAGAGATGGTGGGGGGTTACCTCAACCGTGTTCCTGCCGGCTGCGGTAACCGATTCGGCCGTGCTCAGATGGCAGAAGTAAATACGGTTCTCAATCCCGAACGTGTTCGCAATGGTCCGGACGGTCCGTATTTCCCCGGAAGGACTCCGAATCACATCGTGAGATTCAAGGTTATCCGGAATCCCCACACCGACCTCCTCGGCATGGATCGTGGCAAGGCTCCCGAATTTCCTGATCTCCCGGAGAGCCATGGCGAGGTCTTCCCCGGAGATTCCTTCCCCGTAACTCGATGGAGCGGCAAAAATCTCTCCAAAGGCCATGGCCCCCCGGCGCCAGAGCGCTGCAAGATCAGCTCCGGGCATTACTCCGGCATTCACTCCGAAACTGCACCTCGATTCCCGGCTGGCTTCTTCAACCCGGGCCGTGAACACCTCCGGAGTGATCAGCGGGGGCAGGGTGTTCGGCTGGTCCACCACCACCGTCACCCCTCCCGCAATCGCGCTCATGCTCCCGCTCTCCCAGTCTTCCTTCTCCCGCTGGATCCCCCCCCGCATATGAACATGCATGTCGACTGCTGCAGGGAGGACGGTTCTTCCCCGGCAGGAGATGGTCTGGTCTGCAGCCAGGGGTGATCCTGTGTGACAGACCCGGCCATCCCGGATCGAGACATCGGCCACGCGTCCGTCAGGCAACTTCACGTCGCTGAGCACGAGATCGCAGCTGGTACGGGTCATTACCAGCTAGTGCTGCGGTGAAGACGAAAATAGTTATTCGTACGGATGGGAAGTATTCCCGGGTACCGAATGATCAAACCGGCTCATGATAACAATGATTGCCGGCATGACAATGATCGCTCCCACCAGGGAAAAACCAACGGTTATGACGGTGACCAGGCCAAAATTGCTGATCATGTTGAAGGAGGAAGTCATGAGGGCCGCAAATCCAAAGACCGTTGTCATCCCGGAAACGGTGATGGCGGTCCCGATCTGTTTGGTCGCCTGGCTCACCGCTTCAATGACCGGGAGGCCGTTTTCCCTCTCTTCATAAAAACGTTCCATGATGAGGATAGTATATTCCGACGCGACTCCGATGGTCATCGATCCCAGCGTGGCAGTCATGGGAGTATAATCAATTCCGAGGAGATACATCACCAGGCCGTTCCATCCCACAATCATCATGATCGGAATCACCGGTGTGACAGCCTTGATGGCATTCCGGTAAATAACAAGGAGGAGGACGAAGATAAGAACAAAAGCCAGCAGGGTCATCCTGGTTTTGCCGATGTTGATCTCCTTGATGAGGTTGGTAAACATCTCGCCCATTCCGGTAACCCTGACTGATACACCCGGCGGCGGTTCATTCCATGATATCTCCTGTACGAAACTGTCTATCATGGCCATGGCGACCTCGTTTTCCATGGCAACGGTCGAGAAGAGGATTACCGCGTCGGTATTGCCGCTGACCAGCCGGTCTTTCTGGTCATCCGGTATCCTGGCGAGGACCGCGTCGAGTTCAGGATTTGAAGCAGGTAGTATCCCGTTATTATATTCAGCGACAAGGGTGGCTATGCTTTCTGAACCGGTTATCTTACTGTTGTGACTCTCTTCGTAATGCTGGAATTCATACATCCATCGTACAACGCCAATATCCAGCACATCATCTCCCCGTATATAGACCGGCAGCGATGAGGTTGAACCCATGGTGCGGCTCACTTTGTCGAGGTTAATTTTTGCCGGCATGTCCTGCGGGACAAACGTGTCTTCGTTGGTATTGATGGTAATCTCACTGTCCATCAGGAAGCCGACCAGACCGATAAGTGCACAGGCAATCACGACGGGAACGGCGACCTTTGCTATCTTTCCCGCAAGGTTCCCGACTGCTCTGTTGTATCTTTCCATCAGGTGATCATTTCCGTCCTGTCCCTTCCCGTCGTCATGGCGATATCTGGGACGATAGTTCAGGAGAATTCCGAGAGCCGGAACGGTCAGGAGCGAGATCAGGTAGCACGATGCGACGCCAATGACGCAGACCAGCCCAAACCCCGCTATCATCGGTACCGGGGAGATCCAGAGGGCTATAAACCCCATGGAGGTAGAGAGCATGGCAAAAAAGATGGACGGGCCGGATTTGGTGATGGTCGTACGGGCTGCCTCCTCAACGGAGGATTTCCGGGCCTCTTCATCGAATCTTGAGTGAATATTGATGGAATAGTCGATCCCGATCCCGATGAGGACCGGAAATGCCGCGATGGCAACCATGGTTATCGGAAACTGCGCATACCCGATGATGCCAAAGGTGAGGATGAGGCCGCTTGCAACCATCCCGACCGGCAGAAACCGGTACCTGACATGCGAGAAGAAGAATCCCACTGCGACCACCATCAGGACCATGGCGACCATAACCAGGATTCCCATCGAAGTTCCCATTTCCTGGCCCATCTGCTGCTGGAATGCAGCTTCTCCCGTGATGACGACCTGAACCCCAGGAGGGGGTTCTGATAGAGCAACGATCTTCTCAAGGTTTCCAAGGATCGCGTTCATCGTCTCCTGGGAGAGGCCTGGTTCGAGGGTAACAACGCTGATGGTGAGCATGTTGGAGGGGAGGTACCGTGAAGCGATTTCGGGGGGTATGTGATCTCTGATTGCGTTCACTTCAGCTGACGATTGTGGCAGTTTCCCCCCGTTCGCCTGTTTCAGCAGGGTGACGATGCCTCCGGTTCCGGTAACATATCGCTGGGTAACAATGTCTGCCTCGAGCCGATCAAGGTACGCCAGCGTCTCCAGGTCGAGAACATCATCAGTCTCGACGATGAGCATGATGCTGTCAGACTGAAACGTCCCGGTATACTCTGAAAGAAGCATTGCCCGTGGTGTGTCAGGATCGAGGTAGGTTTCTGACCCCGTCTCCATGGTAATAAGACTGGTCCCGATTACTGCGGTAATAATAAGGAGAGCAACCAGGATCAGGACGAGCCTCGGTTTCTTCACGACCAGATCTGCGATAATTTCAAAGGGAGACCGCATCGGAAGACACCGTGTGTGGTAACAGGTCGACGGGATACCTCTTAAAGGATTTGTTGTGAAGAAGACAACAGATTGGGGAGCAGATGCATTCCAAGGGAAGTGCTGGTATCATCCCCCCGTCTTCATCGGAAAGGTTGCCATCATCCTGAGACCTGTCCGGAGTTTCCCGCGGGGATGCAGATTGCAGTTCCTGCTGTTGCTGTTCTCTGCCTGACCGGGAGAATCCACTCCCGGGTCAGGGCAAAAAGGACTGATGAGACTCGAAGCCCGGGAGAGGGGAAGAGGAGGAGAACCAGCCATACCGGAGAAGAAGAATGATGATACGGTCCGGAATCCGGGATGACCAGGATATTTCATGAACAAGTGAAATATAACCTGTATGATGCATATCACCAGGCTCTGTATCCTCCATGATGCGTTCCCAACGACTGAGCATTATCCTTTTAATCTGGAAATTTTCATAAAAACAGGTTGTCTTGAGTTCTCAAGGCCGGTGACCTTTTTCATCGGTGAAAACGGAACCGGAAAGTCAACCCTTCTTTCGGCAATTGCACGGACCTGTGGTATCCATATCTGGGAAGAGAAACCACGAATCAGGTATCACCCGAACCGGTACGAAGATGCCCTTTCCCATTGCATCGATATCACCTGGAGGGACGGCAGGGTCCCGGGATCTTTTTTTGCCGCAGAGATATTCCGTCACTTTGCCGAAATCCTTGATGAATGGGCTTCAAATGACCCCGGATCGCTGAAGTATTTCGGAAATAACTCCCTTCTCGAGAAGTCTCATGGACAGTCTCATATGGCGTTTTTTAGCAGCCGTTTCAACCGGGAAGGACTCTATCTTCTTGATGAACCGGAGAATGCCCTCTCACCGAAACTACAACTGGAACTGCTTCGGCTGTTCCGTCTCTTCACTTCACAGGGACGGGTTCAGTTCATCGTAGCAACGCATTCTCCCATCCTCCTTGCCTGTCCCGATGCAGAGATCTATTCCTTCGATCATATTCCGATAAGAAAGATCGCGTACGAAGATACCGATTATTATAAAATCTACCGGGATTTTCTTCAGAACCGGGAAAAGTATCTCAATGAACTGTAACCAGTGGATCAAGACCAGGTTGCAGCCCCCCACCAAATCGTTCACGGTATGATGAAGAGTACCAGCTCCACCATTTCCGAATGGTCCCCACCCCGGGCATGCAGGGTTCCTCTCACGGTCAGAGGGGCTGGCGCCACGTCTGGGACAACAACCCGGTACTTGTAAGGTCCGGGGTAGGGCGCCTTGAGCACTCCCAAATCATAACTTCCCCTGAACACCGGATCTGATTCAATCTCTATCGTCAACGATATAGGTTCATCAAATCCATCATCAGGAATGACAATCAGTTCATAATCGAGCGGATCACCGGGTCGTGCCCGGCTTTCAACCGGGGTTACGTTGAGAGTAAATCCAGGAACAGGGGCTTCGGTATCCGATGTCGACTGCGGTTTCGTTTGCCACTGTTCATCGGACAGAGGGAGTACCTGACCTGACAGAGCAAATGCGACGATAATCAGGAGGGCTGCAGAAACGATGATGAGATACCTTACTCCCGGCGTCATTGGTGCTCACTGAGGTATATATTTCAAAGCATTGAACCTTTTGGAAGAAGAAGGTAACAGGACTGTTTTAAAAAAATCGTTTTTTCAACGCTCATACGATTCCCAATTTTTCCCTGAAAACAGGTTTCGCCTCTATAATTCCGATATTAACATCCGATCTTTTTATGGACGTACGGGAAAGCATAATGGTTAACCTTGCAGAGTACCTGTTGGAGATGTTCGATGGCTGTTGAAGCTGAAGGATTGGCAGGATCTGATTCCGAATTAAAAGATGAGGGATCTGAAAAATGTTCCTGTTGCGGGAAGAATTGGGTGTGGTTAGTAATTATTATCGTTGTGATCATCCTGTGCCTTTTTGCCTATTGGTCGATGGTTTAGTTGGTGGTTCGGGACCCTTTCCACTCCCTTATTGAGAAAGGAACGGGGTCAAAATATTCAAAATTATCATTTCATTGAATGTGATTGAAATGGCTACTCTATTTTTTCCTGGAATGGTGTTTGCAGCATCCCAGATTACTTTTCTCCTGACCATGACAGAACCACAGGTCTCAATACTCGCGCTGCAGCGGCAACTCTTTTCAGGTCGGGGAGGTCTGTTTTCAGTATCAGACGTCAATGATCTCCCGCCCCTGTCATCATCCTCCAGAACCCGCTGCTTATCGCCCGTGAATGCATGATCAACGCCTTGTTCGAGGTATTCATCCCGGTTACATGGGTGGATGGAATCGGGGGTATGGAGAGAAGTTCCTTGTCGTCAACGATGAGGTCCAGAAAATTTTCCATCCTGATAAGATTCCTTTCTTCATCGAACCCTGCGAAATGGGGGAGGTGTGCCATAAGTTCCTTTATGGAGACCACGGTTATTTCATGGTCCGGGCCATGGAATTGTTGTTTCAGCCTGTTGACCAGGTCGTCGTCTTCCGAAAGGACCGTGAGTTTCAGGCCGGTTTTTTTCAGGTTGATTCCTTCTAGCAACGGCAGGTACCGCTCTGCCATTGTACATTCAATTCTATGACGGGCGTTCCGGATCATGGACCGTATTTTGAAATTAATATTTGAATCCCCATACACGCTCCAGACGGCATCGGAACGATCCTTGTGAATCTTTTCCTGCTCAAGTTTGAGAAGTTCCCTTAATGCAATCTCTGCAGAGGTAGTATGCCGTTCCATCAGGATCTTTACTGCTATTTCCGGATGGATCGGGCTGTACATGGCAGGTTTTGAATTTCTCTTTACCGCGAGGCCCATCTCTGCGAGCTTATCAAGACCTTCATAGATACTGGGTTTGGAGATTCCGAGAAAATCAACCAGTTCTTTTGCCTCTGCAACGTCAAAAAGGACGAGGGCCGCATATATGCGTGCCTCATAATTGGATAATCCCAGATCTATAAGAGAGACAATGAGCGTTCCGGGAATACTTTGCATAGTCAGTATTGCACATCTGTTGTTAAAAGGTTTACTACCCAGACCAGAATATTTAAATGTGTTAAGACTGAATTAATGGAATGTTTGTTGTAAAAAATTTAACACCACACAGATCAGGAGAATAACAGGATGCAAATATCGGAATTAATGACCAGGACAGAACAAACCCCTGGTAATCAGAGACCAAACCGCAGGGAAGGCAATACTCATGGAATGAAAAAGATCGTACATTCCCGGTTACATTTGTGTATGGTAGCCCTCGCTATCTTCGCTGGTATCAGTCTCTTTGTCGGTTCTGTATCTGCCGTTACAGAACTGGACGCCTCCGCGGGCAGGAATGTCTACGTATCCAGTATGACCAATAGTCCTTCAGTTTTTTTTACCGGTGACAAAGGTACGGTTACCGTCTATGTCACGAACGGGAATGCCAACCAGACCGTTTCGGTGAACCATGCATCATTTGGTGATAACAATATCCAACGTACCAGTGGAACCTATGATGCTTCCTCCACGATCGGACCGTTGCAGACGCGTTCGTATACTTTTTCGGTCATTGCCAGGAGTAATGACGGGACCTATTACCCGACATTTTCGCTGAGCTACTTTGGGGCATTCAGTATCTGGCAGCAAGTCGATGTCAAGGTGGATAACACCCCCCTGTTCGTGGGCGTAACCGACATGCCGGACACCTTTTCACAGGGAAGGAAAGACACCATCTCTGTACAGATCGCCAATCCCCGCATGAACGATGTGAATAACGTGATCCTTGAGGTTTCCGGTGCCGATGCGGCCATTATGCCGACAAAAAACTTTATCGGCACCCTTGCGTCCGGTCAAAGCACTACGGTGAACTTCACGGTTATCCCGGACCAGCCGACGATACTGACATTGAACGTGGATTACAACAACGGGGATAATGTCCATAATGTTACGACCTCCCTGCCGGTTGAGTTCGTGACCGATAAAAAGGATGCGAGCCCGGTACTCACCAACCTCAAGGTGACAAAGGAGAACGGCATCTATCACGTCACCGGGGACGTAACGAACGCCGGTCTCCTGACAGCAAACGGTGTCACCGTCACCTCGCTTTCTCCGGCAGTGCCGCAAGACCCGTTCCGGAGTTACATCATCGGGGCGCTCAAGCCGGATGACTTTGGCAGCTTTGAGGTCACGTTTACCGCCGATGACGTGACGAGCACCCCGCTCCAGCTCTCCTACAAGGACAAGGACGGCAACGTGATCACCTCCCAGCAAAGGATCAGCCTCGCCGAGGCGAATGCATCAACGCAGCAAGCGGTACAGCCCGGCTACCTGCCGGTGATCGTCATCGTCATCGTCATCGCCCTTGCAGGCGGCGGCGGGTATCTCTACCTGAAGAAACGGAAGAACCAGTAAGGGCGGTGCATCATGCAACCTGTCATCCAGTTCTCCGATGTCACGAAGATCTACCCGCTCAGGGCAGGCGATGTAACCGCACTCGATCATATCTCGTTTGAAGTCGAGCGGGGAGAGTTCATCGCGGTCATGGGACCGTCGGGTTCCGGGAAGTCGACCCTCTTAAACCTCATGGGGTGCCTTGACACCCCTACATCGGGGGATATTTTCATTGGCGGAAGCAGGGTCCGCGATATGTCCGATGACCAGCTCACCGATCTTCGGAGAGACAGGATCGGGTTTATCTTCCAGTACTTCAACCTGTTCCCGCTCTTAAACGTCATTGAAAATGTAAATTTCCCTGTGATGCTGAAATCCGGAACGGTTGTCGATCCAAAAAAAGCTCTGGAAGTGCTCCGGGCAGTGCAGCTGGAAGAAGAGCTCTATACTCACACATCTTTGGAGCTTTCAGGGGGCCAGCAGCAGCGGGTTGCAATTGCGCGTGCACTCATAAACAATCCCGATATCCTGCTCTGTGACGAACCAACAGGGAACCTCGATTCCAGAACCGGGAAGAGCATCATGCAGCTCATGACCGACCTGAACAAAAAAGGGTCGACGATTATCGTCATCACGCACGACCCGATGGTCGCTGAGTATACGAAACGGACCATACGGATCGAGGACGGGAGAATCGCGTCATGAGCACGGTATTCTGGGAGATCTCGAAACGCAACATCCGGCTTCACCTGCTGCGATCGTCGCTTGCGATGCTCGGTATCGTGATCGGCGTCGTAGCCATTGCTGCAATGGGAATACTCGGGAGCAGCATGGTTCTGATGGTTTCCGACACGCTCTCTTCCGTCGGGGACAGCGTCATTGTCACCCCCTACAGCGGTGGCGGCGGAAACCCCATGGGACCTTCGGGCGGAAGCTCCGGGACCATGACATCCATGAAACTCACCGATCAGGACTTCCAGAAGATCAAACGGATTGCTGCACCTAATGTCGCTATCCCCGTGCTCCAGACGGCAGAACATATGAGAGTGGGGGTGGGAAGCGAGGACATCGTGGCGACCATGTATGGCCTTCCTCCCGAGGATGTTCCCGGTCTGCTGATTCTTTCGGCAGGGGGTTACAATAGCGGGGAATCAGGCTGTCTTGTAGGGTCCACCTTTGCCGATGATCATAATATCAATGTTGGATCAAGGATCTCAATCGGTATCAACGGCGAAAAGGGTACGCTGCGGGTTACCGGCATCATCGAAGAGCGGGGGATGAGTTTCGATGTCAGCACCGATAATGCCGTTGTCGTGACGAAGGACTGGTTCGAGACCACCTACGACCGGAACGACGAGTACGACCAGGTCGTGGTGAAGGTAAAGTCCGGTGACACGGCCGTCGTAAAAACGGCGATCGAAAACCAGTTCAACAGGAATCCCCGACAGAAAACGGTGAGCGTCACCGACAGCAATGAGTTGCTCGCAACCATCTATGAAACATTCGGCACCATCACGGCATTCGTGACTGCGATCGGTGGAATTTCCATGATCGTCGCCGGGGTGTCCATCTTCAATATCATGATGATGTCAGTCACCGAGCGGATCAAGGAGATAGGCATTATGAGGAGCATCGGCACCCGGAAGTACGGCGTGATGCGGATGTTCCTCTACGAAGCCGCTATCATAGGGGTCGTCGGGAGTGTCATCGGAGGAGTGTTAAGCCTCGTTGCAGGGTATGCCATGAGTGCTTTCATGCTCCAGACAACCAAGTACCTGTTCACGGTTTCTAGTATGATCCCGGTTGTCGAAGGGATCCTCTTCGGAATCGTGGTCTGTCTTGCCTGCGGGTTTTACCCGGCATGGCAAGCAGCGAACCTGAATCCGATTGATGCATTGAGGCACGAGTGATAAAATTATTGAGAAGATTCGATGAACACGAAACCGGAAAATGACAATATGAAAAATGTATTGAAAGAACTGGCAGCAGCCAGACCAGAACGTGGATATCAGCGGTTTAACGGACGGGATCGCACCATATGACTGTCGCACTCCATATCAAACACTTAACCCGGCGATTTAATGATCTGGTCGCCGTGGACAATATATCATTTGATATCGAACACGGGGAGATTTTTGGCCTCCTGGGCCCCAACGGCGCCGGGAAGACAACGACGCTTTCCATGCTCTCCACCATGCTCAAACCAACGTCAGGGTCAGCGACGGTCAATGGCATCGATATTGAACGTGATGAAGACGGAGTCAGGAAATCCATCGGCATTGTCTTCCAGGACCAGAGCCTTGATGAAGAACTGACCGCCTGGGAAAACATGGACTTTCACGGGCGGCTCTACCGGATCCCCGCAGAGATACGGAAACAACGGATCACCGAGCTCCTCAACCTCGTTGAGCTGGAAGACCGGCAACATGACATTGTCAAAACATTTTCCGGGGGGATGAGGAGGCGCCTCGAGATCGCACGCGGTCTTCTCCACCATCCCACCATCCTCTTCTTAGACGAACCAACGCTGGGCCTTGACCCCCAGACCCGCAATCATCTCTGGCAATACATTGCCACCCTGGCCCGCGAGAAGGGAATCACCATTATCCTCACCACGCATTACATGGAAGAAGCCGACCGGCTGTGCAACCGGGTCGCCATCATCGATCACGGGAAGATCATTGCCCTTGACACCCCGAAAAACCTAAAAGACGGGATTGGCGGGGACATCGTGACCATCCGCTCGTCAGACCCGGCAGCTATTGTCACAGCCCTGGCTGAACCGTGGATCACCCGCGTGGAACAGCATAACGATGAAGTGATTGTCAGCTTGCAGAACGCCGAACAGCATATCAGCACCATCGTGACGCTGCTCACCGCAAAACAGGTCCCCATCGAGTCCATAGCAATCCACAAGCCAACCCTTGAGGATGTGTTCCTGTCCTTTACCGGAAAAACCATCCGTGAAGAGGAAGCGGATAATAAATCGAACATGCGGATGTACCAGAGGATGGTGAGGCATTAATCATGGACATCATTTACACCATCTGGCTCCGGAATATGAAACGCTACCTCCGGTCAAAGAGCCGGATCGTCGGCAGCATCGCCATGCCGCTCTTTTTCCTGCTCTTTTTAGGCGTCGGCCTGAATTCTGTCGTGCAGTTGCCCGGTCTGGGAGAGAGCTACATCGTATTCCTGATCCCGGGTATAGTCGCCATGAGCGTGCTGTTCACCTCTGTTTTTTCCGGGATCCAGATCATCTGGGACAAACAGTTCGGCTTTTTGAAAGAGACTCTTGTTGCACCGGTCTCACGGCTTGAGATCATGTCAGGACAGACCCTTGGCGGGGCAACCACCGCAGTCATCCAGGGATCCCTGATCCTTGTCCTGTCAATATTCGTCGGGTTCCCGCTATCAAATCCGCTTGGCTTTCTTATCGCTCTTGCATTCATGGTCCTGATCGGTATATCGTTCACGGCGTTTGGTATTGCGATTGCGTCCCGGATGGAAGATATGACCGGTTTCCAGCTCATCATGAATTTTGTCGTCTTCCCGATATTCGGCCTGTCCGGGGCACTCTTTCCCATCAGCTCATTGCCGGCGTGGATGGTGCCGCTTACCCTACTCGATCCCCTGACATATGGGGTGGAAGGGATCCGTTACGGTCTTACCGGCGTTTCACAGATTAACCCGCTGGTCTGTGGTGCGGTGATCGGGGGTTTCACAGCTGCGATGACCATACTCGGGGCATTCCTGTTCAGGAAAATCAGGTTATGAATGAAAACTAATTAGATATCGTACAGGGGATTTGTTGGGATTATCAGGAAGGGGAGGATGTGTGTGAACAATAACCGATGAAAAAACAGGAGAATGAGTTCAGGAACGTCAGAACCGGTGATCATTGCCGGTGAAATCTGGATAGTCACCTTCTGCACCTGGAGATGGAGGACTGTCCTGAACTGAGGAAAATGATATGGGGTCTGATACATTGACGGCAGACAGGGAAAAAACCCGTGAGTGAAAAAATTGCGGCACTCCAGAAATTCTTCAGCCGAATAAAATCCCTGTACCTCCGGCTTACCTTCAGGAAATCGGTGAAGATGTTTTACTCTACCGACGATAGCATTCCGGTTACCGCAATCGATTCATCAGGATTTACGAGCGGATACTGCAGTCACTATTTCTCGGAACGAACCGGTAAGATTCGAAAACATTCCTCAGAACCTCTATCTCGGTTGATACCGATCAGCAGGTGATCACCGGGTTCGTTGCTTCGAAAAGCCGGGTCCATGATACACGGCATGCCGAGAAATTACTCCCACAATGTCATAAAATCAGGAAATCTGATTGCTACGTCATGGACAAAGGATACGATTCTGAAGATATTCACCGATTGATCCGAGATGACCTTCATGCCAATTCAGTTATCCCGATCCGTTCCTGGAATAACGAAATCATCAGCGGAAAATACCGTCAGGAAATGGTTCGTCAGTTCAATACCACCATATACCCAAGACGGCAAATCGTGGAAAACAAATTTTCAGTCCTTAAAAGAAAGTTTAGCGGCGACCTCAAAGCCAGGATCTTCCTCATCCAGCTGAAAGAAATCGCCGGAAAAATAATTGTCTGTAACATCCACAGACACTTACAATTTTTCATCCTGAAGGTTTTCTACAGGGTAAATTTTCTAATTTCATTAGCCATTTGAGATTCGAGGGATAGGATTTGAACCCAAGAACTCCTGCGTTTTTCTCATCGGTCTAACCAGGGTGACCCGATAAGATAAAAGAGTGTCCTGCCAGAAGACAAGGTATTATGTATAGCTCTGAAAATTTCCGCACTTAACGCCACATTTAACCAATCGCAGGTCAAAATCAAACCCATGGACTCCAAGGGCTTCGCCATTCCGGCCATGGCAGTACTTACGCTCATTTCCCTCCTCCTCGTCTCCAGCGTCTCAGCGGTAGAGGCGCCACCGCCGATTCCCTGCGATTACCAGGGCACCCTGACTATTGGCGGTGTCCCTGCCCCGATTGGGACCATCATCCAGGCCAAGATATACGGAACCGTCCGAGCTGAGGAGGTAACAACCCAGGTAGGAAGATATGAATACCTTGGTGCCCAGGTCACCTCCTCGGAAGCTTCATGCGGGTGCTCCATACCCGTAGAGTTCTGGGTTTACAGCAACGGTGCGTTTCGTAAGGCTGATCAGCAATCGACGTTCCCCCCCGGGGGTGGGTGGGTTTGTCCATTGGAAGTGGACCTCACCGTGAGCGGGGTTGCTCCCCCGACTACAGGACCGACCACGGTACCAACAACCATACCTACCTCGATCCCAACCACCGTGCCTACAACTGCTCCGACAAACGTGGCCACCACCATCCCGACCACCCGCCCGACAATCATTCCCGGCATTCCCCACGAGTTTTACGGGACAGCGGTCATCTCTGACAACGTATCGGCACCAGCGGGGACAGCGATAGAGGTCCGGGCGGAGGGCATCCTCCAGAGCAGCCGGAACCCGGTGAACGTTACAACCCCCGGCATCTACGGAGGACCGGGAGAGCAGAAACTTGAAGCCCAGGGTTACTTTGAGACCGGCACCCCGCTCCAGTTCTACGTGGGAGGCATCCGGGCGGACTGCTTC
>CAYGWN010000006.1:0-16058 GCA_964353765.1 uncultured Methanoregula sp. | reverse complement strand
GACATGATAGGCCACTACACCATCTGGGCATGCTGCTGCAAAAGGTCCCGCCTCCCGGATTCGAACCGGGGACATCGCGGTAGCTGCGCAATTGCCTGTTTTACGGCAAATCATACTACAGCCGCGCACTCTACCAAGCTGAGTTAAGGCGGGATTTGCGCTCATAATATAGGGAATATAACGCTATTAAACATATCGATATGGAGGTTTCCGGAAACGCCGTATTCGGTCACTATTTTATAAGATGAACACGATTATATGGTGTATGACTCGCACACCAGCTGCGGGGGATCGTTTTCTTCACCGATAGCCAGGCAAAGTCAAAGGTCACTGTCTTTGACACTACCCTGAGAGACGGTGAACAGACCCCCGGCATATCATTCACGTTTGAACAGAAGCTCGAAATTGCACGACAACTCTCCTCACTCGGAGTCTATGCCATCGAGGCCGGCTTCCCTGCCTCATCATCGGGAGAACGGGAGACAGTGAAGGCCGTTGCTGACCTCGACCTTGAATCAGTCATTTGTGGACTGGCCCGGTCACGGACCGAGGATGTGGATGCCTGCCTGGACTGCGGGGTGGACATGGTCCATGTCTTTATTCCCACCTCCGAAGTCCAGCGGGTGCACACCATCAAAAAGACGCCGGAAGAGGTGCTGGAGATCACCAGGGAGATCATCTCGTACGTCCGTGATCACTGTGACCTGTGTATGTTCTCGGCCATGGATGCAACCAGAACCGAGCAGGACTACCTGATCCAGGTCTTCCGGGCTGCAGCAGACGCCGGGGCTACCATCATCAACGTACCGGACACCGTGGGGGTCTATACCCCGACTGCCATGAAGAAGCTCATTACCCGGATTGTTGCCGAGGTGGACTGCCCGGTCGATGTCCACTGTCACAATGATTTCGGGCTGGCCGTGGCAAATACCACCACCGCTGTAGAAGCAGGAGCCTCCCAGGTCCAGGTTACGGTGAACGGCCTTGGGGAACGGGCAGGAAATGCCGATATTTCCCAGACGGTCATGATCCTGGAGTCGATTTACAATGTAAGGACGGGGATAAAGACCGAGCGCCTCTTCGAGACCTCGCGCCTGATCTCCCGGTACTCGGGTATCACCATTCCACCAACCTACCCGGTCGTCGGTGAAAATGCCTTCTCCCACGAGAGTGGTATCCATTCCCACGGAGTTATCGCCTGTGCGGCAACATTTGAGCCCGGCGTCATGACCCCCGAGATGGTCGGTCACCGGCGGAAGCTTACCCTTGGGAAGCACGTGGGTCGGCATGCAGTACGACAGATGCTGACTGATGTCCACCTCGGCCCGAGCGACACCGAGCTTGACCGGATCGTGGAGAAGGTGAAGTTCATTTCCACGAAGGGGAAGAAGGTAACCGATGCCGACCTCTACGAGATTGCCGAGGTGGTCATGGGCATCGGGAACGGGATGCGGGCGATTGAGCTGCAGGATATCGCCATCATGACCGGCAACCACGTTATTCCGACTGCCAGTGTCAAAGCCCTGGTCTGGGGAAAAGAACTGGTCTCCAGCAGCACCGGGACCGGTCCGGTCGATGCAGCAATAAAAGCAATTCTCGGGATCCTCCCGGCAAAGATCCAGCTGAAAGAGTTCAATATCGAAGCGATCTCCGGGGGATCTGATGCCATCGGCCACGTGAATATCGCCGTCGAGGACGAGCAGGGGCATATCTTCTCTGCCAGTGGTTCGAGCGATGATATCGTCCTTGCCTCGGCCGAGGCAATGATCAATGCCTTAAACCTCCTGCAGCGGATCAAGCAGGCAGGAAAAACAGAGTAACTATTTTTTTATGAGACACCCGGGGATTTGCCCTCGAGTGCCTGCTTGATCTGGGCCTGGAGCTGCTCGAACTTACCGGAGAGCAGGTTCTCCTGCTTCTCAAGGGATTTGATCCGGAGCTCGAGGGTCTCGATCTTCTCGGCCAGGTTCTTGAGCACGGCTTCCTTCTTCTTCTCCATCATGACCGTTCCGACACTCATGAAGACCGGGGCATCATCCAAAACATCGGTGAGTTCCTCGGTCGCACGCTTTGCCTCACGGACTGCCATCTCATACTGTGCCTTCTGGGCACCGATGGTCTGCATCTGCTGCTGCATCTGCTGCAGCATGGCGATCTGGTTCTGAACTTTAGGTGATAGTGCACTGCTCATTCTTTTCTCTCCTGGTCGGTTATGAGATCCTGCATCTCCTCTGCCACGGAAATCAGCCGGAGCCACATGTTGAGCGAGGCCCGGAGTGCCGCAACATCGGTGGCATGGACCTTCAGCACCAGCAGGTCTGGAGCCTCCAGCAGGCATTCTGCCTTCGAACGGGAATTTACCTCCGCTTCCGTTTCGGGGCTGACGGCCCGGAAGAGCACCCCGGCATGATCCGTCCTGAAACGAAAGAGGGCCTCAAGCCTCATGGAACATCAGCCGGAACCGGTAGCGGCGTTTCCGGGTGCCGTCAAAGCTGCATCCTGCCCTGCCCGTTTCCGACAATTTCACCGGTATATATGGTACCAGGCGCTCATAAATGGATGGGTCATCCACCACCAGACCTTCTATCCGTGCATCCCCCCGGTCCTCCATGGAAAATCTGGGGATGGTGATCGCTGCAATCACGTTGCCATGATCGGTAAGCTGGATTGAGAATTCTCCGTTCCGGAGAGAGAAGAGAAAATGGACGGGATCAATGGCTTCGACCTCGGGCAGTCCCATCCTCCCCCTCAACACGTAGGAACAGCCTGCGGCAAAGGCAAAGTCCTTGGCAAACGACCGGAGTTCAGGAACGGGTTTCCGCGAGGTGGTTACGATGGTCATCGAGCTTTTAACTCTTTGATCGCAGCGCCCCGTTCCTTGAAGAGGATCCGGTGTCCGCAGTAGGGGCACCGGACATTGACGTCAATCTCGACCTTTGACTTGCACCGTGCGCACTTGTAGGATGCCGGCACCCTCAGACCTCCTTTCCAAGGGCGCGATCGATGGTCCGCAGTGCAATACGCAGCTGCGGTGTCTGCGGCTGGTAGGCACCGCCGGCGTACTTGAAGCCGCATTTCCGGCAGGCCCAGATGCCGGTGCCTTCCCTCTTGACCGCAACGGTATCGCACCGCGGGCAGCGGTGGGCTGACCGGGATATCTTCTCGGTCTCGTTCACCCGTTTCCGGACAAACCGGCCGTACCGCGGGCCGAACCGCCCGGCGCTTCCTGATACTCTCCCTTTTGCCTTCTGCGTGATGCGGGCCATATATTCTACCCCGGATATCTGTCTCCTATACTATGTTTTTTCGGTTAATATACTTGATTGAGGATGCGCACTTCGCCATGCCCCTTGGTGATACGGTTGATCAGGTCGTAGAACTCGCCCTGGATCCCTGCCGGGATTCGGACGATGCAGATCCAGGACCCGTCCTTCTGCCACTCCTCTTTCTCCATGACGGCAGCGGTCCGGATCTCGCTAAAAGCCCGTGAGGCGTAATCAGGAGGTATCTTCACCGCAATCCGGACCTCCTCGAACTTGATGGGAAGGATCGGTCTCAGGGCCTTGACCGTCTCCCTGACCAGTTCATCGGTATTCTTGTAGAGGTCGATGTTGACTTTCGCCTCGTCCATTGCCATCTCAATCCGCTGAGGGGGGTGGGGGAGCCCGGTCTGGGGATTGATGGCATTCCGGGCAATAAAGGTGATGACCTGCCTTCTCTTGTCTGCTATCATATGCCGCCGCTGGTCAGCGGTAAGGTGGATCTCTCCTTTCCGGATAATCCGTTCTGCAATGGTGGCGAAATCTGTGGTATGGAATACCCTGACCATCGTTTCATCCGCTGACCGGGTACCGCGGGATGAATTTTCAAAGATGGAGAGGGCGGCAACCATCTCTTCAAGATCGATCGGTTCCCCCTGCCGGTAGCGGACAGCCAGGTCGGGATCGACCAGGAGTTCAAACTTCTCACCGTGGCTCTCGAGCCGTGCCACCACCGCCTTCTCGAGAGGTATCATACCGGGCGCTCCTATTTCTCAAACTGTTCGACGAATGAAGCGACTTCATCCTTAGTCATCTTCCGGAACTGCTGGGTCTCGGCCTCGATGACCCCGATCTCGACCGTGTTGACATCGAACTTCCCTTCGGTGGCATCATGGAGGGCCTTGAGTCCAAGGAGGATGGCGTCCTTCATCGGGGCTTCGTAATCATATTCCTCTTCAAAGACCTTCATCACCGCATTGCGGCCGATCCCGATCCCCGTGGCCTTGTATTCGAGGAGGGTCCCGCTGGGATCGGTCTCGAAGAGACGGCATTCCCCATCACTGATACCGGCAATGAGCAGGGCGGTCCCGTAGGGGCGGGCTCCCCCGAACTGGGTATAGGTCTGCATATGGTCGCAGAGCTTCTTTGCCAGAGCCTCAACATCCATCCGTTCATTGTAGCTAACCCGGTTGATCTGGCACTCGATCCGTGCCCGGTCAACGAGGGCGCGGGCATCGCCGACCAGCCCGGATGATGCCACCCCGATATGCTCGTCAATCATGAAAATCTTCTCAATGGATGACGGTTCGAGCAGGCGGGAGCTCACCCGTTTGTCAACAATGAGCACGATTCCATCCTTACACTTGATTCCGACCGCGGTCGTGCCCCGCTTGACCGCTTCCCGGGCGTATTCGACCTGATAAAGACGGCCGTCCGGACTGAACACGGTGATGGCCCGGTCGTATCCCATCTGGTATGCCTGTGGCTGCATTATGATTCCTCCAGATCATCCTGTGTGATATACAAGAGTTCCTGCCTTTTAATTCCTTTTTCCAGCAAATCAACCTTTTGACCGTGATACCGGCGTGCACAATAGGTCTGGCCTTTATACTCCGCCACAGGCAGGTCGAGCTCCGGGTCTATCTTCCGGGGCAGTTTCCTGCGAAGTGCGTGCAGTGTCCCGGAGGTCACCTTTGTGTGAAGTGCAATCCTTCGCTCCCCCAGAGCCGTGACCGTGGCGAGTGCAACCCGCACCGCGGTATCATTGCCTCTGGTATACCTGACAATTACCTGGTCACTCGCTGCAGAAATCACCGAAATGCCGATTGCTGCTGCAGCTGCATCACCATAGAGGCTGGTAACCGCTTCTGAAATAACGTGGTAGAGCTCACGGGGATCGGATCCGATGCCCGGTGGATTCATAGTGGCAAGCATGTATCGTTTCTTTCTCCTGAGAGTTGGTGGCAGGGGCTTCATGATACCACCGTGACCGGACCTTTCTGATTCAGGAGCGATCCTGCCGTGCCAAGTTCTGCACGGGCATCGTCCTCTTCTATACCGAACAAGCCGCAGAGCAGGCAGATCTCATCCACAGACCGGAGGTCGAGGATAGAACAGGCATTGCTCGACAGGGTCAGGGGAAACCTGTACCGATTATAGAGCGTGATAAGGTCACGGTACCGCTGCATTACCCGCTGCCGGGAGAGCCCGGAATCATGAATGATCGGGAAGAGATCAAGGTCCACCGCCACTCCCCGTTCAACAGCAAGGCGGGCCGAGACATGGTCAAATGAGTTCTTCCGGGTCTTGTGAACATGCCGGAGGATATGAATTCCCTTCAGGTTCAGGATCGCACGGTTAAACCCGTTTTCACCAGCATTCACCATGACCAGTGCCCGTTTCTCCCCGTTTGTCCTGATCAGTCCCGGGATAACCCGTGGATTGAGTTCCGCGATCAGAATGGCAGGTATGACCCGGACTCCAAAATATTCCTGCGGGGGTGCATCCGGGACCACGATGCTGTCAAACCCGAGCGCTCCTGCATCGAGCGCCATCCTCCGGAGTGAAGAGTTCCCGTCGGGATAGGGATGGATGCAGGCGTCCGTGGTTGTCATCAGAGCAGCGTTTGGAAAAATGGAGATATCTTATTTGCCCAGGTTGCCATGGGACCTGATGCTCGGGCGGGTCTTCTCGGTTCCCCTGCCACGGGTCCTCATGCCACGACCTTTCCGCCCGGCACTGGTCTTCCCGCGCTCTGCACGCCCCCGGTGAGCCGTTCCGCCAACCCAGGAGAGCTGCCGGTCAGAGAGAACTGCCGGGTGGTGGGTATCGACCAGGATAACCTCGTACCACTTCTGCCGCCCGTCCTGGCCAACCCAGTACGAGTTGAGGACTTCCATGTTCGGGTACCTGACCGACGCCCGTTCCTCGGCAATGCGCTGTAAGCTCTTGGCCGGGGTGATACGGTTCTTTCCCATCCGGATCGACCGCCGGGCACGGACATACCGCGATTTTCGCCGGCCCCCGCGCCTGATCCGTACCCGGACCACCGCAACGCCCTGCTTGGCCTTGTATCCGAGGTTCCGGGCACGGTCAATGCGGGTCGGGTGCTCAACCCGTACCACGCTGCCCTCGCGCCGCCACACCTGCATCCGGTGCCACTGGAGTTCTTTGACACCCGTGTCAGCGGGTTTCTTCCATGCCTCACGTACGTAGGCATACATCGATTTCGCCATAGACAATCAGCCTCAGGTTCAGCGTCCTAAGAACGCCACATTCCTTCACGGGACGTATCCCGTAAGACCTGTATATATCAGCGGGAAACTTCTTAAACCCATGCCCGCGGGAAAGGATCTCCCTCTCTTACCCTTTCTGTTTCCGGATCACCCTGATACCATCGATCCGGGTGACCGGGTACTGTCCCTGCGGGTCTTTCTCGGCCGATTTGACCATGTCCCAGATTGTCAGGAGGGCGACCGAGACGCCGCTTAAAGCTTCCATCTCGACCCCGGTCCTGCCGACCGAGCGGACGGTGACCGTAACCTCAATGGAATCATCCATCTGCTCAAACCCGACTTCCACTGCAGTTACAGGAATGGCATGGCACATCGGGATGAGACGGGCAGTCTCCTTGACCGCCATGGTTGCCGCGATCCTCGCTGTTGCGAGCACATTACCCTTGACTACCGTTCCTTTCTGGATGGCATCCAGCGTCTCTTTCCTGAGATGGATCCTCCCTGAAGCGACCGCTTCCCGCTGGAGCTCGTCTTTTCCCCCAATGTCCACCATATGGACCCTGTCATCTTTGATATGGCTGAACTCGACCATTACCTGCCTCCTTTCCCAAAGAGCTCAAGAGCTATGTGGACGGGGAGATCACTGGCCAGCATCCCCCCGGACTGTTCGTTCCCGACCGCCATGCCTGCCTTCCCGTTCACGTATGCTGCAACGCATGCAGCATCGAAGGCTGGCAGTTCACAGAAGAGAGCAGCGGCAACCCCTGCAAGCACATCCCCGGTCCCCCCGACTGTCATCAGGGGAGTGCCGGTCCGGTTGAACCTGACCCGGGTACCATCAGATATGATGTCAACCGGTCCTTTGAGGAGGGTGGTTCCGGGAATCCCTGCATCCCGGAGCGATCGTGCCCGGGCGACCAGGTCATCTTCCGGTTTCTTCCCGGTCATCCGCTCAAATTCCCCGGCATGGGGTGTGTAGATGGTATCAGCGGCCTTCGGGAGTGGTTTGCGGAGGGCGTCAGCATCAAAGACCGCTTTTGTACAGTGCGGGGCAAGAGCACGGACCACGTGGTGGCTCTGGTCACCAAGACCGTTGCCTATCACCACCACATCGGCGTGTTCGATGAGCCGGAGGATCTGCCCGATGTGCTCTGCCTCGATGATCTTCCCCTCAAGCTGTTCATAGATGAGGTCGGGTACCGGTTCAAAGACCGGGGACGCAATCCGCACGATATCTGCGCCTGCCCGCAGTGCGCCGAGGCCACAGAGGTAGGGGGCACCCTGGTAGGGACCACCTCCAACGATGAGGACTTCTCCTCCGTTTCCCTTGTGGGCGTCAGAGCGCCTCTTTTTCACCAGCAGGAGATCCCCCGGTCCGGTGAAAACCTCGGCTTCAAGAGGGATACCGATCCCGGCAATGAAAGATCCCTCAACCTTCGGGCGGTGAAACGCAAGGATGAGGTCAGCCCGGATACCGGGGGTGGGGACATCGGCACAGAGGATCTTTGCCGGGGACTGGTTGGCCAGCTCGATGCAGGTCCGCACCGGCTCCTTTACTGCACCTTTCAGCCCGGTGCCGAGGAGGGAATCAAGGATAATGTCGGCGCTGGAGAACAAGGTGCTGAGCGCCCGGACATCATCCCTGCAGGATACGGCATGGATGGAGACTCGGCAGTGGGAGAGGAGCCGCAGCTGTTCAGCAGTCTCATCGGTCATCCCCGCACCCGTGATGACACAGACCTCGGGCTCAAGGTCCTGCAGGTACCGGGCGGCCACCATGCCATCCCCCCCGTTGTTTCCTTTCCCGCAGAGGATCAGCACCCGGCAGGGATCTGCTGCCCTGACCGATTCGGCAAGTGCCCTCCCGGCACTCTCCATCATCCGGAGTGATGAGAGGCCGAGTGCACGGGCGTTCGAATCCACAACCCTCATCCGTTCATGGGATATGATACCCCTCTCAGCGAATTCTGCGATTCCCTGCGGGAGGCTGCCCCTTTCACCATCCACTGGTCCTGTTCCCCCTGGTCGTCTGTACAAGCATCTGGCCTCAGTATATATGAAACATGATGGCCCCCTGCCGGATTCGCAGGCATGGGGGGGAGACCCGTTAAATGGCTCGAAAGCCAACATTTTTCCTTGGATCAGAGAATTACTACAGTAATGGGTTTCTCTGATGAAGTGCGGGCAGCGGCACGGGAATGCACTTCCCACGCTGACGTGACCATCGTCTCCCACATCGACGCCGACGGCATCTCCGGCGAGTCAATTCTTGCCCAGGCCCTCACCCGCCAGGGGATCCGGGTCACCTCGGTCTTCGTCCGGCAGCTGGAACCTCTTACGATGCGGCAGGTCCCGAATGATGATACCTTCAAGCTCTTCTGCGATCTCGGTGCCGGGCAGCAGAACCTGCTCGAAGAGCATGGCCTCTCTTCCGATGAGGTGCTCATCGTCGACCACCACGTCAGCCAGGAGTGCGGGACTGCCTATCCGCAGGTCAACTGCCTGCCGCATGGGCATGCCAAGCTCTCTGCTGCAGGGGTAGCCTACCTCCTGGCAAAGGAGCTTGACCCGGCAAATGCTGACCTGGCAAGGCTGGCCGTTATCGGCAATGTCGGCGATATGATGGCCCGCGAGGACTGCGGCCTGGTTGGACTGGCACGGGAGATCGCCTACGAGGGAGCTTCCCATGGATCGATCGAGATCCGCCAGCGGGATCTCAACTGCTACGGAATATCCACCCGCCCGCTCCACATCTGCCTCTCCTATACCGATGACCCGTTCATCCCGGGGATCAGCAACAATGCAACCGGAGCACAGAAATTTCTGGGAAGACTCAACATTCCTCTCCGCGACGAGAAGAAAGGCTGGCTGGTCTGGGAAGAGATCCCCGATGAGCACCGGAGAACCATCACCAGTGCCCTGGCCCAGCAGCTGCTTGCCCATGGCGAGAAGATCTCGCGCCTCTTTGCAGAGTCCTACCTCTTCCCGGCCGAACCGGAGCGGACACCGCTCCGGAATGCCCAGGAGTTTGCAACCCTCCTGAATGCCTGTGGCCGGTGGTCGCGGCCCCGGGTGGGGGGGAGTATCTGCCGTGGCGACAGGGGAGTCGCCTACCGGCAGGCCGAGCATATGCTCACCAACCACCGGGCCATCATCCGCGATCTGCTCCAGTTTATTCTCGATACCGGGGTCTCCGAGCTCTCTCACCTCCAGTACATCCATGTCGGGAACCGGTATCCTGACACTATCGTGGGTATCGGGGCAGGTATGGCGCTATCCCGGCTGAATATGGATAAACCCATCCTGATCATGGTTGAACAGCCGGAAGACCCGGGAGTCACCAAGGTATCCCTGCGTACAACAGAGCGGGTGGTGGCGAAAGGGGTCGATCTCCAGCAGGCAGCGGTGGAGGCATCAGCAGCGTTCGGGGGGGCCGGCGGTGGTCACCGGATAGCGGCCGGTGCCTACATCCCCCGGAAATCAGAACAGGAGTTTGTGAGGCTTGTCAATGATGTACTCGCCGGACAGTATGCACAGGCAGGTCCAGGTCATCGCTGACTTCCAGTTCGGGAACGGTGCGGGGACCGCACTTTTTCCGGACGGTTGCGAGTTCATCCTCTCCCGGACCGGCAGGATCCGGCAGGTAACCCTTGCCGGAAAGAGGCTCGCTACAGTCCGGGCACAGGACGGGAGGCTTACCCTGGGAATCGACGGGGCATTACGGCTTATCGAAGCGTTGCCGCCACCGGCATACCGGGTGGTGGTGCTCGATGAGGTTGCCGAATTCATCAGCCAGGGAAAGAACACTTTTGCCAAGCATGTGACTGCTGCCGACCCGGTAATACGGGCCGGTGATGAGGTGATGGTGGTGACCGGAAATGACGGTCTTCTCGCAACCGGGTCTGCAGTATTGTCCGGCCAGGAGATGCTGATCTTTAAGTACGGTGTTGCCGTAAAAGTACGGCAGGGAAGGAATACCGCATGATGCCCGGAAACATCAATCCCAAGAAAATGAAGCAGATGATGAAGCAACTCGGCATGAAGGTTGACCAGATCGAGGATGTCCAGCGTATCGTCATCGAGACGCCGAAAGGGAACTACATTTTCGATACTGCCGAAGTAACAGCCATGACCATGCAGGGGGTCACCACCTACCAGATTGCCGGCGAGCCCCGGTTCGTGGAAGCTGCCCTGCAGATTCCTGATGAGGATGTGCAGCTGGTCGCCGAACAGGCCGGTGTCTCCGCAGAAGCTGCCCGGGAAGCTCTCATCACCTGCAATGGCGACATTGCTGAGGCGATCCTGAAGGTCTCGAAATGATCGGACCTGGTCAGCGAATCCTCCTTGCAGGCAGGGAGCGGACCTATTTCATCAGGAGCGGAACCGGCCCGTTCTCAACTGATAAAGGGATTATCAGCCTGGACGAGGTTGCCAATGCCTCCCCGGGAGACGTGATTGCCTCCCATACCGGATACGAGTTCCGGATCCTCGTTCCCCGGGCCCATGACTTTTTTGAATATGCACGACGGAGTGGTGCCCCTATGCTCCCGAGGGATATCGGATTGGTTATTGCCTACACCGGGATGAACCGGAACGATCAGGTGCTGGATGCGGGGACTGGTACCGGCATTGCAGCAATCTACTTCGGGGGCATAGCAGAGAAGGTGGTGACTTATGAAGCACGGGAGGACTTCGCACGGGTCGCAGAAGAGAATATACGGGAAGCGGGGCTGCGGAATGTTGAGGTCGTTGCAGGGGACGTGCTCCTGGCTGAAGGCCTCTATGACATTGTCCACTACGACATGACCATCGGTCCCGAGCACGTCCGCCATGCCCACACCCTGCTCCGGCCGGGCGGATATCTTGCCTGCTACACACCGTTCATCGAACACCTCTACTGCGTGATGGATACGGCAGGTGGGCTCTTTTCTTCGTTCAGGTCGGTGGAATGCATCGAGCGGGAAATGACCCGGACAAAGAGGGGTACCCGGCCATCAACGCGGGTGGGACATTCAGGATATCTCACTATTGCGAGGAAATGAACCGGCATCCAGATTTTCAATCTATTCCCCCCAATGCTGTTTTGGGTAAGCACCGGGATACGGAACTTCGTCGTTCCTATATAAGCCCATTCGTTGTCTCTTTTATAAAAATCTGACAGGAAAGGTTTTATTTCAAGATATCCCAGCTATTCCTGATGCTGCATGAGTATCAGCAGTAACTGAAGGAGGAATGAATGAGAAAGATCGGACTAGCATTTCTTACCATAGGATTACTCATGTGCGGGTTTGTCACCGCAGACCCCGGGGTTCCTCCGGTAAACGAGGTCCAGGGGCTCTCCATAGAGACAACCGTGATTGCGGTCGGTAACTTTGACCAGGAGAGTAGTGTGTATATCAGCAGTTCCGCTGGTCAGTCCCTCAGCGATATGCCTCCGCTTATTGCGGGAGCAGTCGTATACGAGAGTGTCTATACCGAGGATACCCAGACGGCAGGTGTCGGATATATCAGCTATGACAAGAGCTTCGATGTCAGCACTGCCGGAAAGGTGAGCGGACAATATAACATTGAGTCGACCAGGCAGATCACGTACCTTGGCATTGACGCCGGTTCGATCTATTCATCAGAATACCTCATGATGAGTGGGTCCGGAACATCAACGCCGGCCGCCGGAAGAGTGATGTGTCCGTTCGGTTCTGATGGGATGATTGGAGCGTTCTGCAACAAGGTTGAGTCCGGAAGTACCTTCAGCCTGAGCGTTGCCAATGTGCTCACCCAGGCGAATACCCGGTTCATCACGAAGACCGCAGACCACCCTGTCGAGTTGAACTACAACATCCAGGTAAGCGATTACAGCGCCGGAATTCCCTCAAAGGGCTCGGTATCTGCCTTTATAAAAGGCACCACCAAGGAAGGCCTCAACACTGACCCGGACAGCCTCGGACAGGAATCTTCATTCGAAGACCGCACTGAGATCATCGGCGATATCTCCCTGTTCTCCAAGCAGATGCACTACGAATCTGCCTGGATGCCGTAAGGGAGCAAAACAAAACGGGTTCATCCCGTTTTGGCTTTTTTTACCCTTTCTACCCAGTAATTTAATATAGATCAAGCTGACAAACAGAGTTGAGAAGATCCGGGATTTGATAACATGGGTGTAACAAACAGTATTCCACTTCTCCTTGTCGGATGCTTCATACTGGCTGCTGTAATTGCTCCTCCGTTTTGTAACAAGATTATTATGGGGAGTGAAGTTTCGGCAGGTAAGTTGAATCTTTACAGCGATACGGGAACCAGATTTATATCATCCAGCAGTATTGACCCGGTTGCAATGCACTATACTATTGAGGTAAGTAAACTGGCCGACTCTGTTCCTGCGGAAGGTGCGGTGAAGGCATATACCTACGGATCCATTAACGAGGGCCGGGGTGACCTGAACGGGCTTTATGAAACAATAACGTTTCAGGATATTACGTCCATACAGGGATCGATAACCAAGTTCAGCAAGTATATCAGTTATTCATCCGGTCTCACTCCGGATTTTGTATAGTAATCCGCATTTTTCCCCTTTTCTTATTTGATGATCCATTAATGCAAGGGCTGAGAGAGGAATCACCATTGGCTTCCCTCACAGCGTTTCATCGATGTAAGAATTCTGCCCTCCAAGTTTTCGGTGCTATCAATTAGTATTGAAAAGGTTCGTTTTATCATCCTACTGTATGATGAATGCCACCTGAAAGGCTTGATAGGAAACCTGGTCCATCTGATGACTTCGCTGGGAAGTCACTGGTTGAACCCCGCGGATCGATCGCTGAAACATCTGAATCTGGCACTTTTTTAAGGAATTTCTACTGACCGGGTGAGGTGATGCTGAGAGTATCAGCATGAAGTATAGGAGAGATTTCATGAAAAAACTCGGAATCATGGTCGTTGCCCTTGCCCTCTTGGTGGTCGGCATGGGAGTGGCAGATCCCGGAGTCCCCAAGGTCAACGAAGTCCAGGGACTCAGGACTTCCACCACCGTTATTGCAGCGGGGAACTTCAACTCAGAGAGCAGCGTTGACTGGACGATTTCCGCCGGTGAAGACGCTCTTACGGAAGTACCACCGGTCGATAACAGTGTGATCTACCAGACGGTCTATACCGAAGACACCCAGAACTCTGAAGTGGGATACATCTCCTACGACAAGGACCTGGACGTCCAGACCGGAAACAAGGTTTCCGGCCAGTATAATGTAAAGGCTGTCAAGCAGATTACCTACCTCGGTGTTGATGCATCCTCGGTGCTAACCAACGATTACCTCATGCTCGATGGTGCCGGTGAAAATTATGGTACCATTGGTGACAAGTTGATGTGTCCCTTTGGTTCAGGTGTTCAGGCCCCCTCGTTCTGCAACAAGGTCGAGACCGGCAGCGCCATGAACCTCAAGGTTGCCAACCTGAACACCCAGATGGGCGACAGGTTCGTGATGAAGGCCGCTGATTCGGGTGTCGAGATCTTTAACAACGTCGGTGTCGGTTCCTACGCCGCTGACCTCCCGTCCAAGGGATCGGTCTCTGCCTTCATCAAGGGCAGCATCAAGGAAGGCGGACGCGAGACCGCCCCGGAGGAACTCCAGGGAACTGAGGAGGAGTATGAGAGTGCAGAAGATCTCTACGAGACCATCGTCTTCTCTGATTCGACATCTGTTTCCGGTGATATCTCCACCTTCGCCAAGGCCATGAGCTACAGCTCGGTCTTTTCGTAACCGGAGAAGAATGTGAACAAACCAGGGAAATTTTCCCTGGATTTTTATTTTTTATTTTACCCAAACTCTGTCCGATTGTTAATCCAACGCTATTTTGTCATCGTCCATCCCGTTTATCGAAGAGCGGGTATTACCCAACCAGCAGGTTCGATCCATAAACTCCCTGTATCCAGCCCTTTTTTAACCTTTTTTCATCAGAATAGGTGAAATGATGCTGACAGTATCAGCATGTAAAATTGGAGGACATCCATGAAAAAACTCGGAATTATGGTCATTGCCCTTGCCTTCCTGGTGGTCGGCATGGCAGTGGCAGAACCCGGCGTCCCGAAGGTCAACGAAGTCCAGGGACTCAGGACTTCCACCACCGTTATTGCGGCGGGGAACTTCAACTCGGAGAGCAGTGTTGACTGGACTATCAGCGCCATTGCCCCGATTACCGCACTGCCGGCGGCAGATGAGAATTTCCTTATCTACCAGACGGTCTACACTGAAGACACCCAGAACTCTGAAGTAGGATACATCTCTTACGACAAGGACCTGGACGTCCAGACCGGGAACAAGGTTTCAGGTCAGTACAACGTCAAGGCCGTCAAGCAGATCACCTACCTCGGTGTTGATGCATCTTCCATCCTCACCAACGATTACCTCATGATCGATGGTGCCGGTGACGGGTATGGCACAATCGGCGAGAAGGTTATCTGTCCGTTCGGATCAGGTGCCGAAGCACCCTCGTTCTGTAACAAGGTCGAGACCGGCAGCGCCATGAACCTTAAGGTTGCCAACCTGAACACGCAAATGGGCGACCGGTTTGTCATGAAGGCCGCTGATTCGGGTGTCGAGATCTTCAACAATGTGGGTGTCGGTTCCTACGCCGCTGACCTCCCGTCCAAGGGATCGGTCTCTGCCTTCATCAAGGGCAGCGTTAAGGAAGGCGGACGCGATTCCGCGGGTGCCATTGGAGAAAATGAAGAACCTGTCGAGGATGCAGGTGACCTCTACGAGACCATCGTCTTCTCTGACAGTACTTCGATCTCCGGTGATATCTCCACCTTCGCCAAGGCCATGAGCTACAGCTCGGTCTTTGCGTAACCTGAGAATATCATGACCAGAACCGGGAGAATTTCTCCTGGTTTGTCATTTTTTTTTGTATTAAAAATATTATCGCTGAACAGTCAGCGTTGTTTTTCTTTTTCGGGCAGAAAAATATCTGCTGATAAAGATATTTTCTTCATGAACCTTACAGAGAACCATTACCTGAACTCAATAGTTATATGAAGTACTTCAAAAGGAGGATCACAGAACCGGTTGAATCAGGTATTTTTAATTTATCAATTTCCGGACAGTTGAGATGATGCTGAGAGAGAGTACCAGCATAATGTAGGAGGATATTTATGAAAAAGTTCGGAATTTTAGTCATTACCCTTGCCCTTCTGGCAGTCGGTATGGCAATGGCAGACCCGGGAATCCCGAAGGTCAATGAAGTCCAGGGACTGCGGACCACCACCACGGTGATCGCGGCCGGGAACTTCAACGCCGAGAGCAGCATTGACTGGACCATCATGGCCGGTTATGGTGAAGACGGCGGCGGTCTCGGTGACGTACCGCCCGTTGACGAGGCAATTGTTTACCAGACCGTCTATACCGAGGATACCCAGAACTCTGAAGTAGGCTACGTCTCCTATGACAAGGACCTTGACATGCAGACCGGAAACAAGGTCTCCGGCCAGTACAACGTCAAGGCCGTCAAGCAGATCACCTACCTCGGTGTTGACGCATCCTCAGTTATAACCAACGACTTCCTGCTCCTCGACGGC
>CAYGWN010000005.1:0-8744 GCA_964353765.1 uncultured Methanoregula sp. | reverse complement strand
ACCTTGAACCTCCCGTCAGTCGGTGATCCCCTGTGGAGCCCGGGGATGACCAGGGCTGGCAACCCGCTCTGGCGTACCTGATCAAAGACGCGGGTTCCTCCCCCGACGTGCTTGCCGGCCCCCTCCCGGCTGACCACCCCGCGGTTCTCAACATCCTGGATGGGGGTGATCATGGTAATACGGTCTCCCATGGAATAGGTCAGGGCGATGCCCTCGATCTCATTCAGCGGACAGAGCCTTCCGAGATCCTGCCACCGGAACTCCCGCGCTTCTTCCCGGGATATCTTGAACCAGGTGTCACCGGTTGAAAACCGCAGGGAGGTTGTCCCATGGTCAATTCCGATGAACATAGCAGTAATCCTATAGCATGGCAGAGCTATTAGGTTATGATGGTATGCGTGGTGACCGGGGGAGCCGGCTTCATCGGTTCCCACCTTGTTGATTCCCTGGTGGCCAGGGGAGAAGAGGTGGTGGTGATCGATTCACTATCAGCCGGATCACGGGAGAACCTCGGATCCCATCTCTCTTCGGGTACCGTCCGGCTCATCGTGTGCGATCTTCTCACCGATGGATGGCAGGAAGTGTTTTCCGGGGCTGACCGCGTCTGTCACCTGGCTGCAGAACCCGATGTGAGGATGAGCTCGGTATCACCGGCATCCCAGATACAGAATAATATCGTTGCCACGTTCCGTGTCCTTGAGGCTATGCGGACCTCATCAGTCGGAGAGATCCTCTTCACATCAACGTCCACGGTGTATGGCGATGCAACTGTTCTCCCCACACCTGAAACCTATACTCCGCTTGAACCAATCTCCGTCTATGGGGCAAGCAAGCTGGCCTGCGAAGCCCTGATCTCCTCGTACTGCTACAGCTATGGCTTACGGGGACATATATTCCGGTTTGCCAATATCATCGGTGCCCGGAGCGGGCATGGGGTTATTCCTGACTTCATCAGAAAACTCTCGGAAAATCCGCATGAACTTGAGATTCTTGGTGACGGGACGCAGAGGAAGTCGTACCTGCTGGTCGATGAGTGTGTGGATGCTATGCTCTTTGCAGCGGAGAAGGGCAATGGCCAGTTCAATGTGTATAATATCGGGTCAGAAGACTGGATTGATGTGAGGAGCATTGCGGACATCATCTGCCGGGAAATGGGGCTCAATGATGTACACTACCGGTTTACCGGCGGATCCAGGGGATGGATTGGTGATGTGCCGAAGATGCAGCTGTCCCTTGCGAAGCTGAAAGATCTCGGCTGGTCCCCCCGCAGGAGTTCACAGGAAAATGTCAGGGAAGCGGTTATGGCCATGATGGGATGACCATGGACGCTTTCTCCCCTCTTTTCGTGATTCTGCTGGCTGCTCTTCCGCTATTTGAGGCACGTTACGCAATTCCCTTTGCCATTCTGCTCGGTTTTTCACCAGGGTATGCATTCGTGCTGGGAATCATCGGAAACCTCCTTCCCGTTATCCCTCTCCTCCTGACTCTTGGCCCCGTTTCAGACTGGCTTCGGGCCCGCTTTTCCCAGATGGACAGGTTTTTTTCCTGGCTCTTCACACGTACGAGGAGAAACAAGGACCTGGTAGACCGGTGGGGGGCGCTTGCCCTCTTCCTGTTCGTGGCTATTCCGCTCCCGATGACCGGAAGCTGGAGCGGCTGTGCCATGGCCTTTGTGTTCAACATTGAGTTCAAGCGGGCATTTGCCGCGATCTCAACCGGTGCGGTGGTTGCTGCACTGATAACCACACTCCCTATACTGGGACTCCTGAAAATCTTTGGAAGTGTGTCATGAAGTATCTCCTGGTTCTTGGGGACGGTATGGCCGATGAGCCGGTTGCTGAACTGGGGGGAAAGACCCCTCTCGAATACGCGAGGACCCCGCATATGGACCTCATTGCGAGAGACGGCTGCATGGGGATGGTCCGGACCATACCCGAAGGATTCGAACCAGGGAGTGATATTGCAAACCTGGGCATCCTTGGATATGACCCCCGCGCCTGCTATACAGGACGGGGGCCTCTCGAAGCGGCCAGCATGGGGATAGAGCTTGACACATCTGACATCGCTTACCGGTGCAACCTGGTGACGGTCAGTGAAGGAGTGATGGTCGATTTCTCTGCAGGGCACATATCGAACGGGGAGGGAAGGGAGCTCATCTCCTCGGTGGAAGATGCCGTCCCGTCAGCGTCTTTCTATCCGGGAATCAGCTACCGGAATCTCGTGGTGGTCCATAAGGGGGCAGGTGCTGTGACCGTCCCTCCGCACGATATTGTGGGACAGGAAATCGCCCCCTTTCTCCCTTCGGGACCAGATGCAGGAACACTGTTCTCCTGCATGGAAAAGAGCAGGGAAATCTTTGCCGGCCATCCGGTGAACCGGGCCCGGATCGCTTCCGGCAGACCCCCCGCAACCCAGGTCTGGCCGTGGAGCGGGGGAAAGACCCCGGCACTCATGCCATTTGCCAGAAAGTTTGGTCGCCGGGGAGGGGTTATCTCTGCGGTCGACCTCCTCAACGGTATCGCCCGGTGTGCAGGTATGGAGGTGATCAGGGTTCCGGGGGCGACGGGGTACCTTGATACCGATTACCAGGCAAAAGCGAGATATGCCCTCGGTGCCCTCGGGCACCTTGACTTCCTGTACGTTCATGTCGAGGCTCCGGACGAGGCAGGCCACCTGGGAGATGCGAGGGAGAAGGTTCTGGCCATCGAAAGGGTTGACGAGATGATCGGGACAATCATGGACGACTTTGCAGGCGCCATTGCCATCCTCCCTGATCATCCCACCCCGGTACGGCTGAAGACCCATACTGCTGATCCGGTCCCGTTTGCAATCCATGGGAAAGGTCGCGATGAGACCACATCCTTCAGCGAGAGTGAGGGGGCCAGGGGGCGGTACGGGATGATAGGCGCAACGGACCTCCTTCCGCTCCTCTTTTCTTAAGACCCCGCTGGCTGACCCCCTGAACATAAACCATATCAGAACAGGTACCCAACACTGATTGCATGGGTGCCCGCAAGAACCTCACTATCGGTGTGACCGTCAACCTCGAGCATTACGAGAACCTGCGCCTCGAACTCTCCGGGGAGGTAGAATCGGGGGAAGATGCCGAGGATCTTGCCCGCTTCCTGGACGACCTCCTGGGGATGTTCGGGCAGCAGGACCCGGCAACCGCAGAACGGGTGAATTCATACCGGAGGCGGGTCTTCCCCATCGCCGGCAACAAGGAGGTTCCTGCAGGAGGGCAGGGAAACGGAATCTGTGTCGCCCCTGCAACAGCGGAGAATACGCGTTCCGGGCATCATGAAAACCCAGAACAGGTGGATGCAGATTCCATCGGACCGGTTTCTGCCCCCCGGCCTGCATCTCCCCCTGCTACTCCTGCAGCGGTTCCGCTGGCCTGCGAAGTATGCGGCACAACAGTTTCAACGGCAGAACAGAAGATGAGCCAGCTCTTCACCAGCAGAACGCTCTGCAGGGGCTGCCTGAAGAAGTTATGAGAGATTAGTCCGGGGTATCCATGATTGCAATACGGTGGTATAGATGACAAAGAAGAGTCTCCTCATGTGGGATGAGACCCTGTTCCGGGATCCCGAGGTTTTTGAGATAGATTATATCCCCGAGCAGTTCAATCACCGGGAGACCCAGATGCGGGAACTGGCATTCCAGATCCAGCCTGGCCTCAGGGGAGGACGCCCCCTGAACAGCATCTGCCGGGGACTTCCCGGTACAGGAAAGACCACCAGCGTGAGGAAACTTTTTGCTGAGATTGAAGAGACTACCAGGAAGCTCATCCCCATTTACATCAACTGCCAGATTGACAACACCAAATTCGCCATTTTCTCACAGATCTACCGGAAACTCTCCGGCCATCTCCCGCCGGCCTCAGGAACCTCGTTCAAACAGGTCTTTGATGCCATCGCCAGGCTCCTGCTGAAGGAAGAGACCGTACTTCTCGTCTGCCTTGATGATGCCAACTACCTCCTCTATGAAAACGAGATGAACCGGGTGCTCTATTCTCTTCTCAGGTCGCATGAAGCATATCCGGGCACACGGATCGGGGTCATCGTCATCATCAGCGATATGGATATCGATCTCTCTTGCGCCGTGGATGCGAGGGTTGCTTCGGTATTCCGGCCGTCTGAGATCTATTTCCCCCCTTACAGCAGTGAGGAGATCCGCACGATCATGCAGGAGCGGGTGATGCAGGGGCTGTATCCAGGGTGCCTGTCTGAAGAAATGTTTGATCTGGTCGTGGAGCAGACCCAGAAATCAGGTGATTTGCGGGTAGGAATCGATCTCCTCAAACGGGCTGCCCTGAATGCAGAACGGAGGGCGAACCGTTCGATTGCCCGCGATGATATCTGCAGGGCATACGATATATCCAGGTATCTGCACCTCTCCTATTCGGTTAAATCATTAAAAGACGAAGAAAAGAAAGTGCTGCGCACCCTCGCCGGTAAGAGCAGGGAAGAGGCGGAAATGAACGCCGGAGAAGTATACAAGGCAGTCAAGGCTGCAATGCCTATCGGTTATACCCGTTTCTATGAGATCGTGAAGAAATTCGATGCGATGCGTCTGATTAACCTGCAGTACCGCGACGGCAAAGGAAGAACGAGGATTATCAGCCTCCGGTATGATCCGGCAAAAATTATCGAATATATCGGAGAAGATTAAGGGAAAAACGATTCATTTGACAAATCTTATCTCTTCATCAGTCATGTTTTAATGGTAAATGGGGGTATTCCACGTGCTCAGTGTCAATGAACTAGCTCTTGAAATTTTTGAAAACCTGGCAGAATATGCCGAAGAATTCAATGCTGCCTACCATGAACTGGATAATGGTGCAAGAATCGTTGATTGCGGGGTCAGCACACGAGGGGGGTATGCTGCAGGAAGGGCATTCACCGAGATATGCATGGGTGGGCTTGGTGAAGTCAACTTCCGGATGGGTCATATAAAGGACTTTCCTGTACCGTTTATCGACGTTTTTACTGACTTTCCCTCTATCTCCTGCCTTGGCGCACAGAAGGCCGGCTGGACCATCAAGCACAATAACTATTTTGCCATGGGAAGCGGTCCGGCACGGGCACTCTCGCTGAAACCCAAGCATACCTACGAAGTCATTGAATACGAAGATGACTTCGATTCGGCAATTATTGCGCTGGAGAGTGATCATCTCCCGAACGGGGTAGTTATGGAAAAGATCGCTGAAGATTGCCAGGTTGACGTTGCAAATGTCTGTGCCGTAGTATCTCCCACCTCTTCCATTGTCGGATCCATCCAGGTGGCGGGACGGTGCGTGGAGACTGCAGTATACAAATTAAACGAGCTCCATTTTGATACCAAAAAGATCATTTCAGGATTTGGCACGGCACCGTTACCACCTGTCCGGGGACCCAAACTGGCTATGGGCACCACGAATGATGCAACCATCTACCACGGGAGGATCATGCTGACGATGAAAGCACCGGAAATAAAAGAATATCTGGAGAAGATACCGAGCAGCAAGTCAAAAGGATATGGCAAGCCGTTTAATGAAATCTTCAAAGAAGCAGGTTATGATTTCTACAAGATCGATACCTCGCTCTTTTCTCCTGCTGAGGTGGTCATCAACGAACTTTCAGAGGGTGTTATCTACCACTGCGGGGCCGTCAACCCTGATGTCACCCTGAAGTCGTTTGGGTTCCTCTGACCATTTCCCATCCGTTTTTCAAAAACCGATGACCAGCATTCCTCCGGAAAAGGAGCGGGATGCGTGGGACCGGGGGTATTGCTCCAAAGGAAGGAGATATGGCAGAGCCCCCCGGGATCTCCCTCCTCTCCCTGCAGGATCACTCATCCTTGAGGCAGGGTGTGGCGAGGGGAAAACAGTTCCGGCAATGGTTACCAGGAGCTGGGAAGTCATGGCGATTGATTTTTCGATGGAGGGTCTCATGCTCTGCCGAAGGAACCCTTTTCTGCCTGACGTGACATGTATCCAGGCTGATATGAGAGCACTCCCCTTCCGGGAAGGGGTATTTGACGGAGTATTCCTCACTCACAGCGCCGGTCATTCCCTGGAACCATCCCGGAATGATATCGCCAGGGAGGCTGCATCCGTCCTGAAGTCCGGGGGGCGGCTCTTCTTCCGGGGATTCTCAACCGGGGACTTCCGCGCCGGGACCGGGACCCTGATCGAACCCGGGACCTGGATCCGGGGGGATGGAATACCTACCCATTACTTCACCCTGGCTGAAGTGATCTCCCTCTTTTCTTCCCTGCATCAGATTGAGATCAGGGAAGTATGCTGGAATATGAGGGTGAAGGGACGTTTCCTGCAGCGGGCCGAGATCGTTGCTGAGTTTGTGAAGGGATGACCACCGTTGGCAGGCTGACTGAAGGCTGTTCTTTGAAAAAACCTCCTCCCTACCTGGAAAATGTCAGCAATATTAATACCTCATTCGTCGAAATTGTATAGTCTTTCCGGGCTCGTGGTCTAGCCGGTTATGACGTCGCCCTTACACGGCGGAGGTCAGGAGTTCGAATCTCCTCGAGCCCACTATACGGGTATACACCCTGCAGAAGCCCGAAGCAGGTGGAGGGGCTGAAGGGGGGTGCGGCACCCCCCAAAAATGCAAAAAAATTTGATCCCCTTTTATGCGTTCATACACAAATCCGGCCAAGCTGTGTGGGAAGTGTCGAGATTGGAGAGAGAAGACAGGTTTTTATGATTCCTGATTAAATCAATTATTTTATTAAAATAAGGCTGGATGTTCTTTAATTTTTTTTAAGTTGTTTGTGGCGTCAGATCAGACAAAGGAGTCCGGAGCGGCTGACGCATCGAAAAATATCGCAGGAAAATCAAAATTTAACCACATAGTTTATATACCTGAAGATAAAATCCATTTTTTGGTGCACCGATTCCGCGGGCGACGCCTGCCTGAAAAAGCACTAAACAATCAAGGTGGCATCAATATTGGCAGTACTCCAGGCATAGCAATGACGGGGCGGTTGTTCGGTACACCAATTTGAAATACTACATCCTGATAAAAAAGGTATCGGATCGCATCGGGCAGCACTGCCTATCCGAGATCTTTTTTTCTCTTTATATTTTGAGATAATCAAAAAAAAAGAAATTATATGCCTTGGTTTTAAACAAAGACCTTCCTGAAAATATTACAAAATTTCCAACCCATACTGAAGAATTTGCCGGGAGGGTGATCCCTCCCTATGTTCGATATCCCGAAATTTCGTTTTTCTCGGGCATCCAGGGCATCTTATAGGGATGCGCTCTTTATTGTCCGGTTTTTTCGACGGTTTCCACGAGGGTAATCTCAAAGACAAGGTCTTTTCCGGCAAGCGGATGGTTTTCATCAACAGTGGTTGTCTCCGGAGTGATATTGGTAAAGCGGAGATATCCTACCTGTCCGTTCTCTTTTACCCAGATATACACCGGTCCGGTTTCCGGGAAATCCATCTGCCCCAGATTTTTATTTTCCTGCAGCTCCGTCAAAGATGACCGTACAGCCTCAGTAGAGAGGGTGTTCACCATTTCAGGCCGGTAGGGACCATATGCTTTCTCTGCCGGCACCGTGATTGTCCGGGTCTGACCGGGTGAGAGCCCGAGGACGGCCTCTTCAAAGCCGGGAACCACCATTCCGGCACCCAGAGTAAACTCGAGCGGTGTTGTATTCCTGTTTGATTCAAAGGGTGTTGCCCCGGGGAGAGAGACTGCATAGTATACTCTGACGGTATCTCCTTCCTTCACGACGGGCTGCTGGGATGTACATCCGGAAAGGACCAGTAAGACCGAACACACAGCAATGAGACAGATGAGCCAGGGATTGCCCGCAGATGATATCCTCTTCATAGTGTGTAATCACTTGATCATGGTAGTGGATATGGATTGCTCTTTTAGGCTTACGGTCCGTTCATCCACCTGGATCATACAGAGGAGGGGAAAGACCGACCCGGGAAGATCTGTCTGTTGCGTCAGTATTTTGCCGAAAATATCCTAATCGCATTATTTTTTATAGCGGTAATCCGAATCTAACTGGTACCAGCAGGACAAGGTGCTCGATGCCGGAGGAAGGATACCAGGAAGCTGATGTCGGTGGAAAGAAGGTCAAGTGGGACCCGGAACAACTGAGGAGAATCAGGGAGCACCCCTGCTTTTCGGAGCGGGCATGTCACGCGTTCGGAAGAGCACATGTTCCGGTTGCACCCGCGTGCAATATCCAGTGCAACTACTGCATCAGGGACTTCGACTGCGTCAACGAGAGCAGACCGGGGGTCGCTTCAAAGGTCCTCTCACCCGATGAAGCGGTTGACCTGATCCGGAATGCGATGGAAAAATTCCCCTATATCAAGGTGATCGGGATTGCCGGACCGGGAGAGCCCCTGGCCAATGAGGGAACATTCGAGACGTTGCGGCGGCTCAGGGAAGAGTTCCCCAACGTCATCAAGTGCCTCAGCACGAACGGCCTCCTCCTCCCGGACAAGATCGACCTTCTGAAAGAGTACGACGTTGGAAACATTACGGTAACCCTGAATGCCATTGATCCCGAGATCGGGGCAAAAATTTACGAATTCGTCATCTACAAGGGGAAAAAATATACCGGTGTGGAAGGAGCCAGGATCCTCCTTGAAAACCAGCTCAAGGGTATCAGGATGGCGGTCGAACGGCATATGATCGTCAAGATCAACACCGTCTACATACCTGGAGTCAACGAAGACCACATCCCGGAGATCGCCAAAAAGGTCGG
>CAYGWN010000004.1:0-20126 GCA_964353765.1 uncultured Methanoregula sp. | reverse complement strand
CGGCCCTTGCTGCCGTCACGGCAGTCCTTGCGGGAACCGTGCTCTTCCCTGCCCTGCTCCCGTTCCTCCCGACAAGGGATTTCAGCACCAAGGGGCTGGTTCTCGGGATACTGGTCGCTCTCCCCTTTGCAGCATATGGTGCAGCGGTCCCTGTCTTATCTCCCGTGACGAATGCCCTGGCGGCAATCATTCCCCTGCTCCTTATGCCGGTGGTGACCGCCTACCTGGCCCTCAACTTCACGGGCTGCACCCCCTTTACCTCGCGGACCGGGGTCAGGACAGAGATTTTCCGGTATATCCCGGTGATGGTGGTCATGGCAGGTTGCGGGATTGCCCTCGCCCTCCTGGCAGGTGTCCTCTGGTTCCTGGGGGCGGCCTGATGTTTGACTCCTACCGGGAAACTACCCTCTGGTATGATCCTGACCGGTGCATTAACTGCCGGCGCTGCACCCAGGTATGCCCCCATGGCATCTTTGCAGAAGGAGAATCAGCAGCAGAACTTGTCCACCCGGACCGGTGCATGGAGTGCGGGGCCTGTGCCCTGAACTGCCCGGTCCAGGCCATTGTTGTGCAGAGCGGGGTCGGGTGTGCCTGGGCCATGATCGGTGCGGCTATCAGGGGAAAAGATATGGACAGCGGGGAATGTGGCTGTGGTGGAGAGGCAGGGTCCTGTTGCAGTGAGAGCAGCGAGAGATCCCCCTGCTGCGGAGAAGAGTGAATCGTCTGGCGCCAGCTGCCCTTCCCGGGAATCATTCATCTCTTCTCCTTTCATCAGATTCCGTTTTTGGATCCTTCGGACAGGAGCAGAAAACCGGTTACATACCCTATCCCTGACACTCCGGTGAACAGGTCTGCCTCTTTGCTTCTCCGTACCAGCGCTGTTTCAGGACGAGCGCCACATTCACCAGACTGATGAGCACCGGCACTTCTACCAGGGGGCCGATGACCGTGGCGAAGGCTTCGAGCGAACCTATCCCGAAGACAGCAACCGCAACCGCGATTGCCAGCTCGAAGTTGTTGGAGGCGGCAGTAAACGAGAGTGTTGCCGACCGCGGGTAATCTACCTTCAGCTTCCAGCAGAGCCAGAAGGTTATAAAGAACATGATCAGGAAGTAGAGGACCAGCGGCACCGCTACCCGTACCACGTCGAGAGGTAGCGAGATAATGTACTCTCCCTTAAGGGAGAACATCACCACGATGGTGAAGAGTAGTGCCAGGAGAGTGATCGGAGAAATTTTTGGGATAAATGTATTTTCATACCAGTCCTTTGATTTGAGTCGAATAAGGGTGAACCGGCTGATCACCCCGGCAAGGAAAGGAATTCCCAGGTAGATGAACACGCTTACGGCGATATCTCCAATCGTGACCGGGACGACTGCCCCGCTTGCAATCCCCAGGAATACCGGAAGAAAAGTAATGAAGAACCAGGCATAGAGTGCATAGAAAAGGACCTGGAAAATGGAATTAAGCCCCACGATAGCTGCACAATAATCGCAATGTCCACCGGCAAGTTCGTTCCAGACGATGACCATGGCAATGCATGGTGCAATCCCCACAAGGATCAGGCCGTACATGAAGTGAGGCTGATTGCGGAGGAATAACACGGCAAGAGAGAACATGAGGAAAGGGGCAAGGACCCAGTTTAAAAAAACAGCAAGCGAGAGGATTTTCTTGTCTTTAAAGACCTTTCCCAGTTCTTCATACCTGACCTTTGCCAGGGGCGGATACATCATCAAGATGAGACCGACAGCAATTGGGAGGGAAGTGGTCCCGATAGAAAGGCCGGTGATGATGCTGGTCATGGCTGGGATAAAATACCCGATTCCCACTCCGACGGCCATGGCAAGGAAGATCCAGAGCGTCAAGTACCGGTCAATCAGGGATAAGCGTCGGGGTGTTTCCATGGATTGATTCCTTCCTGTCGAGCTGTTTCGGCAAAGAGTAAAATCGGCTCAATAATATGTACAAATCCTTCCGATTAAAATTCCCCTATCAAGGTTCAGCTCAAAGACGGGAGCAACGGGCGGGTCCGGCAGTTCAGGTAAGGACTGGATACTACCCGACCGCTGGTCAAAAAAGTTCATTTTCTAGCACTATTGCCAAGCATCCGGGCCGCAAAGATGCGGATTTCAGGATCCTCATGGGTATCGAGCGACAGTTCAACCAGGCCCTCCAGGGCAGTGTGTCCTTTGACCCCGGCCAGGGCCATAATAGCCGTTTTCCGGACCGTGCTGTCTTCCCGCTTGTCCTTTGCCCGTTCAATGAGGGCTGGTACGGAACGCACACTCTTCAGCTGCGAGAGTGCACCGACAGCATACTGCCTGATTTCTCTGTCCTCATCCCTGCAGCACTCGGTCAGCGGCGTGACCGCCCGGGGATCCCTGCTGCTTCCCAGGGAGACCATGGCAGAGATACGGATGTCGTGAGCTGCAACTGTGCCGATACTGTCGATGAGATGGTAGATCTCATCGGTCGTCGGCAGCTGCCCGAACTGTTCCCTGACTGATCCTTCCGCATTCATAACGTGAACCTTTTATCCCAAATTCATAACCACGGTACAGACCTCCGCCGGGATTCCGGCAGAAATCGTTGAAGAATGACCTGCGTTCTTAAAACAGCTCCCGCTTACCAAGAGCGGGATGTACCCTTACTACACCGGTTTTCTCGGGAGTAAAGCAGATCATTGCGGATGATAATTGTTAGTACTCCTATATATACCTGATCCAGGAATCCGTGTGGTTCTCATCGAAGGGGAAGTGAGTATGGTGAACGGAAAAGCCCTGCCCTGATTCGTGATATCCAGGGAGAAAAAGAGGAGGTTGGGTTATCCGGTCTTATCAGGGATATTCCGCGGGCTGCCCCATCCGGGTGGTACGGCGGATGGAGGCAGGGAGGAGTCTGCCGGAAAGATGAAAACCTGAGGGTGTATGAGGGGTGAAAGTGGAGGTTCCGGTTTACGATATATCCGGGGTATCCGGTTCTCCGGGGATCCAGGCCACCACCAGGCCAATCACGATAAGGCCCAGGCCGATGATGAAAAGGTTCGGGGGGATCCCGGGCCACACCAGCAGGGAGCCTGCTGCATTCTCGAGGATAAATCCAATCCCGATGATGATGATCACGATGCCAATCAGCTGATTGTTTTCCAGCCGAACCATTGCAGGAAGTATTCATTGCTGCCATTATTTGAAACCTGGGATATTACATCGCATAATTGAATGATGGTCTCCCACGAGGACTGGCACAGGGACTACTTTGGGCGGGTCATTCGGCTCAGGGACGGGAAACTGGTGTCCACGGACTCCTGATTTCCTTTTCCGACCTCCTGCTTAAAATAGCATCACTGGCCATTGTCATTCTGATGAATCCTCCCGCGAGAACCCTTCTCCTGCTCATTGCTCTGGCTGTTTCCGCCCTCATGATTGCCGGCTGTGCCATGGTTCCCCGGCCCTGCATCGATGGATCGGGGACCGTGGTCCCGGAAAGCAGGGATGTCGGCAGCTTCCAGTACGTTTCCCTGGCCATGCCGGCAACCCTCACCGTGCGGAACGGCGAGATACCCGGGCTCCTCATCGAGGCTGATGAGAATATTCTTCCCCTGATCTCCTCAACGGTGCGGGAGGGGACGCTTGCCATAACCTATACCCGGCCCTGTGTGCTCCCGTCGGAAACGATCGGGATAACCGCGACAGCTCCGGTGATCAGGGAAATTTCCATTCTCGGGACCGGCAGGATCCAGAGTGACGGAGTGCTCCGGTGCGAAAGCCTCGCCGCGAGGATTACCGGTTCCGGTGATATGGACCTTGCCGTGGAGACCACAACCCTGGCCACCACCATCACCGGGACCGGGAACGTGAAGCTTGAAGGTACTGCACAGGCGCATACCATCTCCCTTCCCGGTGCAGGAACAGTCGATGCCACGGCGCTCGAAACCGAACGGACCACGGTGGAAATCCTTGGTTCCGGAAATGCTAAAGTAAACGCAAGCCAGAGCCTGACGGTAAAGATCACCGGTGCGGGGACAGTGCTCTACGCAGGCAACCCGCAGGTTGAACAGACCATTACCGGGACCGGAACTGTCAGGATGATGGACTGAGGTTTCCCGTTCATCCTCTCTTCTCCAGGTCGAAGACATACCGGCCGACCCCGGGGGCAACATACCCGCAGCGGTGGTGGACCCGGGCTAAAAACCCCCTGTTCATAAAATCTTCCAGGAGCCCGGGTACCTGCTCCTCTTTTTTGAAGGTATAGAAGTGGAGCATTCCCCCGTCCTGGACCAGCGGGGTAAGGATATCCAGGATCCTGTCCCTGCCATACGGTGTAGGGCAGATGACCCGGTCAAACGATGAACCGGCAAGGTCGGGGAGGGAGAATGCATCTGCCGGGACAACCCGGACCCGGTCTGCCACCCGGTTCAGGGCCAGGTTCTCCTCAAGCCAGTGGATGGCTGCCGGGTTCTTTTCGACCGCCACAACAGCAGCCCCCTGGGCTGCAGCAGGAATGACGAACGGTCCGACCCCGCAGAAGGGGACGAGCACCTCCTCTGCGGGCTCCACCAGCCCGGTAACCCGCTGTCGCTCGGTGGAGAGCCTGCCGCTGAAGAAGACCTCGGCCAGGTCAAGCCGGTACCGGTACCCGAATTCCTTGTGCTCGGTATAGGTCGATGAACCGATCAGGAACTCATAGGCCGGCACCCGCTCCTCATGCTCCACCATCGAGGACTTGGCAAGCACGGTCCGGATGTTTCTCCGGAGAGATATGACGGCGAGGGCTATCTCCTCCTTAAACTCCTCCAGTGCGGGGGGAATGGTAACCACCGCAATATCCCCGATGACATCGAAATGGTCCCGGATGTACCGCTGCTTTTCATCCGGTATGATGCCGGCAAGGAGCTTCCGGAGGCTCATAAGAGGGAGATTGTCCTGCAGGTTGATATAATCCCTCGTCTGCATCCCGGGGGAAAGAAGGGAGATGGTGCTCCCATGATTCCCGGAGTGCTATCCTTCCTTTTCTCACAGTCGATATGAAATTCCTGAAGTAATATCCATGGATCTGGAGGAACCCTGACCGTCAACCATGAAGCGAAGACCATCCCTACCACCGTTCGATCCGCTCAATCCGCCCGAACTCCTCTTCCGGGGGGCAGGACCGCTCGCGGAACGCCTGGATAACCGACCCGGTGAGCACAACAATTCCTGACCCGATGAGAAACGCTCCCAGGATGCGGACGATGAGGATACCCGAGAGGAGCGGGGTGAAGAGGATCAGGATCCCGAGAACAGCGAGGATGATTCCCCCGGTGGCCGATAGCGCCCGCCGGATACCGGAACCCGGGTAGAATACCGCTGAGATAGCTCCGCTGAGCCCCCCGATGATCAGGAGAACTGCCAGCACCACCGCTCCAAAGGCTGCGATCAGTTCCGGGTTGACGAACGAGACAAAGCCAAGGAGCAGGGCGCAGATGCCGAGGACCAGCGGTATGGCAAAGAACATCCCTCCCGAACGGGAAACTGCCCATGCCGCGATAAAGAGGACGATCCCGATCAGGATGGCCAGGACCCCGAAGAGGATGACGATCACGCGGAGCGCAGTCTCAGGGAAGAGGAAGAGGAGAGAGCCGAGGACAATGCCGAAGATCCCCAGCACCAGGAGAGGCTTCCATGACCCGCTGTCACAGATGACCCGGTATGCCATGGTACAGGATTTTGCATCACGGCAACATAAGGATGCATGGCCGTATTCAGTGCTTCACCCAGAAGTATGCAGATATCGCAGCTATTCCTGCTGCAATGGCGATGCCCAATGAGAGAATATTCGCGGTCCCGTCCCAGGTCAGAGTTGCACCGAGCAGGAGCACCGCGAGGGCGATTACCACCAGGCCGAGGAGTTTGTTTTTGAGATCATCAAGGTCACAGATCTTCAGCCACCCCGGGAGCGGGGCCTTGGCTATAAAGAGCTCGTAGAACCCGAGCGCAATGATGTAGAAGACCGTTGCCACGAGGAAGACATCAATAATCTCAATGAAGTCCGCCAGGGACTCCTTCAGGAATTGCATCTCGAACTGGTGCTCGGCAACAGATCCGGCGATGGTGGTTAAGGTGATGAGGAAACCCACAACGAAGAGATAGACCGCGATCAGGGCTGTCCCGAGCACCGCAAGAACAAACAGCCATCTGCTGGAGGCAGTAATCACCTTGATCGTCGAGCTTCCGGGCTGGCTAGGTTTGCAGGTATCGTCATAATCGTCCATTCACATGCTCCGCTGAGGGTAAGGGTGAGTTTGGCATTTCCGTAATATTATTGATTCCGCTCCTTTCGATATTCTGGGTGATGCGGGATGACAGGAAATCGATAGAGAATACGATTGTTACAATGAATCGCTCCTCCTTGAGGGGAACGTATTTATTCCTTCAGTATGAGGTTAACCGTGTGGCATTCGATCAATGACAGGAGGAATTCTATGTTCCAAGATGGGTTATCCCCTCATAGCAGACTTCTGATCTGCAGTATCGTGGCTCTGCTTCTTCTCTTTTCGCCGGTGGCTGCAGAATCAGCCGGAGTTCTAGCGGCTCAGGGTGATGAGCTTGTCGACCAGGGAAAATATGAAGAGGCGCTCGCGCTGTACGAACAGGCACTGACACTTGAGCCAACAAAACTCCCGTTAGCATGGACCGGGAAAGGTGTCGCCCTGAATCGTCTGGGAAGATATGAAGAGGCAATAACGGCATTAGATAAAGCCATCAGCCTCAATCCATCATATACGAAGGCATACTACGAAAAAGGCGATGCCCTGTATGGCCTGAAACGATACGACGAAACAATCATAGCATACGATCAAGCCATTCAGATTAATCCGGAATACAGCTACCGCGCTTATTACGGAAAAGCAAATGCTCTCTTCGCGATGGGGAATACTGCCGAGGCCTTGAGGCTGTATGATAAAGCACTTGCATTGGAACCGGGATATGCCGGTGCCTGGGCAAAGAAAGGAGATGTAATGGCAGCATCTGGTGATTACCAGGGGGCAATTGTCGCTTATGACAAGGCACTTGCTCTGGAACCAGGATTCGGTTTGGCAAAGGCAGGTAAGACGGCTGCCGAAGCACATCTTGCCGGGGGAATTACCGGTGTTCCCTCGCCCGTTCAGACAACCAGCACTACTATTTCAGGGACACCAGGCGGCCAGCCTCTTTCATCACCACTACCAACAACTGCAAAGGGAGTCGAAATTCCTGTTTGGATACCAGCATCTGGCCTCTGTGTTGCAGCCTTTCTGGCAATGCGACGGAATGTCTGAATATGGCTTTCTTTTCAATTTTTTATAGGATCTTTCATAAGATGGAACCCTCCAATCCTCACCTGATAACCGTATACCCGAACTGCTGCAGGATGCGGATGACCTTCCGCTGCCACTCCTCATCATCGGCCGAATCCATATCCCGGATTCGGGAGTCCCAGATATGCCGCAGGAGATCGTCATCGAACGAGACCGAGCTGCCGTGCATCACCCGCCCTGCCCTCCGTCCCCGCCAGTCAAGGATGAGCATCCTCCAGCACCCGTACATCCTGCAGAGTTCCGGGCGGGTCTGGTGGACCGTGCAGAAGGCTTTCCCCTCGGTGCGGTCAATCCTGAGAAAGGGGCAGGCCCTGGGGAAAGATTCAAAAACACTCCGGTCCTCAAAGAGGGGAACCATCCCCGGGGCGACCGTGACCCGGCTCGTGTCCCCAAGGTACTCGTTTTGCACCAGGTACTCGTAGTTCCCGTACTCTTCAGTGATTGCGAAAACATACCCCATCTTTGTGCAGCACTCACCGCACTGCTGACAGGAAAAAGGCATGGATAGTATCCCGGAGATATCCTGCCGGCCGGTCCTTATAGGTTCTGGTGAAAAACACCGGCCGGGAAATGGCAGCATGAAGATGGTTTGTCAACCATCAACGGTTGACGAGGCGACCTCGTATTGAAAAAATTCCTCCCCCCGCCAGAGCAGAAGCTAGAGAGGGAAAAAAGTTATGTCTTCCGTTTGCTGACAGCAAAGGCCAGGATGCCAAGCGTAAGAATGGCAAGGCCCGGCCCCGGTCCGCCCTCTGTAGGGGTTGGGGAAACCGGTGAGAGAACCGCTTCTACCGCAACCGTCTGCCCGGTGGAGACCTGGACGCTTGTCAGCCAGTCTGCATAGCCCGAAAGCCGGACCAATACCTGGTGAGATCCTGCGGTTACCGGGGGCGTGGTAAGCGGGGTTACTCCGATGAAGAGATCATCCACGTACACCTGTGCACCGGCCGGGACCGATACGACCGAGAGCAAGCCGGTTCCCGTCCCTGTTGTGGGATGGGCGGTTGGCCCGACCGAGAGGGTCTGGCTCACGGTGATGGTCGATCCGGCAGTTACCAGGACCTGGCCGGACCAGTCCTGGAATCCGGAGAGGGAGAGGCGGACCTGGTGGTAGCCGGGTGAGAGGCCGCTTGCCAGCTGCGGTGCAGGTCCATAAGAGGTCCCGTCAACGGTGACACTGGCCCCCTGGGGAAGCGAGACCGCATAGATAGTGCCGGAAGCGGGGGTAACCGGTTCAAGTTTGGCTGAGACTTCGGTGGCCATCCCGGCTGCAACGGAAACGTCAGCACTCCAGGATGAGTATCCCTGTTTATTCACCCGGATGTTATGCTGACCAGCACTGACACTGGAGAAGGTGCAGGGCGTGAGCTGCGTGTATCCCCCGTCCAGGACAGCGGTGGCCCCTGACGGGGATGATGTAACAGAGATACTGCCGTAGGAAGAGACCGGGGTGAGATATGCTGTCACCGGAATGGTCTGGCCATCAGAAGGGTTTCCGGCAAGACTGGTGGTCCAGTCCTGGTAACCGGAGAGGGAGAGCCGGACTGAGTGGCCGGGAGTCCCGGTACTCGAAACTTCTATGGTGGCCGGGGTGAGTCCCCGGTAGCTGCCATCAAAATACACGTTTGCCCCAAAAGGGGAGGAGGAGATGACATAGTACCCCCTTCCGGCCCCCGGCAGAGGGGTGACGGGCTGGGTGACCGGAGTGAAGACCAGGTTTGCGCTGACCGTGATGGTCTCTCCCACGGGAGGATTTTCATTGTAGGTCCGCATCCAGGGCTGGTATCCTTCAAGGGAGAGGCTGACGGTGTGGGAGGGGGTGCCGGTCGTAGAGACCGGCACGGTGACTGGCGTTGTGCCCCGGTACTGGCCATCAAAATAGACCGTGGCACCGGAAGGATTTGAGCTGATGGCAAAATATCCCTGGTCACCGCCAATACCCACTGCGGCAGATGCCGGTGAAAGGGCAAGGACGGATACGATCAATACCGAAATAACAATGGCTGAACCCTTCATGATTCTGCTCCGAAATACTCTTAGGAAAGGGCTTGATCATGGAGCAATATAAGCTCTCCTGGTACTTCACCAGGAACATGAACGGTCTTTTTCATGATCCCATACCCCCTTCAAGAACCCCCGGGTGGAGCCTGCCTTTTTTACCTGCCACATCCGCGGGAGTAATCCGGCAGATCCTGGAGATCAGAAGGTAACTCTCACTGAACAGATCGAGACCACCCTCGGCAAAATCCTCCATCCTGAGGGAGAGCGAGGGCGAATCAGAGGGGGGTCTGCTTGAGACAGGGGAGACGATGAGCTCCCCGTTCTCCCCCCTGTCCATGACCACCACCGGACGGATCTTTTTCTCCCCTTCCCGGCCGAACCTTACCGGGGCAAGAAGGACATCCCCCCGCACATAGCTGCCCATGGAATCCGGAACAGTATCGGACCCCTCAGGGGATAAGGAAATCGACTGGCACCGGAATGAACCGGGCTGGTAGCCGGTCCCTCAGAGATGCAATCCTTATCATGGCTGGTGCTGTTCTTTACTCCATGAAACGATTGTACCGATCGCGACGTGAACGGATCTTTGGGGGGGTGTGCGGGGGTATTGGCACGTACGTTGATACCGATCCAAACATCATTCGTATCCTCTGGATTATTCTCACGCTCGTCTCGATCGGGATTGGGGTCGTGGTGTATATTGTTGCCTGGATCCTCATCCCGGGAGAGCCTGAACCTTCCGGGACCATCATCATCGATGCAGAGATCGTAGAGGAATGAGGATTCCGCTTCTTCATCCGGGATTTTTTTTTTCAGGAATCGATAGATTAAAGGTGCCTGCGCCCGTTCTCTTAACCCTTCAGAAAAACTCTTCAGACGAAGGTTTGTCTGTCGTCCGGCTCATGGAGTTGTTTGCCTGCCACCCCCGCATAAACCAGGAATAAAAGGACCCGAACCAGAAATTGTCCGCGTACGGCTGCCGAGAAAGAGAGACCAGGAACAGTTTGCTCGTGCAGAATCGATGCTCGGGGCCAGTCATATCTCGGTCCGCTGCTCTGACGGGATAACCCGGCTGGGACGGATCAGGGGCAAGATCAAGAAACGCCTGTGGATCCGGGAGGGGGATCTCCTGATCATTGTCCCCTGGAGCTTCCAGGACGGTAAATGCGATATTTTCTACCGGTATACCCGGCCACAGGTTGAATGGCTGGAGCGGAATGGTCACCTCCGCTGATCGATTTCACCCTATTCCCAATTCTCACCCTGATTTTTCCCCCGGCAGAAATTTTCGATAGGAAATAGCTCACCGGACCGGGCAGGATCCTCGAAACCCGCACCTTCTGCCAGGGGATGACTTATCCCTCCCGGAATCCTATGGTGAGGATATCATCCATCGCTCCCGGCTCTGGCTGTCCTCCGGGAAGGTTCACGACCCATCCATGCTGACACCGCCAGTAAGAAAGGTGTGGCCGCCAGGAAGAACACCATGACGACTCCCCACCCCGATCACGGTTCCACCGGTTCCTTTCATCCCGATGCAGGACGGGAGCACCGGGCAGCAATTACCCGGGGTATCTCGCTGATGACCGGTGATCCGAAGACCGCCATCTGGAAGCTCTCCGGGCCCATGATGATGGCCATGCTCCTGATGTCCCTCTACAACCTCATAAATGCCATCTGGGTCGCCGGCCTCGGGCCCGATGCCCTTGCTGCGGTCGGGTTCATCACCCCGGTCTTCATGATCTTCATAGGCCTCGGAAACGGGCTCGGGGCCGGGATCTCTTCGGTAATCGCCCGACGTATCGGGTCCGGCAACCGGCCCGGCGCAGACAGCGCTGCCATGCACGGCCTCATCATCTCCCTGGTTACCGCGGTAATCCTGACCATCCCCCTCGTCATTTTTGCAGAACCGGTAGCATATGCCCTTGGTGCCGGGGCGGTTGCCCCACTCGCAGCAGAGTATGGGCGTATCCTCTTTGCCGGCACGGTATTCATCCTCTTTACCAATACCGCCTACGCCATACTCAGGGGAGAGGGTGATACCCGGCGGACGATGTACGCCATCGGCGCTTCATCGGTTCTGAATGCCGTTCTCGATCCCATTCTCATCTACCGGGCAGGGCTCGGTATCGCCGGAGCGGCAATAGCAACCGTGATTTCAATTGCCGCCGTCACTGCGGTTCTCCTGTACTGGTTCCTGGTAAAGAAGGATACCTATGTCACCTTCTCCCTGCAGCATTTCACCCCTGAACGGGATACCGCCGGGGATATCCTCCGGGTAGGCCTCCCGGCAAGCGTCGAATATTTCCTGATGGCAATCCTTGCCATCTTCATCAATGGTATTCTGGTCCTCATGGCAGGGACTGATGCCGTGGCCGTCTATACCTCCGGCTGGCGGCTGGTGATGTTTGCCATTATCCCTGATCTTGCAATCTCCACCACCCTCATCTCGGTCGTCGGTGCTGCATACGGTGCCCGAAACTTCCTGAACCTGAAGACAGCCCATACCTACGCTATCCGCCTGGGAACCCTGATTGCCATCGGCATGGCGGCAATCATCTTCATCTTTGCCCCGCAGATTGCTGTCCTGTTCACCTACTCAGAGGCGACCGCCTACCTTGCACCCCGGATTGCCTCATTTCTCCGGGTTATATCCATCCTCTTTTTCTTCATCCCGGCAGGCATGATGTCCCTTGCGGTATTCCAGGGCACCGGACGGGGACTGACCTCCCTGGTCATCAATGTCCTGCGGAACCTGGCATTCGTGGCAGTGTGCGTGGTAATCCTGGGGATACTGCTCGGGTATGGCGAAACCGGGGTATGGTTCGGGATTGTCCTTGGCAACATTCTCGGTAGTTCCGTTGCCTATCTCTGGGCCCGGGTCTATATCAGCCGGCTGGTAGTAAGCGAAGCTGCAGTGTAAGAGGGTTTTTAGCCGGACGGTCTTTTTCAATGAGCGGATACCTGTTTTCCCGGACTTCCCTGCATCCTAAAATTCAGGATTTCTGCCGGCAGATTACACCGGCCATTCCCGTACCACCGTGGATGCCTCCTTGTCATCACGCAGCCCGATGAACCGGGGGTGCCGGAGTTTTCCGGCTTCTGTCCATCCGGTGAACGCAACCTCGCAGACGAGTACCGAGCTGACCCAGTGCTCTCCTTTCTCCCGGTCTGCTTTATCAGCAAAGGGAGAGTTCTCCTGCTCGAGAGAGGTGAGGACTTCCCCGATACGGGTGAGCACCCGTTCATCAAAACCGGTCCCAACCCTTCCGGCATACCTGAGAAGGCCGCCATCGTAGTACCCGAGGAGCAGGGCCCCAAACCCGGCCCGCGGCCCCCGGGGACCAGTATACCCGCCGATGACAAACTCCTGCCGGGCAAGACAGGGAAATTTCAGCCAGTCCGCAGACCGGCTGGGAACATAGCGGCTGGCAGCCCGCTTGGCAATGATACCCTCCCAGCCGCTCCGGCATGCTTCCCGGTAGCATCCAATCCCTTCGCCGGCCCGGTGGCGGGTATACCGGATCGGGCCCCCGTAGGAGATGACATGTTCAAGGAGCGATTTCCTGGCACAAAGCTCCATTCCGGTCGTATCATATCCATCGAGATAGAGGAGATCAAAGAGACAGATGGTCACGGTCACCGAACTCCGTTTCGCTTTTTCAGGGTCGGTGATCCCCATCCGTTCCTGCAGCCGGGAGAACCTGGTGACATTTCCCTCCCACGCAACAATCTCCCCGTCCACGATGAAGTCACGGGCTTCCTGGCCGGCAAACGCTTCCACGAGTTCCGGGTAGGTAGTGTTCAGCACCTTCCGGTTCCGGGACATGAGCCGGATTCTACCGTTCTTTCGGAAGACCATGCATCGTTCTCCATCGAATTTTCGTTCAAAAATCCAGGCATCGTCCGGGATGCGCCGTTCCGTAAGGGTTGCGAGCATCGGGGACACCCGGTCCGGCTGCCCGCGTTCAATAAGCTGTTCCCGCTGGTCAGCTGCCAGATTCTCAAGGAGGGGGTGCACGCGGTCACTCCACCGGGAAACTCCGGAGGGATGACCGTTTTCCGGGAATTCTCCCCGAAGTTCCGGTCATGGTTTCCATCTCATGACTGGCAGAAATATCCATGGGAGAGGGCAGCCGGAAAATGAAAGTGTTCCGGGAAGCCTCGCTCCCCGGTTCAGAGGACCAGCTGTCCCGATCCCCGGGCGATGTTGTGCTGAGTGGTGGGGACATCGGCATCGGCCATAGCCCAGATGAACCTTGTCGTGCTGCCAGGAACAAGCACCCTGTCGAACCGATCACCGGTATTCACCTTCCGCGAGAACTCAATGACCGTCACTCCGCCAGACTCGGAGCCGCCGGATTCGAGGATATCAGAAGTGCCGCCAAGCTCGGTGTCAGACGGATGCGGGCCGAAGGTCCCGGTAGCATGCTGGTCAAGAACCAAAACCCGTCCCCCTGAGACGTAGCCGAGGATCATATCAGCATCCTTCATGCCGGTGGTGGGTTCAAACCCGATGGCGACCCAGCCGGTGACCTGCCCCCGCAATCCCATGTGCAGGGTATCCCCATTGTTCTCCCAGTACACCCCCATTCTCCCGTTCGCGACGGTGACTTCATTATCATACTCCTTGGTTGTGATGACACCGTCTGCCTTCCATGCCGGCACAGGTGAGGGTGTGGAAGGAGCAGGCTCTCCCGGTAGAATTGTTGTGGTTACCGGTGTGGTGGGCAGAGGCGTTGTACCAGGAGTTGTTGACTCTACCGGCTGAGCAGGTTCCCGGCCGGTGCAACCTGCCCCGATAAGGAGGCAGGCGAGAATGAGGAGGAGGAGAAGGTATCTCATGGAAAGAGGCTCTGGATCTGCAGCATCTTAATCATTACTCTCCCGGACAGGGAGATATGGGGGAGCCGGATGGTTGTATGAGGGGGAAAAAAGAATTTTTCAATCGGAAAAAGAGGGGAAATTATCCTGACCGTTTCCGTGCTGCAAGGAACAAAACACCGATGGCGGCGATGATCGTTACCGGCAGAAGCCCGGTCTGGGTCGGGGTGGGTGTTCCCGCCGGAATAAGGGTGGCTGAGAGCTGTGCCGTCTGCCCGGCGGTACCCTGGGCGGTCGACTGCCAGTCCTGGTACCCGGAGAGTTTCAGGGTGACGGCGTAGGAACCCGGAGCAAGGCTGTCAAGGGTGAGGGGAGTGAGGCCTCTGAAGACGTTGTTGAGGTATACCTCTGCACCGCTGGGGGCAGAGATGACTGAAATCCCACACGTCGTCGGGTTCTGGACCGGGTTCAGGGTCACGGAAACGACATAGTCCTGGCCCGCTACCACGCTCTGGGTGGCTTCATAGTCCTGGTACCCGGACTTGGTGAGGAGGAGGGTGTGAATACCGGGCTTGACGTTGGTGAAGACCAGCGGGCTTCCGCTCCGGGTCTGGCCAACGTAGACCCCGTCCCCGTACACATTCGCCCCGGCTGGATTGGAACTGATGCTAACCGTGGCATACTGGGGCTGCGGGTTTGTCACCAGGGTCGGGCTCAGGTAGGTGGTAGCACCGGATGCAATGCTGACGGTACCGGTCCAGTCCTGGTACCCGGCCTTGGTGAGTCTCACCGAGTGCTGGCCGGGATAGAGGTTCCCGACGGTGGTCGAAGTGACACCCCGGTAGTTCCCGTCTACGTATACCGCCGCTCCGCTCGGGCTTGAGCTGACATCCAGGATCCCGGTCGTGGTCACGGGATTGAGATTTGCGGTGACGTAGGCGGTCTGGCCAGCATAGACGCTGACCGTGGTGTAGAAAGTCTGGTAATTCGGATAATTGATCGAGACCTCATGGGACCCTGCCGGGACATACGTGAACGTGAAGGGGGTTATAGCCGATTGTCCGCGATCCAGGGTTACCGTTGCCCCGGAAGGGCTGGATGATACCTGGATGTTCCCGGTCTGGGCACTGGGTGTGAGGGTTGCCGTGATGTAGATGGTCTCCCCCGCTCTCGGGTTGCCCTGGTAGGTCTGGGTCCAGGTATCATACCCCCCGGAGCTTATCCGGATAGTATGGCTGGGGTTTCCAGTCGTGGAGACACTAACCGTTACCGGGGTCTCACCCTGGAACGTGTTGTCGAAATAGCAGTCGGCACCGGACGGGATGGACTGGATGAAGAAATAACCCTGCTCTCCTCCGGGCGGAGCGGGGAGGGTGACAACCGCCGCTCCAGCTGCCGCCGTTAATGCGGCAAGGAGAAGGATGGTGATTGAAATTCCATGAAAACGCATGTTCTCTACCTCCAAGTGGTATACTGAAAATCCTTTATCCCAACTATTTCAATCTGCCGATTGATTCAGCAGGGGGGAGAAATCCGGAACTTTTGCATCCCTTCCGCCATCCCTTTCGCTCCTGAATTTTTTTTCTTCAGGAGACAGTGACCTGCCTGCCGGTATATGCTTCTGCGGAATAGAAAGGACAGCCCCTGAGGAGATTCCCCGTCCTGTCAGCAGTACCGGTTATTCCGGCTGTTCCGTATCTGTCACCGGCTCCTCTCCTTCTTCGGATGTCGGCGGGGTGGTATAGACCTTCCAGAGAAACCCTCCGACACAGAGAAGCATAATTGCGCCAAGCAGGACCGCGCTCAGTATATTCTGGGTAACATTCGTTGAGATCCCGGTGTCCGTCCCGGTAACATTCTCGACCATCCCGATTCCCAGGGCGACAATGAGAAATAAAAAAAATCCGACAAAAATGCCAAGCATGACAGCAGCGATCACCCGCAGGAGCGAGGGACCGGGGATATTTTCAGCCATAGAATTCTTTCTGCACCGGGAATATAAGAAATTAGCCTTGGTCCTGAAAAATCAGGGAAAAGATCAGGGAAGAGATATCAATGTCTGTGCCAGGTCCTGCCTGCCGGCACCGGCAGAGTATCTCTGTCCAGCTCCCGGATTCTTTCCTGGTAGAGGGTCCGATCCATCCAGATAACTACTTGAGGTTCATGTCTCTGAGGGCAGGCACCCTTTCCCCTGGAACAGGGCCCATTCCTCGCAGGAGGTCCCGTTCGGGAAGGTACACATCCCGTATTCGCTCCCGTCTGGATTCTTCTTAATCTCGGTCCTTCCTCCCTGTTGGCCGCAGTATACCGAGGCAGGATTAGCAAGGCCGGTCACGTTCCCGGGTTTACAGCCCTCACCGCGGAACAGGCTCCATTCCTCGCAGGAAGTCCCGTTCTGGAAGGTGCACATGCCGTATTCGCTCCCGTCTGGGTTTTCGATAATCTCGGGCATCCCCCCCGACTGCACGCAGAAGTCTGTGGCGGGGTTCGGGAGACCTGCTGTCGGTGGCTGTGTCTGGGTCTCAGCGGGTGTGGTGATCGGGGTCTGCACAGGGGTTGTGGATTGCTCTGTGCAGCCGGACACCAGCAGGAACATACCCAGGCAGATTACCAGTCCGCTGAATATGAACAATTTTGATTTCATAATGGACTACCGCAGTACGGTTAAGAAATTTTTAATATAAGTGTGTTGTCCCCTCAATCTCCGTCATGGTGGAGGATGCACTCCATCGTGATCCTGAACATACGTCCTCTCCTGGTTGAACTCCGGTTACCAGCCACTGCCCGCTGTCAGGAGTGAGGGTCATGACCCCGCTGGAAGGCGGCGGGATGGTGATCCTGCACCCTGCAACGGTATAAGAGGGAGAGAAAATAGTCTAATGTATGGATTCCCCTGCCAGGAATACCCCCCCGGATCTCAGGTGCCGGGCTGTTCTTCACCATCATGAGGAGGTAATCGTGCATTCAGTGGTGTGTGAAGACGCTCCAACCGGAGAACCGGTTTTCCGCTTCTGCCCGCTGCTCGTTATGAAAAATGAGAATATCAATACCAGTATCGCAATCCTTGACCAGTACCCTGTGATGGTTCCCTGCTGATTCAATACTGAGGAGTGATGAAGATGACCGATGGAAAAAAACTGACCTATGTGGACCTGCTGGCTGATGAAACCATCCACCAGGCATATGAAACAGCGCTCGGACAGGTCCAGGCAGGACTCGGCAATTCCCACCCGATGTATTTCGCCGGGGAGGAACACTGGGCGGGATCAGAGTTTGATGTCGTCTCGCCGTTTGATACCCGCATTCTTGTCGGGAGATTCCAGGAGGGAGCAGAAGAGCATATCGAATCAGCAATAAAAGCGGCAAAAGAGGGTTTTTTCTCCTGGGAACAGCGGGACTGGAGAGAACGTGCCGGTATCCTGCGGAGATGCGCTGATCACCTCGATGACCGGAAATTCCTCCTCTCGGCCCTGATAACCTGCGAATGCGGAAAGAACCGGTACGAAGCGCTCGCCGAGGTGAGTGAAGCAGTCGAAATTGTCCGGTATTACGTCGATCTGTATGAGAAGAGCGAGGGATACATCCTATCGATGGAGCCCGAAAGCAGCACAGCCACGTGCAGGAGCGTCATGCGTCCGCATGGCGTCTTTGCCGTTATCTCCCCCTTCAATTTTCCCCTGGCCCTTGCAGCCGGCATGGCTTCTGCTGCGCTGATAACCGGAAACACCGTGATTCTGAAGCCAACAAGCACTGCCCCCTGGTCTGCCCTGAAACTCTACGAGGCGTTTATCTCCGGCGGGGTTCCCCCATCCGCCGTCCATTACATCACCGGTCCGGGGGAGCTATTCGGGAAGACCATTGTCGCCCATCGGGACATTGACGGTATCGCCTTCACCGGTTCCCGGGATGCGGGGGTGTGGCTCCAGCGGACATTTGCCGCGAGGCAGCCCTACCCGAAACCGGTTATCGCGGAGATGGGGAGCAAGAACCCGGTCATTGTGACCGCCCGGGCTGATGTGGCAAAGGCAGTGGAAGGAGTTGTGAAAGCCGCCTTCGGGTACAGCGGCCAGAAATGCAGTGCAGCATCCCGCATATACGTCGAAAAGCCGGTTGCGGAACGGTTCATGGCAGAACTTAAAAAACAGGTGGAGACCCTCTCCATCGGTGACCCCCGGAAGAGGGATACCGTGATCGGCCCGGTCATTGACCGGAATGCGGTGGAAACCTTCCGTGATGCCGTTGTCCGGACCAGAAAAGAGGGGGGACAGATCATTGCCGGCGGAAACGTGCTCGGGGGAGGGGAGTTAGATCAGGGATACTATGTAGAGCCGACGGTCGTGGCCGGTCTGCCGCGGAACCACCCCCTGTTCCAGCGGGAACTCTTCGTGCCGTTCATCATCACTGATACCTTCTCGACCCTCGCAGAGGCAGTTGGGGAAGCCAATGCCACCGATTATGGACTGACAGCGGGGATATTTTCAGAGCATGACGACGAGGTCGAGTACTTCTTTTCGATGATCCGGTTCGGGGTTACCTATGCAAACCGGCAGGGCGGTGCGACCACCGGGGCCTGGCCGGGATCACAATCCTTTGGGGGGTGGAAAGCAAGCGGGTCGACCGGAAAAGGGGCCGGGGGTCCCTACTACCTCCTCTCGTTCCTGCGGGAACAGGCACAGACGCGGATACGCTCTTCCCCGGCCTGAGTATCCTGATGCATTGCTGTGCGGTGGTTCCCGTAGGGATCAGAGAGAGCCGGGCTGGTCGGAACCGGGACCGATGAACCAGCTGATATCCTGGACAACACCGTTGATGAACTTCACCTTCTTCTGCACATCGAACTCGGCGAGTGCAGTGATGCAGACGGTAATCGGCCTGCCATCTCTTCTCTTCAGGTGAAGGATCCGGTTTTTTACAAACCCGCTCTCCTTGAGTTCTTCGAGAAGCTCCTTTCTGCCGTCCGGTTCTGAGAAGATATCGATAACATTGATTCCCCTCAGGTCACGGAAGGACTGGTATCCGAGGAGATCAAGGAGGGCGGTATTCCCCCAGACAAAATGACCCTTCGGATCTCCCGTACTCCGGTAGATCCCGACATTGATATCCTCAACGAGTTGCCGGTACCGGTCCTCGTGGTCACGGAGATCCTGCTCGAGCTTCTCGCTGGTGATATCCCGGATGATTGACGATACCCCCACAATACTGTCGTGCTCACCCCGTATGGGTGAGATGCTCATGAGGACATCAACGGCCATTCCGTCCTTCCTGATCATCTTCATCTCGTGCTGCCGGATATATTCACCCCCTCCGACCCTCTGCAGGAACAGGTCGAGGTCTTCCCGCTGGTCCGGAGAGACGAGGAGGTGCATCTCCTTCCCGAGGATCTGGTCCTCGGGATATCCGAAAAGGTGTTCGGCTGCCGGATTCCAGGAGATGATCCTGCCATCCGGATCCTTTCCGATAATCGCCTCGCCGGAGGACTGGACGATGCCCCGGTACCTGGCTTCGCTGATCTCCAGCATATTCTGGTACTTCTTCTGGGCAGTGACATCATCGATTATCAGGGTGATGCCATGGCTGCCGTTTTCAAAGCTGGTCGGTATCTTCTTGGTCCGGAAGTAGCGTTCCTCACCCATGACCTCGCTTGAGAACTCTATGCTGCTCTCCTGGTCACCTGCCGGATTCTCCTCGGTGCCGCTGAAGGGGAGGCACCGGATAAACGGACTGCTGATCTCATCGGTTCGTTTCCCGATAAGGGTATCACGCTCCACACCCAGAAGCAGGGGTACCTGCTCGTTGACCGAATGGATCCGCTGGTCATCATCGATCATGATCACCAGATCAGATGAGAATTCAAGCATCGCAGAGACCGGTACCCGGCGTGAGAAATAATATACCTTGGCCGCACCCATCAGCTGCATCTCCACCTGCCCGGAAACCAGGAGCATATCGAGATATTTCGCCAGCA
>CAYGWN010000003.1:0-7012 GCA_964353765.1 uncultured Methanoregula sp. | reverse complement strand
CCCGCAGGCGGTGCAGTATTCAATATGCAGTGCATAGACATCGACGAGCTCCGTCTCTGCCCCTTCCTCCCGTGCTCCCTGCAGCACCCCGTTGACCAGCTGCAGGGTCCGGCTCTCCTTTCCGCGGGGACTGGCAATGATTCCGACGACCTTCATGAAAATCCGCTCCTCCTCCTTGTACGGGGGAGTCGGGACGGGAGGCGCATAAAGCTGCCGGTCCGCCATGTACTGGTGAAATTCTCCTCAATTCCCCATCCTCCGGGAGAAGAGAATGGAGGATACACGACCATCGCAGGTCAATGTACTATATACGTGAACAGAAATAAGGCTGAAATGTTACGAGTGGAGTCCTGGAATGTCAGAAAAAATGAGGGAGTATTTCCCTAAACAACCGACCTTGTCAGGGGTGCTGTCATGAATCCCGAAGAGCAGCTGATCGTTGCCATCATCGATGATACCATTACCACCGATACCCCGCACGGGAGGGCCCTCAACCGGATCATCAGGGGGCTCTCCGGTTTTGGCATCGAAGTATTCACCATCCAGTCTATCGAGGGAGCCCGGTCTGCCTATGCCAACCTCCCCGAAGCAAACTGTATCCTGATCAACTGGAACATCGGTGATGACCCGGGCCATGGGGGAGCAAGACAACTTATCGGGGAGATCCGGGACCGGAACGAAGATATCCCGATCTTCCTGATGGCCGAGCCCACCGGGGAGACCCTTGGCGATGTCCCGGTCGGGACCCTGCGGGAGATCGATGAGTTCGTCTATGTCATGGACGACACCCCGGAGTTTATTGCCGGGAGGATCACTGCGGCGGCAAACCGGTACAGGGAACGGCTGCTCCCGCCGTTCTTTGGTGAAATGGTCCGGTTCTCGAAAGACTACGAGTACTCCTGGCACACCCCCGGCCATGCCGGCGGCACCGCCTTCCGCAAGTCACCTGCGGGAAGGCTCTTCCACAAATTCTTCGGCGAACAGCTCTTCCGTTCCGACCTCTCCATCTCGGTAGGGGAACTGGGGTCACTCCTCGACCATTCCGGTCCCCTGGGGGAGGCCGAGCGCTACGCGGCAAAGGTCTTCGGGGCAGACATGACCTATTTTGTCACCAACGGCACCTCAACGGCAAACAAGATCGTCTTCTTTGGCCGGGTCTCCCGGGACGATATCGTCCTCGTTGACCGGAACTGCCACAAGTCGGCCGAACACGCCCTCACCATGACCCATTCTGTTGCCGTCTTCATGGTCCCCACCCGGAACCGGTACGGGATCATCGGTCCCATCCCCCCCGCCGAGATGACCCCTGAAAAGATACAACAAAAGATAGCCGCCTGCCCCCTGACCGCGGACCTAGACAGCAGGACACCCATCCACGCCATCATCACCAACTCCACCTACGACGGGCTCTGCTACCAGGTCACCAGGGTCGAGGACCTTCTCGGAAAAAGCGTGGACAGCATCCACTTTGACGAGGCCTGGTACGGGTATGCCCGGTTCAACCCCCTGTACCGCGACCGGTTTGCCATGCGGGACGGGGCAGATGGCCCTGAAGGGCCGACGGTGTTTGCCACCCAGTCCACCCATAAACTGCTGGCCGCCCTCTCCCAGGCCTCCATGATCCATGTCCGGAACGGGCGGGTGCCGGTCGAGCACTCCCGGTTCAATGAGGGGTTCATGATGCACAGCTCCACCTCGCCCCTCTACCCCATCATGGCCTCCCTCGATGTCTCCTCAAAGATGATGGACGGGGCGGGGGGACGGGCGCTGACCACGGAATCGATCGAGGAGGCGATCCGGTTCCGGCAGACCATGGCCCGGGTTCACCAGGATGTCTGCGGGACCGGGAAGCAGAAGGACTGGTGGTTTGGGATGTGGCAGCCTGATAGCGTGACTGACCCGGAGACAAAAAAGAAGGTCCCCTTTGCCACAGCCCCGCTCGATCTCCTCCGTGATAACCCGTCGTGCTGGGTCCTGCACCCCCGTGAGCGCTGGCACGGGTTTTCGGGTCTGCCGGACAACTACTGCATGCTCGACCCGATCAAGGTGACCGTGCTGATGCCTGGTGTGAACGATGACGGGTCGATTGCTTCAGGGGGGATCCCGGCTGCCGTGGTGGTAAAGTTCCTTGACACCCGGGGGATCGTGAACGAGAAATCGGGCGACTACTGCATCCTCTTCCTCTTCTCGATGGGGATAACCAAGGGGAAGTGGGGGACGCTGGTCACCGAGCTCTTCGAGTTCAAGCGGCACTACGATGAGGAGTCGCCGCTGGAAGAGATCTTCCCTGACCTCACCGCTGCATGGCCTGACCGGTATGGGGGCATGACCCTGAAATCTCTCGCCGATGAGATGCATGCCTTCAAGCGGGAGCACCGGATGTGCGAGCTGCTGGAGGCGGCGTATGCGGGCCTTCCCGACCCTGAAATCACCTACGCCGAAGCCTTTCGGAAGCTGGTCCGGGGCGAGGTGGAGCAGGTGCCGGTCGAACAGGCAGCTGGCCGGATCGTGGCCACCGGGATATTCCCCTATCCCCCGGGGATCCCGGTACTTGCCCCTGGTGAAAATACCGGGAAAAAGAACGGCCCTATCCTCCTATACCTGAAATCCCTGCAGGATTTCGACCGCAGATTCCCGGGCTTCGAACACGAGACCCACGGAGTTGAACGTATCAAAGGTGAGTATCTGATGTATTGTATCAGGGAGGGGTAGCCGTGGGTGATGAGACGGCTGCTCCCCGATCCGATAACCGGGTAAAGGTCCTCGGGGTCTTTGCCCTGGCCATGATCAACGTGGCCGCTGTCCTGTCAATCAGGAATTTCCCCTCCATGGCCGTTTATGGCTGGTCGAGCATCGGCTGGTACATTATCGGGACCATCCTGTTCCTGATCCCGATCTCGCTGGCTGGTGCGGAACTCGCGACAGGATGGCCGGAAGGAGGAGGCCTGTATGCCTGGGTACGGAATGCATTTGGCGAGAAGGGAGGGTTCGTGGCCATCTTCTGCGAGTGGTCAAACAACCTCGTCTGGTTCCCTACGGTCCTTGCATTCATCGCCTCCACCCTCGCTTTTGCCCTCACCCCGGACCTTGCGAATAATGCCATCTACATGTTCTCGGTGATGATGCTCGCCTTCTGGGGCACCACGGCCATTGCGTATTTTGGTGCGGGGGTCACTTCGAAGTTCACCAACATCGGGGTCATTCTCGGGAGTATCATACCGGCTGCCCTGATCATCGTCTTCGGCGTCTACTGGCTGGCGTCAGGCCAGCCCCTGGTTGTCCCTCCCTTTTCCTGGAGCGAGGTGGTACCCACCATCAGCATGGCCACCCTCCCGTTCTTTGCCACCGTGATCCTCCTCTTTGCCGGCATGGAGATGGCAGGGTTCCATGCCCTTGAGGTCAGGAACCCCCAGACCGATTACCCGAAGGCCATGTGGCTCTCGGCACTCCTCATCTTCCTCCTGACCGTGTTTGGTACCCTGGCCATTGCCTTCGTGATCCCGGCCGACCAGCTCGATCTTGCGGCCGGGGTCATGCAGGCCCTCCAGTACTTCTTTACCAGCCTCAACCTGGCCTGGCTGGTCGCACCCATGGCCGTCCTGATCACCATCGGCGGGGTCGTCCTGCTCGGGGCCTGGCTGATCGGTCCGGCACTCGGCCTCGGGGTGGTCGCACAGGAAGGGAATATGCCACCTCTCTTCAACCGGCATAACCGGTACGGATCACCGGTTGCAGTGCTCGTCATCCAGGCACTTATCGGGACCGTCATCTCCCTCCTCTACGTCTTTTTACCATCGGTGAACCAGGCCTACTGGATCCTCTCGGCCATGACCGTTGAACTCCTCTGCATCGTCTACGTCTTTGTCTTTGCAGCAGTAATCAAACTCCGGTACACCGCCCCCGCACAACCCCGGGCCTTCACCATCCCGGGAGGGATGGCCGGCGTGTGGCTGGTCGGCGGGATGGGGGCATTCGGGGTGATTTTCACCTTCATCGTCGGGCTCATACCCCCGGGCCTCATCGGGTTCAGCGGCATTGGCTACGTCCTGGCAGTGCTGTTCGGTACGTTCATCCTTGCCGTACCGCCCCTGATCTTCCTGAAACTGAAGAAGCCGGAGTGGAAAGAAGGAGGAGGCGGTGCGGTATGATACCGCCAATGGCCGGATACCGGATACTGCAACCGGAGGGCTTCGTATGAGCGACGGCAATAGTGCCGGGACAGCGGCCATCATCATCCTCGTGGTCTTCTTCATGGTCCCGTTCGGGCTGATCCTCCTCTCTGCCCCGGCTGAGCCCTATTATCTGGTAACCGGTGAACCGGTCCGCGAAGCTGCGGCGGCTGCCGGTTTCCATGTAGTCACTACAACCGATGTCCAGTGGCCGGTACCCGGGGCAACCGGTGGGAAGACCTATGTCCTTGAAGATAATGCCGGACACGAGCTCATCATCAGGACCCAGCGGTTCGACAGCGGGGAGTCACGGGATGCGGTAGTCCGGACCTACCATGCCACGGCAGCGGGGCGGGGGAGGCCGGCAGGGTTCCTCATCGTCCGCGGCCAGGAACTTATCTCCATTATCCCTGACCGGGAAGGACTGGGAAGTCGTATCGGGCAGGAACTGGCCGCCGGATCGGCATCATGACCCGGTCCCGGCCATTTTTTCCGGAGGTCTTCACCTGACATCACCAGACCATCCCGGGATACGGCCAGGTAACCCGGAACCGGGTGTTAGGAATTTCACGAAGTCCAGGGGATAGGATCATGGAAGCGATCGGTTCAGGAATCTGGCAGGAACGGGGCTCCTCACCCTCGCCCCATCTCATTATCCTGGGGGGCGTCCACGGTGATGAAAAGACCGGGATCGAGGTGGTAAAAAACCTCCATGCTCTTTTTCATGGAGGAGAGGAGAGACTGTCCCGGGGAACCCTTACCCTGGTCCTGGGAAACGAGGAAGCGATCCGCATGAACCAGCGGGGGACCTCCCCGGAACACAACCTCAACCGCCTGTTTACGAAACACCATCTTTCCGGGCCGGTCCTGGATTTCTATGAATCCCGCCGAGCCCATGAACTCGCCCCGCTCCTTGAGACCGCTGACATTTCTGTGGATATCCACTCCACCTCCGTCCCCAGCCGGCCGTTCCTCCCCTGTGCAGGTAGTCCCCGGCACGAACAGGTCTACCGATGGTTTGATGCCGGCATTGTCCTGACCGATCCCGATTTTATCCTCGGGGGAGAACGGTCGACAACCGATGAATATGTAGATTCCTGTGGTGGTGCAGGCATCTGTTTTGAGACAGGATTTGCCGGGGATACGAGCCGTATAACGGTTGTGCTGGAAAGCATCCTCAATATCCTGGCTGACCAGGGGGTGCTGCCGTCTCCGGCCCCGCTCTCTCCTCCAGATCCCGCCTACCGGGTATACAGAATGACGCGAAAGGTTCTCCTTACCGATGAAGGATTCAGGTATGCCGGGAAGTTCCCCCAGCCCTTCCAGGACGTGAAAAAAGGGGAGATAATCGGGTACCACGGGAACCGGCCGGAAATTGCGGATGAGGATGGAGTCATCGCCTTTCCCAAAGCACCGGTGCAGTGGCACACCGGCCACGATCTCTTCTTTCTGGCACACCGTGTCCGGTAATCCGGCGGAAATCTGTCGTTTTGGTATTCCACGGAATTGTGGCGCCCCCTCAACCGGTCCGGGAGGCAAGAACCATTATTGTTTCCAAGGTCCAACCCCGCACGATCAATCATGAAGAGATTTCCGCTCCTGACCGATACCCGCCAGAGCACCGAATATTCCTGCGGGGCAGCTGCTCTCCAGGCAGTGCTGCATTACTGGGGAAGAGATCTTGAAGAACAGGAACTCATGCACCTCCTCCATACCAGCCCTGAAACCGGGACCTATGTGGGCGATATCGTCAGGGTCGCCCGCGGGCTGGGGATGAGAGCCGAAGTGAAGGAGAACCTTTCCCTCACCGATCTCCATGAGTCGCTCAAGAAAGGGATCCCGGTAATCACCTGCGGCCAGGCCTGGAGGAGCCGGGAAGACTCAGACAAATCGGTCCAGGAAGACTGGGAAGACGGGCATTATATCGTGGTCATCGGTATGGATACCCGGTATATCTACTACCAGGACCCGTTCATCAAGCGGGGAAAGGTTTTTGTTACCCACCAGATGTTTGAGGACCACTGGCACAACGTCCGCGGCAAGACGTCCGGTGATACAAAAAAGCAGTTCCACCTGGGAGTATTCATCTCCGGTGACTCCCGTCCCCGCCATCACCCTTTGAGTTCTGTGGACATCACAGAGGAGCTTCTCGCAAAAATCGGCCCCCTGGAACTGATGGTCATCCGGTTCCCGGGCATTGTCCTTCCTTATGACCTGCTCGTGCAGGTGAAGGGGACCCTGAACCATGAGTTCATCCGGCCGGTCTCCTACTTCCTCCTGAACAAGGACCCACAGGGAAACATCGGGGTCCTCGAAGGAGGTGAGCTGGACGAAGAAGAGGCAGTCGAAATGGATGCCATGATCGGGTACCTCATCGGCCTGGGCGCGGGAGGCACCGCTGCAGCACGGGAATATGCAGGGATCGCCGGGCAGCGGGCTGCCGGGAATACCTTTGGCATCTCGGAAAAAGATCTCCGGACGATTACGGAGGACCTTCCCCCCTCCAGTTCCACGTTTATCGTCGTCCTGGAACATATGTGGGTCAGGAGAGTCAGGGAGGCCCTAACTCCCCTGGGAGGGTACATTGCGTCCCAGGGCATGATCACCCCTGAGCTGCTCGAGGGCTGGGGCGCCCGGCTCCGGGAAGAGCAGGCGGACCCGGGAAAGAGAACGGTGGAATTCATCAGGGAGGATCTCTTGATTAAGACAACCAGGAAGGATTGAACCTGGGGGAAACCTGGTAACTATTGACAGAGTTCTCCGGCCGGGTCTCCCATCATATTTTGAATATTCTGATTTTTCTGAAAATTATTAATAGTTAGAATATGTAATAGTATGGGGAA
>CAYGWN010000002.1:0-4944 GCA_964353765.1 uncultured Methanoregula sp. | reverse complement strand
TACCATTCCGCCAAACAGCCGGGACAGCGGGCAGTTCATCATTCCCCGGGATGATCCCCCGGTCTGCAACCTCTCCATCGGGAGTGTCCCTGAGGGTGCAGAAATTTTTCTGGACGGCATCCGGACCGGGCTCCTGACTCCCGCGGTCATCCCCAACGTATCTGCAGGATACCACCGTATATCAATCACCGCCCCTGAAAGAATCCCGGTGACCGAACTCATCCATATCGCCGGGAGCCAGTGTTCTAAGGGAGGGTTCTCTGTCCGGTACCCGCTGGAATGGTACGGGTCCGGGAGCCTCCATCTCACCAGCGATCCTCCCGGGGCAGCAGTTTCGTTCCGGGGCCTGAAGACCGGTGAGGTGACCCCCTGCACCCTTGATGGTATCCCCCTCGGTGTCTGGGAGATCACCCTGACCCACGGGAAGGACAAAAGGGGGATTGATGCGTCCGTGGAACCGGGCAAGACAAAGACTTACTCCGTGAGGTTCGATTGACATGAAAACAGGGCATCAGGGTCTCCTAATCTTCTTCGTCCTCATTGCCGGGTTGAGCATTCCTGCTGTCTCAGGTCTCTCCGGGAATGCCTCCTCCTGCGTCATCCAACGGGGCCCACTCCTATCGAACATGACGACCAGTTCCGTCACGATTACCTGGTGGACAGAGCAACCCTGCACGGGGACGGTAACATACGGCGAAACAGGCCGCCCGTTAAATGGACAGCCTGACCGGATTGTTACAGAAGAGAAACCGTCCCGGATCCACCGTATCGTGCTCACCAACCTTACACCGGACCAGGCCTATTCCTACCTGGTATCCGGGACTACCGATCGGTATTCATTCCGGACGTTCCCCGAGAACGGAACAATCCGGTTCGTGGTGTACGGTGACACCCGCGAGCAGCTCCCGTGGTGGAACCAGTCAACCCATCATGCCCTGGTTGCCGGGCGGATTGCTGCTGAGCCGGATATCCTCTTTGTGGTCCATACCGGTGATCTGGTCAACGATCCCGAAGATACCGAAGAATGGGATCGCTTTTTCGCCGCCGCAGAGCCAATGCTCAACCATATCCCCTTCTATCCCGTTGCGGGCAACCACGAACAGGATTCCGGAGTCCTCCAGGAGATCTTTGGAGTGCCTCCCTGGTATGTCATCCGGGCCGGGGATGTCCGCGTAGTGATACTGGACAGCAATCTCCTTTATCCAAACATGACCGCAGCCCAGGACTCTTTCGTTGCCGGCAACCCGGCGGAGGGTGGAACAATGACCTTTGTTGCCCTCCACCATCCCCTCTACAGTGCCGACTCCAGCCATCCGGGAGGATTCCAGGATATCAGGGAGCGGTGGGAACCGGTTTTCAGAAAATGGGATGTCAGCGCCGTATTCGCTGGGCATGTTCATGCCTATGAGCATACCGAACAACATGGGATCCATTATTTAACCGTTGCAACCGGGGGAGCGCCCTCATATTCTCTGTCTCCGGACAAACCAGAGGGATATGTGACTGGCCTTGAGAATACGCTGGGGTATGCGGTGGTGACGGTGGATCCTGTAAGGAATGGTACCGTGATTCAATATAGAGAAGGAGCACGGGTGGAAGGGAGAGAGATTGTTATCTATAAGAGCCCGAAAATCATGGAGATGGTCATAATCAAGGACAATAAATCAAGCGGATTGCAGGCATCATGGTGGCCTGTTCCAAATTATTTGAAAGTATCACAAGTTTTCCTTCCATGGTTGCGTGGCGCCGAGGAGGTATAAAGGATTATTCAGCATTTTTATAGTACCCTCGTTTTCCAATACTGTCGTTGGAATGAATCTATTCAGAATAAATCATTATCGGTTTATTCTTATCCAATTTGGTAAGTGCGACCTCCATCAATCATGGGTAGATCATCATGAAAGCATGAGGAACTGCGGGAGATCAACCCGTTCATGTTTTCGTAAATAATCCGAAAATTTATCCCATGAGATAGCAATTTAATGAACCTCATTAAATTTCCGCTCATTTCTTTACCGAAACCCGGCGATACGAGGGATACATTATTATATTAATTAAATAAAATTTCTGGCTATCAAAAGTTAAGGTGGATTATATCATGGCACGATTACCGAGAGGAACAAAACTAATCTGGGTTCTGCTTCTTGCAGCGGTTTGCTGCTGCATGCCGGCTGTCGCGGCAACAACCCAGGTACACATTGTAAAATATGCGGTTGATGGGATGACCATCATCAATGAGACAACGGTCAATTATACCTGGATGGAGGCAACGTTACCGGTCTATGGTGACGGCATCACCCACTTCTACGGACAGGGACCTACGTTCAATGATAGTGATCCCTATGACCCGGCAGAGTGGCAGAATGTTGATACCCGCGACTTCGGGCCGGTGAAGGGGACCGACCTCAAAGACCTCTGTGAACTGGTAGGGGGGATGTCCCCCGGGGATACGATAAAGATCAAGGCTGAGGACCCGTTCTACCGGAATTTCTCGTATGAAGCTGTGTACGGGACCGATCCCCGGAAAGGACCCATGCTGGTTACCTGGTACCGGGCAGACCAGGGGTATGTCCCTGCCTATAGTGACGGGATGAAGCTGGTATTCTTTGCCGATAACAAGACGAATACCTACGGATGGAATACCTCCGGCTGGCATGTCTTCGGGAACTGGGACATGCACGAGACCCTCCCCGAGAGTGACTGGTATAACTTTTCTGCGATCTGGCCGTCTTCCGGTGGACTATCGGTGAAGTATATTGCAGAACTTTTCATTTACAGCAGTGAACCGGTCCCGGATACCGGTGTTGAGGTAATCTATGAAGGGACGGTCACCCTTAACGCCGGGAACTTCACCTGGATGGATGACGGTGGTGTTGGTCACGAAGTGTCGAACCTCACCCCGCATGGATCTCTTGAGGCAGCATTCCGGCAGGACGGGTTCACCTACGGCGGGAGCTGGCATACCGGGAGAAACACAGCTCTCCTGGACTGGGTGGATGATGGCAGTACCAACTATACCTACATCGGTTCGCCGAAGACAACCTGGAACTACCAGAAGAACGGTGTCTACCAGAATTACTTCTCAACCACCACCGGGATTAGCAACAATAATGTTGGAGACGGCGACTTCCTCGAGTTCTACTACGGTCCTGACCAGCAGACCACCGGGAATGCAACTGCCGTACTAAGGATCCAGGTCAGTACAGGAGAAACTCCGCCCTCTGACTGGACCCTCTCGCTCAAAGGTGCCCGTGACCAGACAGTCACAAAGACCTCCTTCGAACAGGGCCTTGCCTGTCCGTCTTCCGGTCACATGGTCAACTGGACAGATTCCAATGGAGCCGTATGGAGTGGTGTCCCGCTCTGGCTCCTCGTTGCGATGGTTGACGATAACCCGGATATTGGGCCTGATCACTTCAACTTCAATGACACTCTGGCTGCCCAAGGATACTCCGTTAAAATCACCGCAGGTGACGGCTTCAATACAACGCTCGCAAGCGCCGATATTGGGCGGGACAACGGGTATATCGTTGCGAATAAACTGAACGGCACTGACCTCCCGCTCCTTACTTCTGGAGGGAAACTCAGCTGGCCGCTTCACCTGAAGGGGTCGGCCGTATTTGGCGGACAGCAGGTCGGGAACATCACCATGATTGAACTGACCGGGATGCCCCAGCCGCCCCAGGGATGGACGCTTATCATGGAGGGAGATGTGGTTGACGTCATCTCCCAGCAGTATTTCGAACAGGCCATCGTCTGCTATCATAATGTTACCTATACCGATTCTGGGGGTAGCGTCTGGACCGGGGTCCCACTCTGGGACCTTGCCGGTGCCGTGGATGATATCGAAACATCCAGCCACTGGACCTTCAATGATTCCCGGGCAAATGTGACCGGGTACACGGTCCGGGTCATTGCCGGGGACGGGTATAACCGGACCTTTTCCAGCCAGAACGTCAGCCACAACAACGGGTTCATCGTGGCCAATACCCTGAACGGGAGCCCGCTTACCGGGTCAAACGGCAACCTGAAACTTGTCGGGCCGTCCACCACGTCCGGCGGTCAGCGGGTTTCAAACATCACCAAAATCCGCCTCGAAGGGCTTCCGGCATATCCTGCCGGTGACTACAACCTTTCCCTCAAGGGGAAGATCAGTGACGTGATCCCCCAGCCCGAACTGGAAGAGTGGATTGCTGCAAACACTGCAACCTACACTGATGGCAGTGGGAATGCTTACTCAGGAATCGCTCTCTGGCGGCTCCTTGCATGGGTCGATGATCGGATCCCGGCGGGATCAAATGCGTTTAACGATGATGTTGCAGCGACCGGCTACAAGGTCATTGTAAAGGCCGGAGACGGGTACTCAAAGGAGTTCCTAAGCGGTGCAGTCGCCCGGAGCAACGACTACATCGTGGCGAATACCCTGAACGGCAGCGCCCTTCCGACCGATGGCAGCCATCCCCCATGGCCGCTCCGCCTTGTTGGTGCAGGGGCAACCGGGAGCAACAGCGTTGGTAACATCGCTGAGATCGAGCTGACTGACTTTGCGACCGTCCAGACAGCAGCACCGGTCCATATCATCAAGTACGGGCCTGACGGGATCACCATCATCAACGAGACGAACGTGACCTACCCGTGGATGGAGGTTAACCTTGACGTCATCGGGGACGGCACAACGGTCTACAAGTACGAAGGAATTACCGGCAACACCTCAAACATCTGGGACCCCGAGGAGACCTACCCCGGAGGGTTCAAGATCGCCAATGCGGTGAAAGGTACCCGAGTCCGTGACCTCTGTGACCTGGTAGGGGGAATGGGCACCGGCACCGAGATCAAGTTCATTGCCAGCGATAACTACGAGACAACCCTCCCCTACTCATCGATCTATACTGACCCGTCGGTCCAGGCCCGGCAGGGTGACGCGGTCCTGGCCTGGTGGGCTGA
>CAYGWN010000001.1:0-26037 GCA_964353765.1 uncultured Methanoregula sp. | reverse complement strand
TAGCATCGGGATCAGGGTTATTGTGGGTTATGATCCCGAGTGTCCCCTCCCAGCCGGCAAGGAGGGAATAGAGCCGCCGGGAGATCCTGTTTGAGTGGAATTTGGCGATATGGAGTACTGCCGCCCGTGCGACCACCTGGTGGGGGTGGAGAACCACATCGGCACCCGCTTCCTCCAGCTGGCCGGCATGAAGTGGGTCAGCAGCCCGGGCAAGGATGTGGACATGCGGGGCACGCTCACGGAGAATGCGGACGGCAGCCAGATTTGCCGCATGGTCTCCTGACAGGACAAAAGCGATTTCCGGGAAAGGATGACCTGAAAGGAGATCGGGGGATCTTATATCCCCGACAATGGCATCGATCCCCTGCTCCCGGAGCTCCTGTACCCGCCTGACGTTCTGGTCGAAGACGAGGACCCTGCTGCTGTCTTCCCCCAGCTCGTGGATAATATGGTATCCTGTGCTGCCACCCCCGAGAATGGCAAATTTTATCCGCCCGGGGGGCTCATCCTGCACCGAATCAGGCATATGGGGAAGTATGGGCCGCCTCTGGATATTAAGGTTACAATATCCATTTTTGAACACAGGTTGAAGCCCGATTCCGATTTAGGGGCTATTGGAAGGGTAATGAGAAAGGTTTATCTCACAGTCGGAACCATTCATATAGGTCAGTCACGCGGGCTTGTAGCTTAGTTCGGAAGAGCGACGGACTCTTAATCCGTAGGTCAAGGGTTCAAATCCCTTCAGGCCCGTTTTTTTCTGGTTATCTTTCCCGGTAAGGTTTGATATCTCTCCTGTACTAACTCAGAGCATATGGCTGTTCGTTTGACCCGCACACAGGCATATGCGCTGCTTTTTGCAACTGTTCTTCTCTGCGGCACCCTTGCGATCATGATCGTCGAGAGGTTGGATCCGTTTGATGCCCTCTCCTTTGTCATCGTCACGGTTGCCACGGTCGGATACGGCGATATCGCACCCACCGGGACAGTCGCACGGGCGGTCACCATCCTGGTAATCATTGCCGGGGTCGGGACTTTTGTCGCGGTTTTTGCCAACATCATTGAGGGACTCCTGTCCCGCGAGGAACTCCGGGAACGAAGAAAGAAAGTCAATATGATTATCGGGGTCTTCTTCTCCGAATTTGGCAACCCGGTGCTGACGAGGCTCTCCCGTACTGACCCCTGCATCAGTGTCATCCGGGAGCGCCTGCTCGTCTCATAGAATTCGACCGCAGGGGATTTTGAGGAATTAAAAAGACAGCTGACCGGACTGGAGTACTGCGTCACTGCGGCCGGGACCGATATGCCGGAACTCAAAGAATTTCTTGAGGAAAAGAGAGGTTTTCTCCTGTCGCTGCTCGAACACCCGGCGATCTTTGAGCATGATACCTTCACCAGTCTGCTCAGGGCTTTCTTCCATCTTACCGAGGAGCTTTCATTCAGGAAAGACCTGAGGGATCCCTCCCCGGCAGATGCTGCCCATCTCGTTGCTGATATCAACAGGGCTTATCGCCTTCTGGTCCTGGAATGGGTCACCTACATGGACCACCTCAGGGAGCACTATCCGTACCTCTTCTCGCTTTCCATCAGGATGAACCCGTTTGACCCCGATGCAGCACCTGAAATCCGGTGAAGGGAGGAAGTCTTCCCCCTTTACCTGCCGATCTTCACCAGCATCTCTTCGAGGCTCGGGAAATGGGACTCGATCCGTTCGACTGTCCCTCCCCAGGCGGCAATCGCCCGGGTGACAGCATTCATTTCCTCAAGGGTTTCTGCCCTGACACGGAACAGGCCGCCCTCCCGGGTACAGGGCGGGAGGCCGGCAATTCTCCCTTCGTCTCCCCCGGTGTAATAGATGCTGTAGCTCACCGTGCCAAACAGTGACCGGAGCTCCCCGAGGTTTCCCATGGCCGTGATGTGCCCGCGACGGAGGATCATGATCCGGTCGCAGATAGCTTCCACCTGGGAGAGGTTGTGGGCAGAGAGTATCACCGTTTTTCCCCCGTTCCGGAGATCCCGGATATAATCAACGATGAACCGGGAGGTCATTGGGTCGAGTCCCGATGTTGGTTCATCGTAGATGAGGATTGCCGGGTCATGGAGCAGCGACCGGGCAATGGCCACCTTCCGTTTCATACCCTTTGAAAATTCGGCAAGCTTCTTCCCCCCGGTCTGCAGGGAGAGGGCAGAGAAGAGGGCATCACGCCGGGTCGCAATCTCCTGCCGGGAGAGCCCGTAGATCTGTCCGAAGAAGGAGAGGTACTCCTCTGCGGTCATGGTCTCGTAGAGGCGCGATTCCTCGGGAAGGTAGCCGATGAGTTCCTTGATCTGATCAGGGTTCCGGACCACATCGATACCGTGGAGACTGAGATTGCCGGAACTGGGGAGGATCAGGCCGGCCAGGAGCTTGAGGAGCGTGGTCTTTCCGGCTCCATTATGCCCAATGACCCCGATGATCTCTCCTTCTTCAAAGGAAAAGCTGAGATTATCAAGGGCAGGGACACCATGGTAATCCTTGGAAAGGACATGTGCTTCAATCATTGCTGCCTCTCAGTTATTCATTCCTCCGCGTGCAAAATCTTATAGGTGCTGAACCTACCCTTTTCTTATACACGGGGGATGGATTGACCAGCCTGGCCCAGATTTTCACGTTTGCACACTGGGAGACAAAGAAATCGCTCGTACTCCCGGGAAAAACCATCCTTCCCCTCGCCATCCTCCTCCTCATTCTCCTCGGTACTGCCACTGTCTATTCAGCACGGAGCGGGCTCCATCTGCACGACGGGATGTATTCGGCCGGGACCGATGACCCGGAAATCGCCGCAATTGTCGCTGCGGATGCACGGTTCCGGGTAACGCTCCACCAGGAGAACGACCCTGCCCGTTTCCATGGAGCCTATGATATCATCATCACGGACGACAGGGTATATGCGGCGGATTCAGGCAGGGGAGCGGCTGCAGCTGCTGCCCTTGAGCGGGTCCATGACCAGTACAGGAACTCGGTCTACAGCCAGGAGGAGGACATCTTTGCTGCATACCCGCTCCTGGTCAGGACAGAAGCAGTCAGGAGTGAGCTTGATTTCTCAGTGGCCCGGACCGGCATGCAGGTTGTCTCGCCGGTCCGCTCCTCCCGTGCACCGGAGCCTGCCGGTCCGGTCACCTTTATTCCTCCACCGGACCCGGGCGCCGGTGTCTCAGCAGAAACATTCAGGTCCGGGATCATCGGGTCACCGGATGAATCATACCAGTTCTTCCATTATTCTGACTATATCGCTGGAAGCAGGGGAAAAGAACCGTATACGACTCCCTCACAGCTCTCCCCTCCCCTTCCGTTCGACTCCCTTGTTCTCATCTTTGTCTTCATCTTTCCACTGTACTTCATCTCCCAGTTCCTGATGATGAGTATCATGAACGAGCGGATTGAACGGAGGGGAGAGGCTCTCCTTTCGACACCGGCAAGGTCCTGGGTGATCATCACTGGAAAGACCCTGCCCTATGGCGCTGGAATGCTGGCCATATCAGCCCTGCTCTCACTCTTCATTGGTGCCGGCCTGGTCCTCCTCCTCCCCCTCATCCCGGTCATTCTCTTCTTCATTGCCAGCGGCCTAATCATCGGGATGGTTGCACGGAGTTTCCGGGAACTCTCATTCATCTCCCTCTTCTTCTCAACTGTTACTACCGTGTACCTCTTCTTCCCGAGCATCTTTGCCGATGTCCATATCATCAGCCTTGTCTCCCCCCTCACCCTGATGATTTACACGCTGGAACAGGAGGCCTACACGGTCTCCCAGTACCTCTTCTCAACATCCCTCTTCCTGGTCACGAGCAGTGTCCTCCTGTATGCCGCAGTCGTAAATTTCCGTGAGGAACGAATCTTTTCAACTGATACGCTCCTTACCAAAACAGCAGATTTTATTTCATCCGCACTCAGACCCTCGCACCCCTGGCTCTCGCTCTTTTTTTTGGGCATGCTGGTGGTACCCTTTGTTTTCATGGCCCAGATGCTCCTGCTGGTGCTGGTCTTCAACCTCCCCCTCCCTTTTTCCCTTATCCTCCTCCTGGTGGCCGCCGCAGCGGTCGAAGAGGTGGCAAAATCCTCCGGTATCTACACCTTCTCCACCAGGTATCCGGGATTCCTGACCTGGAAATCCCTTGCTGCAGGGGCACTGGTGACCGCCTTTGCCTTCCTCCTTGCTGAAAAACTCCTCCTGCTGGTGACCGTAAGCCAGATAGCCGAATCGGTCTTTGGCACGGTTCTTTTCTCATCACTCGGTCTCCTGTTCATTCCCTTCTCAATCCACCTTGTCGGAATTCTTATCTCGGGAACGGCCCAGAAACTGGGAGGGAAGAGCTGGTACATCCCCGGCCTTGCTCTGGCAGTACTCGTTCACTGTGCCTGCAATCTCTGGATTCTGAAGGGGTGGCTCTGGTGAAGGCCCGTGTATCCGGGATCAGCTCCCTCCCGGTTATTGCACGAAAAGATCTCTCCGCCCTTTCGAAGGAGAAGACCATACTCCTGGCCATTCTCCTCCAGCTTTTTGTGGCCATGTTCTCATCGTTCCTGATGGTCGGACTGGCCTCCCTCTATGATCCATCCTCGATTTCCGGATATACCGGTATCGAATACCAGGTCGGCTACAGCGGAGAAGAATCGCCGCTCAAAGAACTGCTGGAATCCCGGGATGATATCCGGCTCTACCCGATGGACCTCTCAACGGCCATTGCTGCTCTCAAAGAGCGGCAGCTGGCTGCTGTTGTATACGTCCCGGACACCAGCCCTGATGGAAAAGAACCCGTTACCATAACCCTCTATACCGTCCAGAACGATATCCAGGCGGCAATCATCAATGTCAAGCTGAAAGAGACCCTCCTGCTGTATGAGGATTACCTCCGGGTTATCCGCGCAGGGAGGCTGGTTGTGCTCCCCATCGAACTTGAGTTCCCCGACCCGGCAGGTGCACCGGTTTTCTATGAGTTTGTCTATGGCCTGCTCATACCCCTGCTCCTGTTCATGCCGGCAATTATCTCAGCTGCGCTTATCATTGATCTCATCACCGAGGAGTACGAGCATCACACCCTTGAGACCCTCCTTTCGGCCCCGGTGTCCATGGGAACCATCATCTGGGGGAAGATACTTGCCTGCTTTGTCCTCGTCCCCCTCCAGGCAGGTGCATGGATCCTGCTCCTTGCCCTGAACCGGATCCCCATCAGTTCGGTCCCCCTGGTCATGATCCATGTCATGCTGGTCTCCCTCTTCCTGATCCTTTTTGGAGCCCTGATAGCCCTCTACTATCGTGAGCGGACCGGGGCCCAGGTCATATTCTCCCTTGCTGTCGTAGTGCTGATGCTCGTTGTCCTTGCGACTCCCGGCAACCCGTTCAACCAGGTTGCTGTTCTGTCCACCGGGGGACCGGGGGCCGACCAGGTGACGGTGCTGGCATTCGTCACTGCCGGAATAATGGTGCTGGCCGCTTTGATCCAGAAATTTGCGAAGACTACTATCGACTAATCAGCGATTTACGATGGAAAATTCCTGATACAGGGTACCTTGAATGTCCGGTTATCGACCCCGCCCAATTCCGGGTCCAGGTTTGACCGATACACTTGAAGACCTTGTGTTTTTTGCGTTTCTATATTTTTTTTGCACATTTTTTTTCAAAAAAATGGACTTATTTTCGCAAATGACTGGTTAATAAAACAAGGACAGATCAATCTATCGCAAAATTTTTATTTTGCGCAAATATTATAAACATAGAGATTTAATAGAAACATGCCCGTAAAATCATTCTATAAAGGAGTTAACTGATGAACTGTCCCAGGTGCGGAAAAGAGACAGAGCAATCAGGAAATTTCTGCCAGTTCTGTGGTGCCAACCTCAAAGAGATCCCCCCCAAGCCCTTCCCTCGGAAGAGGGTGGGGGGAATAAAAACCGAAAAATTTGCCGGCCTCGGGGGGAGATTCCTGGCCGGGCTCATTGACCTCTTCTTTGTTCTCCTCTTCTGTATCATGGCTGCTGCACTGGTTGGTATTATCTCCTGGCTCTTTGGACGGCCGGATCCTGTCAGCGATACTGTCCGGATGCTGTACCAGTATTACCACCATGTCCCGAGAACTGATGCCACCGGACAGGTGGTCAAAGCCGTGGTTCCCCCCCAGATCCTCCTCTGTGCAATCATCTTCCTCTTCCTCGTACCATGGATTTACTCTGCCTATCTCGAGAGCTCCCGCAACCAGTCAACGCTTGGGAAACTGGCAGTGAGGGTTGCCGTTACCGATATGCAGGGAAACCGGATCACCTTTTCCCGGGCCACCCTCAGGTTCTTCGGGAAAATCCTCTGTATATTCACCCTCTTCATCGGGTTCCTTATCATTGCCTTCAATGGATACCGGCAGGGCCTCCATGACAAGATTGCCGGAACACTCGTCTTCCGGCAGTAACTCCCTTCCTTTTTCCTGTACTTTTCCGGCCGCTTCCACCCGGGCGCTGCTCAATCATCCGGATGACGCACTGAAGAAAAGCTGGGGGTGATTGATGAACAAAAAAAATTCCGGGGATCAGGGGGCATGTACCCTGTCAGTCATATTTTCCTTTGAGCCCGGCCCACCCGGTGAATCCGCAGTAGATGCATCCGACCCCCTCGCAGTGCCGGCACTTCCGGGCCGGGACCTGGACCTGAACCCGCCCCTTCCGGTCACAGTAGATACAACCGAGGCCCCCGCAGTGGTTGCAGACCACATCGGTATAGTCTTTTTCGGTCATGGATCACCCCTCCGGCGCATTAAACATCCTGCGCCACGCCGGGAGCCGTGGTCATGATCCTGCAGGAGATGACGCTCCGGGCGTGCCTGGTCATTCCCGACCAAGAACAGCTCCCCTGTCAGCCTGAGTCACGTTCTTCGCATAGCGGGCCAGGATACCGGTTAGCGACTTTGTCCTCGGTGCCCAGAATGACCGGCGGCGTTTCAGCTCGGCTTTGGAGAGGCGGACATCGAGCCTGCGCTCCCGGAGATCGATCTCGATCTGGTCACCATCATGGACGAGCCCGATCGGCCCCCCGGCTGCAGCCTCCGGGGCGACATGCCCGATACAGGGGCCCCGGGTCCCTCCCGAGAACCGTCCGTCCGTCACCAGGGCTACCTTTGAGTACCCGAGCCCGACGAGTGCTGATGTAGGGGAGAGCATCTCCGGCATGCCCGGTCCACCCCGCGGCCCCTCATACCTGATAACCACCACATCCCCTTCCCTGATATGGCGGGAAAGGATCGCTTCCATGGCCTCTTTCTCGCTGTCAAAGACACGGGCAGGACCGCGGTGCATCCACATGTCATGGCTGACCGCAGCTGACTTGATCACCGCCCCGTCCGGCGCCAGGCTTCCCCGGAGAATTCTGAGTCCCCCGCCCTGGTGGACTGGTGAATCCATGCTCTGGATAATTGACCCCGAAGGAACGACCGCAGAACGGGCAACATCCAGGATACTCTCCCCGGAAACGGTCGGAGTATCGGATAGCTCCCCTGCAATCACCTTCAGGACTGCAGGGATACCCCCGGAGCGGTGGAGGGCAAGCAACGAGTGCGGGCCCGCCGGCTGCATATGGCAGAGGTGCGGTATCTGGCTTCCTATCCGGTTGAACGTTTCCAGGTCCAGTGGCACAGCTGCCTCATCGGCAATGGCCATCAGGTGCAGGACCGTGTTCGTACTCCCCCCGAGCGCCATATCCACCCTGATGGCATTCTCCAGGCTCTCCGGGGTTATGATATCCCGTGGCCGGACATCCCCGTTCACCAGCGACAGTATCTGTTCTCCTGAACGCCGGGAAATCCTCAGTTTTTCAGCATCGACTGCAGGTGTGGCAGCACACCCCGGCAGCGACATCCCCATTGCTTCGGTCATGCAGGCCATGGTGTTTGCAGTATAAAGTCCCTGGCAGCTCCCGCACCCGGGCATAGCACAGCATTCGAGGGTGGCAAGCTCCTCCTCGCCAAGGGAGCCGGCTGCCACCCTCCCCACCCCTTCAAACACATCGATGAGCGAGAGCTCTTTTCCTTCATCGTAACCTGGCAGCATGGGGCCCCCGGTGACCACGATTGAGGGAATATTGCACCGGACCGCGGCCATCAGCATCCCGGGGATAATCTTGTCACAGGTACCCACCAGGACCAGCCCGTCAAAGCGGTGTGCTTCGGCCATGAGTTCAATGGAATCCGCAATATTCTCCCGTGAGGGGAGCGAGTACCGCATCCCCTCATGACCCATAGCGATACCATCACAAATCCCGATAACCCCGAACTCAAAGGGTACACCGCCGGCAGCGGCTATACCTTCCCGCACCTTCACCGCGAGCCCCCTGAGATGGATATGGCCGGGGACGATATCGTTCCAGGCATTGGCCACGCCGATGAACGGCCGGTCGAGCTCCCCCTGGGTGATCCCCAGTGAGCGGAGCAGCGCGCGGTTCGGGGCCCTCTGAAATCCTCGCTTTACCTCATCGCTGCGTAACGTTCGCATGTTCCCTGGCTCCCTGTAAAGTAGTATGTATTCTCTCCCCCTTTATCACTTCGCGGGCAGGGAATCCGGCCAGCCCCGGATATACCGGGATTACCCGGAACATGCCCGGTATCTTTCCTTCACCGTTTCCCGTACCGTGCTGCTGCGCTTACAAACGAGGCTGCAAACTCCGGGGTGAAGTATGAGTGGGTATAGGTTCCCACCGTCTCGTGGGAATAGAGGCCGTCCCTGCCCTCAGAGATGCCCCGGCCCCGGGAGAGCTCAATTGAGAACCGGGCATCTCCGGCCAGATCAAGGAAGGAGTAGTGAAATTCGTGTCCCCGGATGGGAAGTCCCGGCCGGGACAAACCGTGACCTCCCGTCCAGATTCCGGCAGTGTATCCCAGGGCCTGGATCCCCGCGGTCATCCTGGCTTCGCCGGGAAGGATTCCTGACATCCGGAAATCCCGGCCATCTACGGTAATAGTCCTGCAGAGGAGCATCATCCCGCCACACTCTCCAAAGACCGGGGCACCCTGGTCAGCAGCATTCTTCAGGTCACGCCGGCAGGAAGCAGCCTCGAGCGCAGCGGCATGGAGCTCGGGGTATCCTCCGCCGAAATAATAGCCATCGGTTTTGGGGAGGGGGTCGTGGAGGGGAGAGAAGAAGACCAGTTCTGCACCCGAGTCTGCCAGTCTCTTCAGGTTGTCCTGGTAGTAGAAGCAGAAGGCCTCATCCCGGGCAATACCGATCCGTGCCACCGGATGCCCATCCGGTATTACTGATTCCGGTAGAGGGATAGGAGGGGCCGATCCGGCAATGTCCCGGATCCCATCGAGATAACAGGACTCGCGTATGATGGTTCCGGGAAGGGGGTCTTCCCGGACCTCAAAGCCCATCCTGAGCCCGAGGTGCCTGCTCTCCACCTCCAGGCAGGGATTACGGGGGATGAAACCCAGGGCTCTGAAAGAGAGCTCCCGTTCAATCAGTTCCCGGTGGCGGGCACTCCCCACCCGGTTGAAAATGACCCCGGCAAGGTCCAGGTCCGGCTCAAAACCGCGGTACCCTGCCACCAGTGCGTGCGCGCTGCGGGACATACCCTTGACATCGACTACCAGGAGGGCAGGTGCAGAGAGAATGTGCATCACGTGGGCGGTTCCCGATATTCCGCTCCCGTCAAGGCCGTCATACATGCCCATCACTCCCTCAATGACAGCAATGTCTGCCCCGGCAGATGCATCCCGGAAAGTCTCCCGGACGCCATCCTCCCCCATCATGAACGGGTCCAGGTTACGGGACACCCGGCCGCAGATAACCGTATGGTGGGTAGGGTCGATGAAGTCCGGCCCGATCTTGAAGGGCTGAACCACCAGCCCCTGCTGGTGGAATGCCTGCATCAGGCCGCGGGAGACGGTTGTCTTGCCGCAGCCGCTGTGCGTACCGGCAATGACAATCCGCGGGATGCTGCAGGTCTTTTCCTGGTATTTCGCCATCCTGTGTACCGTGGTCTTTCCCGGGATTTATGTCCGATCGGTTCCTTTTGGTATCAGATCAGTTCACCGGGCAGAACGAACCGGGCAGTTTTTTAAAAGATCCCGCAAATGGTACAGGATATGGGTAACCAGGACGAGGATATCGAAACCCTCCATCTTGCGGGGTGGGATACCCGGTTCTGGGCCTGGCTGATCGATTTTATCCTGGTCAGCCTGGTCTTAAACATCATCTCCAATCCGTTCAATTTCATCCAGGGTCTCTTCTCCCTTGATATCCTGGGCTATACGCTCCGGAGCCTGGGGTTCTGGGTCTACTGGGCAGCCCTGGAGGGGGTGTACGGCCAGTCCATCGGAAAGATGGTGATGAATATCCGGGTGACCGACCGGTCCGGAAAACCGCTCCGCGTGCCGGCAGCAGTTATCGAGAGTTTCGGGAAGTCCTTCATCCTCCCGGTTGACTGCCTCATCGGCTGGCTGGGGATGCCCGGAAAGAAACTCCGCCTGTTCAACCGGATTTCAGAGACCATCGTGGTCAAAACCCATTACCGGGAACCTGAAGGTGTCCGGTACATTCGCGAAAACGGATGATTGTGCAGTGGTGGTTCCCGCCTTTCAACCGATGCCCCACTGGGAGAGGGTGGTCCGCGAGGGGTCGATATCGGTCCAGTCCCAGCCGAGGGAATCGATGATCCGGGATATGGGCTGCCGGAGTGTCTTTTCAAGCATCAGCTCCCAGTCAACCTGGAACTCCGGGGGCACCTGGTCCCCGTATTCAAAGCAGAGTACATCGGTCTTGGGGTATTTTGCGGTCACATTCCGGATATAAACCCTCTTTGGCTTGCTCCCCTTGGCAAACTCCATGCCGAGATACCGGTTGGCATACTTTGCCCCGCGGATATGGGCATCATCGGTCTGGTAATCCGACAGTTCCTTTCCGATTCCCCCGGGGATCCCGATTTCATCGAGCGGGTAGGTGCCTGCCCGGTAGTTCGTGATGATGTCCCCGAGGTATCCTTTGATGGCACCGTAGTCCTCACCATGGAGGATCAGCTCCATCACTCTCCTCTGGACCGTCTTGGTGATCTGGGGGTAATCACTCCGGCGAATCTCGAACCCGACCACATCGATCTCATCAGCAGTCTGCCCCTCTTTCCAGATGAGGTGCCCTGCATACCGCTTCTTTCTGCCGGCCTGGAAGAAGCGCCGGTAGATCTTCTCAAACCTGATAGAGAAGTAATGGCGGCTGGCATTCAGTTCCCGGAGGGCAAAATCTGCATACCTGGCATTGACTGCATCTTCAATCCTCCGGGCCGTTGCGATGGTATCATCGACGGAACCGGGCGGGATCAGGACCATGCAGGAATCGGTATCACCATAAATGACCCGGTACCCGAGCTGCTCAATCACTGTGCGGGTATATTCGATAATGGCCCTGCCAACCGAGGTTACCGCTGCACCGATCTCCCGGTCATACAGCCTGAACCGGGTATACCCGCTCACCCCGTAATAGGTATTCATGATCACCTTGATGACGTTCTGCTGGAGGTCATAGAGGACGTACTCGGGAGAGCCGAAAGGATACCGGTTCCGTGCCTTCTTTTTCTCCTCCCGCTCAGCGAGAAGTTCACTGATGATGCTCCGGGTCAGCCCGTCCGGCTCTTTCCTGAACCGGATCCCGTTCGGTGCTTTCAGCTCCCCTGCCGGGTCCTTGGTCTCGGGAGAGGCATTGATGGTCATCATGGCCATGGGATAGAGCGACTTGAGATCGAGCACCACCACGTTCTCCCGCACACCCCTGCTTGGCTCAAAGACCGTTGCCCCCTCGAACTCTTCTGAGGTCGCATATCCCTTGGACGGGAGGACGAACTGCCCGGACGCCTTCCGGAGAATAAAGACGTCAATAATACTGGAAGAATTGAGCGTCCTCTCGAGAGGGCAGCCTACATACCGGGCTATCTCCCGGTAAAACTCGATGATCCGGTTCTTCTCATTGATGGCAACACAAAGCTCGACATCCTTGAAATTGTACTCCACCAGCAGGCAGGGATCCTTCTTCCAGAGGTCACTGAGGGTGCCCGTGTACCGGACCTTTGTCCCGCCAACTTCGGCTTCGGCGACAGCATCGAGCCGGTAGGATTCCCGCTGTACACCCTGGATCTTCCGGTATGCCGGGAGGAGATCAAAGATCGTACGCCCTCGGAGGGTATTTCTTTCAGTTGCCCCTTCGAGACGGGCAAGGGATGCAGGGGAGAGCCCGAGCGCGGTCATCCGTTTTACCAGGTAGGGGAGATCGAATTCGAGGACGTTCCACCCGGAAAGGATATCCGGGTCCCGCTCCCGCAGGTAGGAGGAAAACCCTTCAAACATGGCTCGTTCGTTCTCAAATACCCGGATATCATGCCGTCCCTGGCAGAAGCACCCGTTTTCCCTCCCTTCCTGGGACGAGAAGACCGTGGGATCACAGTGTCCGGCTCCCCGGGAGAAGATGAAACTCGTGTAATCACCGGCATACGAGTCCCGGCAGGTGATGCAGATCACCGCATCCCGCGCCGGTTCAGGGAACCCCCGCTCGTCTTCGCATTCGATATCAAGCATGGTGATGCGTGCCGGGCACTGGATGTCTGCCGGCCTGATATCCGCGACCGGGGTGAGGAGAGCAGGGGCGGAAATCCCCCGGGTAAGTCCGCGGTCGATCATGAACCGGGTAGTAAACAGGATATCAGCTTCGTAGTGGGTATACCGTTCACGAAGCTCCCGGACATCGGTCGGTTTCAAGGTATACAGCCGACTGAGCGGTTCGCCGTGAATCGAGCGGTAGGTTACGCCTTCCTCAACCGTAACCTGGGCAGGATGGGTGATGGTATCTGCCTGCTGTACCGGGACATAGAAGTAAGGGCGGAACCCGGTGACCTGGAGATGGCGGGGATTTCTCTCCTTATCCCGGCCAAAGACGTGAATGATGGGGCCATCGGGACCGACAGAGTATTCCACCTGGTTGATATCGATGCAGATAGCGCCGAAATCCGCGAGAGTCGTCAGGGTTCCCTGTGCCGGTTCTTCACCTGATATATCCGTCATCCCATTCATGCAACCGTCTCATACTCCAAGCTTCCTGCAGAGGTCGGTAACAAACCCGCCGGCAGCCTGGAAATGTTCCTCTTCCCAGGGATCGAGTTTCCACGACTCAATGGTAATGATACCATCTCTCCCGACTACCGCAGGCACACCAAGGGAACACTTCCCAAACCCGTATTCCCCCTCCAGCACGCAGGAGCAGCTCACCAGCTTCCGTTCATTCCGTGCAATGGTACGGATCAGGTCGGTGATATGCACTGCAGGCCCGAATACCGTGCCCCCTTTCCCCCTGATGATATCCATGCTCGCCATGCGCAGACCGGAGAGGATCTTATCCCTGATATCCGGGACGGTATCCTTTTTTAGCCGGGAGAAGAGGGGCACCTGGTGCTCGCCATGCTCACCGATTACCCAGGGGGTTCCCGGAATATCGAATTCCCGCAGGCACAGGCCAAAACGGATGCTGTCGAGCTGCCCGCCAAAGCCGATGCACTGCCGGGGTTCAAGTCCATTCTTCCGGCAGAGGTAATAGTTATTTGGATCCATGGGGTTCGTGACGGTGATGAGCACCCCTGAAAACCGGGAAAGGGCCCTGCTGCAGACCTTCGCCACGGGAAGGTTGACCGAGAGGAGATCTGCCCGTGTTTTTACGGCCGGATTCCGTGGCATGCCGGCAGCAAAGACACAGATATCGGCACGTGCAACATCCTGCCAGTCCGTGCTTATCGGGACATCGCATCCGGTATTGAGGATGTCAAGCACCTGGGAGTTGAGCTTGGCTTTGGCAGAATCATAGAGGACCAGCTCATCTGCAAGGTTGAGCACCGATGAGAGAAAGGCTACCTCGCCCCCCACTCTCCCTACCCCTAGAATTGCGAGCCTGGTCATAATCCTCAATATTGAGGAGCTCCGAATTATAATACAACTACTGGAGATCATCACTGTGCTGCCGAGGTTGCAAACGGGACCGGTGGAGGTGGGAGGAGTCGCCCTCGCCAACCACCTCATCCTCGCTGCCGGAGTGCTGGGAACCACGGGATCCTCCCTTCGGCGGGCGCTTGGGAACGGAGCGGGCGGGGTCGTCACCAAATCGATAGGGCCATTCCCGTGCGAAGGCCATCCGGGCCCCTGCGTTATCGAGGTCGAAGGAGGCGTGATCAATGCCATGGGTCTCCCGAACCCTTCGCGGGATTTTACCGATGAACTCCTCGCCCTCCGCGGAAAACCGGTCATCGCCAGTATCTATGGGGGGAATGCTGACGAGTTCCGGACCGTTGCCGGCTGGTTTTCGGACCTGGTCTCTGCGTTTGAGCTGAACCTGAGCTGCCCCCATGCAGAGGGATACGGTTCAGCGCTCGGCAGCGATCCCCGGCTGGTGGAGGAATGCACCCGTGGGGTCTCCGATCTCGGCATCCCGGTCTGGGTCAAGCTCACCCCGAATGTGACCGATATTACCAAGTGTGGCAAAGCCGCAGAGGAAGGCGGTGCTTCAGCCATCGTGGCCATCAACACGGTTAAAGCGATGCGCATATCCCCTGAACTCAGGCGGCCGATCCTCGGGAACCGGTATGGCGGTCTTTCCGGGCCGGCAATCCTGCCCGTTGCCATCCGCTGTGTCTATGATCTCTATGAATCCTGCTCCATTCCGATCATCGGGTGCGGGGGGGTGTCATCAGCACGGGATGTACTGGAGATGATGATGGCCGGAGCATCTGCCGTTGAGATCGGGACCGCGGTGAAAGATGACCCGGGAGTCTTTGCCTCAATTGCCGCTGAACTTTACGATCCTGAAGGGACACCGGCCGACCGGATCGTGGGGTGCGCCCATGAATAAGGGGCTGCTGCTCGCCTTCGAGATTGAGGAAGTCACCAGGGAATCCCCCTCAGTCCGGACCATTTTCTTCTGGGAACAGCTGGATTTCCGCCCCGGGCAGTTTGTGATGGTCTGGGTACCGGGTATTGACGAGGTCCCCATGGCCCTCTCGTCCGGCCGGTCCATCACGGTCCAGAATGTCGGCGAGGCTACCGCAGCCCTCTGTGCCCTCGGACCCGGGGACCAGCTGGGGATCCGGGGACCGTTCGGGAACGGCTTTCCGGAAACCGGGCGGGTTCTGGCCATAGCCGGGGGTGTTGGCGCCGCCCCACTCCTGCCGCTGGCCATGGCCGGCCGGGCGGAGACCTTCCTGGTCGGGGCCCGGACCGCTGATGAACTCCTCTTCTGCGAACAACTCGGCAAAAGGAGCCGCCTGTCTATCGCAACCGATGACGGATCTGCAGGGCACCATGGTCTGGTGACCGATCTTATAGTCGGGGAGGATCCTGCAGCATATGACCGGATCTGTGTCTGCGGTCCTGAAAAGATGATGTATGCAGTACTTCGCATGCTGGACCAGGCAGGGATTCCGGATCACGCGTATTTCAGCCTCCACCGCTACATGAAGTGCGGGATTGGGTTGTGCGGCTCCTGCTGCATCGATCCGGATGGCCTCCGGGTATGCAGGGATGGCCCGGTCTTCAGGTGCGATACCCTCCGAAATTCAGAGTTCGGTCATTATTGTCGCGACGCGAGCGGCAGGAGAAAGCCGGTCTGAAACGACCAAAACGAGAGATATAAATACAAACACATCAGTGTTTCCCGATTTCCAGCCTCCTCATTCTCTTTTATAAGAGGGGAAAAAAAGAAATGCTTCTCTAAAATCAATTAGAAAGGTATTAATAACTATAGAAAAGATTTTAATTTTGACCCTATACGAGAAGTGAGTTTGGGGTTATAGGTTAAGGTAGACATTTGAGAGGTGTGTGAAACATGGTATTTCATCCCCCAGTAGCTATCGTCGCAAAGGCCGGCGATGCTGGGAAGTACAAGGTAGGGCTCCCGGCCTGGAACATGATTCTTCGTGGATTCATGTCCGGCGCTTACATCGCTATGGGTGGTGCCCTCGCAACAGTATGCAGTACCGGAGTCGCCGCAGCAGGTGGCTCGGGCGCTGCAAGTGCAGGATTCGGCGCCCTGATTACGGGTGCTGTGTTCCCTGTCGGGCTTATCATAACCGTGCTCACCGGTGCAGAACTGTTCACTGGTGATGCTATGCTCGCCCCCATGGCGGCCTTCATCCACAAGATCAGCTGGGGTGCAGTCGCCAACCTGTGGGTCTGGGTGTATATCGGGAACTTTATCGGTTCAATCTTCTATGCGTATCTCATGGCAATCGGACCGTTCGCCACCTATGTGGCGGTGGCCCCGGCACTTGCCAACGTGACTATAGCAGCTCCGGCACCTTCAGCAACCGCCTTCGGACTACGGGCAATTGCCATTGGTTCATTTAAAGTACAGTATGTCGGCGCTATGGCTATGTGGTCGGCGTTCCTGAAAGGTATCGGGTGCAACTGGCTGGTCAACCTGGCTATCCTGCTCGGTATCTGTGCCGATGACCTGATTGGTAAGTTCTTCGGGATCTGGTTCCCGATCATGGCCTTCGTTTCCACCGGGTTCGAGCACTCCATTGCCAATATGTACTTCATCGCAGCCGGTATTTTCGTCAAGGATCTGGTTGCAACCCCGGCACAGCTCGCCACAGCTTCAACAGCTGCAGGGTTTTCCAACCTGAACTGGGTCGGTTTCTGGGTGAACAACATGATCATTGTCACTATAGGCAACATCATCGGGGCACTCTTCTTCGTGGGTGTCATCTACTGGGTTGCCTTCCGGAAGGAGATCGCCGCCCTCAAGTAACGGGATTTGATGAAAATAGGAACGGTCCGGCCGAAGATCTCAATCATCGCCATCGCGGTGTTTGTGGTCTTCACCATCCTTTTATTGATTACGTTTTACTTTACCGGCAGCTGGCAGGTCCTTGTCTGGGGCATTCCCACACTCATCCTGCTCCTCATTATCCCGCTGGCGCTCAACTACATGAGCCAGAGCCAGTATGCAGGACTGGAACCTGTCTATGAACGGGATGCCCGCCCGGTAAGGATCAAGCTGATCAACCCGAACATGATCGGTGACCCGGTAAAGATTGAAGGGGTCGTCGAACGGGTCTACTTCGAGTTCCTGAACCGGCCCCAGTACCTGGTTGCTGATCGGAGCGGGGAGATCTCGGTAAAAATGTTCACCTCGCCCCAGGAAAAGGTCCGCGAGGGAGACGTGGTCGAGATCCTTGGGTTGGTAATGAAGCGGTATGTGGTAGGCGGAGACCCGATCATCAATTGTGTCTCCATCAGGAAGATCGGCAAGAAGATCGAACTGAAAAAGGCTGAAGGGAAATAACCCTTCATCTCCAGGTTAAAACCCGGTTTTCAACCCGGCCCTGATATTCTTCTTCTGTTCCCCGTCCAGAAGGGAAAGGTAGTCTTCAAAGAGGTGGATCCGGGTGCTCACCGGGAAGGGAATGCGGAGCGAACTGATGATCGCCTCCCCCTGCTCAAGGGTCTGGATCTCGGTATCCATGCGGGAGAGATCCTGCTTCGCACTGCCGGCAATCATCTCCCGGTCCCCCTTGTCCCCGAGACCCATGATGACAAACGTGTTGATCTGGGCCAGGACCTTGGCATCGATGTTCTTCGGCTGCTGGGTCACCACACAGAGCCCTACACCGAACTTCCGGCCTTCCATGGCACACTCCCTGAATACCTGGGTGGAGGAACCCCCCGTCCCGAGCACCCGCTGGGCCTCTTCGATGGTGATGAGTACCCGTGACAGCTCCTCCTCCTGCTCCTCATATATCCCGAACTTTTCCGAAGTCTCCCGGTGCCTGTCAAGGATAATCCGGGTGATGATGGAAAGGACGAAGAGTTCGCTCCGTTCACTCATGCCGGGGATGTCGACCAGCACCACGCGGTTGTGGTGGAGATGGTCAAGGATCTCGGGAAGTGATGAGCCGCGGTCGCGGAAGAACCTGCGGTTCCCCTTGACAAGATTCTCAAGGCGTCGTTTGATGACCCGCAGCGGACCGGGGTGGGAGGTCCGGAGCCGGTAGGCAATCTCCCGGTCTCCCCCGTTCATGCTGCGGTGGGAGTCAGCGGTGAAGGATTCCGGATCAAGCCGGTCGAAGAACCCGATCACCTCGCTTCCGGAATAATCGGTGAGGGCATCCACGATATCCCGCTGGGGGAGTGAGAGATCGTACAGGATGGAGAGATCAGAGATACGGAAGTCATCATACTCAAGGGAGAGGGCATTAAGCCCGTGTCTCCTGCGCTGGTCGTCATTCCGGCTGGAAAAGACGACAAGTCCCTCTCTTCCGCCATGGTAATGGAGGAGCCCGAGAGTGGGGGAACCTGTGGATGACCTGCCTCCCAGCAGGTATTCACCGTGCGGATCCACGACCAGCAGCCCGAACTGCTGCTCATGCATGCAGGAGGCGCAGAAGACCTTCATGAAATTGCTCTTGCCCATCCCGGTGGTGGCAAAGACCCCCATGTGCTGGGGAAGGACATCACTGTGGATCTTGACCGGTACATCCCTGATGACCTCCTGCCCACTCTTCATCATCCCCACCTCGATATCCCCCATCACCCGGGTCAGGAAGGAGAGATCATGGGCCTGGGGAATCTCCACCCGCGAGAACTTTGTGGGGAGGGTCCGGGGTTTGCGGAACGTCCCGGTTTCATCGACATACCCGAGCGGGATGGCATCCACCCCTACAAAGACGTCATCACCGAGGCGATAGAACCGCTCGGAGAACGGGCGGGTATCCCACCGGTCATCGGCAAAGTTGCTCTCATGGAGCAGGTCCGAAATCTTTGCAAAGAAGGTGTATCCTTTCTCCAGGTCAGCGATTTTTACAATCTCCCCCACAAAGAGCGTCTCATCATGGGGGACAATGAAACGGTAGGAGAGCACGCTCCTGCCGATGAGCCGGAATTTCGACCGGTCCCTCCCGTCAGTATCTTCGAAATTCATCATGGTAATCCCCAAACATCACCGCGTAGTTCGAACTGTCAAATCCCTGCCGGGAGAGTGCAGCCAGGATATCCTGTCTGATCTGGCCGGCAACTGCCTCGCTGATTACCACCGTCCGGTGTGCGTCAAGGAGGGGATAGGGGTAGCCTGGTATTCTCCCGTCATCAGCACATCCGGCAAGGATTGCCATCGCCTGTCCGGCCTCCCGTGCTGATAATCCCCGGGGAAGCTCGACCTTGAGCGGAACCGGATGGTACGGGTGGAGAGAAGCAATATACACCTCACCATGCTGCCACTGGGAGAACCGGGTCTGGTCGAGGATTCCCTCATCCACCTTCATCCACCAGGGAGAGGGGATCCCTGCCATCCCGGTATAGGAGGATACTGCCGGCAGGAGAGGGTAGCCGCCGGCAAAGGTGGCAGATGTCCTCTTGGCGACCGCGGCGGGTACAACACCTTTCCGGCAGGCCTGCCCGAGGAGGCCGGCAAGTACCGGGTTGTGGCTCTCGTGAGAAACCCGGAGCGCCCCATCGAGGACCAGGAGATCGCCCTGCTCCAGGGGATCAAGGATCTGCAGGGCAACCCAGTACTCAAGGGTATCCCTGGCGAGGGATGCCACCAGGTTCACGTCATCTCCTTCAAGAGACTTGATCGGTTCATTTCCAAAGCATTCCGCGTACATCCGTGAAAAATCCCCTGCTGAGTCGCTGCCTCCGGAAAAGACCAGGAAGAGCGGGGTCCGCCTCCGTTCGGTCTCCCCATCCCGGAACAGGACTGCCCCGGCCCTCACTCCGGAGATGGTCAGGCTCCCTGATTCGAGGAACGCGGTATTGCTCCCGTCAACGGCGCCAAGGGCGGCATTCCTGAGAGGGACAATCCGGTTCACCGCACCGGGTGATACCCCGGCATGCTGTTCAAACAGCTCGCCGATATTCTCCGGGAACATCCTGCGGATCCGTGATGCGGTGGACTCCAGGAAATCCTCATACCCTGACCCGGGGTTCACTGGGCGCCCTCCGTTATCCTGCTGGCCTGGTCGCTCCCGAGCTCCACCAGCAGGGTGTTTGCGAATTCTCCCTGCATCTCGGGAATATGCGAGATGAGCAGGATCTGCGGGAAATATGCCTCCTGCGACCGGAGGGCAAGGAGAAGGCTGTTCCTGCGTTCCTCGTCCTGGCTCCCGAAAATCTCGTCGAAGATTAGGAAGGTGCTTTCAGGGACACGGTGGAGAGCGGCCAGGTACCGGGAGAGGGCGATGCGGAGGGCCACGGCAATGTCGTCCTGCTCTCCGCCACTGAAACGTTCAACCGGGTAGTCATTGTCAAAGTCACGAACCAGCAGGTTGAAATCCTCGTCAAGGAGGACCCGGTCATACCTGCCTGCCGTGATTTCCCCGAGAATACGGCTGACATCCCCCTCGATCCGGGATCGGACCACCTGCATCAGGTAGATGATGTACTCTGCCACGACCTTCCGGGTCGCCCGCACCAGTTCAAGTTCATCCCGGAGACGGGCGATCTCGTCCTGAGCGGCCCGGAGCTGTTCCATGACAGATAAAATACGGGAGATCCGCTCGGAAATCCTGGTCTTTTCAGCAGTGCAGACCCGCAGGGCTTCTTCCGTGTTGTTCAGGACTGCCCTGACATCCGGTGCTGCCTCACCGCTCCACCCCATGGCTGCCAGGCCTGCCTTTACCCTCTCCACCCGCTCATACTCTGCAGCCTGCTCCCGGCAAGCTGCATCCCGCCGTGCAATGATCTCAGGTTCATGGGAAAGCCGATCGGTGAGGCTGATGTATTCATCGCGTACCGGCCGGAGGGTTTGAAGGGCTGTCTCCAGCCGCTGCCGTCCGGCATCATCATACCCGGCCTGGTCCTGCTCTACCCTCCGGATAAGCTGAGTCTCCCGGATCTTTTGCAGCTCGTCGACCAGCAGATCGCGTTCAGCCTCCAGGGTTGGCTCCCGCTGGAGCATGGCCAGGATCCGGCCCCTCCGATCCATCGCAGCCTCAAGACGGGTTATCTCTCCGGTAAGATTCTGGTGCACGAGAGGATCATAGCCCTCAGTACCAAGGCCGCGGAGCCCGTCTTCTCTCCGGGAGATCTCTGCCATGATCCCCGCGAGGGCCGATTCATCGGACTCTTTCCTTGCTTTCAGATCAGCCAGCGTAAGCCGCAGTCTATCCAGCTCCTCCTTTTTGTTCCTCCCTGACCGGAGCATTTTTTCATAATGTTCTGATCTCTGCAGGACCTGTTCCATTGCTGCCCTTATCCGGTGCTCCTCCTCTTTCCTGGAGCGTATTTTTTGTTCTATCTCCCGGGTCAGCGGTTCATAATGGTCCCCGAGGACCTGCTGGCAGAGCGGGCAGGTCCCTGCAGGCCCCGCCGTTTCGACCCGGTCATTATCAGCCTCAAGGGTCGCCTGCTCCTCAAGGATTGCGGTGAGCCGTGCAGAAAAATCAGCCTGCTGCCATTCAGTCTCCTTCTGCTGCTTCTCAGCGTCTGTTATCTCAGCAATCAGGCGGGGATACCCGGAGAGCCGTTCGTCGTATTCCCTGATTCGCTCCTCTTTTTCCCTGATGAGGCTGATTACTTCCCGGGACCGGGCCCGGAGTTCTTTCCGGGAGGCATCAAGGTTTCGTGCCTCAAGCAGTGCCCGCTCCCGGGTCCTCTTCTCATCAAGAAGGCGCGGCGTCTCTGCGAGGCCTGCCAGATCTTCCTTTGCAGGGATGAACGATTCAAGTTCGTCCATGACCTGGTGCCAGCGGTTCATCCGGGTTTCAATCCCTGCCCCGAGGTTCCGTATCTCATCGGTCAGTTCGCGGAAGCGGGGTTCCCGTTCCCTGAGCCGGGCCAGGTCCTGCTCAAGGTTCCGGTACTCCCTCATCCGGGCCTCAAGAAGGGTATGGCGATCCCGTTCAGCGGACAGGGCCCGGAGCATCTCCTCTTCTGATACCAGCTGCCGCGATGCAAACCCGAGCGCCTGCTCTGCCGCACGCAGTTCTTCAAGCTTCTCGCTGACTGCCCGTAGTGTCTCCCTCCTGGCGGAAAGTTCCCTTTCTTCGGTTTCCCGGCAGGCATATTCATGCCGGTACTCCTCGATCCGGGCGATATCCTCCTCGGCACCGAGAGTTTCAGATTTTGCCCGGGCAATGCGGAGGAGGTTGTCGGTCCGGTCAACCCGCTCCCTGAGCAGCTCGTCACTCCGGTTCCGGAGAAACTCGATACCGAGTGCTTTCATGAACCACTCCCTCCTGGCATGGGGCTGGTTCTCAAGGAGTGTGAGGAGATCTTTCTGGGCTGCATAGATGGTATTCCTGAAGTCTGCCGGCCCCATGCCGATGATCTCCTGGACCTTTGCCATGACCTCGCTGACCGATTTGGCCAGTTCCTTCATCTCTTCATCGGAACGCTCCGGCCTGAAAAAGAGGGAGGCATCGTGCGTGCCTTTCCTGAATTTCCTGAGCACCGAGTATTCGTACCCCCCAATGCTGAAATCAAGCCGGACCTCGCAGAAGTCGTGGAGCCCTGCAAACGAGGAGACTATGTAGTCGCTGTTTACCCCCGTCCCTTTTACCCCGTAGAGGGCAAAGAGGATCGCCTCGACGATGCTGCTCTTGCCGGTACCGTTGTTTCCGACAATCCCGGTGATCCCATCGCGGAACCGGATATCTGCCTCACGGAACCGCTTGAAATTTGACAACACCAGGCGTTCAAGGAGCATGGTCAGCTTCCTCCTGCAGGGCATGGAGCAGGGCAGCCCTCCCTTCCCGCCGGATAAACATATCGTCCCGGGGAGGAAGGTTCTTGCGGGAGAGAAATGTTTCAAATTCGGTCAGGTAATCGACGGCCTGGAGATCCCGGGGTTCGGGGGCCGGGGTGTCCTCTTCCCTGATGATGGTCCGCACCCGCAGGTCAAGGAGCCGTTCCCGTTCACCGGCCAATGCCTGGTGATCGATCGCTTTTGCCCGCTCGCGGTCCTGGCAGATGACCGTAACCTGTGCCATGGACAGGGAGGCAGGGGATGCTGCCTCGAGCGCTGCCAGGATCCTGCCGGGAATCGCCCGGGCAGGCTCATCACTACAGTCAAGGGTACCGATGTCCAGCATCGGCGTCTGGCAGAGGTCCAGGTGGTCAACCGTCCCTCTCCCGGTATCTACCCACAGCCCCCCCTTGGTATCGGCTATCTCGCCATAGGTCAGGTATTCGGCGGATCCACTGTACCAGGCGTGGGTCCCGACCTGCTCCTGACCGTGGTAGTGCCCGAGAGCGATGTAGTCAAACCCTCCGGAGAGCATGGTGGAATCGATGGCATGTTCAGAGACCGTGTAGAGGCGCCGGTCCCAGAGCGTAGTGGCCAGTCCGTGGGTGACGAGCACGTTGGCCATGCCGGGGTGGCAGGTAATCTCATCATAGGCTGCCCGGTAATCCCCGGTCCGGAGCATGTTGGGGATGAGGTGGAAGATGCAGTCACCGATCTCAGCCCGCTCGTAGCGGTATGCATACGCAGCATGGAGTGTAGCACGGTGGAACTCGAGGACCCTGAACGGGGACGGCGTGTACCGGGTCTTGGCCATACTGTGGTTTCCGGCCACGAGCACCAGGGGGATGCCGGCATCAGAGAGCCGCTCGAGGGCTTCAAGGGCGGTGGTATAAGCCATGGTTTTCGGGCGGACCTGGTCAAAGAGGTCTCCGGCATGCACCAGCACATCGGGTTTCCTGCTGATGATGCTGTCGATGGAAGAGAGAAAATTGGTATAGATGAGCCGCTCCCGCAGGTTTGCTCCCGAATCTGGGTCGATTCTCTGGAACTGGGCAAGGCCGAGGTGAGTGTCAGCGATGTGTGCGATCTTCATCTCTCTCCTTTCCTCTTCAGGGGGACTGCATAAAGGAGGCCCACGCGTGGTGAAGGTAATGCTGCCGGCGTGATAAGCTATCTTATAGTCCCTTTGTAATATTAGTATGGTGATTTGGTGTCAAAACGGGCTGTTGACGCACTTTTCGAGGGTTTCTTCATCCTCACCGATATCCGGTGCATGCTGCGGGAGACTGCACCAGGCCATGCCCTTGATGAACACCAGAAGGAGCAGGTCCGGAGCCTCCTGAGTCAGCTGGAGGGAACGGTGGCCGTTCTCAGGGAGGAGCTGACGCCATGAAGTGCACCGGCCGGATCGATGTCCGGGATGTCGATGAATCCTTCATCAATATCGACCCCATCCAGGTCGGGGGGAGGCTGACCGCGGATGCTATGAAGGCCATCATCGCCTACGGCGACGGCTATTCGGTCTGTGACCAGTGCAGGAAGCCGTTCCGGCTTGACTATATCACGGCTCCCCCCATCGCAGAATTCCACCGGGACCTCGCCGGATTTGTCAATATGGATGTCGCCCGCGTAGTGCCCGGGGCCCGGCGGGGATTCCAGGCTGTTGCCGATACGTATGTAGTGAAAGGAGACCCGGTGTTGATCACAGCCCTCGCCCACTATACCGAGGTACTGGCAATTGAGGGCAGGGGCGGGGTTATCAGGGAGGTCCCAAAGGACGGGGACAACCGCATCACCCCGGATGCTGCCGGAGAAAAAATCGAGGCGGTGACCCGGGAGTTCGGACGGTCTCCTGTATTGCTGTTCATCGACCACTACGATTACCAGTACGGTAACTGTCACCCGGTCAGGGATATTGCCCGGGTTGCCCGCCAGTACGATATACCCGTGCTCTATAACGGCGCATATAGCATCGGCATCCTGCCCGTCGACGGGAAAGAACTCGGTGCTGATTTCGTGGTCGGGTCAGGCCACAAGAGCATGGCCGCACCGGCTCCTTCCGGCGTCCTTGCCACCAGCGCTGAACGGGCCGGCGAAGTCTTCCGGACCACCACCACCAGGACTGATGTCACGGGCAGGACCTTTGGTATCAAGGAGATCGGGCTGATGGGCTGCACCCTGATGGGCGTGACCCTGATGGGCATGATGGCCTCATTTCCCCGCGTGAAGGAGCGGGTCGGGCTATGGGACCAGGAGCTTGACAACGGGAACCTGGTGGTGGATGCACTCCGGTCGGTAGAGGGGACCGTCATCCAGAGCGAGTATCCCCGGAAGCATACCCTCACCCGGGTTGATACCACGGGGTCCTTTGACCGGGTGGCACGAACCCATAAGAAGAGGGGATACTTCTTTTCTGGAGCATTGAAGGACCGGGGTGTTGCCGGGATCATCCCCGGAGCAACCAAGGTATGGAAGTTCAATACCTACGGCATGACCAGGAGCCAGGCGCTCTACCTGGCCTCGTGCCTTACCGGGATTGCCGAGGAGAACGGGCTGGTTGTCCACCGGTAAGAGTTCACCGGCAGAAGGAGGAGAGGAACCGCTCCACTACCCACTCATTTCTCACTTCAGGATGGAACAGCACCCCGTAGACCGGGCGGTGGTGATGCCGGATCACCTGTACACACCGGTCAGATTCAGCAAGGGATACAAAACCGGGAGGCACCGTGCAGGCATTTCCATGGAGCTCGTAGGCCGGGAATGCCGCAACGGCCGGAAGGAGCGGGTCCCGGGCAGTGACCCGGATATCTGTCATCCCGATCCCGGTCGAGGGAAACACCTCTCCACCTGAGGTGAGGGAGAGAACCTGCATACCGGCACAGATGCCGAGGACCGGAAGCTCTGTGTCTGCCAGCCAGGCGAACGCCTCCCGCTGCGAGAGGAAAGCATTGTCCCGGAGCGGTGTCCCGCAGAGGACAACCCCGTCGCACCCGGCCGCAACTCTCCCGGGATCCCGGGCATAATGGAGGGTGGAGACTTCTTCTCCCTGACCGTGGACAATCCGGGCGATTGGCTGGACGAACTCCTCGTACCCGAGAGAATGTTCCCGGTAGCAGAGGTCCACGAGGAGTATCATTTCTCCACCAGCCGTGCACCGGTTATCCGGAAGATGCCCCGGTAATTTGCATATTCTTTTTCTGCGGTGACAATTTCAATCCGCAGGGAGAAGTACGGTGCATCGGCCACAAAAGTCTCGTATTCACCGCCCTCACCGGTCAGCGTGATCCGGTACCGGGCTGCATACTGCTTCAGGTCTT